>DATNMD010000065.1:0-136502 GCA_035602505.1 Candidatus Acidiferrum sp.
CTGGGCCATTTCTTTGGGACCAGCCCGCGGTTCTGGTTGAACCTGCAAACCCTGTACGATGTACGAATTGCAGAACAGAAAGCGGGAAAGGCGATTCGCAGCCTTCCAAGGCTCAAGCGTAAAGACCTTGCGCACGCCTGAAAGGGCCGAGGCGTGTTTTCCCCGGAATTCCCAAAACGGAACAAAAAACCTCTTGACAAGAGCTAACCAAATGGTATAATATCCCATGAAATACCCCACCAGCCGCCTAACTCCTTTCCCTCCCACATTTGCGGGAAAAATCGCCTGTAAAAGAATCGAAGGCACGAAAAATTGCGCAAGAGCGCCTGGGATTCCGCTATCTCCCTTTAAAATCAACACTTGTAAAAGTGTGTCAAAACAAAGGACTTTAAGTCCCTCTAGAATGAACACTTATGCAAAAACAGGGGGGAGGGGGGTCGTCCATGGGACCTCCAGCACGAAAAGAGGGCTTACGCTAAGATAACCTCGACCTACACCGACCCGTGACCGACGCCTACATCTGCGACGCCATCCGCACTCCCTTCGGCCGTTACGGTGGAGCGCTCGCCTCCGTCCGCGCCGACGATCTCGCCGCCATTCCGATCGCAGCGCTGATGTCACGAAACGCAAAAGTGGATTGGGGTACCCTCGACGACGTGATTTTCGGCTGCGCGAACCAGGCCGGCGAGGACAATCGCAACGTCGCGCGCATGGCGCTGCTGCTCGCAGGCCTGCCCAAAGAAGTCCCCGGTTCCACGGTGAATCGCCTGTGCGGCTCGAGCATGGATGCAGTGGCCACCGCCGCCCGCGCAATCAAGAGCGGCGAGGTGGATTTGGTAATCGCCGGCGGCGTGGAAAACATGTCGCGCGCGCCATTCGTGGTTGGCAAGGCAGATGCCGCGTTTTCGCGCTCGATGCGATTGGAAGATACGACGATTGGCTGGCGATTCGTCAACCCGCTGATGAAAGCGAAATACGGCACGGATTCCATGCCGGAAACGGGAGAGATTGTCGCGGACGAATTTCACATTTCGCGGGAAGATCAGGACGCGTTTGCGCTGCGCAGCCAGCAGCGCGCCGCGGATGCGATGCGCAGTTGCCGCTTGGGAGAGGAAATCGTCGCCGTCCCTGTCCCAGGAAAAAAGGGAGAGACAAGCTTATTTTCCGTGGATGAACATCCGCGGCCTGATACCACGCTCGAAGCGCTCTCGAAATTGAAAGGCATCGTGAAGCCCGGCGGAACGGTTACGGCCGGCAACGCTTCGGGAGTGAACGACGGCGCTTGCGCGCTGCTGCTCGCTTCCGAAGCGGCGGTGCGGCAGCACGGGCTTACGCCGAAAGCACGCATGGTTGCGGCTGCAGCGGCCGGCGTTGCGCCGCGCGTGATGGGCATCGGGCCTGTTCCCGCTACACGCAAACTGCTGGCCAAGGCGAGGCTCACGCTCGAAGAGATGAACGTCATTGAGTTGAACGAAGCGTTCGCGTCGCAGGCTCTGGCCGTTCTGCGCGAGTTGGGCATTCCTGATGATGCAGCGCACGTGAATCCGAACGGCGGCGCGATTGCTCTGGGGCATCCGCTCGGCGCAAGCGGCGCGCGGCTGGTGACCACTGCGACCTATCAATTGCGGCGCACCAAGAGCCGCTTCGCGCTTTGCACCATGTGCATTGGGGTCGGGCAAGGAATCGCGGTGCTTCTCGAGCGGGTGTAACCAGCATGCCTGTGGCTAAGGTGAACGGCTGCCACATTCACTACGAAGTCGCGGGGCTGGCAAACGCGCCCGCGTTGGTGCTGTCGAATTCGCTGGGTACGAATTTTTCGATGTGGGATGCGCAGATGCCGGAATTGCGGAAGAATTTCCGCCTACTGCGCTATGACACGCGCGGGCATGGGCAGAGCGAAGTGACGCCCGGGCCATACTCGTTCGAGCAACTCGGACGCGACGTGTTGGCGCTCGCAGACGCCGCGGACATCGGAAACTTTTCTTTTTGTGGATTGTCCATGGGCGGTGTGACCGGCATGTGGATCGGCATTCATGCCGGTAAACGCTTGCACAAGCTCGTGCTGTGCAGCTCGGGCGCGAAAATCGGCAACGCCGAAACCTGGGATGCGCGGATGGAAGCGGTGCGCAAGGGCGGAACGAAGTCCATCGCAGCGGGAACGATGGAGCGCTGGTTTACGGCGCGGTTCCGAGAGCGGGAGCCGCAAACAGTGGAGCGCATCAAGCGCATGGTGGAAAGCACCAGCACGGAAGGATACGTGGCGTGTTGCGGCGCGCTCCGTGAAGCGGATTTTCGCGAGAGCATCGCGGCCATCCGCACTCCGACGCTGGTCATTTCCGGCACGCACGATCCAGCCGCGCCGCCGGCAGACGGGCGATTTGTCGCGCAACGAATTCCCGGCGCGCGCTACCTCGAGCTCGACGCGGCGCATTTGTTGAACATCGAGCAACACGAAAGATTTACAAGGGAACTGAGCAGCTTTCTTGCAAGCTGAATTATCGTCCAGCGGGAGACTTCGTGACGCTTTGTTGGGCTGGTTCCTTGACTAAAATCGGCGAGCGCGGAAACGCGAAATTTCCGGCCACATCGTCCACGACGTTGACCTGGCACACGTAGAAGCCGGGCTTCAGCGACTGCAGCGGCAGATCGATCTGAAAAATTATCGCTTTGCGGTCCGGTGCGGTAACTTCGTTCGCCACGATGGGCTTCGATTCGTAAACCTTCGCGCTTCCTTGCAAAAACTCGATGCTCGTGAAAACACGCACGCTGTCTCGCGGCGCTTTCGGCGACGGAGCCTTGGCAGCCTCGTTCGAGGAAGCGCTTGCGCCGCCGTTCGACGCGCCGTTCGCGCCGGAAGCCGCCGCGGGATTTTTCCCGCGCGCGGCGTCATACACTTCGTACTGCAGATAGAGGTGCTGGTCCTGCGTGAAAACGTGCGTGATGTTCGGCACCAACTCAGTCTGATCTTGCACCAGCGGATGCGGCCCGCTGGTCTTCTTCGCGCCGGCCGGAACTCGCTGGCTGCTGAGCACCACGGAGCTCATGCGCAGCGGCGTCTTGCGTAGATCGGGAATTTGCACATCGGTCTCGAACGAACCCATCCGCCCGCTCTGATTTTCGCGCACGACGAACTTCAGGTGATAGCTTCCCGGCGCAAGGAGGAAGCCGGTGTTGTACTGCACGTTCTTGCGGCGCACCTGCTGCGCGCTGTCCAGCGCGAGCTTCACTGTGTCGCGCTGATGACCGACGGCAAACTTTCCATCCGCGCGCACCTCGCCGATGACATCGATGGTGGCATTGTCTTTGTCTTTCTCTTGCACGAATGGAATTTGCGACCCTGGAATGACGAGCGAAACCGATAGATAGTAGTGCGAATCATCCTGGCGAAAATACGCGGCACCCGCGTAGACGGCGACGTCGGTCTGCGACAACTCCGAGGCCAGTTCGTCTTGTATCTGCTGTTCGCGGTCCGCTCGATTCAGGTGCTCGAAGTCGCGCCCGGCATAATAGCCGGAGCGATAGTCGAGCTTCAGGTCCGGCCGATTGAGCTGCACTTTCAGATGCCGGAACCTGCCGTCCTTGAGACCGTTCGTGCTGGTGAAGCCCAAGACGTAGTAGGCGGAGCTGTCCTTTTGCACTTGCGAAAAGACGGCGCCGAAATCATTGGAGTCGAAGAAGGCCTTGCCGCCCGTGTCCGAAGCCAACGTGGATAGCGTTTCCTGCGAGGCCGCATTGCTATTGAGGTCGTTGAGCACCGCGGCGCCGTTGTAAGCAGACTGACCATGCAAGCTGGCATTCTGCGCCTCACCGCCAGGAGGGAAGGCCTGCAAGCCGCGAATATCGACGGGATAGATGGAGACGTTGGCTTTCACCGCCGAAGCGGTGGCGGCGCGCAAAGCCGACTGATTGTCCATGCCGGACTGGCTGATGCCGTTGCTGAAATAAATGATGGCTTTTTTCTGCGAGATTTTTCCGAGCGTCTGCATGATGGATTCCAGCGCGAGCAGCTTGCGGTCGGCGTTGAAAGTGTTGTAGTCCGTGTCATCGGCGGTGAATGCACCGCCGGTTTCCGCAGTGCCTTCGGAACTGCCCGTGGCGCCGTTATCGAACCCCTGGCCCTGTCCGGAGGTGTACGAGGTCAGCGCGCTCAGCACTTCCGTTTTGTCGTCAGTGAAATCGAGATCGACGCGCATATTGGTGGCCAGCGAGACGAGCGCGATCAAGTCCGCCGGCTGCATGCGCGTTTGCACGAATTTCTTTGCGGCATCGACGGAACGCTCGATCTGTTCGGGGTCCATGCCGGAAAAATCGAAGAAGAGCAGCATCAAGCGGCGATCGCGCGCGTTCAGCGTCGCGGGTTTATCTGCCGGACGCAGCAGCGCGCCGTCAGGCGAGATCCCGGAAACTGTGACTTCGGCGGCACCGGCGGTGGTCAGCTCATCCACTTTTTCGAAGTCGAACGTAGAAATGTTCTGGCGCTTGCCGTCTTCGAGAAGAGTGAAGTCATCTTTTTTCAGGTCGCGGACAAGATTGCCTTTCTTGTCGCGGACGACCACGTTGACGAGCACCAGTTCAGACGTGACGCGCACACGATACTGCGATTGCTGAGATTGCGGACTTTGCGGCGCGTTTTGTGCGAAGACTGAGAGCGAGACGTTGAGCAGCAGAACCACGGTCATCACGAATGCGCGCGTTTTTATGAATATTGACATCGTCATTCTCAAAAGCGAAACCGCGCGAGCATGGTGACGCGCCGCATGCTCCCGGCCGAAGTAACTTCACCGTAGGTCAGCGAATTCACGATAGCGTTGATGGCCGTGAAGTGCGCGGTATTGAAAACGTTGGCAGCTTGGATGCGAAGTTCTAGCGCGCGCGATTCCTTTATCGTGATGGTCTTGCTCAGGTTCATGTCAAACGTGATCTGCCGGGGCCCTTTGATGGTGTTGCGCCCTGCATCGCCGAAAGAACTGCCATTGGGATTCACACAGGTGCTGCCGGAAGCAGGCGTGCTGGAGCCAAAGGAAGAAACCGGCGAACAAAACGCCGCAGTGTTGAACCATTGGAGAGTAGTTGGATTGCTCAACGAGATGGGCGCGCCCGTAGCGTTGGCGCGCAGCGAGCCGCTCACGCCGCGACTGATGTCCAGTGAATTCCCGAGCACGCGGGGCGTGAAGTAGAGCCCGGAGCCGATGGTGAAATTGCCGCTCCATTGCCAGCCATCCAGAATGTGTGAGAGCGGGCCGCGCTGCGCGAAGCGGTGATTCTCGCCAAAGGGCAACTCGTAAATCCAGTTGCCGGAGAATTTGTGGCGCTGGTCGAAACTGGAGAGTCCGCGGTCCGCGGCGATGTCGAAGGGATTCTGCGTAACAACAGTACCACCGCCACCGATCGAGGAAGCGTCATCGATCGACTTAGAATACGTGTAGGTCCCCGAAATCGCGATACCGTGCGCCATGCGCTTGCGCAGGCGAATGGAGCCTGAATGAAAAACGGAATTGCCCGCGGAAGATTCGTAGATGAACGGCTGTACGCCTGTGACCGTGATGGCGCGCTGAACGTCCAGCCGGGTGCCCTTTGAGCCGTTGTAGCCTAGATTCATTACCACGCCCGCGGGTAGCTGCCGCTGGATGTCGAGATTCCAGATCTGCACGTAGCCGAGGCGGTAGTTCGGATCTACGGCGAAATTGTTCGTCACGGACGCGTTCGTTGCCGGAAAACCGTTTTGCAGCGAAAGGAGGTTCGCAGGAGAGCTGACATTGGTGGAAGTAATCGCGAAGGGCGGTTGAAACGCGAAATTTTGAATGATGTTGCCATATTGTGCGAGGTTGTAGTTGACGCCGTATCCGGCGCGCACGACGGTTTGCTTCATCGGCTTCCAGGCGATGCCGATGCGCGGCGCGAAATTGTTGCGGTCGGGGTGAATTAGCGATCCGGGATAAATGCCGTTGAATGCGCCGGTCTGCCCCGGCAGAACAGAAGCGGCGCCCGCGAAACCCGCAGCGACATCCAGGTTCGCGATCTGATTGTGCGCCTCCGTGTACGGGCCGTTGTATTCGTAGCGCAGGCCTAGATTGAAAGAGAGGCTGGGGCGGAAGCGGAAATCGTCCTGCACGTAAACGTCAAAAGCGTTGGCGCGGAAATCGTAGGAATTCGTTCCCGATTGCAGCGTGGTCTGTTGCGGCAAGCCGAGCAGGAAATCGGCGAAGTCGTAGCCGGTATTCGCGACGGGCGCGCCGCTGCCGCTTGCGAATTGCGAAGTCGCCAAGCCAGTGAAAACAAAACTCCCTTCGGCATTCTTCGCCGAACGAAAGCTTTGCAGGATGCGCCGGTAGTCCCCGCCAAAGCGCCAGTTGTGTTTGCCCCGGCTCCAGGAAAGGGTATCGGAAAATGTGTAAGTCTGATCTAGCTCGCGGCGTGGCGTCGGCTCCGTGAACCCCGCAAACGTAGTGAAGCTGATTCCCGGCAGACCCCAATTGAAAGGGTCGGTGGAGACGCCGCCGATGCCCGCATCGCCGGCGACGTTCTGAACGTTTGAGTACAGGTTTGTGGTCGAGACATGATTGTGGTTGTAGTTCACGCGGAACATGTTCGTTACGCGGCCACGCCCATACGTCCAGCCGGAGCTGGCATTCAGCCCTTGCAAGCTGTTGCCTCCAGCCAACGATGGAAACGCATTGACGAGTGCTGTGGAGCTGCGCGTCCAGTTCATTCCGAAGTTGATGTTATTTTGTGCGCGCTTGCTCCCCCCGGCACCGCCGCCCCCAAACCCACCGAAGGGCCCGAAGCCAGGGCCACCGCTCGAGCCGAAGTTGTGAATCAAACGAAAGTTGACGGAATCGCTGCTGCTGCTATCAGAGGTCACGTAGTGAAAATTCTGCGTCGTGGTATTCAGGTTGGGCAACGGAATATACGCGAGCAGCGCTTTCGCCGCCGGGCTGATAAGCGAAGGGTCGATGACATTGAGCCGCCCATTGCTTTGAAATTGTTGTCGCGTCGAGGGATTGAAGATTTGCGCCGGACTGCCATCTCTATAGGTTGCAGCGGAAAAATCCCCAGACCGTTCAGCGAGCGTGGGTACGGTGGAAAACGCGTCGTAAGGTGTGCTGCCGCGGTTAGCGTTCCAGCCCGCGAAGAAAAACCATTTATTGCCGCCATTGAAAATCTTTGGGATGTTCAGCGGGCCGCCAAGAAATGCGCCGAAGCGCGGCAGGTTGTAGCTGGCTTTCGCAGTCTCCAGCCCTTTCAAAGAATACGATTTCGCGTCCAGCGCGGCCGCATCGTCCGACACGTAAAACATCCCGTGCGGCTGATTGATGTTGAAATTGCGCGGCAGGCGCGAAATCATGATCGGCCCTCCGCCTGGACCACCAGGACCACCGCCTCCGCCCGGGGCGCCACCTTGTCCCCCACCCTGCAAACCGCCGCCTTCACGTTGCGTGCGGTCGCGAAATTCCTGAATGCGCTCCTGAATATCGTCCTCGCTGCCGCCACCAAAATCCTGCGTACGCCCTTGCGCTCCCGTGATGCTCACCGATTCCGTAGGGCCTTCCGCTCCGGCGCCGTTCAGAGGTAGCGAAGAAACGTCGCCGCCATTTCCATTTTGCCCACCGCCGAGAATGCTCGCGGCTCCGCCGCCCGCCAGGGCGGAAAGAGTGCTGTCCAGGGCCAAGCTTTGAAATCCCCGGCCCGCGGTGATCAGCGCGGCGAGGTTCCCTACGCCCTGCTCCTGCTGGCGCGATGCAAGGATCATTTCCGCATCGAATTTTCCCGCGGGAGTTTCCGGCTTCAGCACGATTTCCTGCGTTTGCGGCGCGAAGCCCATGAATTCGGTGCGTACCACGTAGCGGCCGCGCGGCAAACCCGTAAACGTGTAAGTTCCATTGGCGGCGGTGGCCACAGAAAATTTCTTGCCGGTGAGCGAATTGGACGCGGTGACGGTTACGCCCGGCAGCGGGGTTTTCCCGGCCCGCACAATTCCGCTGATTTCAAATGAGGCTGGCGCAGGAGGTGGCGTTTGGGTCGCAGCTTCAGCCGGCGCTGGTGTCTGCGCCGAGCCGGGGTCCGGAGAAGGCGCCGGATCTTGCGCACGCAGGAAATCGACAAAAAAAACACAAAGGAGGAAAAGTAGGGCCGGGGCAGGCGACTTCAATGCGGCGGCTCCGCAGGTTTTTGAGAAGCGCTGCCAAGCCTGGAGGTCGCCGGCGCCGCCGGGCGCATGCCTCCCATTTCTTGCATACGTTTCCATTGCTCTGGCCCAACAACCATAACAAACTTGGGCACAAAGACGTTGTCTTGCAGCGCGCCGCGCGCGAAAAGGTGATCGCCCACCTGCACGTCGGCCATGGTGATCGCGTCGCGGCCCTTGCGCAGCGAAGTGTCTTCGTTCAACTCGATCGTTTGCGTGACATTGTCGGAGCGCAGGACGGAAATCTTCGGCGCATCGACAGACTTCACTTCGCCGGCGATGTAGTCTTTGCCCAGCGCGCCGGCCTGCATGTTCGGGCCGCGGCCCTCGCCGTTTGCGGAACGCGCGCCAATCACTTGCGCGGTCCAGGTGTGATCGGGATTTTCCCGGCCGCGCACCGCAATCACGTCGCCGACTTTGAAGTCACCGCGCTTGGCCGCCTGACGGTCCTTGCGAAATTCGGTTTGCGGCGTGAGCTTGACGGTAACGGTCTGGCCGTTGGGATTGGAAATCTGCAGTGACGAATCGTGAATCGCGGTGATCTTGCCGAACAGCGGCATGCTCCGCTCGTCGCCCGGAGCTTGCTGGGAAGGAGTGTCCTGGCTCAGAACCACGTCGGACAGAAGAAAGGATTGCGGAAGCGCCATTAAAACAGGAATGGCCAGGAGAAAGATAGCAATCGCGAACAGCTTCAGGTCAGGTTTCATTTCTCTCTTTCAGGACGCGTCCCATTTGTTATACGCGCCCGCAGAGGGTACGGTTACCCCTCCCAATTGGGTGCGAAGCGATTCCCTCGCGTTACAAACTTTCAACTTGATTTCCCGTCACAAAGGCACAAAGTTCCCGCAGTCGCTGCCGGAGGCGTACTTGCCGGCCGACTCAGGTATGCTGACAACCGGACGCGCGCCGACGTCAATAAACCATGTTCGCTCGTGGGACGAATATTCCCATTTTCGGTCAAGTTGCACTGTGTTCCGCGCCCCACTTTGGGTGTAAACTACTGAATAACCGTAGCTTACACGGGATACGCGAGGGCAGGCCGCGTGCGATTTTCAAGGTGAACAAAGACCATGGATATCCAGAGACCATCTAACGCCCGCGCCAAAAAAATCAAGAGAATCGCGTACGTCACCGTCGCCGTGTTGCTCTGTGCCGGAGTCACCCTGGCTTTGTCGCGCCTGAAGCCTGCGGCGCCGTCCGTAGACGCGTCCACCATCTGGCCTGACACCGTAAAGCGTGGACCGATGCTGCGCGAGGTACGCGGCTTGGGCACCCTGGTGCCGGAAGATATCCACTGGATTCCCGCGCAGACCGCTGCGCGCGTGGACAAAATCGTGATCCGCCCGGGCCATTTGGTCCAGCCTGATACAGTCATCCTGGAAATGAGCAATCCGGAATTGCAGCGCGACTTGCTCGACGCCGAATACCAGCTCAAAGCCGCCCAAGCCAATTACGCCAACCTGAAAGTGCAGGTCGATAGTGATCTAATGAGTCAGAAAGCTAACGAAGCGGCGGTACGCAGCGATTACGAGCAGGCCCACCTGCAGCACGACGTCGATGAAAAGCTATTCAAAGAGGGAATCGGGTCTGAGAACACCAAGAATCTTTCTAAGGTGAAGGAAGATCAACTCGCAATTCGCCTGCAGTTAGAGAGCGAGCGAACCAAGATTTCGGTGGAATCCGCAAAGTCGCGATTGCAGGCGCAACAGTCGCAGGTCGACCAGGCCAAGGCAACGTACGGATTGCGCATCAGCCAATCGCAGTCGCTGCGCGTTCGCGCCGGCATCACCGGTGTGTTGCAACTGGTTCCTGTAGAAGAAGGCCAAAACGTGGCGGTCGGGACAAACGTGGCGCGGGTGGCCGATCCCAAGAAGCTAAAGGCCGAAATCAAGATTGCCGAGACGCAGGCCAAGGACATTACCATTGGGCAGAAAGCTACCATCGATACGCGCAATGGCGTAGTCATCGGCCACGTCGCGCGGCAAGACCCCTCGGTAGTGAACGGCACAGTCACCGTCGATGTGACCTTCGACGAGGCGTTGCCGCCTAGCGCGCGGGCGGACCTCAGCGTGGACGGCACCATCGAGTTGGAAAACCTGAAAGACGTGCTGTTTGTTGGCCGGCCGGTGCATGGTCAAGCCGATAGCACCATCAGCTTGTTCAAGATTACGCAGGACGGCTCGGAAGCCTCGCGCGTCAACGTGAAGCTGGGGCGCAGCTCGGTGACCACCATCGAGATACTTTCGGGCTTGCAAGTCGGGGACAAAGTGATCCTGTCTGACATGTCGCAGTGGGACAACGTCGACCGTATCCGGCTGAAATAATGGCGGTTGGGCGCCGCCGCACAAGGATTTCTGCAAATTTTTCGTAGGCTTCCGCAAGACGAGAATGCAGGCTGCAACGTCTCAGTCAGCAGGGGTTGTCGTGGTCCGCAGAGGTTGCCTCATGACGGCAGTGGCCTGGATCGGGCTGGCAAGTCCTTATCATGGAACAATGTTGATGTTCGTGGCGTATACACCTGACATAGAGGGGTTCATGGCGCTTGCGGTGTGGTCGCAGGCAGCCTTGCCGGGGAAATCCTGATGCGAGCGATCTGGCAAGACATTCGATTCGGGGCGCGGATGCTGGCGAAGCATCCGGGCTTCACCGCTATCGCGGTGCTGACCCTGGCGCTCGGAATCGGCGCGAATGCCGGAATTTTTACGATTCTGCGCCAAGTTGTCCTACAAAGATTACCCGTACCGCACCCTGAGCAACTGGTGTTGCTGTATTCGCCGGGCCCGAAACAGGGGCACGTCAACTCCGACGAATCGAGCGCTCCGGGAGAAGACGGGGCAGAATCCTTTTCCTATCCGATGTACGCGAATTTGCGCGACCGCAACAGCGTGTTCACGGGCCTGGCAGCGAAGGACACTTTTTCAGCCACTCTCACCTTTCGTGGAAATACCGAACGCGCGCGAGCAGATCTTGTTTCCGGAAACTATTTCGAGACCCTCGGTGTGACCGCCGCGATCGGAAGAACCTTCGAGCCTGCGGACACGGCTGCTCCGGGAAGCAATCCGGTGGTGATGCTTTCCAGCGGATACTGGAAGAGCCGCTTCGGCGCCGACCCGGGCGTCTTGAATCAAAGCGTGCTGGTCAATAATCGGCCCATGACCGTCGTGGGAGTGGTTTCGGCAAGCTTCGACGGGATTCAGCCCGGTTTCGTGCCAGAAATCTACATTCCTATAACGATGATACCGTCGCTGACCCCAGCGCCCACCGATTTGAACAATCACAAAGACTATTGGATCAAACTCATTGGCCGCCTGAGACCGGGGACCTCACGGGAGCGCGCCGCCGCAGGACTCGCTCCGCTGTACAGCGCGCTGTTGCGTGATGAGTTGCCCTTGTTCACGGGGTGGGATGATGCGAAAAAAGCGGAGTTCCTGGCCAAGAAATTGATATTGCGAAACGGAGCCCGTGGGCGTCCGCAGCTGTCGAGCGGTGCAGGACCGCAGTTGACGGCGTTGATGGGCATGGTCGGATTGGTCTTGTTCATTGCGTGCGCAAACGTAGCGGGGCTCCTGACCGCGCGCGGTGCGGCAAGGCAACGAGAAATCGGCATTCGGTTGTCCCTGGGAGCAAGCCGCGGACGCCTAATTCGCCAATTAGTGGTGGAGTCGTTCCTGCTATCGGTGACCGGCGCACTTCTGGGCTTGGTGATAGCCGCCTGGACGAGTTCATCCCTGGTGCGCTTCGCAGCAGAAAATGGGATTGCTGATGGCCTCTCCAGTGCGTTGAGTCCTTCCGTGCTGGCGTTTACTTGTGCCCTGGCTCTCGTATCTGGTGTTTTGTTTGGTGTGGCTCCATCGCTGCGCGCCACGCGCGTCGAACTCGTCTCGACGCTGAAAGAGCAGTCCGGAGCGCTCTCTTCCGGCTTAAGGCACACGCGGCTACGGCAAGGGCTGGTGGTCTGCCAAGTGGCACTGACTTTGCTTCTCGTCACCGCCGCCGGAGGATTTGCGCGTAGCCTGTTCAACGTTAAACACATCGACCTTGGCCTTCGGACCGCGCACGTCTTGCAGTTTTCCGTCGCGCCGCAACTCAATGGCTATGATCAGGCGCGGAGTTTCGCCTTTTTCGGACAACTCGAGGACCGAATTGCGGCGGTGCCCGGAGTCCTCTCCCTCAGTGGCACGCAAGAGCCGTTGATCGCTGACAGTGACCGGGGCTCCAACGTTACGGTTGAAGGCGAACCTCCGGCGCTGGCTGGCACCCGGCATGTCATGCGCAACGCTGTCGGACCCAGGCACTTTTCCAACATGGGAATTCCACTGCTGAAAGGCCGCGAGTTCACCCGTGCTGACGTTGCAGGGAGCCCCAAGGTCGCCATCATCAACGAAACGATGGCCAAGACTTTTTTCCCCACTGGCGATGCGCTCGGGCGGCGCATGAAGTTTGGTGGTGGATCGGATCCATTGGATATGGAAATCGTCGCGGTGGTGAAAGACAGCCATCACAGCGGCGTCAAGGAAGAGCCCAGGCCCTTCGTCTACATCCCGTACGCGCAAGAAAAGAATATTGGTGCGTTGACATATTATGTCCGGACTTCGCAAAGTCCCGAAACGCTCGCCAGCACAGTGCGTGGCGTCGTCAACGAACTGGACTCGAGCTTGCCAATCGATGGCGTACGATCCTTCGAGGGACAGATCAACCGGCAACTTGCGAGCGACTGGCTCATAGCGTCTCTCGCGGAAATCTTCGGGGCGCTCGCGGCGCTACTCGCCGCGATCGGAATTTATGGACTGTTGGCGTACGCAGTGACGCAACGCACGAGAGAGATCGGCGTGCGCATGGCGCTTGGCGCGGACACAGGGAAAGTCGGCCGAATGATTTTAGAGGACGTCTCGCGGCTCGTCGGGATCGGTGTTTTGCTGGGTTTGCCGCTGGCGTACGGGTTAAGCCGGCTGGTAAATTCCATGCTTTATGGAGTCAAAGCTTTCGAGTTTGTGACCGTGGGGAGCGCGCTGCTTGTGATGGTTTTTGTTGCACTCGCTGCGGCCTATCTGCCAGCGCGGCGTGCCACGCGAGTCGATCCGCTGGTTGCGTTGCGATATGAATGAGGGAAACGGTTTGAAGCCTGGGTGATGGAACACGAGTTTCTAGAACACGAATACTGATCCAAAGGAGAAGCAATGGCGGACGCAAACGGCACACTCATTAAGATGGAAGGCGTGAAGAAGGTTTTCTTCACGGATGAAGTGGAAACGCACGCGCTCGAGGAGATTCATCTCGAGATCAAGAAAGGAACGTACATCTCGATTGCCGGGCCTTCCGGCTGCGGCAAATCGACCCTCCTCTCCATTCTCGGCCTGCTCGATTCTCCGACGGAAGGCAATTATGAGCTGAACGGCCAGCCCGTCGCTAAGCTCACCATCAGCGAGCGCACGCGCATTCGCAATCGCGAGATTGGCTTCATCTTTCAGGCCTTCAACCTGATTGGCGATCTCACCGTGTACGAAAACGTTGAGCTGCCCCTGACCTATCGCGGCACCAGCTCCAGTGAGCGCAAGCAAAAGGTGCAGAATGCGCTCGAGCGCGTGGGCATGGCCCACCGCCTGCGGCACTATCCATCGCAGCTCTCCGGCGGTCAGCAGCAACGTGTCGCCGTGGCCCGCGCGTTGGTCGGCGATCCTCTCATCCTGATGGCCGACGAGCCCACGGGAAACTTGGACTCGAAAAACGGCGAAGCGGTGATGGAGCTGCTGCGCGACTTGCATCGCAACGGCGCGACCATCTGCATGGTCACTCACGACCAGCGCTACGCCAACTTCGCAGAGCGCACCATTCACCTCTTCGACGGCCGCATCGTAGAAGAAACTCAGGAAGCTCGCGTCGGAGCTAACTAGCTCCGTCGAAATCGAACGTTCCGTTCTATGTGCCAGGACTCCGCTGGCGCGCATAGAACGGGTGTAGGTAAAGCTGTAGGAGTGATGTATGCAAACTATTCTGCAGGATGTGCGTTACGGGGCTCGTGCGCTGGCCAGGAACAAGGCGTTCACAGCGGTCGCTGTGCTCACGCTGGCGCTGGGAATCGGCGCGAACACGGCTATTTTTTCCGTGGTGAACGCGGTCCTGTTGCAATCGGTCCCCTACAAAGATCCCGGCAAGCTGGTTTTCGTCTGGAGCACGATGATTTCGCAGGGCGTGCCGATTAGCGGCTCGGCGGCGCCGGACTTTCGCGAATGGCGCACGCGCAATCACGTTTTCGAGGACATGGTCGCGTACACCTATGACAACTACAACGTTGCGCTTCCCGGCGAAGAGCCTTTGCGTGTGCAAGCAGCGGCAGTCTCGCCCGAGATATTTTCGCTTCTTGGCGTGAACCCGCTATTGGGCCGCAATTTTTTGCCGGAGGAAGAACAGTGGGGACGTCACCGGGCCGCGCTCTTGAGCTATAGCTTCTGGCAGACGCGCTTTGGCGGCCAATCGAGCGCGCTCGGACGGAATCTGCGCCTCGGAAATGAAGAATACGCAATCATCGGAGTGATGCCTAAAGGGATGCCTTTCTTTGATGACTTGCCGCGCGTCGATTTGTGGGTTCCTCTTTCCTACGCTCCCAAAGACGGCATGAACACCCGCGGCAATCACTACCTCAATGTGGTTGCGCGATTGAAGCCGGGCGTAACCGCCGAGCGCGCCGGGACAGAGATGGCCGCTCTAGCGAAACAAATCGAGCTGCAATTCCCAGAAAACAAAGGGCTCAGCGCAAAAGTCGTGACCGTTCGTGAACAACTCGTCGGCGATGTGCGCCCGGCTTTGCTGATTTTGCTGGGCGCTGTCGCGTTTGTGCTGCTGATCGCGTGCGCGAATATCGCCAATCTGATGCTGGCACGCGCTACGTCTCGGCAGCAAGAGTTCGCCGTTCGTGCTGCTATGGGCGCGGGCCGCGGACGTTTGCTGGCGCAATTGCTGCTGGAAAGCTTGCCGATAGCGATCTTCGGCGGCGCGGCGGGCGTCATGCTGGCTTCGTGGGGAATCAAATTTTTGGAATCGCTGATCCCCAGTGACCTGCCCCGCTTCAATCCCATTGCCATCAACACGAGCGTGCTCATCTTTTCTGCTGCCATTTCCCTGCTCACCATCTTATTTCTCGCGCTGGCGCCCGCTCTCTTCGCATCCAAGGGCGACATCCAGGAAACCCTGCGTGAAGGCGGCCGTAGCGGGCTGGAGCATCGCGGCTCCGGCAAACTGCGCAGCTTGCTTGTTGTTTCCGAGGTCGCCATGGCCGTGCTTTTGCTCGCCGGCGCCGGACTCTTGATCAAAACATTTGGCGCTCTTCGCCATGCCGACCCCGGCTTCTCCGCGGACCATGTGCTCACGATGCAGATGCAGCTTTCTCCCGAAACCGATTTTCCGAACGGGCATGAGAACGCAGCCATCCAGTTTTATCGAGACTTATCAGCACGCGTCGACGCTCTGCCGGGCGTGAAGGGTTCAGGAATTACCACGACATTGCCACTCGGCTTTGGAATGGGTTGGGGCAAGTACTTTGACGTCCAGGACCACACGCCGCCCACCTCGCTCGATAATGTCCCCGTCGTACGCTTTCAATTGAGTACGCCGGGATTTCTGCCTACGATTGCCGCCCGTCTCCGCGACGGCCGCTTCTTCTCTCAAGACGACAGCCAGACTGCTCCCTTTGTCGCCGTCATTAATGAATCCCTCGCTCGCCAATTCTTTCCGAATGAAAGTCCAATTGGCAAATCCATCCGAATGTTTCCGCCGACCGCTCTCCTGCCACCGGAGGCTCGCAAGCCGGAAACTTGGCCGCAGTGGAGAACAGTCGTCGGCATCATAGCTGACATGAAGGACCAGGCGCTTAATCGCCCAGCATTTCCCACCGTCTACGCCCCGTACGCGCAATATCACAACGAAGGCTGGGGCACGAACGTATTTGCCGTGCGTACCGCTGGCGACCCGCTCGCTGCGACCGGCATGATTCGCAATCAGATTCATTCGCTCCTTCCGAATCTTCCGGTTGCTGAAGTCGCCAGCATGGAGCAGTTACTCGCGCGCTCGCTCTCCCGCGCGCGATTCAGCATGCTGTTGCTCAGCATCTTTGCGGCGCTGGCGCTCGTGCTGGCCGCGGTTGGAATTTATGGCGTGATGGCCTACGCGGTTGCGCAGCGAACGCGTGAAATCGGCGTTCGCCTGGCGCTTGGCGCGCAGCCGCGCGACGTGCTGGGCATGGTGCTGATCGGCGGCGGCAAGCTCGCGGCTTTCGGGCTTGCTCTCGGCCTTGTCGGGTCGCTGGGAATGAGTTATTTCTTGCGCAGCCAGCTCTACGGCGTCAGCTCCACCGATCCCGTGACGTACGCCAGCGTCGCGCTGCTACTTGGGTTGGTCGCGCTGGCCGCTTGCTACTTGCCTGCGCGGCGCGCAACGCGCGTCGATCCGCTGGTTGCTTTGCGATACGAATAGGAGTTGTCATGTTCTCAGTTCTGCAAGATGTGCGATTCGGGTTGCGCATGCTGGCGAAGCATCGTCTCGCTACGCTGGTCTCGATCGTCGCGTTGGCATTGGGCATCGGCGCGAACACCGCCATGTTCAGCCTGGCGGAGGCGTTTCTGCTCCATCCCGCACCGTTTGAAAACGCCCATCGCATCGTGGCACTGGTCGACGCGCGGCCACAACAGAACATCGATATGAACGGCATCGCGCCGGCCACTTTCTTTGACTGGCGCAAGGAAGCGCATTCGTTCGATCAGCTGGCCGCGTACTCCTGGGATGAAGTGAGCCTCACAGGCGATGGCCACCCACAAAAAGTTCAATCGTTCCAGATTTCCGCCAATTTGTTGGGAATGCTTGGGGTGCAGCCGCAGTTCGGCCGCGTGTTTTCACAGGACGAAGAGGAGCCCGGGAAAGATCAGGAAATTATTCTTGGCCATGCACTGTGGGAGCAGCGTTACGCCTCTGATCCACGCATCCTAGGCAAGCGCGTTAAAGTAAACGGCAAGGCCTACGCCGTTGTTGGGGTCATGTCCAAAGGCTTCGACTTCCCCATGCCAGCAGAAGCCTGGACCCCGCTGGCGCTCAATGCGAAAGACCGCGAGCGCCGCGACAATCGGTGGTTGTGGGTCCTTGGCCGGTTGAAGCCGCACGTCTCCTTTTCGGAAGCTTCCGCGGAGATGCAGGCCATCGCGCAGCGCCAAGCAGAAGCTTACCCGGACACAAACAAGGGCTGGCAGCTTCGCCCGATGCCGCTCGCCCAATTCATGACCGGCTACCTCACGCGCCAGTACACGATTCTACTCATGGGCGCTGTGGGTTTTGTATTGCTAATCGCTTGCGCGGACGTGGCCAACGTGCAGTTTGCGCGCATGAGCGGACGCGCCGGCGAATTCGCCGTACGCGCCGCGCTCGGCGGAAGCCGCTGGCGCATGATTCGGCAATTACTCACCGAAAGCATTTTGCTTTCGCTGGGTGGCGCGGGTATTGGCCTGCTCCTCGCGCAATGGGACATCGACATGATTCTTTCCCACATGCCTCCCGATGTGGCCAAGTACATCGCCGGTTGGCGCACCATCCATCTGGACGCCAACGCCTTCCTTTTTACGCTCGTTATCGCCGTCGTTAGCGGCGTTCTCTCCGGCATTGCTCCTTCCCTGCTCACCTCGCGCACCAACCTCAGCGAATCGTTGAAGGAAAGCGGCCGCGGTTCGACCGTCAGCCGGGCGCGCGGACGCTTGCGCGGTGCGCTGGTGGTCGCAGAAATCTCGCTCGCGTTGGTTTTGCTCGTCGGCGCGGGTTTGTTGGTCAAAAATTTTCGCGGTTTGCTCGACGTTAATGAGAGCTACGCTCCGCAAACTTTGCTGACCATGAATCTGACTCTGCATGACGCGCAATACGAGAAGGCCCCGGCCCGCCTCGCCTTTCACCAACAAGTCTTGCAGCGCTTGAGCGCTCTGCCTGGAGTGCAGTCGGCATCCCTTGTCACCGACGTTCCCTATGCCAACGGCGGCGGCGCGTCCACCGATTTCTTCTCCATTGAAGGGCGCCCGCTAGCCCAGCGCGGAGAATTGCGCGACGCCATCAACGAAATCGCCGCACCGAGCTACTTCACTGCCCTTAACATAAAGTTGCGCGAAGGTCGCACCTTGTCCGACGCCGACGGCGCGGAGACGATTCCCGTCGCGGTGATCAGCGAAAGCCTCGCCCAGCGCTATTTCCCCGGCGAGAGCCCGCTTGGCAAACGCGTGAAAGTCGGCAAGGACGATTCCGAACTTCCCTGGATGACTGTCGTCGGTGTCGTCAAAGACTTGCACTACAGTTGGATCCAAAAGCAGGACATTCCCACCATCTACCGTTCCTTTCGGCAAACTCCTCCGTATTACACCACCATCGTTCTCCGTACTCCCGGTGACCCCCTGCAGTTCATCTCCGCCGTGCGCGCGCAAATCGCCGCCGTCGATCCCAACTTGCCGCTCTACAACATCAAGCCTATGGACCGCCTGATCACCGAATCCATCGTGGGCATCGCGTACGTCGCCGCGATGATGGCGGTGCTTGGCGTCATCGCTCTGGTGCTGGCGTCGGTCGGTGTTTTCGGTGTGATGTCTTATTCCGTGAGCGAGCGCGCGCATGAAATCGGCATTCGCATGTCATTAGGCGCGCAAACCAACGACATTTTGCGCATGGTGCTGCGCAGCGGAATGACGCTGACCGTGCTGGGTTTGGCGATCGGGCTGCCCATCGCGTTCGCGCTCGCCCGCGCGCTTGCCGCGCTGCTTTTTGGCGTGGAAGCCGCCGACCCATTTTCCTTCATCGGTCTGCCTTTGCTCCTTGCCGCCGTCGCGGCGCTGGCGTGTTACCTCCCCGCGCGCTGGGCTGCGCGACTCGATCCGCTGAAGGCATTGCGCTACGAATGAGCTGGTTGCCGCCGATAGCCGCCTCACGCTGGAGTCCGCTATGACTTATATATGGCAGGATCTTCGCTACGCACTGCGCGCCCTCGCGAAAAATAAGGGCTTCACGACTGTCGCGCTCCTGACCCTGGCCCTCGGTATGGGCGCGACCACCGCCATTTTCAGCGTGGTGAATGCTGTTCTGCTAGCGCCGCTTCCCTTCGCGCAACCGGAACGCTTGATCAAGCTCGAAGAGCGTCATCCCGATTGGGCTTCGCCGGAATTCACCTACGCGAATTTCGCCGATATGGCCAAACAGACGCGCACGCTGGAAAAACTGGCTGCGTACCGCTCCTGGCTCTTTACGCTGAGCGGCGAACGCGAGCCCGAAAACGTCGACGGCTACCGCGTCTCGGCGGAATTTTTCAACGCCCTTGGAGTCGCTCCGCAACTTGGCCGCACATTTCTGCCGGAGGAAGCACGCCTTGGCAGTGACGCCGTCGTTGTTCTGGGCAATGGTTTGTGGAAGCGCCGCTTCGGCTCCGACCCGAACATCATCGGCAAGACCTGCAAGGTCAACGGAACTGCGAGCCGTATTGTGGGCGTAATGCCCGCCAGCTTTCGATTTCCAGAAGACGCCGGACTCTGGACGCCGCTCGCTCTGGATGACACTCTGCTGACCAATCGCCGCGCGCACCTTTACACAGTAATCGGCCGGCTAAAGGCGCAAGCGACACTGGCGCAAGCGCGCAGCGAAGCGCAAGCATTGGCGAAGGCCATCGACGCAGAGAATACGGGCGTCGACCCGAACTGGAACGCATACCCATCACCGTTTCAAGAGCGCCTGGTCGCCGCAGTAAGGCTTCCCATCCTTCTTTTGTTCTGCGCCGTCGGATTCGTGCTTCTGATCGCTTGCGCCAACGTCGCGAATCTTCTGCTTGCTCGAGCCGCGGGGCGGGTCAAGGAAATCGGCGTTCGCATCGCGCTCGGCGCCGGCAAGATTCGCATCCTGAGTCAATTGTTGACGGAAAGCATAGTGCTAGCTCTGTTCGGCTCCGCTCTCGGCTTGCTGGCCGCGAACTTTGCGCTGCGCGCCATTATTCAATTGAGCCCCGGCGATATTCCGCGCTTGCAAGATGCCTCCATGGACTGGCGCGTGCTGGCCTTCACGCTGCTGGTAACAGCGCTCACCGGCATGCTCTTTGGAGTCGTGCCCGGGCTGCAAGCCTTCAAGGTCGATCTGCAAAACTGCCTGCGCGAGTCGCGGCGAACCTCGCTCAGCGCCGCGCAAGTGCGCCTTCGCAGTGCCCTCGTGATCTCAGAGATCGCGCTGGCGCTGGTGCTGCTCGCCGGAGCAGGCTTGCTGACCAACAGTTTTGTACGCTTGCTCCGCGTGCCTCTAGGCTTCAATCAGAAGAATGTTCTGACGCTGCAGCTTTTTTTGCCGGAAGCAACGGAGTCCGCTTTCGACACGCGCAGCAGCCAAGCGCTAAGTGCCATTCTCGAGCGCGTACGCAGCGTGCCCGGCGTGCAGTCCGCAAGTGTAGTGAATTCCCTGCCCATCGCCGGAGGTGTCTCGACCGACTTTGCCATCGTCGGCCGCCCGCCGGTGAAGAGCGGCGACGAACCTTCCGCCGACATCAGAATTATCAACTCCGATTACCTACGCACTATGCAAATCCCGCTGCTGCGTGGGAGAGAATTTTCGGCAAGGGATTCCGCCGCCGCGCCGAAAGCGATGATCATCAATCAGACCATGGCCAATACGTTCTGGCCGGGCCAAGATCCCGTAGGCGCGCGCGTCACCATGCTCGATTGGGGACCGCCGCTGACGGGCGAAATCGTCGGCGTGGTTGGCGATGTAAAACCTAACGGCCCGCAAGAACCGGTCGGCTCCATGATTTACTGGCCGTATCCTCAATTTCCCTCGCTCTTTAATTACCTGGTCGTGCGCAGCGCTGCCAATGATCCGCTCAACCTTATCGCCGGCATCAAAGCGCAAGTGCGCGCGGTAAATCCGGAGCAGCCCGTCTCGCAGATTCGCACCATGGAGCAAGTGCTCGGCGAATCGCTGGCACAGCGCCGGTTCAGTTTGACCTTGATCGGCATCTTCGCCGGACTGTCCGTGCTGCTCGCCGCCATCGGTGTTGCCGGAGTCATGGCTTTCCTGGTGGCGCAGCGCACGCAGGAAATGGGTATCCGTATGGCGCTTGGCGCGCAGCGGAGCGACGTTTTCGGCTTGGTTCTGCGCCAAGGAATGCGCATGACCTCGCTCGGCCTGCTCATCGGGCTTGCCGGGGCATTCGGCTTGACGCGCCTCCTCTCCGGCATGCTATACGGGGTGAAACCAGGCGACCCGCTGACCTTCGCGTTGGTCTCCGCGTTTCTGATTGGCGTGGCGCTCTTGGCGTGCTGGTTGCCGGCGCGTTCCGCTACGCGCGTCGACCCGATCATTGCGCTGCGCTATGAGTAGAGCGATGGCGCCGCGAAAGGTACACTAGAGTCAGGCCATTCGAGCGATAAGGAGAGTTTGTGGAACCTTTGATTCAGTTGCGAAATCTCGAGAAGGTCTTCGAGGCCGGCGGGAGCAAATTCTTCGTCCTGCGCCGCATCACGCTCGACATTCAGCGCGGCGAGTTCGTCACCTTTATGGGCCCTTCCGGAGCGGGAAAATCGACGCTGCTCAGCATCATCGGCATGCTGGACAGCGCGTGGAACGGCGAATACTACTTCCTCGAGCAGCCGGTCCACAAACTCAACGTCAAAAAGCGCAACGAACTCCACAAAGCCAATATCGGTTTCGTCTTTCAGAGCTACCACCTGATCGACAATCTCACTGTCTTTGAAAATCTTGAAATCCCGCTTTCGTACAAAAATGTTCCGCACAAGGAACGCGTCAGCCTCGTCTGCGACATTCTCGACCGCTTCAACATCGTCGGCAAGAAAGACCTCTTCCCCAACCAGCTTTCCGGCGGACAGCAGCAGCTTGTGGGCGTCGCGCGCGCGGTGATTCAGAATCCCAAGCTTATCCTCGCCGACGAGCCCACGGGAAACCTGCATTCCGCGCAGGGCGACGAAATCATGCAGCTTTTCAAGCGCCTCAACGACGCCGGCACCACCATCATTCAGGTCACACACTCCGAGCGCAACGCCACCTTTGGCAACCGCATCATCCAGCTCAAGGACGGCTGGGTGGTCAGCGAAGACACAGCCGCCGCCCGCGTGGGATAAGGCCACCAAGTCGGACGGGCGGAACAATTGGGGCACTTCCCTCGTTTCTAGGTAGCGGAGGAATCGCATGAGTACCCTTCTGCAAGACTTGCGCTACGCCATTCGCATGCTGCTAAAGAACCCGGGGTTCACCCTCGTCGCGGTTTTTACGCTCGCACTTGGCATCGGCGCGAACACCGCCATCTTCAGCGTCGTGAACGGCCTGCTCCTGCACCCCAATGGAATCCCGCATCCGGAGCGGCTGGCTGCCATTCGTGTTCGTTATGAAAAGCTGAACCTCAAAAGCATTGTGATTTCGGCGCCAGACTATACGTTTGTCCGCGACAACAAGCAGACCTTTGCGGCCGCCGCCATCGAGACGGAGACCGACTTCAACTACGCCGCCGGCTCCTGGCCGCTTCGCCTCCGCGGCGCCAAAGTCTCTTCGCAATGGTTCGACGTTTTTGAGGCCAAGCCTCTGCTCGGCCGAGTTTTCACTCCGGAGGAAGACCAGCCCAACGCCGACCGCGAAGTCGTATTGGCTTACAACACGTGGAAAACGATTTTCGGCGGCGACTCCGGAATCGTGGGCCGCTCCGTGCAGCTCAACCAGCGGCCTTACAAAATCATAGGTGTGATGGGAGCGGCCTTCCAGTGGCCGAGCCAAACGGACCTCTGGGCGCCGCTCGGTCTCGCGCCGGACGCCTTCGTCCTCGATAACATCTTTAACGAAAACTTCTTCGCGGTTGTCCGGTTGCAACCCAACGTCAAATTTTCCAGCGCCGCCGCTTTCCTCAACGTGGCCTCGCAGGAGGTCATCGACGATCCCCGCACAAAAGGGTATCCCAAGGCCTCCGGTTGGAGCATGTTTGCCGTTCCCTTCACGGAATTTGTCTATGGCGACGTGCGCACGCCGCTGCTCATCCTGTTAGGCGCAGTGAGTTTTGTGCTCCTCATTGCCTGCTCCAACGTTGCGGGTCTTTTGCTAGCGCGCGCATCCGCCCGCGCTAAGGAGTTTTCTATTCGCACCGCTCTAGGCGGCTCACCCTGTCGCCTGGCCCGCCAGATGCTCACGGAGAGCGTGGTGCTGGCCCTCGTGGGAATGGCCATCGGCCTGACCGTCGCCTCGCAAGCGATTCGCGCCTTGTTGTGGCTTGCCCCTGAGAACCTTGCCAGCGGCCTGGACATTCATTTGGATCTTTACGTCCTCCTGTTCACCGCATTGCTCGCCGGCGCTTCGGCCATCATTTTCGGAGCCGCGCCCGCCTGGCAGATCGCCTTCACCGATCTGCAACAAAATCTGAAGCAAGGCCGCGGCACGGGAGATGGAAGCCGAGGCAGGCATCGCTTCCGAAGCGCACTCGTCGTGGTGGAGCTCGCCCTGGCCCTGGTTTTGCTCGCCAGCGCCGGAGTGTTCGTCAAGAGCTTATCCAAACTCAAGGACGTCGACGTCGGTATCCGTCCGCATGGACTAATGACCGCCGCCTTAGCATTGCCTGAGCGCCAGTATGACACTCCCGCAAAGCAGATCGCTTTTCTGACCAGTACAGTCGAGCGGCTTTCCAATTCGCCCGGCGTTGAATCCGCTGCGGCGGCGGTGCCGCTGCCCTTCAGTGGTTTCGGCGGTTCTGCGTCGTTCAACATCGAGGGGCGGGTGTCTCCGCCAGGCGATCCCGGACCGCACGGCGACATTCGCGCCATCAGCCCGCGCTATTTCGAAACCATGGGCATTCGGCTGATCCGCGGGCGCGCGTTTACAGAACAGGACCGCCTCGGCGGTCAGCCCGTCGCGATTGTCGACGAGAATCTTGCGCGCGAGTATTGGCCCAATCAGGACGCGCTCGAAAAACGCATTCGCAACGGAAGCAATTCTCCTTGGAAAACCATAGTCGGCATCGTCGCGCCCGTCCGCCACTCGCAAGTTGTGGGCGAAGAGGCGTCCGCGGCAGGGGTCGAGGGCTCCGGCAAGGGCGTTTACTACTTTCCCTTGTACCAGGAAAATTCCTCCGCCACGTTCCTTATCGCGCGCACAAGCGGCGACCCAGCGACGTTGGCCGAAGCGGTGCGCGAGGCAGTGCACGAGGTAGACCCCGGCCAGCCGGTGTCCGACCTAAAGACCATGGATCAGCGCATCCTGATCTCCATGGGACCGCGCCGTTCAGCGGTGGCGCTGCTCAGCGTCTTTGCCGCCATGGCCCTTACCCTGGCCGCAGTGGGATTGTTTGGATTGATCCGCTACAACGTCACTCAACGCACGCAAGAGATTGGCGTGCGCATGGCGCTTGGTGCGTCGCGCAGGGATGTTCTTCGGATGGTGCTCGGCGAAAGCCTGCGGCTTGCCGTTCTCGGTGTCGGCGGCGGCCTGATCGCGGCATTTGCGCTCACGCGGGTCCTCGCCAACCTTCTCTACGGGGTGAGCGCCACGGATCCGCTGACCTTTGCGGGTATGTCTCTTCTCCTGACCCTGGTAGCCCTGCTGGCCTCCTGGGTTCCCGCGCAGCGTGCCACCCGCGTCGACCCGCTCGTTGCGCTGCGCTACGAATAACTGCTTGCACCGGCAGCTTTTCGGCGACCACGGATACCGCCGCCGAGGCCCGATTAGCGCCCGGATAGCCGGAAACGCCTCGCCCCTTTCCCTCGTTTGTAAGGTAACGGAGGAACGCATGAGGACCCTTCTGCAAGACCTGCGCTACGCCGTTCGCATACTCCTGAAGAACCCGGGCTTCACCTCCGTGGCCGTTCTCACCCTCGCGCTCGGCATCGGCGCTAATGCAGCGATCTTCAGCGTGACGGACGCGGTGATGTTCAAGCTGCTTCCGGCCAGGAATCCCAAGCAGCTTGTGTACTTCCGGCTGCTTTCACCGGAAGGGCACGGGAGCGCTTTCTCTCTCGCGGAATTTGAGAAGTTTCGAGATTTGAATCACTCCTTTTCCGGCCTGTTTGGGTTCGATACCACCCGCTTGGTGGTCAATGTCGACGGGCAGCCGGACTTTGTCTGGGGTCAGTGCGTCTCTGGAACTTTCTATTCCGTGTTGGGTGTCGACGTAACTGTGGGGCGAGCGCTCACGAATGACGATGATCAGCCCGGAAGACCAGCGGTGGCGGTCATGAGTTACGACTACTGGAAACGAAAATTCGCGTTGGACCCTTCTGTCGTAGGAAAAACAATCACGATGAAAGGGATTCCGTTCGCCATCGTTGGCGTGACAGCCGCGCGATTTCGAGGTATTGAACTTGGCGATTCAACGGATGTTTGGGCTCCCTTGGCGTTCTGGGAAAAGTTGAGGCTGAATGACCATCTGACCCTTGGCGTAATGGCCCGAATGAAGCCGGGAACCGATGAGAAACAGGCCAGCGCCGAGGTGACGCTGATCGATCAGCAATTTACAGCTGCAGCGCTGGGTTCGCCAATTTCGCAGCAAGCCCAACGCGACCTGCATTCCCGAAGCGTAGAGCTGGTTCCGGGCGGCCGGGGCCTTTTCGCTCTGCCCGACGAACTTCCTCGGTCGCTCCTAGTGCTGACGATGGTCGTTGCATTGGTGTTGCTGATTGCGTGCGCCAATGTCGCCAATCTTTTGCTGGCCCGCGCTGTAAACCGGCAGAAGGAAATCGCGTTGCGCCTTGTGCTGGGCGCTCGCAGGATGCGGTTGTTTCGGCAATTGCTCACCGAAAGCTTACTGCTTGCGGTGGGTGGAGGCGCGTTAGGTTTGCTTTTTGCCACCTGGATCACGACGTCCCTTGTACGGCTTCTAGCGGATGGTGACACCCTGCAGGCGCTGGACGCCCACGCGGACGCCCGCACTCTGTATTTTGCCTTGGCCGTCTCTTTTTTCACCTGTCTGCTCTTTGGAGTCGCTCCAGCTCTTTGGGCGACGCGAATGGATGCGGGTCTGACGCTCAAGGGCACGTCCTCTTTCAAAAGTGCAAATACGCCGCATCTCGGACCGCGAAAGCTCTTAGTGGTCTCTCAGATTTCGCTGTCGGTTTTGCTCTTGGTGAGTGCAGGTTTGCTGGTGCGAAGCCTTCAAAAGCTCATTATGGTGGATGCCGGCTTCCGCCAGGAGAACGTGTTGTTAGTCTCCATCTATCCGACGCTCTCAGGTTACGATGGCGCACGAGAGCTTGCTCTTTACGCGAGGGCGCAGGAGCGAGTGAACGCGGCGCCAGGAGTCTTATCCGCGACATTTTCGCGATTCGGCCTGCTGAGCGGCGGGCGTTGGATCCGCGTGGCGTTGCATTTTGCTTCTGTAAGCAAGGGCGAGGAGGGGCTCAAGGTAAATTGCAATCCTGTCGCTCCCGATTTCTTCGAGACCATGGGCATCCCTTTGATCCTAGGCCGCGATTTCGCTGGTGCGGATGGACAACAGGCGCCCAGGGTAGCTGTTGTCAGCGAATCGTTCGCGCGCAAGTATTTTCCCGATGAAGCTCCGATCGGGAAACAGTTGAGTATCAAAGACGCGAAAACCGGCGAACAGATCGCCGCGGTGGGAGTCGTCAAAGAGGTGAAGTCACTGAGCCTGCGGGAACAGGAGCCTCTTCCGCAGATATACATCCCGCTCGCGCAAGCTCCTGCCGATCTTCTCGGGCAAGTAACGATGGAAGTTCGCACGGCAATTGAACCCGCGGCCGCAGTGAGCGCAATCCGCGACGCAATGCACGACGTTGATGCCAATCTGCCACTCGTGCAAATCATTACGCAAAAGGCGCAAACGGAAGGCACCCTGCAAAATGAAAGGTCCCTGAGCACATTGTCTACCCTGTTCGGCGTTCTGGCGCTTCTGCTGGCGTGCCTTGGATTGTATGGGATCGCCTCCTATTCGGTGGCGACGCGCACGCGGGAGATTGGAATTCGCATGGCACTGGGGGCACGGCCTGACGATGTCCACCGTATGGTCATCGGCCAGGGAATGCGATTGGCGCTGACCGGAATCGTTGTTGGGCTCGCGGGCGCATTTGTCGCATCCCGCGTTCTGGCGAGCTTGCTTTTCGGAATCGGCGGCGCGGACTCGCTCAACTACGCGGGAGTATCCATGCTGCTGATTCTGGTTGCGTTGGCCGCATGTTACATTCCCGCGCGAAGAGCGGCGCGAGTCGGTCCGATGATCGCATTACGCTACGAATGATTGCTCGGACTCTGGCTGGGGCGCCGCGCTTGTGGTGCGCGTGAAGACCTATAGAATAGACTTTAGATTGCGGGCGGAATGAAACCGACAAACTCACATCCACATCGCGTGCTTGTCGCGGATGACCAATCCGATATACGCGACGCACTGCGGCTGCTGCTGCGGCGGGAAGGCTATGAAATCCACGGCGCTGCTTCGCCCAGCGAAGCTTTGGCCGCTCTCGAAGCACGGGAATTCGATGCTGTGCTGATGGACTTGAATTATGCGCGCGATACCACCTCGGGCCAGGAAGGGCTGGACCTGCTGCCGCGTATTCAGATGATGGATAGCACGCTTCCCATAATTGTGATGACCGCGTGGAGCAGCGTCGAAGTTGCCGTCGAGGCCATGCGGCGCGGGGCGCGCGATTTCATTCCCAAACCGTGGGAAAACACGCGCTTAATTACCGTGTTGCGCACGCAGATCGACTTGCGGCAAGCGCTGCGGCAGGCTTCGCGGCTCGAAGCGGAAAATCGCTTGCTGCGGGCGGAATCACGTCCGACCATGATTGCCGAATCTGCCGCCATGAGGCCGGTGCTCGACATCATCGGCCGCATCGGACCTTCCGACGCGAACGTGCTTATCACCGGGGAGCACGGCACGGGCAAAGAAGTTGTTGCGCAAACGCTGCACGCGTTGTCGCCGCGGGCGAACACTCCGATGGTCACGGTGAACGCGGGCGGCCTTTCCGAAGGCGTTTTCGAGAGCGAACTGTTCGGGCACGTGAAAGGCGCGTTCACGGACGCGCGCGTCGATCGCGTCGGACGCTTTGAGCTGGCCGACAACGGCACTCTGTTTCTAGACGAAATTGCGAACGTTCCGCTGAAGCTGCAAGCCAAGTTGCTGCGCGTTCTCGAGACCGGCGAGCTCGAGCGCGTCGGCTCTTCCAGCACTCGCCGCGTGGATGTGCGCGTGATTGCCGCCACCAACGTGGATGTAACCGCGGAAGCCGCCGCGGGACGTTTTCGCCAGGACCTGCTTTTTCGCCTCAATACCATCGAAATTCATTTGCCGACGCTGCGCGAGCGCAAGGAAGATATCGACGTGCTGGCGCACCATTTTCTTCGCGGCTATGCGCAGCGCTACCGCAAAACCATCAGCGGATTCGATCCGGTGGCCACCCAGGTTCTTCACGAGCATCCCTGGCCGGGGAACGTTCGCGAGCTAGACCACGCGATCGAGCGCGGCGTGCTGCTTGCGACGGGACCGCTGGTGCGCGCTGGCGACCTCGGTTTGCGCGCCGCGGCGCCTGGCAGCGGAGCGCGGCTGGAGGAAATGAGCCTCGACGAAGTGGAGCATCACTTGATTCAGCGCATGCTGGCGCGCCATGACGGCAACGTCAGCCAGACAGCAAAAGCGTTGGGCCTCAGTCGCAGCGCGATGTATCGCCGTTTGCAAAAACACGGCTTGGAATGAAGCCGCTCAGCTACGAACACCGCATTCAGCTCCTGGCCGTGGCGGCGGGTCTGCCGGGCTCGGCCATTGCGTTAATTCTGCTGTGGACCGGCGACTATTCCTCTCGCACGATCTGGACTTTGGGACTGCTCATCATCGGCTTGTGGCTTGGTTTTGCAGTTTCCGTACGCCACCGCGTGGCGTTCTCCCTACAGACGCTCTCGAATCTTCTTGCGGCCATGCGCGAAGAGGATTTTTCCGTGCGCGGGCGCGGCGCTCGGCGCGACGACGCCATGGGCGAAGTGATGATCGAGGTGAACTCGCTGAGCGAGACGCTGCGCGAGCAGCGGCTCGGGGCGCTGGAAGCCACTGCGCTGCTGCGTGCGGTGATGGAAGAAATCGATGTGGCGATTTTTACGTTCGACAATGAAAATAAACTGCGCCTGGTGAATCGCGCCGGCGAGCGATTGCTGGCGCGTCCCATCGAACGCCTGCTGGGGTTTACCGCCGCCGAGCTGGGCCTGGGCGCCTCTCTCGAGGGCGATGCGGTACGCACCATGGAGCTCACGTTTCCCGGCGGCTCTGGCCGCTGGGGAATGCGCCGCGGATCTTTCCGTCAGGCGGGCTTGCCACATCATTTGGTCGTGCTCAGCGATTTGAGCCGCGCGCTGCGCGATGAAGAACGCCAGGCGTGGCAGCGGCTGATTCGCGTCATGGGGCACGAACTGAACAATTCGCTCGCGCCCATTCAATCCGTGGCGCAAAGCCTGGAAAGCGGATTGAATTCGCTCCGCAATGAAGGCGACCTGCAGCCCGAAGTGAGTCGCGCACTTCTGGACGACCTTCAGCAGGGATTTGGCATTATTCGGTCGCGCACGGAAGCGCTCGCCCGCTTTATGGCGGCGTATTCCCGGCTGGCGCGGCTGCCCGCGCCGAAGCTGGCGCCGGTCAGCGTCCGGGATTGGGTTTCGCGCGTGGCGAAGCTGGAAACGCGCGTGAAAGTGAAAATCCACGAAGGCCCGGAAGTAATGATCTCCGGCGATGCCGACCAATTGGAGCAACTGCTCATTAATCTGCTGCACAACGCCGCCGATGCGGTGCTGGAATGCGGGACGCAGGCCAGCGTGGGCTGGTCCAGCCAGGACTCGCAACTGGAAGTTTGGGTGACGGATGACGGGCCGGGGATTCAAAACACGGCCAACGTGTTCGTTCCCTTTTTCACAACCAAGCCGGGGGGCACCGGGATTGGCCTGGCGCTAAGCCGACAGATCGCGGAGGCTCATGGCGGGACGCTAACGCTCGCGAATCGCCGCGGCACCCGAGGGTGCGAGGCGCGGCTGCGTTTGCCTCGCTAGGCCCCCCCTCCCCCCTTTTCTGTAACTGCTCATTCCAAAGGACTTAGGGGCACTTTACCTTGTAACTGCGCATTCTAAAGGAGTTAGGCGCACAATTTCAGTGGCGCGCGTTCCTATTCTTCCGTCTTCTTCCGTCGCAGGGTCGCTTTGGCACCGAGTTTTTGAGCAAGTGGAGAGAAACGGCTCACATTCTAAAGGATTTAGGGAATTGCTGTGCGAGCAGAGGAAACGAACGCGTGTTTACCCAAGCGTATGGTACCTAATATCTTAGAAAAGTCAAGCGGAAAAGCGAGATCACTTCGGGGGTTCGGTCATTTCCATGGCCCAGATGGCTGCGGGGCGCATGTACATGGAGGCGCGGTAGTTGCCAGTGATATCCCAGGCTTCGGGGGTCCGGAACCAATAGCCTTTGGTTTCGTAGCTGGTGTGATAGATGCCCCAGGCGGTTTTGTAGGCTTCGTCCTTCATTCCTTCGCCAAGCATCAGCGCGGCGAGACCGAAAGTGGTGCCGGTCCAGACTTCCTGGACCTGTTCATTGGTTTTCACCAGCGAGCCGTCTGGCGCGATGCCGTTGACGGCGCCCATGCTGCCGTCGGCAAACTTCATGACGTTGAAATCGAAGATCTTGCGGAGGGCGCTGCGCTGCATGTCGCGCGGAACGAGGTCGCCGAGGCCGGTCATGTTGGCGTACCACTGGCCGGCGAGCTGGTCGGCCTGGATGTTGTCGCGGTACTCGCTACTCGTGTCGTAACGGAAATATTCCTTGTTCCAGAGCTTGCTGATGTAGCTGGCTTGCGCTTTGGCGAAGAGCTCGTGATATTTCGACGCAGCGGCGGAATCAGCGAGCTGCTTGGCAATTTCTTCTGCGGCACGCAGGGCGCCGAGCCATAGACTGCCGGAATAGGCGCTCTCGCCGCGCACGACCCACTCGTCGTAGGTTTGGTCGGGATAGCCTTCGTTTTCGGGAAGGCCATCGCCATCGTGATCGTATTTGCGGAGATACTCGAGCGATTCCTGCACGGCGGGCCAGGTGCTTCGCAAGAATTCCTTGTCTTTGCGGCCAGTGAAGACGAAATCGCGATAAACTATCAAGACAAACTTGGGATTCAAGTCTTTCCAGCCATTGGTGTCCTGCCAACTGAATTGATTAATTTGCTTAAAGGGATCTTCGTCGGGAACACCCAGATCGTGGGGAACCGCGCCTTTGGCTTTACGGATACGGAAGCTGAGCTGGCCGGAGTGGCCGGTTTTCCAAATCCATTCCATTTTTTCGCCGGCTTCTTGCGGGACGGTGGCGGCGAATTCGCGCATCACATTTTTTTCGAGGTCGGGCCAGAATTTGAGGAGGGGCATGGAGCCGTAGAAGCGGACGTCGAGCGTTTCGTAGTAGGGATAGTCGTAGCACTCCATGAAAGAGTAGACGGGACGCGCTTGCGGACTGGAGCCGACGGGGCGGCCCCAGAAGGAGCCGAGATCGGCGAGAGGATACAGCTCGTTGAAGAGCATGCCGCGATACCAGAGCGGCTTGCTTTCGTCATTGACGTAGGGCGCTTGCCAAGCATCGATGGCTTGGCTCCAGGCGGAGGCATTTGCGAGGCCGTCGCGAGCGATGGCCCACGCCGTGGTGCCTGTCGCTCCGTAAAAATCGGTGTAGCGGCGATGCCATTTGCGTCCGGAACCGAATTCGACGATGGGCAAATCCCAAGCGATGGTCATAGGGATGACGCGCTTTTCGCCGGGTTCGAGCGTGAAGCGCACAGCGATGGCACCGGCGAGATCTTCGCCGCTGCTGGTCCAAGCGTCGTCGCTGTTGGCGAGTTTGCCGTCCTTCGAAAAGGGAGCCCAAATTTCCTTGCCGTCGCGATCGGGCGCGAAGGTGGTTTGGTAGGTGATCTCCACACCAGGAGATTCGAGCGCGGCGATCACGAATTGGCCGTCCCATTCATTTTGCACAGGGTGATCTTGCACTGGGCCGAGGTGATTACGATCGAAAATAATCCCCTTCATCGCACCCGCGGAGCCAGTCACATCTTTCGAGTTTCTCAGCGCGCGGGGAAATGGCTCGGAGCGGAAGGCATTGTGATTGCCATCGTTGATTTTGCCATGCAAATCGCGGCTGAAGGTGCGAAACCAGCCGAGCATGTTTTCCCAAGAGAGCAAAACGGAAACGGTGACGCGATGCTTGGTGGGATTTTCAGCGTGCCAGCGGTAGACCGCGACAGGGTAGCTGGTCTCTTTGTAATTCCCGGGAAGGATGGGCGAGAACTGCTCGACCGTCACGTGCGCAGGAAATTTCTCCCAGCGGTAATCAAACCAGGACTTTGGATAGAGAGCATGGTAATCGCCGGCACCAACGGGATAGTCCCAATCCCAGGAGCGCAGCGAATGATCAGGCGGGTGTGCCGCGGTGAGAACTTTTGCGACGCCATCAGCATCGCCTTCGGATTTTTGAAACATCGCAAACTGATTGGCCCATACAGTTTGATATTTGTGGACGCCGGCTTTGATGTGCCAGCGGGCGAAGTCGCCGCGAAAGGTGCGCGAGAAAGTGCCGGCGCCAAAACCGCCGACGGGCGCGCCTTGCCAAAAGCCGTTGTCGATATGGCCGGCGTCGAGCGCGGGCTTTTTCGTGCCGGGGTTTTCGAGGGGCGCGCCGATGGGACGCTTCCAGGCAGCCTTTGGAATGTCGTCGTTAGCATAGACGGTGGAGGTGAGATGGACGAACGGAAGCGCGACAACGCAAGAAAGTGCGAGCCTCTTAATCATGAAGACTCCTCGACGAGCACCGCAGGAAGGCCGGTTTCAGGCAGCAATCGGCCCGGCCTTAATGAGCGAAACTATAGTATAAAATCGTTATTCTAAGCAAGGGGGGCCGTGTCAAGGCGTTTCGGTTTCCAGGCTCTGGCGCTTTTTTTGGCGGCTTTCTTCGATCATTTTGCGGTAGGTGGCGAGGGCTTGCGCGGCGTCTTGCGCGCGGCCGGCGCGGCGGTAGGCTTGGCTAAGCTGGAAATAGGTGAGGTCGCGGTCGGGCTGGAGCTTTTTGGCGGTCTCCAGGCTGGAGATTGCGCCTTCGACGTCGCCCTGCTGGAGGAGGGCGCGGCCAAGCTCAAAGTGCGCGAGCTCATAGTCCGGCTTGGTCTTCACGACGCCGCGGAGGAGCGCGGCGGCTTCTTCCGTTTGGCCCTGCGAGAGCAGCGCGAAGGCGAGATGATAGGCGGTGACGGGATCGCCGGGACGCAGCGCGAGCTCGGCGCGAAATTCCTGGGCGGCGTTGTCGAAGTCGCTTTGGTGCAGATAAACCAAACCAGTGTAGTAGCGAGCTTCAAGGAGCTTGGGGTCGATCTGCACGGCGGCTTTCAGTTCGCGCAGAGCATTCGGATAATCTTGCTGCTGAGCGTAAGCCTGCCCGAGCAAATAGTGAACGCCGGGATTCGCAGAATTTTGTTGCAACAAGCGCTCGAACATTTTTGCGGCGATTGCAGACTGACGCGTGCGGACCAAAGCCGTGCCCCAAGCAAACAAAAGAGCTGGATCGTCTGGAGGATTCGAGAGCAACGGGCGCAGAACATCAGCGGTCTTGGCGTAGTTTTCCTGCACAAAATAGCTGAGGCTCAGAATCTTACGAATAAAAATGTCATCGGGGTGAGCGGCGAGTTCACGTTGGAGCGGCGGAATGGAATCGGAATAGAGTTCGGCACGATAGGTGGCGAAAGCCCAGTTGCGATCGAGTCCGGGTAGCGCTGGATTCCAGGCGTAGGCTTGCTTGAAGAAATCCGCAGCCTCAGCGAACTGTGAAGTTTTGGCGCGCATCACGCCGAGATCGTTGTAGGAGCTGGCCAGGATTTCGGCAGCGAAGGCGCGATACTGCTTCGCTTCCTTGGACTCAGCGGGAGGTTCGGGCGCGCCGGTTTGAGGCAACCCTTCCGTGACCATCGATTCCGCAGACTGTTTTTGCTCACGAGCGCCGGCGGCAAGCAGGTCAGCGACGCGCTCGGAGGTATGACTCTCGCCATCGTCGCTGGAAGGTTGTTTATCGCCGAAGATGTTCTCCTGGTCGTACTTGAACTTTGCTTCCCGGTATTCACGGGAGTGCTGCAAGGCTACTTTAGCTTCGTCAGTGCGGCCCAGACGAAGCAGGCCCTGGCCGAGCAAGTAATAGGCGCGACTGACTTCGCGCATGTCGTCCTGGTTGATGTGCACCAGTTTTAGATATCTCTGAAGGGCATCGACGGCATCTTTTAAACGATTCGTTTCGGTATAGGTTTCGCCGAGATAGAGGTATGGAGGCGCGTCATCGGGACGCAAGCGGACGGCTTGTTTCAGCGCGATTTCAGCGGCTGGAAAATCGCGCAAAGCGACGGTGGCAATTCCCAGCAGTGTTTGGAAGTAATACTGGTCGGGATTGATTTTCAATTCCTTTTCGAATTCTTCACGGGCTTGGGGGTATGCCTGTTCGCCGAGGTGATCCAGATAGGCGTAGCCGAGAAAGCCGTGCTCGCGCGGATATTTCGGATCGAGCTTGATAGCTTTGCGGAACTCGGCAATGGCCGGCTCCGGCAGATTCGAGATGGTGTAGGCACGTCCTAACAAGACGTGGAGCGCGGCGGACTCTTCGGCGTTGGATTGTATTTTGGCGAAAAGCTCATCGGCCTCGGGCATCTTTCTAGCTTTGAGGTAGGCGATGCCCAGGAAGTAGGCGGTTTCGAGGTCGTAGTTCAAGTTCACAGCGGTTTTTAGCTCCTCAATGGCGCGTGGGACATCGCCCTGCAGCAAAAAAATGCGGCCCATCACGTTGTGGGCCTGCGCGTCATCGGGGCGGCTAGCCAGGGCAGTGCTCATGAGCTGGGAAGCCTTCTGCTCGTCACCTCGGCGAAACCAGGCGATGGCAGCGTTCAACTGCAATTGAAAGTCGTCAGGCTCGAGTTTTAGCGCTTCTTCGAGATAGTGCGTGGCGGATTCAAATTGCCCTTCGGAGATGGACAGGCTGCCGAGCTGGCGCAAGGCAAGGGCGATGGTTTGCTTATAGCGGCTCTCTGCCTGACTGAGATCGTTTGCGGCAAGCGAGAATTTTGCGGCGTCGAACTGGTGCTTCAGGGCTTCGCCTGGGCTGTCTGCGGCAAAACTGAGTGGTGTAAGAAAGACCGCCAGTGCCGCAGTGAAAATGGCGACTCGCAACGCGCGGTTTATGCGTGGTGGCGGAGCCATGAAGCCTAGTGAGCGCCGGACGGTTGTGCTGCCGCCGGCGCTGGAAGGGGTTTTGTGTCGCGAATTCCTTGGCCTTCAACAACGGTGTAAATGGCGTCAGCGGCGACGTTCTCGAGCGTCTCGACTTTACCGTTGGGCCAGCGAACTTCGACGGTGTCCATTTTCCTGGCCGTGCCCAGGCCGAAGTGCAGGCGCAAATCATTTTGCGAGAGATAGCTTGAGCCGCCATGGACTTCGCTGAACTGCTTGAGGCCTCCAGAACGGATGGTGACGCGCGCCCCAATGGCGGCGCGATTGCTTTTGGTGCCCACGAGATTAAACAGAACGCGATGGTAACCGTCAGCGTTCATGTTCTTGAAAAGCGAAGGAGTTTCGCCGACATTGAGCACGACAATATCGACGTTGCCGGTGTTGAAGACGTCGCCGAAGGCGGCGCCGCGGCGGCACTTCACCGGAAGGCTGGCCAGGCCAGATTCCTTGGAGACTTCATCGAAGGTTCCGTCGCGATTGTTGCGGTGGAGCAAAACGGGTTCGCGATAGCGCGCGCCGGTTTCGACGGAATCGACTTGTGGAAAGACGTGGCCATTGGCGACGAAAATGTCGAGCCAGGTATCGTTATCCATGTCGAAGAAACCGGTGCCCCAGCCGACCAAACCGTAATTTTGCTGGCCAACGCCGGAGGTCCAGCTTACGTCCTCGAAACCCTTCGAGCCGAGATTTTTGTAGAGCCCATTGGGCTGCTCGGCAAAATGCGTGACGAAGAAGCCGAGACGTCCACTGTGGTCGAAGTCAGCGAAATCCACGCCCATGTTGCCGAGCTCCATGCCCTCGCCGCTCAGCGCCAAGCCGGTGAGCATGCCTACATCGGTGAAAGTGCCGTCGTGATTGTTGTGGTAGAGGTAGTTGGGCACGGAATCATTGGCGACGAGGAGGTCGGGCCAACCGTCGTCATCATAGTCAGCCCACATCACGCCTAAACCGTAGTAGCCGATTTCGTCGTGGACGCCGGCTTTTGCGGAGACTTCTTCAAAAGTGCCGTCCCCGCGATTGTGATAGAGGAAATCAGTCTCGCCGACCAGTCCCCAGGGACCGCACTGTACCAGAACGCCTTTGTAACGGCAGTACTTGTTGCTGCCGAACTGCGGGAGATTGTTCACATCCACGTGGGTATAGCGGGCGACGAAGAGGTCGACGTTGCCATCGCGGTCGTAGTCGCCCCAGGCGGCGCCGGTCATGAATCCGCTGCCCCCGACGCCGGCTTTTTCGGTGACGTCTTCGAATTTGCAGTTGCCCAGATTGTGGTACAGGGCGCTGCTGCCATAGCCGCTGACGAAGAGGTCGAGCTTGCCGTCGTTGTCGAAATCGGCGACGGCCACGCCCATTCCCCAACCAAGGCGCGTCAGACCGGCCTGCTTGGTGATGTCCTTGAAGGTGCCGTCCGATCCCTGATGATAAAGAGTAACCATCAGGTCGCCGCCTGCGCGATAGCGGTCGACGGTGGAACCGTTGACGATGACGATGTCCTGGCGGCCGTTACCGTCGCAATCAATCAGCCCGACGCCGCCGCTCATGGACTCGAGTATGTAGCGTTTCTCTCCCGTCGAGATGTGCTGGACGGTCAGACCCAGCTCTGCGGCGACATCCTTGAATGTAGGAACGGGCGGGAAACCAGAGTGGTCTTTCTTGGGCGGACGCTTCGCCGAAGGAGGGATGGGCACGGGAACGCGCTGGGGCCCTTGGGACTGCGCGGCCAAGGATTTGAAAGTCAGCAAGCCCAAAATGAAGAGAACGACAAAATACGCCACGGATCGCCGAGGGTAAACGCTCATAGGCCCTATTCTATCGCAAAGAATTTGATCTTCCGCACGCTCGGAACGGAACTAAGGTGCGGCGAAAAAGGAAACGTCCCGTCGCGTGGCTACCGCGACGGGACGTTTGGCAGAGATGGTTAGTTTTCGTCAGAAGCTAAACTTCAATCCGTATTGGATTTGGCGGAATCCATTTTCGCGGGACTGCGTCGCCAGACCGTAACTCTGGTTCGGGGTGATTGTAGTGTTGACGATGCTGAAAGCGCACCAGCTCTGACCTACCGTGCCGGTCGGACTGGCCAAGTGGTTGGCACCGCAACCGGTAAAGGCTGTGCCGCCGGGCGCCGGATTCGTTCTCGGGAAGATTGGGCTGCCTGCTGAATCCAGGAATTCAGCCGAAGTTGGATCGTCGTTCTTCAATGCCGGGGCACTGAAATTCAGCCCCAGATTGAGGGAGTCCGCTCGGTACTGCGGATGATTGAAGAGGTTGAAGAAGTCCAACTGGAACTGCATCTTGATGCGTTCCGTGATTTTGAAGTTCTTCCTCAACGAGAAGTCGACGTTGGCGTTGCCCGGTCCGGTGCAAATACCAAACCCGGAGTTTCCGAGCTTTCCGATTTGGAAGCCGTTCATGGTGAACCCGTTGGGGTTCAACCACTGTCTGGAGTCGCTCCCGCTCGCATGACACGGTTGCCCGGCGATGCGCATGGGGGTCTCATTGCCTCCGTTGCCAGTCCCAGAGAAATCGCCACCACCGGTGGCGCTGTTAATGAACGGAGTTACGTTGGGTCCCGAAGCAACGCTGATGATAGAGCTCATCTCCCACGAGCCGAGGGTGTTGCGGATCAGGCCGTTCTGGGCCTGCAACGTCGGCAAATTGTAGATGAAATTGGCGGATAGAATTTGTCCGCGGTTGAGCACGTCCGGCCCACGATTCGCTCTCGGATTGTAAAAGTCAACGTTGTTATTCGGCGAATCGATCAACTGAGTGTCCGAAATCAGTTTGGACCAGGTGTAGGCCACTTGCACCGTGGAGTTGCGATGGAAGCGAGATTGGAAGAGAGCCTGAAGCGAGTTGTAGCCAGACTGCCCGCTGTGTGTGTAGTAGAGGATGGTGTTATCACCTCTCATGGCACCAAAGGGCCTGAGTGCGGTGCGTGCAGCACCCGAAGAAACCCCCGCCCCGCAAAGCGCCGGCGCGTTTTTCGGATCGCAAGCGTTGTCTTGGAAATACGCCAGGCGATCGGCCCCATGAATGGCGTTCACGTCGGAGCGAATCTCCCAGTGGAGGTTGCGGTTGGCGACGTAGCTAACTTCCAAACGAGCGTCCTTCCAGATCTCACGCTGGACGGTCAGGTTCCATTGCCAACTGTTCGGCATCTGGTTGCTGGTCTCGCCGCCTACGCTAGCGCCGCCGAGGCCGGTGCCGAAGCAGGTGGGGGCGCAAGCTGTCGGCTGTGTCAGGCTGTCAAGAAAGCGTCCATTGGTTGCCGTGAAATTGCTTAGGAAGGGCGGGTTGTTTCCACCGATCTGGAGCTGGAAGAGGCGGTCGCGGTTAAAGAACTGGCCGATTCCGGAACGTATGGCCCACTTGCCCTGCCCGGTAGGATCCCACGCAACGCTCAGACGCGGAGCGATCATGTGATAGTTATTGTTCCAGAGAGCTCTGTTGGGACCTGCAACCCCGCCGGTGCCTGCTGGGCAAGGGTTGGCCTTAAGCCCAGGCGAGTACAGGAGTCCATTGCAGGCCGCATTGCCGAGCGCCGGAACGTACGCAGCCGGATTAAAGGAGGTATAAAGATCATCCGCGAAATAGGGATTAGGTAGCAGTTCGTACCTGAAACCGTAGTTAACGGTCAAACGGCTGTTCACGCGGAAGTTGTCGGCGGCGTAGAATCCTGCGTCGTACCAGCGGATATCGTTCGTGAGGATGGTGCTGGCCTCGTTCATATTGATGGCCATGTTTTTCAGCAGCATGTCGGAGACGTCGTATCCAGTCTTATTAACCCCATTGGTGTTGCCCTGGAAACCAACCGAACCGAAAATGCCTCCGAATTCCAGGTTGGGATTCTGCTCGTCCTTGGCACTTCTGCGGTACATCGCGCCAAATTTGAGAGTGTGGCGTCCTTTAACGACCGAGAAGTCATCCTGCCAGGTGTAGTGATCAAGGGTGTTCTGCCATGGAGCAATCGTCCAAACGCCAGGAAGGTGGGCATTACCCCAGCCGGAGAACCACGCGCTAGGTCCTTTGTCTCCGAACTTCTTGCCGGAAATGGGAAAACTCCACGGAATGGCATTATTGATCTGCTGTTCCAGGCCAAGATTGCTCGGAATGATCGTGATGCGATTCGCGGAATAGCTGAACTGGAAATCGTTCACCATATTCGAACCAATGGTCTTGCTCAGCTTGGCAGCAGCGATCCGGCCGGGCTGATCCCACGATTCATCGATTACACCGAAGGGGTTGCTGCCCCAGCCAAAACCGGCCGAGGGCGTCCCAAGGGTCCAGGCATCCTGGGTGTATTTCAACATCAAGGTAAGAGTCTTGGTCAGATTGATGTCGCCGCGGGCGTTTTCTTCGCGCCAGGGCGTCGGGGTATTGAGAGAAGCCGTCCAGTTCAAGTTGGCGCACGGATCCGACAGAGTCGGCTTAGGGTACTGTGTCAAAAGCAAGAGGCCTGGAGCCGTGACGCGGCCTGCCGGAAGAATAGCCGGCACCGGGGTCCCGGCGTTGTTTGGAGCCAGTCCGAAAGTGCCGCCTGCGTGGGTCGGGTCGGGATCCGTGAGACCCGCTACCGGGAAGCCGGCGTTGTTATTGCCGCCGGTGTTGCCAGGACAGGCGGCGATGGCGCTGAAATCTCCAACGCGCTCGCCAATTGTTGGCACGTGGCCGCTGCGAGCGATTCCTTCGATGCGCTTGTTCCATTCCTGGGACCAGAAGAAGAAGATCTTATCCTTCTTTACAGGTCCGCCGATGGTGTAGCCATAATCGTTGCCCCGGAATTTGTTCTTGGCGCAGGTCGGGCAGCCAGCCTTGAGAATGGTGTCGTAGGCGTTCAGCTTGTCGTTGCGGCCAGAATAATAAACGCTACCGTGGAAGTCGTTTTTGCCGGACTTGGTGACGAGGTTGATGGTAGCGCCGGACATTCCGCCGAATTCGGCGCCGTAACTGCTGCGCTCGATCTTGAACTCTTCGATGGACTCAGTGGAGGGATAGATAAGGATGGTGCGCTGCGAGCCGGTGTCATTGTTATTCGCGCCGTCGACAAGCCACTGGTTGCCGTTGGAAGCGCTGCCGCTGACGGCGAGGTTTGAGCCGCCCTTGAGTCCCTTGTTGGTGACGCTGTACGCTTCACCAGCCGCGACGCCGGGCATCAGCGTGACCAGTTGCATAAAGTTACGGCCGTTGAGTGGAAGCTCGGAAACCTGGCTGGCCTCAATCAACCCAGTCAATTCGCCATTGGTGGTTTCGACGGCGATCGGGGAAGCTTCGACCGTGATGGTTTCGCTGACCGCGCCCACGCCAAGCGTAACGTTAATCACCAGATTGTCGGCAACGTGCAACTCGATACCGGTCTGCGTCATTGCCTTGAAACCGGCGTGCGTGACGTGGATGCGGTAGGTGCCTAAAGGCAGTTCCTGGAAGCTGTACTCGCCGTCACTGCTCGACTGCACGCTGCGGCTATAGCCAGTGCCAACGTTGGTGAGAACGACAGTAGCATCGGCGACGCCAGCTTTCTGCTCGTCGGTAACCGTTCCGCGAAGGGAAGCGGTCGTCACTTGCGCTTGCAATGAGCTGGCGCTGCACAGCACGAGCAGCAACACACCACACAGTGCGAGGATCGCATGGAAATTGATGCTTGCGCCGGAAAACAGAGAGGCTTGATTCTTCATTCGTTTACCCACCTCGAAGAATTAGTTCATCAGATACAGGCGCAGCAGCAGCGAGAAAATGCGATGCGTCTGGTCGGGTGAACTTCCGTACTCAACCCACCCCGAATTGAGATAAGGACCCACCAAAAAACTGCAGGAAAGAACCTAATACTTTTCTACTAGGGCCGATATATAGCCCTGCTGTGGAGGCTTGTCAAGGAAAAATAATGATATTCCAAAGAAAAATAATGATATTCTACGGCCAAGTTGGAGCGGGCCCCTGGCGGGCCTGCGGCAGGGGCTGCTCTATAGCTCTTAGGAGGCGCGGCCTGAATCCCGGGAGGTATTGGCTGGAAGCAGCCGTTTTTTGGTGCCAGGGAACATTTTCCAGACGTCTTATGAAACAGGCGGGCATGGCGCAGGATGTTGATTCTTGGGCATATAGCATAATTCGAGTCCGCTAGGTCTAAAACAAACAGCCGCGCCGCTTGCGGTGCGGCACGTTACGTCGAGGCAGCCGATGAAGACCGCGCACAAGGCCAGGCCGGGCGCCCGTAAACCCGAGCGAGTCACCCTGAAGACAATTGCGGAGCAACTGAACCTGACGCCGGGAACGGTGTCCGCGGCGCTGAATAATTCGTCGGCGGCGCGGTCCATTCCTGAACACACGAAACAGAGAATACTTGCCGCGGCGCGCGAGCTAAATTACCGCCCGAATTTTTTTGCGCGTTCTCTGCGGTTGCAGCGCACCTATACCATCGGTGTTATCGCAGAAGAGATTGGCGACGCGTATGGTTCGATGATCATCAGCGGAATCGAACAGCACCTGCGGCAGCACAATTTTTTCTTCCTCACCGTAATTCATCGACACGATAAGAAACTACTGCAAACGTACTCGCAGATGCTGCAATCGCGTGGTGTTGAGGGCTTCATTACGGTAGACACTTCCATTACGGAACAGCCGGCCCTGCCAACGGTCGCTGTGGCGGGGCATCAGCGAGTGGCGGGAGTGACGAACATTGTGTTGGATCACAAGCGCGCTGCGAGGATGGCCTTGCAGCACTTGCAAAATCTCGGCCACGAAGAAATCGCTTTTGTAAAAGGCCAACCTTTCAGTTCGGACTCCCTTGTGCGCTGGGATGCGATTGTGGAAGTGGCAGGGGAGCTTGGCGTGCGAATTCGTCCGGAGCTGACCGTGCAAATCGAGGGCACGGATTCGACACCGGTGATCGGTTACCCCGTAGGCAAGCAATTGCTGGCGCGGAAACGGCCGTTCACGGCCGTATTTGCTTATAACGATATTTCCGCGATTGGCGCGATTTGGGCGTTCCGTGAGGCGGGTTTGCGAGTGCCGGGAGACATCTCAGTCGTGGGATTTGACGACATTCCCGGCGCGGCTTTTGCCAACCCGGCTCTGACCACGGTGCGACAGCCACTGTTGAGGATGGGGCAGATCGCAGCGCAAACGGTAATTGAGCGCATCGAGGAGCGCGGAACGTACCAGCCGGAAATCGCGATCGAGCCGGAGTTCGTCGTGAGAGACTCTTCCGGGCCGGTGTCCGGAAAGCACTTACCTGGAGCGGTTGCGGAGGAACGGCCGAGCATCGCGGGCTGAGGTGGAAGAGCGAGTAAGATTTATACGTTTTAGTACTAGGCTTCACATCGGCTGACCTTCTATCTCACCTGTCTGCAATCACTTAGAGCGTGCGTAAAGTACACACAATTGGTCAGACGCCTGCACTTTATTATTCTCTCGACGGACCAAATCCTAAAAGACCGGGAGCTTATTATGCAGGCAAGAATTTCGAGAATGCGAAAAGCCGGAGTGTTTCTGGCGTTGACGTTCGCGATGGCGCTGCCCGTTGCGGGCCAGAACAACGAAATACTGGGAGAGGTTCGCTTCCAGCCAGAGAACCGAGCGGCGAAAACGGCGGGCGTGTGGGTGGACGGAAGGTACGTGGGATACCTCAGCGAGCTGAAGGGATCGAAGAAGTTATTGCTGCTGCCGGGGGAGCACGAAATATCCGTGCGCCAGGCGGGCTACCAGTCCGTGGAACAGAAGATCAGCGTCCAGCCGAATGCTGTGCAAACCTTGCGAGTGTCGCTGGCAAAGGATCCGCGGGCGCAATTCCCTACCGTGAGCGCGGAGGTCAGGCTCTCGATTGATCCGGATCGGGCGGCGGTTTTCGTGGACAATCAGTTTGCAGGACACGCGCACGAATTTGGAGGCGCAGGCCGGGCCATGCTGTTAAGCCCGGGCAAGCACCACATCAAGATCACCTTGCCGGGATACCAGTCGTTCGACACGGAAATCGAAGTGCGCGCCAACCAGAAGTACGACATCAAAACACAATTGCCGAAAGGGCGTGAGAGCGACTAGGAATTGCGAGCCCTCAGCTTGCTAGGCGCCAAATTAGCGGAGCTTCTTTAGATCGAATGTCGCGTTGATTGTTTTCGAGTCGGGGGTGCTGACTTCGACCACGGTTTCTTCCGACGCCATATCCTTCGCGTCATATTCGAGCCAGACAGTCGCGCCATCCAGCACCGCGGGTGTGTCTTTGGTCGGCGTGGAGTAGATGGGTTTGTTGCGAATGAAACGGGTAGCGACAGTCTTACCGTGCTGCTTGGTTTCGAAACGAAAGTTCTGCCAAAAGTTTTCGGGCTGTAGAGCGGTATTCGGAGGAGGCGATTGCTGCAGGGGCGCGGTGCCGTTCGACGTGGGTTCGGGTTTTGGATACGCGGCTGGGAGCATGAGCAGAACACGAACGACGACGGTATCACCACGCTGATGATATTCGCGAGCGGCCTGCTCTTCGCTATAGCCACTTATGAAACGGCGGGAGAGGTCGACGACCTGCGCGAAAGGCGTGAGAATTTGAATCTCCGCGATGTGCGGCGCTTGAGAGCCCTCCGCGATCTGCTTGAAGTACGGGTATAGAAAGCTCGCGGTGGCCTGATCATTTCGTTGACCCAAGATGTAAGCCTCGTGCAGCGCTGCCGGAGCGAGCGGCGCCTCATAGGCTGCGGACGATCCGCCGTCGGCAAGGCAGATCGCGAATACGAGCAGCAAGCGTGCGATGCCAGAGTGTGTCGCGCGATTCATCTGTGCCCTCTCAGAATTTAGATGCGCGGAGTCTCCAATTGCACGGCCGCAGGCTGAGCCGCGGTCTAACGACAATGTTGTAGACCCCCCTAGACGCGTTCATTGCGAGTGGCTCATTCGGCGTTTGTGCGCGGTGAGCAGGCTATGAAGAAGTTGCGGATAGGGCGAAAAAAAAACAGAAGAACAGAGAAGCGGTTTTCTCGTAAGGCCCGCAATAGCATAAGGTTAGCTCGACAATCGCGTGGCCCCCGACGTGCAGAAACTGAGTTGCCGGGCGCAACTCAGTTGTACCGTTTGTAAACTCACTTAGTGGAAGTAAAGGAGCCGGCGAAATGGCCGCAATTTCAAAGCCTGCCCCGCGTTGGCGCGAGCGGCTTCAAGCGCTTAAAAACATTCCGCCGGTGCTGCGCATGGTGTGGGAAGCAGCGCCGAAGGTAATCGTGGCGAGCTTAACCCTGCGAGTGATGACGGCCCTGCTGCCCCTGGCCGTGTTGAAAGTCACGCAGGTGATTATCGACGACGTTTACAACCTAACTGCCCATCGCACAACGCTGCCGCATTATTTTTGGTGGCTGGTGGCGCTGGAATTCGGGCTGGCCAGCCTGGCCGCGATCCTGGTGCGCTTGATTAATTTCTGCGACGTAGTGCTGGCGGACAAGTACAGCCGGCACATCAGCACAAAGATCATGGAGCATGCGTCGCGGCTGGATTTGACGTCGTTCGAGGACCCTTCGTTTTATGACCGCATGGAGCGGGCGCGGGTGCAAGGGACGGACCGCATCGTTTTGATTCAAGCGACCGGGCAATTGATCCAGCAATTGGTTACGACGGTCAGCTTGGCCGCGGGAATCCTTTTCTTCTCGCCGTGGATCCTGGTGGCGCTGGTGGCCTGCGTGGTGCCCGCGTTTTTGGGAGAGACGCATTTCGCGTTCATGGGCTACTCGCTGAATTTCCGTCAGACGCCTGCGAAGCGCGAGATGGAGTATTTGCGAGTGCTCGGCGGGAGCAAGGAGAGCGCGAAAGAATTGAAGCTTTTTGGCCTTGCGCCATTTTTGGTGGGGCGCTACGCGAAGCTCTCGCACGAGTTGCACGCGGAAACGGTAGGGCTGGCAAAGCGCAAGCTTATCGTCGGGGGACTGCTGAGCCTGCTGGGAACGCTCGGGTATTACGGCAGCTATGCGTTTGTGATTTACGAGACCGTGATCGGTGCATTGACCATCGGCGCCCTCTACTTTTTGACCGGGGCAATCGCGGGGGCGAGCTCGAACATACAGGCAGTATTCGCCACATTCTCCACCATCGCGGATCAGGCGCTTTTCGTGACGGACCTGCTGGACTTTTTTGCGATGAAGCCGACAGTTTCGTCGAAACCGAACGCGGTGCCGGTGCCGCGACCGATTCGGGAAGGGTTCGAGTTCCGGAACGTTTCGTTCACGTATCCGGGGCATACGCGGCTGGTTCTGAGCGATGTGAGTTTCCGGCTGGAGCGTGGCGAGCGGCTGGCGCTAGTGGGGGAAAACGGACAAGGCAAGACGACCATCGTAAAGCTGCTTACGCGGCTGTATGACCCCACCGCGGGACAGATTCTTTTGGATGGCGTGGATATGCGCGAATACAACCTGGAAGATTTGTGGAAGGAAATCGGTGTGATTTTCCAGGACTTCATGCGCTACGACATGACGGCGGCGGAAAACATCGCCATCGGGAAAATTGAAGAGCGGGAGAACACGTTCCGGGTACGTTCGGCGGCGCAGAAAAGCCTCGCCGAGCAGGTTATCCGCAAACTTCCAAAGAGCTACGAGCAGATTCTCGGCCGCAGGTTCGAGGGAGGCGTGGACCTCTCGGGCGGGGAGTGGCAGAAGATCGCGCTGGCGCGGGCGTATCTGCGCGACGCGCAACTTTTGGTTTTGGACGAACCGACTGCGGCGCTGGACGCGAAATCGGAGCATGAAGTGTTTCAGCGCTTCGCGGAATTAACACACGGAAAAATGGCGCTGTTGATTTCGCATCGATTTTCGACGGTGAAGATGGCGGATCGAATTCTGGTCCTGGAAGAAGGACAAATTGCCGAGCAGGGAGACCACGAGCAGTTGCTACGCCGTGGCGGGCGTTACGCTGAGATGTTTGAACTGCAGGCAGCAAGTTATCGGTGACCCGAACAAGGAACGAGTAATGGCGACGCAACAGCAGTTTCCTTTAGACCCCAATACAGCGCTGGCCCCACTCTGGATAAGAACCGGACGGCGCAAGCGCCACCAAGACGAAGTGCTGCCTCTACGGCCGGCGACGATGCGACAGGAGCAACTTCGCTCCTACGCGCATATGGAAGCGCAATCGTGGCTAGTGGTCGATATCAAAGAGCGCGCCTCTTTTCTGGAGACGAAGTGGAGAGAGGCGAAGGACTCCATCGAAACGCGCTGGGAAGCGCTTCGGGACTCCTCGGCGGCAGGGCACGCTCTGAACGGCGAAGCAATGGCTCTCATAGACAACGCCGGGCTTTTACGGGAGAGCCTACAAGAAGCAAGGGAAGTGCTTCGCAACGCGGGACGTCTTGCGCAAGTGGAGAGCACAGGTTACCAGTGCGTGCCGCGCGTCTATGCGAGCCTCGCCAGCTATTTCCGAGCCGTGAACTATGAGTTTAATGAGCAGACGTTCGGGCAATTCTTCACCTCGGTTCAGGAAGCGGCAGCCTTTGAAATGGCGGAGCTTTGGCAGTTGAGGCCGTTTGCGAAATTTGCGCTGTTGGAAGCTTTGGCAGAACGCGCGGACGAAATGGAAAGCGTACCTTATTCAGGCCTGCGAGCGCGGCGTGGTGAATATGAGTCCTCTGGCGGCGAGATAGCGAGTGTGCAAACGCTGGTTGCGAGTTTGCGGTTGATCTCGGAAGCGGATTGGAAGGAACTGTTTGAGCAAATCAACGTCGTCGAGCAAATCTTGCGCAAGGATCCGTGTGGCGCGTACTCGCAAATGGATTTCGAAACCCGAGACAGCTATCGCAAGACCATCACGCAGATGGCCGAGCGGTCCAAAACGAATGAAGAGTCGATTGCGCAGGCGGCGCTGAGCCTGGCGAGCCGCTCACACCGTAGGGGGGATGAGGGAATCGGGGAAAGACAGTCGCATGTGGGGTATTACCTGCTCGGCGGCGGCAGGAAGGCGCTAGAACGCGAAATCGGATACCGGCGAACACTTGCGGAGCGGGTGCAGGGTTTTGTCATGCACTGGCCGGATTTTTCCTACATCTTAGGGATTGAGCTTGTTACGTGTTTGCTGATTGCAGCGGCGGTGCTTGGGGCTGGCTCGCAAGTTTCAGGCTTTGCGCTAGTGGCGCTTCTGTTGCTGCCCGCAGCGGAATGCGCGGTGGCACTCATCAATCAGATTGCGACCACGCTGGTTCCTCCCAAGGTTTTGCCGAAGTTAGACTTTACGAAGGGCATCCCCGCGGAGTTCACGACGATTGTTGCGGTGCCCACGCTGCTGACCAGTGAATCGCAAATGAGAAGCGCCGTGCGCGATCTGGAAATCCGGTTCTTGGCGAATCGGGACAGCAACTTGCATTTTGCGCTGCTTACCGATCCACCGGACGCCGCACAGCAGTTCGACGAGAGGGACCAACTCGCAAGGGCTTGCGCGGAATTGATCGAAGGATTGAACGCGAAATACGTACCGGAAGACAAAGGCTCCTTTTTTCTGTTTCACCGGCACCGCTCCTACAACAAGAGCGAAGGGATTTGGATGGGATGGGAGCGCAAGCGCGGGAAACTGCTGGATTTTAATAATCTGTTGCTCGGAGCGAGTGATAATTTTCCCGTCAAAACAGGGAATGTCGGGATTCTGCCGAACGTGAAGTATGTGATCACACTCGACCTGGATACGCAGCTTCCCCGCGATGCAGCGCGAAGGCTGGTAGGGACAATTGCTCACCCGCTGAACAAGGCGGTTGTGGATGCGGCGACAAACACGGTTGTACAGGGCTACGGAATCCTGCAGCCGCGCGTGGACATCAGCATTCAGTCTGCGAACCGTTCGCGGCTGGCGGCGATTCTCTCTTCGGATGCCGGCTTCGACATCTACACGCGCGCGGTTTCGGACGTATACCAGGACTTATTCAACGAGGGCAGCTTCACCGGCAAAGGGATTTACGAGGTTAAGACGTTTCAGCAGGTGCTGGAGCACCGCTTCCCCTGCAACACAATTCTCAGCCACGACATGATCGAAGGCGCCTATGCGCGTGCCGGGCTCGTTTCCGACATCGAGGTCATCGATGACTATCCGTCGCACATGAGCGCGCTCAGCCGCCGGAAGCATCGCTGGGTGCGCGGAGATTGGCAGATCGTGTTCTGGCTGCTGCCGCGCGTGCCGAACTTCTTCGGAAAGATGGTGCGCAATCCACTGTCCATCATCTCGCGCTGGAAGATATTGGATAACCTGCGGCGCAGCCTGACCGAAATGGCCATGTTCGTGATGCTGTTGAGCGGGTGGCTGTTCTTTCCCGGACACGCGCTTTACTGGACTCTAGTGACGCTGGGGCTTTTGACGCTGCCAACATACACCCAGTTTGCGCTCACCATCGTGCGGGCACGACGGACGCTGCTGACGTCTGCGTTTTGGAAGAACCTTGCGGCTGATTTTGGAGTGTCGCAAGCAAATCTTTTCATGCGCGTGGCGTGCTTGTGTCATCAGAGCCTGGTGACGATCGACGCAGTGGTGCGCGCGATCGTGCGCATGACCGTGACGCACGAGCGGCTGCTGGAATGGGAAACGTCCGCGGAGGCTGAAGAGCGGAACCAAAAAAAGAGTCCGGTGGAAATCTATTTAGAGATTACGCCGTGGCTGGCTTTTTTTGTCGGACTGTTTTTGGCGGTCGGCCGGCCGGAATCGTTCATGGTGGCGCTGCCATTGCTTGTGCTGTGGGGCGTTTCCAAGCCGATTGTGCAATGGCTGAGCCTGCCATCGCGCACTGGAGAAAAGAGAATGGAAGCGAGGGATGAAGCTCTGCTGCGGCGGTCGGCGCTGCGGACATGGCGGTTGTTCCGTGAATTCAGCACCCCGGAAGAAAACTGGCTGATACCTGACATCATTCAAGAGCCCGCATCCCTAATTGTGCATCGGATTTCCACGACCAACCTGGGCCTGCTGCTCAATTCAAGGCTCGCGGCAATGGACATGGGCTTTCTGACGCTGCCGGAATTTATTGCGGACACGGAAAAGACGTTCGAATCGATTGACCGCATGCCAAAGCTGAACGGCCAACCGTACAACTGGTACGACAATCGCACGCTTGAGCCCGTCAAGCCACGCTTCATCTCCTCGGTCGATAATGGGAACCTGGTTTGCTGCTTGTGGACGCTCAAACAGGGATGCTTGGGAGCGGTGAACGAGCCGATATTTTCCGCGCAGATCTGGACGGGCGTTGTCGACCACCTGGACACCCTCGAAGAATTGCTGCGGCCGGAAAGCTGGGACGAGCGGTTGCGTTTGGTTCAACAATTGAAGAAAAGGGTGAAAACGTTGGGAGCATTGCCGGCGAACTGGGCGGAGGCGCTGCCGGCGATTGAGCGCGACGTGGTGGCGCTGGACAAGAAGCTTTCGGAATCGGGCAGCGAGATCGCATGGTGGGGGCACGAGCTGTGCCTGCGGATCACGCATCTGCAAAGCTTGTTCTATGATTTTGCACCGTGGCAGGCACCGGAGTTCGCACAGTACACCGATACGCGCGCCATGCAGAACATTATTCGTTCCGAGCGGCTCACACTGGAGTCGCTGCCACGCTTGTGCGAAGCGCTGGACCGAAAGCTCGCAAGCATTCTGGAGGAGGAAGGATCAGGCAGCGAGACGCAATCGGCGCTGCGACTGCTGCGTTCCGCAATAGCTCGCACGGACGACGTGGCCTCCAGCCTGGCGAAGCGTTTGACGGCGGTGGCAGCGAAGGCGGACAGTTTGGCGAAGAGCATGAATTTCGTTTCGCTATTTGACGCCAAGAAAAAAGCTTTGAGCGTCGGGTACGAAGTGGAGGAACAGCGCCTGGCGCCGTATTTCTACGACCTGCTGCCGTCGGAAGCGCGTGCGGCGACGTTTGTGGCGATCGCCAAAGGCGAAATTCCGCAGGATAGCTGGCTCTCGCTAGAACGCCGGTACACGAGCTATCAGGACGAGCGCGTGCTGCTGTCGTGGACCGGGACGATGTTCGAATACTTGATGCCCATGCTGTGGATGAAAACGTACCCGAACACGATTTTGGACGAAACCACCCAAGCCGCGGTACGGGCGCAGAAGAAGTTTGCAAAGAGTCAATCGATACCGTGGGGGATTTCAGAATCATCATGCGCGAAGTTGAGCGTTGATGGGCATTATCATTATCAGGCCTTCGGAGTGCCCGAACTGGCAGTCAGGCAAGAAAAGCCAGAGGATCTGGTTGTCTCGCCGTACTCTACTTTCTTGGCCCTCCTTGCGGATACTGAGGCTGCAGTGGAGAACGTCCGCAGTCTGGACGAAATGGGCTTGCTGGGAGCTTACGGGTTTTATGAAGCCGCCGATTTCACTCCTTCACGGGTCAAGCCGGGAAACACTTTCGAGATCGTGCGCTGCTGGCTGGCGCACCATCAGGGGATGAGCTTGATTGCCGCGGCAAACGTGCTTTGTAACTCGGCTTCGCAGCGGCGGTTTCATGCGGAGCCGATGGTGGCGGCCACGGAGAGACTGTTGCACGAAAAGGCGCCGCGTGTGCCAAACCTTGAAGCTCTGCAGACGGACCCGGATTCCGTTACAGATAATCTGACCGGGGAACAGGCCGGCGGTGCGCAAGAGAACGCGAGTGCGCAAGAGAACTGTCTGAGCGCTCCCAAGCTAAATACCGCAGCGTAGCCTCTTCCTTAGCGCGCCGTAGTTGTACGTCGAGGTGGCTAATGCCCGCGACAAAGACAGCCTTCAGTTCACGACCTACACTGGCTTCGGCGACTCCGAGATTGGTCATCGGGCATGAGGCGGAAGAGCTGGAGCAAGCGATTCACCGAAAAATCGGCGAACGAGCATACCTCCTGTTTGAGCAATCAGGCCGTGCGCCCGGGAATGAGGACGCAAACTGGTTGCGGGCCGAATCGGAGATTCTTCGCTCCGGCATACAGGTTCGGGAATCCGGAACTTGGGTGTCGCTGAGCACTTCTATTCCAGATGCTTCGGGACAGGGCATGCAAATTGTTGTTAGGCCAACACGCGTGCTCGTGCGCGCAAGGGAAGCCAGCGACGAACAGTATTCGTCGGAACGTGGGAAGCAGGACGAACGAGAGATCTTTCTCGCCGCGAATCTAGCGATGGAGGTAGATCCGCCTTCAGCCGCTGCGTCCTTCAGAGATCACAATCTCCACTTGATTATTAAGAAGCGTCGACCGGACAAGCTCATCGGCAGCTCAAACGGCGCAACAACCTAACCGAGTGCGCGCAAGAACCAAAAGAGCCGTCTGCCGAGCACACTATTGTGAAAACCTGCGATAATCTACGAAGAGCTCTGTATAGCTCATAGGTTCTTTGTTCACCTATCGTTGCGCGAACTCTGTTCCTTGCAAGGAGACCCTGTTCCTTCGATCCGCAGTTGCTCTACGCATGCTCCCATTCTCCGCGCTAGTTGACGCTATTCCCGACAAATGCGAGCCAAGGGTGCCATGAAGGCTGCCGGCACATGATCGAGAACCATCACGCGCGGCCCGCCGCACTGGGGGCTACCCCGCTTGCCGGATGCGGATGGAATTTCACGGCCTGGGCGCCTCAGCATGAGCGCCTCGAACTTCATTTGCTGGGCAATCGCCAAGCATTTCTTCCAATGCAGCGGGATGCGCTGGGCTATCACACCGTCGTTGCCGATGACGTTCAGGCCGGCGCGAAATATCTGTACCGGTTCGGAAATTCGCACGAGCGGCCGGATCCCGCGTCGCGTCGCCAGCCGGGTGGGGTCCATGGACCTTCGGAGCTGGTGGACTTGCGATCCTTTGAATGGACGGACAGCAGTTGGGAAGGCGTGGCGCTGGAGCACAGCGTCTTTTATGAACTGCACATTGGAACATTTACGCGCGAAGGAACCTTCGCTGCGCTGCTTGGCTTTCTGGATCAACTCGCCACGCTTGGCGTGACGACCATTGAGATAATGCCAATTGCCCAGTTCCCGGGAAGCAGAAATTGGGGTTACGACGGCGTCTACCCGTTTGCCGTTCAAAATAACTATGGAACACCGCGCGATTTACAGCAGTTTGTGAACGCCGCTCATTCCCGAGGGCTCGCCGTGGCCTTGGACGTGGTCTACAACCACCTGGGACCCGAGGGCAACTATTTGAGCGAGTATGGCCCGTATTTTACGGATCATTACAAAACACCCTGGGGAGCGGCGCTGAACTTTGATGGCCCAGGAAGCGATGAGGTGCGCCATTTCTTCGTCGAGAATGCCCTCTACTGGCTAGAGAATTTTCACATTGATGTGCTGCGGCTCGACGCCATTCACGGGATTTTTGATGCCAGCGCCTTCCCTTTTCTTGCGGAGCTATCCAAGGAGGTTGATGCATTCGTCGCGAGGACTGGCCGAAACATTTCTCTCATTGCCGAAAGCGATCTGAACGACGGACGCGTGTTGCGACCGAGGTGCGAAGGGGGACTGGGGATGGCGTCGCAATGGAGCGACGATTTCCATCACTCCGTCCACACGCTGCTGACTGGCGAGAACACTGGATATTACGAGGACTTCGGCGACGTGCGGCACTTGGCAGGCACACTGAAGCAAGGCTGGTACTACGCTGGGCAATATTCACGCCACCGGCAGAAACGACACGGAAATCATCCGCCGCCATTTAAGGGCTCGAACTATGTGGTCTGCACGCAGAACCACGATCAAGTCGGCAACCGCGCCCTCGGCGAACGTCTCAGTTCTCTTGTGAACCTCGAAAGTTTGAAATTGGCGGCGGGCGCAAACTTGCTATCGCCCTTCGTGCCTCTACTGTTCATGGGTGAAGAATATGGAGAGACAGCGCCTTTTCGGTATTTCATCAGCCATGGCGACGCAAATTTGGCCGAAGCGGTGCGCCGCGGGCGAGCCGAAGAATTTCGCACCTTTCGCTGGCAGGGCCAGATTCCGCATCCCCAGGCGGAGTCAACTTATGCCAGCTCCCGACTGAAACGGGGCCTCGCTCAGGAAGAGCCGCATCGCAAGCTGTTGCACTTCTACCAGATGCTGCTTCGTTTTCGCAGCGAATACCGTTTGGGCCATTCCGAGGCGCCGTCCGTTAGGGAATTTGAGTCGTCGAAGGCACTGCTGGTGCTGCCGGGCACGGGCACCAGGCAACTCGCGATGCTGTTCAACTTTGGAAATGCTCCCGCCGATCTGGGGAGCGAGATTCTCGAAGGTGAGTGGGAAAAGAAAATCGACTCATCCGATCTTGAATGGCTCGGACCGGGGACGGACGTTCCGCCCACGGTCGGAACTTGGACACGGCATTCATTAACATTGCGGCCGCGGTCTTTCGTCGTGTTTGAACGCACAGCTTCTTCTTCGGAGTGATCATGCGCTACCTCTGCGTCCACGGACATTTCTACCAACCGCCGCGAGAGAATCCGTTTCTCGAAGCCATCGAGCTGCAGGATTCCGCTTACCCGTACCACGATTGGAACGAGAGAGTGGCGTCGGAGTGTTACGCGCCCAACGCAACATCGCGAATCCTCGACGGAGAACAGCGCATCGTGGAATTGGTGAACAATTACGCGCGGATCAGCTTCAATTTTGGACCTACGCTGCTTTCCTGGATCGAGCAGAAAGCTCCCAAGATTTATGCAGCTTTGCGCGAAGCCGACAAAAGCAGCGGCGACCGATTCTCGGGTCACGGTTCAGGGATTGCGCAAGCCTACAACCATATGATAATGCCGCTGGCGAACTGCCGCGACAAGACCACGCAAGTGAAATGGGGATTGCGCGATTTTGAGTACCGGTTTGGCAGGCTCCCGGAAGGAATGTGGCTGCCTGAGACGGCGGTCGACACCGAAACGCTCGACGTGTTGGCCGCGAACGGAATCAAATTCACGATTCTTGCGCCCCGGCAAGCAAAGCGCATTCGCAAGCGGGGCAGCCGATCATGGCAGGACGTCACCGGCGACCGCGTTGACCCAAGCCGCGCTTACCTAGTGCAATTGCCGTCACGGAAGACCATCACGGTCTTCTTCTATGACGGACCGATCTCGCAGGGTGTGGCCTTCGAACGGTTGCTGGACAACGGTCAGCGCTTTGCCGACCGCTTGATTAGCGGCTTTTCGGACGCGCGGCAGTGGCCGCAGTTGGTGCACATCGCGACCGACGGCGAGAGTTACGGTCATCACCATCGTTTTGGGGAGATGGCCCTGTCCTACGCGCTGCATCACATCGACACCAATAAACTCGCGCAACTTACGAACTATGGCGAATTCCTCGAGCGGCATCCTGCGGATCATTTCGCTGAGATTGTAAACAACAGCTCCTGGAGCTGCGTTCACGGAGTGGAACGCTGGCGCTCGAACTGCGGATGCAATTCTGGCGGACACGCGGGATGGACCCAGGAATGGCGCGCACCGCTGCGCGCCGCGCTCGATTGGCTGCGCGATGAACTCGCACCACTGTACGAGCAAAAAACGGCACCGTTGCTCAGGGATGCGTGGGTTGCTCGCGACGAATACATCCAGGTGGTCCTGAACCGAGCGGAAGAAAACGTCCTGAACTTCTTGGGGAGCCACGCGACACACTCTTTGACAAGCGAGGAACAGGTCGCTGCACTGAAGCTGCTGGAGATGCAGCGGCACGCGATGCTGATGTACACGAGCTGCGGGTGGTTCTTCGACGAGCCGTCGGGCTTGGAAACGGTGCAGGTGATGCAATACGCCGGACGGGCCATCCGGCTCGCGCAGGATTTTGGCTACCCTGCAATCGAATCTGAATTCATGGAACGCCTTGCAGCGGCAAAGAGCAATCTCCCGGAACACGCCGATGGAAAGCAGATTTACGAAAAATGGGTAAAGCCCGCGTTCGTATCTACGGATCAAGTTGCCGCGCATTACGCCATCAGCTCGTTGTTTGAATCGTACGGCGAACGCACGCGCATTTACTGCTATAACGTGCAGCGCGAGGATTATTCCCTGGAAGTGGAGGGCAAGCAGAAGATGGCGGCGGGCCGCGTCAAGTTTAGCTCGGAAATTACCAGGGAAACTGCGAGCCTAGGCTTTGGAGTGCTCCATCTGGGAGACCACAATCTCGCCTGCGGCGTAAAGCAGTTCGACAGACTCGAAGACTACGACAACTTGAAGAAAACACTGGCGCAATGCTTCGCGCGCGCGGACACAACCGGGGCGCTGCGCGTGCTGACCGAAGCCTTTCCCAGCCACATATTTTCGCTGCGCAACCTCTTCCGCGACGAGCAAAGAAAAATTGTTGATATCATCCTTAACGATTCGCTGGCATCCGCGGCTGCCGCATATCGGGCAATCTACGAGAATCATGCGCCGCTGATCCGCTTTCTTAACGAGATGGGAATTCCGGTGCCACCGGCATTCGAATCTGCCGCGGAGATCGCCCTCAACAACCAATTGAAGCAGGCATTCGAAAAAAGCGATCCAGACCTTGACAGCATCCAGAGCTACTTGAAGGAAGCGGCGATCAACAAAATCGCTTTGGATGTACCAGGCTTGGAATATACGATTCGAAGGCGCCTGGAACGCGAGGCGGAACTCTTTGCCTTCGAGCCAACGAACCTCGAATCCGTACAAAGACTTCGCAAGCTGCTTGAGTTTGTCAGCTCCCTGCCCTTTCCTGTTGTCCTCTGGGAAGTCCAAAACATTTGTTACGGCCCGCTCATCAAAACCATGGACGAATCGCGCGCGCAAGCGCAAAGAAAAGATAGCGCGGTAACAAATCTTCTAAGCGAGCTCGCACTGCTTCGCGAAAACCTCCGGATCAAAGGCCAATGAAGCCCCAAGGGCTGGCGATGGAAACCGGGTTCTGAATGATTGAGGCAACTGGCAGAGTTAAGAGCTCAATTTTTAGACGACAACAAGCAGGAGATTCCTTCCAATGGGATGCCGACCCAAGCCGGGCGATTGTTGAGTTCGTAGCCGAGTTCATAGATAGCTTTTGCCAGGAGGTACATTTCCAGCAGTTTCGCTCTGTCTTGCGAGCTGACTGGAAGATAGCCCGCCGCTCCGGAGGTCTCATAATACTGGTTAAGAAAGCGATTTGCCGCGCACTGGCTCCAAGCTTCCGCCCAGCGGCCAAGCTTGGCGAATTGGCTATGCGAAACGAAACTGCCTTTTGGACGCGCTAGAAGTGTAGCGAATGCCGCATAGTGAAATGAGCGAAGCATTGCGGCCACATCTTGCAATGGAGACTGTTTGATGCGCCTCTCCGCCAACGGACGCGCCGGTTCTCCTTCAAAATCGATAATCACAAAATCAGAGCCGGTGTAGAGCACCTGACCCAAATGATAGTCGCCGTGAATCCTAATGCGCATTGCCTCGATTGGAGCGTTTAAGGCAGTACCAAAAGTGCGGACGATGTCTGGCTCGCGCGCGACTATTTCTGCGGACTTGTCTTTGTATTCGCCGGGCACGTCCGCCATCCGCGCGCGTAGCAAGCGCAGGGTCTGGCTGGTGATTTCCGCGAAGGATGCTTGCAAACTGTTTTGAAACTCCCTCGTGAATGCTTCAGGAGCGAACGCCGCATCATCGCTTTCAGAAGAAAGGGCGAGATGAAGTTCAGCGGTCCGCCTGCCCAGAAGCCCCATCTCCGCGAGAAGCCGGGTCATTGACTCGCCTGCAAATTCCGGAAATTCCTCCGAAACAGAGAGTTCACCCTTCTGAGGTAGATCACCGGCTCGTTCATAGAATGCACTCAGGGTCTTCAGCGCGTAGCGCCAGGCGTCGCCCTGATTTGGCACAAATTCCTGAAGGATGGCTTGTGTCGTTGGCTTCCCGCGCCGCGGTTGGTATTCGAGGCAGCCGGCAATCCGAGGAACGTGCGGAAAGCGCGCTCTCTCGGTGAGAAATCTACCGATCTCAAGGTCGGGGTTGTCCCCCTGTTCGATGCGCCGGAAGAATTTCAGAATTAGGTGGTCACCATAGATGACGGAGCTATTGCTTTGTTCGCCGGTCAGCATTTTCGGCGGCGCGGCTTCGGAAGGAGCGAAAAGCGCCGAAAAAGCCGCTCTGCGAGATCCGCGCAGCCGTCCCTTTTCGCCTTGTATCTCGGCTTCTCGCCTAACAATATCGAGAAGTCCTGCAAGAAATTCCTGACTGGAGAAGGCGTCGCCAAAGACGAGCGCGGAACCGTTCTGCATTTCCAATTTTGGCGCCGAATCGGCCGCTGAGCTGCTGCCCGATTCCACAATAGGAACAAGCGGAATTGAGTAGGTTTCTTCGGCTCCCTCAAGGTACCTCACAGTTACCACCAATACGACCGCCGTCGTTTCACCGCTGTTGACGGGAATCGCATCATCAATCGCGAATTCGAGAATTTGCCGGGCCTTTCCACCAAACCAGCGCTGCGAGGCTAAAAAAGAAGGCAGTTGAGCAGGAAGCCCTTGGCGGAGATCAGAAACCATTTCTGAGTACGTACGATCGCCTGACACATTTCCTCGAGATCTTCGAATGAGCAGCGCCTCGGATGCAGTTCACAGCGGCTGGGGTTCCTCGTGTTTTTCCCTCTTCTTCTCGGTTAGGTTTCTCTCCAGGAACTCGCGAGCCAGTTCCTTACCGCCCAATCCGAAGGCGAGTGCCATCCCGAACATGAAAGCTCCGAAGACAATGGAAAACGCTGCGATTACTGTCTGCCGCGCGACCCCGACCTGTTCCAAAGCCATGGAAACCGCCAAAGCCCAAATCACAAACCGGATGGACCAACTCAGTAACTTCGGCGACGGGTACCCGGCATTCACGGCGGCGAGCAGTGCAGCGCGCGACAAGAAATTGGCGGTCACTAGACCTAGAAACAGAATCAATATGGCAACGAATATCGCTGGGAGCAGCAAAAACAATCTCGAAATCTGCTCCTGAAGACCTGCGACTCCCAGGACGCTGATCCCAATCAGAATAAAACCTGACCACGTCACCCAAAACAGCGAGCGGCTCAGCAGTTCCGTCATGGAAGGAAGCGCCGCCATGCGCAGAAAGCGCGAAGCCCCGGCCTCTTCGGACAACCGGTCAAGTCTGGTGACGTGGAGTACTGCGCGCAAAATCGTCTTCAACACATAAGCCACGAGTAAACCGACGAGGACAATCACCAACATGACCAACAGGCGCGGCAAGAATTCAGCAAACATGTGCACAAGGTTGCTATAAGCTTGGCTGAGTCCCTGGATAACTACTTCCTTCATGGCTGCACCTCAACGTTTCGCTGTCCATTTTTCGATTAAATACGGCTTTTGGCGTTCGAATTCCTGGCACAGAATCTCGGACTGCGTTTCCATCGCTTCCGCGGAAGAATTTGCGTTTTCGAGCAGAAAGGAATAGAGCCTGCCGCGATACAGCGGCACCAAAGCCTGCACGAGATGGTCACGATTGAGCACGGCATGATGATAAGACGCCGCAAACTCGTAGAGAGTCTTCACCCACAGCTCCGGCGCAAAATGAAAGTTCGACCGGTCGCTCAAGGCGATCGCCTCGATCTGCGCGTGCGTGTCTTGCGCAAGAATCGAAGCGAGGATCGGCTCCAATTCACTGACGCCGCTGCGAAACAGGTCGAAGATCTTCTCTTGGCTCGGTGGGATGCCGTCCAACGATAGCTCGTGGTCAGGGCCAAAGGTGGGAACCGGTTGCGAATTCGAGCGGCTCAACCAATTCGCTTGATTTGTTTCCAGGCACCAGAAAAAGTTGCCAACGGTTTGGCGAATAGCCTCTACGATGTCTGGGCCGGTACCAGTTGGCGATGCGGTTTTGGGTCCCAAAAAATACTGGCCGCACTTCAGGTCTGCGCTTATCGCCGTGATGGCCATCCATGCCTCAGGACGTGCGCGAACCGCCTCTTCGTGCCATACATCTTTCTCCAGACACTGGCTTGCCAACCGGCCGGAGAATCCCCATTCCTCGGAGTAAAGCTCCCTGATTCGCTGACCGAAAATAGCCCGGCACATGGGATAGAGCAGATCGCGCGCTAGCAAACCCTGAAATCTGCTGCGCACATAGAGGGGAGCAACAAAATCCAAGCCTTGGCGGTAGACCGGGCGCAGCAAGTTCGCCACCCAGGAAGGCGTCAAGTTAGTTGTCGTGGGTGAAATAACGACGCACGCTCTTGCACGCAGCAGATCGGCGGCGGCCACAATGCTATGCAGCGCCAAGCCTTGCGACGGCGACTTGTCATACTCGCAGGAAATGCGGTGTACGGTGCGCAGCGACGTCAAACCTTTATGCCCGGCGTCTATTCGTTCTGCGCTCTGCACAAACAGTTGTCGCGTCTCGTCTGCGGACCCGCCGTCCACGTTTAGGATCACCGCCCGTTCGCGAACGAAGTTCTGACGAAGACTCGCCTCGACGCTTTGCAGAGTCTGCGCCAGGGTCGACGCGTTGTTGTAGGATGGAATGCCGACCAGCAGATCGACCTCGCCTACGCTCATCAGCTGGCGAAGAAAATCGTCCGCGAGAAAACTTTCTTCAGCCAATTGCTTGGTGCTCCTTATTACGCGACGGTCTAGGCGCGATTCGGATAAATCTCTGCGGCATCAATCCACGACATCAAATTCGACGGAGACGGAACCAGTAAAACTGGTAAGGACCCAAAGTCAGCAGGTACGGTAGGTCCCCGATGCGCGGAAACAGGTTTCTGCCGAACATCTCGATCGGAATATGTCTCTTGTACATCTGCAGATTCAGCTCGACCGCCTGTGCCGAGCTGGATAGATTGTTGACCACCAGCACTTTTTCTTCGCCGAGGCGGCGCACGTAGGCGAGCACCCGGTGGTTCGAAGGATTCAGGAACTCGATCGAGCCGCGGCTGAACACGCGGAAAGCGTTTCGTGTCTGAATCACCGATTTGGTCCACGACAATAGAGAATGCGCCGACCGCCTCTGCGAGTCCACGTTAATCGCCTGGTAGCCGTACACCGGATTGGAGATCAGCGGCGAATACAACCGTTCCGGATCGGCCGACGAAAAGCCTGCATTCCATCCGCCATTCCACTGCATCGGCGTGCGCACGCCGTTTCGATCGCCCAGATAAATGTTGTCACCCATGCCGATTTCATCGCCGTAATAGATGATCGGAGTTCCCGGCATGGAGAGGAGCAGGCCGGTCAAAAGCTCCACGCGCCGCCGGTCGTTCTCCATCATGGGCGCGAGGCGGCGGCGAATCCCCAGATTGATGCGCATGGCCTTGTCCACCGCGTACTCGTCATACATATAGTCGCGCTCGATGTCGGTGACCATCTCGAGCGTCAGTTCGTCGTGATTGCGCAAAAAGACACACCACTGGCAAGCGTCTGGAATTTGCGGGGTCTGCTCCAGAATCTCGATGATCGGCTTGCGGTCTTCCAGCTTCACGGCCATGAACATCCGCGGCATCAGCGGAAAGTGGAACGCCATGTGAAACTCGTCGCCATTTCCGAAATAGGAGCGAACATCAGCAGGCCATTGATTGGCCTCTGCCAACAGCATTTTTCCCGGATACGCGAGGTCGATGCGCTTGCGAAAGTCGCGAATAATCTCGTGAGTCTCAGGCAAGTTTTCGCAGGAAGTGCCGTCTCGCTCAATGAGATAAGGAACCGCATCCAGCCGAAAACCGTCGACGCCGATGTCGAGCCAGAACTTCATCACTTCCCACATCGCTTCGCGAACCACGGGATTGTCGTAATTCAAGTCAGGCTGATGACTAAAGAAGCGATGCCAGTAATACGATTTGGAAATCGGATCCCAGGCCCAGTTGGACATCTCCGTATCGACGAAAATAATGCGCACGCCCTGATACCGAGAATCTGTGTCGCTCCAAACGTACCAATCTCGTTTAGGGTTCTCGCGGGAACTCCTGGCTTCTTGAAACCAAGGATGCTGATCGGAGGTGTGGTTCACCACCATCTCGGTAATTACGCGAATGCGCCGGTTGTGCGCGGCGGTCAGAAAATCCTTAAAGTCCTGCAGCGATCCGTACGCCGGATGAACCGAAGTGTAGTCTGCTATGTCGTATCCGTCGTCACGCAGAGGCGAAGGATAGAAAGGCAACAGCCAGATTGCGTTTATGCCAAGCTCCTGCAAGTAATCGAGCTTGCTTGTCAAACCGCGGAAATCGCCGATGCCGTCGCCGTTGCTGTCGCAGAACGTCCGCACGTGAAGCTGGTAAATTACCGCGTCCTTGTACCAGAGGTTTTCGTCCTGCAAGAGCAAGGCGGAGTTCTCCTGGTGCGGTTTCGAAACAATGGACGGCGGCGTTGGTGAATCCTGCAAGGGTCAACCGATCGGATGAACCCGGAAAATATGCGCCGGGAGTATCGAGGGATCTAACTGCACGAAATTTCTTGAGCCACGCCACACATAGCGAGCACCGGTCAGCAAGTCATGCACTTGATAGGCTTCGTCGTCGCCAAGCTTGAGTTCCTTCAGCACGACCGAAATCCAGCCCGCTTGCGTTTTGTGCGGGTCAAGGTTGACGACCACTAGAATCATGTCTGAGAAATCTTCCGAAACCTTGCTGTAGGCAATCAGTTGCTCGTTATCGACCGGGTGAAATCGCAAGCTCCAATCACCGCGCAGCGCTGGGCTCGCCTTACGAATAGCATTCACGCGTGTTATCAGGTCCTTCAGGCTGTTTGGGTTGTCGGTGTCCCAAACGCGAACCTCGTATTTCTCCGAATTCAGATACTCTTCGCTGCCAGCGTGAATGGGCCGATTTTCGTACAGTTCAAACGCTGGGCCGTAAATGCCATAACTCGCGCCGAGTGTTGAGGCTAGAATAAATCGCGCCGCAAATGCCGGGCGCCCGCCCTTCTGTAGATACTCGTTTAAAATGTCCGGCGTGTTCGGCCACACGTTCGGACGAAAGAACTCGCGAACTGGTGTGTGTGTCAGCTCCGTGAAATATTCGATCAACTCCGCGCTCGTATTCTTCCACGCGAAATAAGTATAGGACTGAGTGAACCCGAGCTTCGCTAGCCGGTACATCACCTTGGGCCGCGTGAAAGCCTCAGAGAGCAAAACGACATCAGGATAGTCGCGCTTCACTTCTCTGATCAGCCACTCCCAGAAAACGAAAGGCTTGGTGTGTGGATTGTCGACGCGGAAAATGCGGATTCCCTGCTCCGCCCAGTACACCACAATGCTTTTCAGTTCTTCCCATAGCTCGGGTGCGTGCTTGCTTTCAAAATCGAACGGGTAAATGTCCTGATATTTCTTCGGTGGATTCTCGGCGTACTGCACCGTTCCATCCGGGCGCTCGCAAAACCATTCGCGATGCTCTTTCACGTAAGGGTGATCCGGCGAACACTGGAAAGCAATGTCGAGCGCGACTTCCAATCCCAATTCGCGCGCCTTGTTTCGCAGGTCCTTGAGGTCCTGTAAAGTACCCAGGTGCGGGTGAATCGATTTGTGCCCGCCTTCTGCTCCACCGATTGCCCAAGGGCTTCCGACATCACCGACAGTAGGAACCAGCGAATTATTTTTGCCCTTTCGCTCCGTCAAGCCGATCGGATGAATCGGTGGAAGATACAAGATGTCAAAGCCCATTGCGGAAACGTAACCGAGCCGTGCGGAGCAATCACGTAAGGTTCCGAGCCGCTTCGAGTCCGTCGTGCACGAGCGCGGAAACATCTCGTACCACGCCCCAAAACGTGCCCTGACCGGATCAACGACAACGACGAGGTCCTTTTCATACCGCGTGTCCTCGCTGAAATCACGGTTGCGAGTCGTTAGCTCTTCTAATTCACCGCTTTGCGCAAATTCGACCACCGCCTTCGAATTTCCCTCCGACAACTCCCGCAATCGCTCCACTGCGTAAGCCAGCTCCTGCCGATCCGCGCCCTTGGCTCGAGCCGCAGCCGACTGCAGCAGCTCGACTCCGCGTAGTACGTCCACGGAGATTTCGACGCCCGCGTTCGCCTTTTTGGCTAAGTCAGCAGCCCAAGTGCCATACGCATCGACCCAACCAATGATCGTGTAAAGGTACCGGCCGAGGTCCTCGACCTCGAATTCCCCTTCCCAGCGGTCATTCTCTATCAACCGCATCGCTGCTTCCCGCCACTCGGAATCATCCGCTCGTCTAGAAAGCAGCCGCGCGCCCAGAAGATCGTGGCCGTCCGCAAAAATGTCCGCTTGCACGCGAACTCGGTCGCCCAGGCAGCGCTTGATCGGAAATTTCCCGCCGTCCACCTCGGGTTCCACCCCTTCAATTACGACGCGGCGCAGCGTGCTGAGCGCGCGATCCATTAGGGTGGCGGGACTGTCCAAAGGTTCCTCTCCAAAATCGGTATGTCCGGGAGAAATTGCCGGCTCGCGGGCGGGATGCGAGATTCGGGGATCAGGCCCCTTCTCGATTATACATAGGACCGCGCTCAGGTTTCACGCCGCGACCGCGGGCGTGCTTCACGTGCACAAGTGCAAACGGAAGCGCTTACTCGCCGTAAGGTACCCAAATATTCTTCACCTGCGTGGCATGGTGCAGAAACCACCGGCCTTCGCCCTGCTCGATGCTGAACCAGTCGACGGCCCGGCCTTCATTGCTGAAGACCCGCTTCAGGTTTCCGACCGACAACGACTTCGCCGCCGCACTGCTGGCCTCGCTTGCAAACGACCAAATCGCGTCCACATCGTCATGTTCCGCCAGCACTTTCATCAACTCGGCACTGCGCCCGGAAACCATGTTCACGACCCCGCCGGGTAAATCGCTGGTTTCAAAAACTTGGTACAAGTCGCCGATGACCAGAGGATAGGTCTCCGAAGGAATCGCAATTACCGTGTTACCCATGGCAATCGCTGGCATCACCAGCGACAAAAGACCGAGCAAAGGCACATCCGCGGGACAGACAATCCCCACCGTGCCGACCGGCTCGTGCATAGCGAGCGCGATGCTCCGAAATGGCGGATTGTGAACTGCGCCGTCATACTTGTCCGCCCAACCTGCATACGAAAAAACACGCTCGATTCCGGCTCGCACCTCCATCGCGGCTTGCTCTTTACCGACTACCGCGGCTAGACGTCCCGCGATTTCCTCCCCGCGCTGCGAAAGATTTTCCCCGATGTAGTAGAGCACCTGGGCGCGGTTGTGTGCAGTAGTTCTGGCCCAGCCATCCGCTTTACGCGCCGCCTCCGCCGCGTTGCGAATGTCCTTGCGATTGCCGAGCGGTGACTCGCCTAGAAGTCGGCCATCAGCGGCGCGTACCTCGACACTGTAGCCGGAGTCCGGCCGTGTCTGTTTTCCCCCAATGTACAATTTCACAGTGCGATCTATCGGCGGCGCCGCGACGTCGATTTCCTGATCCGGCGGCTGATCAATCGCCATGGCCTTGGTTTCCAAGCGTGGCGCGCGCTTAAACCATTCCGGCTCGAGATATTCGAACAAACCTTCCCGGCCGCCTTCGCGCCCATATCCGCTTTCTTTGTAGCCGCCAAATCCGCAAGCCGCGTCGAACAGGTTGGTGCTGTTCACCCACACTACGCCAGCCTTCAATTGCGCAGCAACGTGCAGCGCCACGTTAATGCTCTCGCTCCAAACGCTGGCAGCCAGTCCGTACACCGTATTGTTCGCCAGCTCAACCGCTTCTCGCGGCGTTCGGAAGGTCATTGCCGCCAGCACCGGCCCGAAAATCTCCTGCTGTGCTACGGTCGATGTCGGATGCACATTGCTCAACAGCGTCGGTGGAAAGAATAGCCCCCGCGACGGCATGGCCAGCGAAGGCGGCTGCCAGCAGGTCGCGCCCTCCGCAACACCTTGATCCACCAACCGCTGGATTCGCTCGAGTTGCACGCGCGCCACGATGGCCCCGATATCGATCGCTTTGTCGAGGGGCGCCCCGACACGCAGCATGGTCATGCGCTCGCGGACTTTGCCGATCAGCGTCTCCGCGACGCTCTCTTGCATCAGCAGCCGCGAACCGGCGCAACACACTTGCCCCTGGTTCAGCCAAATTCCATCCACCAAACCTTCCACCGCGCTATCCAGGTCGGCGTCCTCAAAAATGATGAAAGGAGACTTGCCTCCGAGCTCCAGCGAAATCTTCTTATGGCCCTGCGCTGTAGCTTTGCGAATCGCCCGGCCAACCTCGGTCGATCCCGTGAACGCAATCTTGTCGACGTCAGGATGCTTCACCAGCGCCTCTCCAGTGGAACCATCACCAGTGACGATGTTCACCACACCTGCGGGCAAACCCACTTCCTGGCATATCTCCGCAAACGCCAGAGCCGTCAGAGGCGTAAACTCCGCCGGCTTGAGCACAACCGTATTTCCCGTGGCCAGCGCCGGCGCAATCTTCCATGCCAGCATCAGCAGAGGAAAGTTCCATGGAATAATTTGTCCCACCACGCCGCAGGCGACATAACCGGGAAATTCCTGCGGCAGGAGCTGCGCCCATCCGGCATGGTGATAAAAGTGGCGCGCAACGAGGGGAATATCCAAGTCGCGGCTCTCGCGAATCGGCTTGCCGTTGTCCATCGTTTCAAGAACGGCCAGCCGCCGCGAATGCTTTTGCACTTGCCGCGCCAGGGCATACAGATAGCGTGCCCGCGCGTGTGGCGTAAGGGACTGCCATTCAGCTAGCGCCGCGCGTGCGGCTTTCACGGCCGCATCGATGTCCGCCGCCGAACCCTGCGCAACTGCCGCCAAAGGTTCGCCCGTTGAAGGATCGAGCGTGTCGAAATAAACGCCCTCGGCGGGAGCTCGAAACGAGCCACCGATGAAGTGACCGAGCTTACGCGCGTGCCGGTCCAGCCACACCAGCGCCTCGCGCGGATCCTCCGGCGCCGGACCGTATTCCATCGAAAGAAATTTCTCAGCAACGCTCATGCTTGCACTCAGCTCGTCCCCAGAGCATCTCGCCCACAACCCAACTCGTTACGCCAGCGGATGCCGATACTCTGCCGAATACCTGCCCGTCGCGTGGAATTCCAACTGGCGCTCAATGTCCGCCAACATCGCGCTGGCGCCAAGACGGAAAAGCCTCGCGTTGAGCCATGAAGCGCCCAGCTCTTCCTTCATCAAAGACAGCCACTCAATCGACTGCTTCGCCGTGCGAATCCCGCCCGCCGGCTTAAATCCCACAGCCATGCCGGTCTGCTGCGCGTACTCGCGAATCGCGCGCGTCATCACCAGGCCCACAGGAAGCGTCGCGTTGACCGCTTCTTTTCCAGTCGAGGTCTTGATGAAGTCCGCGCCAGCCATCATCGCCACCATGCTCGCGCGCGCCACGTTGCGCAGCGTCAGCAAATCGCCCGTCCCCAAAATCACCTTCATTTGCGCGTTACCGCAAGCCGCCTTGAACGTGGCGATCTCATCAAACAGCGCCTGCCATCGCCCACCAAAAACGTGCGCGCGTGTGATGACCACATCAATTTCGTCCGCTCCTGCTTCCACGGAGCGTCGAATCTCCGCCACCCGTTCATCCAGCGGAGACAATCCCGTGGGAAATCCCGTCGAAACCGCAACAACTTTGATCCCGCTTCCCTCCAGCGCGCGCAGCGCCGTCTCCACAAAGGAGTGGTACACGCAAATCGCGGCCACTCGAATGTTAAGCGACTCGATCCCGAGAAGCTTGACCAAGTCCTGCCGAATCGGTTGCCGCCCCTTCGCGCACAAGCGTCGCACACGTTCGTCCGTGTCATCGCCGGACAACGTAGTGAGATCCATGCAAGAAATTGCCCGCAGCAGCCACGCGACCTGCCATTCCTTCTTGACCGTGCGCCGCGTAACCAGCGTCTGCGCGCGTCGCTCCACCGCACTCGTGTTGACGCGAATATTCTCGATCCAATCAAGATTCAGAGGGATGCCGCGATTGGGCTGCAGCTCGCGTCCTGCCGATATGGCCAGCGCTTCTTTGTCGGCAGCCAAACGCAAGTCGGCCGCGCGTGCAGTGAGGTTTGCCGCACCCCCAACCCGCGGATCCTTTGTCACCGCCATGGATCTTCTTCCTTAATTCTACTGTCGAGCGGAAGCTCCGCAACCCGTCCGCCTTCGGATTAGGCAATTGTACGTTACTTCCCGGCAACCCATGAACCCTAAGAACCAGCTTCAGCGCATCAGCCACAATGGCCGACCTCAGCCTCAGTTGCGGTAACCAATCGTCCGCAGCGCCGGATAAAGCTTTCGATACTCCTCGTACCTGCGATTCATCAGCTCAACATTCTTCGCGACCGGCTCCACCCGCTTCGCCACATGCACCGCCGTCTGGCACGCCGCTTCCACCGATCGCCACATGCCTGCACCCACGCCCGCCAGCAGCGCCGCCCCGTACGCGGCTCCCTCATCAGCCGCGACAAGATCCACCGGCAGGCCGTAAATGTCCGCCTGTATATGCTGCCACAATGAGCTGCGCGCCCCGCCCCCACCAAGCCGTATGGATTTTACCGGCACACCCAGTTCGCGAAAAATCGTAAACGTATCGCGCAAACTAAACGCCACGCCTTCCAAAATCGCGCGGATCACATGCGCACGCGTGTGCTGCGCCGTAAGCCCGACCAACGCCCCGCGCGCGTTCGGATCGAGGTGCGGCGTCCGCTCGCCCATCAAGTACGGCGCCCAAAGTAATCCATCCGCGCCGGCAGGCGCTTCCGCAGCTTCCTTCATCAGAACATCGTAAGAAGCGCCCCCGCCGAACTGGTCGCGAAACCACCGCAAAGACAATCCCGCCCCCTGCGTTACCCCCATCACATGCCAGCGCCCCGGAATCGCATGGCAAAATGTATGAATTCTTCCCTTCGGCTCAACCACCGGACTGCTTGTCGCGGCGAACACCACGCCCGAAGTCCCAATGGTCGCGCTGACATTTCCGGGCGCTACAATTCCCATTCCCACCGCACCTGCCCCTTGATCACCTCCGCCTGCGATTACGGGCGTGCCTTCTCGAAGCCCGCTGGCCACCGCCCCATCCTTCGACACGCGCCCACTAACGCCCGGCGACTCGAAAACCTCCGGCAAAATCTCCGCTCGCAAGTCCGAGGCGTCCAACATCTCCGCAGACCACCGCCGGTTCACCACATCAAACAACAGCGTCCCCGAAGCGTCCGCGACATCCGTGGCCCGCGCCCCTGTCAGCTTGAAGCGCACATAATCCTTCGGCAGCATTACCGAGCGCACGCGCGACCAAAGCTCCGGCTCATGCGCGCGCACCCACCAAATCTTCGGCAGCGTAAAACCAGTCAGCGCCGGATTTGCCACCAGCTCAATCAGCCGTTTCGCGCCAACCCGCTCGGTAATCGCCCGGCATTCCTCCTCGGTTCGCTGGTCGCACCAAATAAGTGCCGGCCGCACCACTTCGCCCGCCGCATCCAGTAGCACCAGCCCATGCATCTGCCCGCTAAGCCCAATCGCAGCAACCTCGCCTGCGCTCGCGCTTGCCTTCTTCAAGCATTCCGCAATCGCACCGCGAGCCGCTCGCCACCAATCACGAGGGTCCTGCTCCGCCCACCCCAGTTCCGGGGACGCCATCGGCGCGTGCTCCGCCGTTGCCGCACCCAGCACTCGCCCCGCCTCGTCGAGCAACACTGCCCGTGTCCCGCCGGTCCCGACGTCAATCCCCAAAAGTTTGCTGGCCATTCTTCGCCGTTTCCCTCATCTAATGAACTAGGCCGGGCGATTCTATTCCTCTTCACCTTCAAAACCAAACCGGTGCGCCGAAAGCGCGAGATTCTGCAATCGTTTATAATCATTACTCGCAATGACCACTGCCGCATCACTGTCTGTACCACCTGGCCTCGAGTGGGCTCACCCGCTCGTCCAAGAATGGTTCGTCCGCCGCTTCGGCACTCCAACTGAACCCCAAGAACAGGGCTGGCCGCACATCCTCGCCGGCAAAACCACTCTAATCTCCGCCCCCACCGGCTCAGGCAAGACTCTCGCCGCATTTCTCATCTGCATCGACTCTCTGGTCCGCAAAGCCCTTTCGGGGGACCTGACCGACCGCACCGAAGTGCTTTACGTCTCGCCTCTCAAAGCCCTGAGCAACGACATTCAGAAGAACCTCGAGACCCCGCTCGGCGAAATCCTGCAGCTCGCGGGAGAGCGCGGCATGCTCATGCCCGAAATTCGCACTGCAGTGCGCACTGGCGACACCCTCGCCCACGAGCGCCGCGCCATGCTCGCCCGTCCTCCGCACATCCTGGTCACCACGCCCGAATCGCTCTATATCCTTCTCACCGCGGCAAGGAGCCGCGAAATCCTCAAGTCCGTCGAGACCGTCATCGTCGATGAAATCCATGCTGTTGCCGACGACAAGCGCGGCGCGCATCTAGCTCTTTCTCTCGAACGCCTGAACCAACTCACCGGCAAGCGCCTGACCCGCATCGGTCTCTCCGCAACGCAAAAGCCTATCGAGACGGTGGCTCATTTCTTGACTGGCTCCGATAGCACCGATCCTGCCATCGTGCAGATCGGCCATCGCCGCCAGATGGATCTCGCCATCGAAGTGCCTCCGAGCGAGCTCGGTCCTGTCGCGTCCAATGAAATGTGGGGCGAAATCTACGATCGCCTCGCGCAACTCGCCAACCAGCATTCCTCCACGCTCATCTTCGTCAATACGCGCCGCTTGGCCGAGCGTGTCGCACACAATCTCGCTGAACGCCTGGGGCGCGACGCCGTCGCTGCTCATCATGGGAGTCTCTCGCGCAAGCTGCGCCTCAACGCCGAACGCAAACTCAAGGCAGGAGAAATCCGCGCTCTCGTCGCTACCGCCTCTCTCGAACTCGGAATCGACATCGGCAGTGTCGACCTCGTCTGCCAAATCGGCTCGCCTCGCTCGATCTCAGTCGGTCTGCAGCGCATCGGCCGTGCAGGCCACTGGCGTGGAGCGATCCCGAAAGGCCGCCTCTTCGCCACCACGCGAGATGATCTCGTCGAAAACGCCGCGCTCATCCGCGCCATCCGCCAGGGCGATCTGGACCGCATCGCCATTCCAGAAGCCCCGATGGACATCCTCGCCCAGCAAATTGTAGCCATGTGCGCCGCCGAAGACTGGACCGAAGACGCTCTCTACGAGTCCGTCCGCCGCGCCTATCCGTACCGCAATCTCGAGCGGCGAGGTTTCGACGAAATTATCGAGATGCTCTCCGAAGGCATAGCCAGCCAGCGCGGCCGCTACGGCGCATACCTTCATCGCGATCGCGTCAACCACGTCCTACGCGCCCGCCGTGGCGCGCGACTCGCCGCCATCACCAGCGGCGGCGCAATCCCCGACAATTCGCTCTACTCCGTGGTCGCGCAACCCGAAGGCATAACCATCGGCACGGTGGACGAAGACTTCGCCGTCGAAAGTCTCGCGGGCGACATCATGCTGCTCGGAAACACTTCCTGGCGCATCCGCCGCGTGACATCCGGCAGCGTGCTTGTCGAAGACGCCCAAGGCGCCGCCCCCAGCGTACCTTTCTGGCGTGGTGAAGCTCCCGCCCGTACCGATGAACTATCCGCCCACGTAGGTGAGTTGCGAGAGCAAATTAGTTCGCTTGTCCCGTGTGCTTTATCATCGTTAGAGAACCACAATCCGGCCGATTTCGTGCAAGCCGTGAACTGGCTGAAAGCCGAATGCGGCCTGGACCAATCCGGCGCTGAACAAGCCGCCGAATACGTCGCCACCGGGCGCGCAATCCTCGGTGCGATTCCCACCCAAAAGACCGTCATCGCCGAGCGCTTCTTCGATGAGAGCGGCGGCATGCAGCTCGTCATTCACGCTCCCTTCGGCGCTCGCATCAATAAAGCCTGGGGCCTGGCTCTCCGTAAACGCTTCTGCCGCTCCTTCAATTTCGAGTTACAAGCCGCCGCAACGGACAACGGCCTGAACATTTCCCTCAGCGAGCAGCACAGCTTTCCACTCGCGGATGTCTTCCACTTCCTGCACCCCAATTCCGTCCAGCACGTTCTCGAGCAGGCCGTGATGCCTTCTCCGCTCTTCACCACCCGCTGGCGCTGGGACGCCGGCCGTGCCCTCGCTCTCCTCCGTTTTCGCGGCGGCAAGAAAGTCCCGCCCAACATTCAGCGCATGCGCGCCGACGATTTGCTCGCTGCCGTTTTCCCCGAGGCGCTCGCCTGCCCGGAAAATCTCGAAGGTGAAATCGCCCTCTCCGATCACCCGCTCATTCGCGAAACCATGAAAGATGTTCTCACCGAAGCCCTGGACATCGAGGGACTCCAGCGTGTGTTAACCGACATGGGCGAGGGCCGCATCCGCTGCCTCGCTGTCGATACCCCAGTGCCTTCGCAGTTTTCGCACGAAATCCTGAACGCGAATCCGTACGCCTATCTCGATGATGCGCCTCTCGAAGAGCGCCGCGCCCGCGCCGTCGAAATGCGCCGCGTGCTCCCAGAAACGGTTTTGTCCGAAATTGGACGCCTCGACCCCGCCGCCATCGCAAGCGTCCGCGACGACGCCTGGCCAGACGTCCGCGATGCCGAAGAGCTGCACGATGCGTTGCTCTCGTTAATTGCCCTGCCAGTCGCCACCAGCGACGCTGCGCAATCAACCAACAGCTTGCAAACGAAATTGCAGGAGTCTGTCCCACAGTGGAGTCCGCATTTTGAACAACTAGCGGCGGAGCGGCGCGCAGAACGCGCCCGATTCGATGGCGCTATTTATTGGGTGGCGGCAGAACGCGCCAACGCTTTCAGCCAAATTTTCCCATCCGGCGTGTTCGACGTCGCGCTCCCGGAGCTATCTTCGGCCGAAACCTCCCGCGAAGACGCTCAGCTCGCGATGATAACCGGCTGGATGTCCCACACTGGCCCCATCTGCGCAACCCAACTAGCTACTATCCTGGGCATCTCACCATCCGACGTGGAAAGAGCATTGCTTCGTCTAGAAACCAGCGGCGTTATCCTCCGCGGAAAATTCACCGATCCCGCCATCAATGAAACCGAATGGTGCGATCGTCGCCTTCTCGCTCGTATCCATCGCCTCACCCTCGGACAACTCAGGAAGCAAGTCGAGTCGGTAACTCCAGCGCAGTTAATGAACTGGCTCCTCCGCTGGCAGCACGTCGCGCCAAGCACGCAATTACTAAGCGAGCGGGGCCTGCTCGAAGGCCTGCGTCAGTTGCAAGGCTTTGAAGCGCCCGCAAATTCCTGGGAACGCCAAATACTCGCGCGCCGCGTCGCCAACTACGACCCCAAAGATCTCGACCAGCTCTGCCTCACCGGTGCGGTCGGATGGGGACGCCTCTCACCGCATCCCGCAACATTGGAATCCCTAACAGACGGCAAGCGCCGCGTCGTGCCCAGCAGCGTGGCTCCTATCACATTCTTTGCCCGCGACGAGTCTGAATGGATGATTCCGCACCGGGAATCCAGCGACGCCGGAGATTACAGCTTGAGTCCCGATGCCGCAGCCGTTCTGCAGTTCTTGCGCCAGCGCGGCGCATCCTTCTTTCCCGATATCGTGCGCGGCACAGGCAAGCTTAAGTCCGAAGTGGAAACCGCGCTCTGGGAACTGGTCGCTGCCGGCCTGCTCACCGCCGATGGCTTCGATAATTTGCGCGCGCTCATTGATCCCAAGCGCCGCTCGGGCCACGGCAGCGGCCGCTCCGCGCGCCCACGCCACAGCGCCGGCCGCTGGTCGCTGCTCTACTCTGGTGACAGCACCGATCGCAATGTCGCCCTCGAAGCGATTTGCTGGATGCTTCTCCGCCGCTACGGCATCGTCTTCCGCGAAGTTCTCACTCGTGAGGCCATTCTGCCCAAGTGGCGCGAAATCCTGATCACATTGCGCCAGCTCGAAGACCGCGGCGAAATTCGCGGCGGCCGCTTTGTCAGCGGCTTCCTCGGTGAGCAGTTCGCCCTGCCCGTCGCTGTGGAATCTCTCCGCGCCATGCGCAAGCAGCAGCCTTCCGGCGAACTCATCACCGTTTCCGCAGCCGACCCCCTGAACTTGGTTGGAATCCTCGTCCCCGGCCCACGCGTCGCCGCCAACTCCGGCAAATTCGTCTCCTTCCGGGACGGTGTAGCCCTCCCGCAAGAAGAACGGCCCTCAATCATTCCGATCTCGGCAGCCCGCTAACCTGATTTGTATTGTGGAACGTATCGCAAGAGCCGGGCTTTAGTCCGGTCAACGTGCGCTCCCCTGTAGCGGCGCAGCATGCTGCGCCACTCTATTTGAAAATCTCTACTGTGCACGCGCAGAACTGCCGCGCCCCGTGATCTGCTTTATAAAAGCCGTCTCTTCCACGCTATAGGGTGTCCCATCCGTCCGAAATACTTCATGAAACCACACCGCCGGCTCGCGATCCGTATACGGATGCTGCCACGAGTCCCACGGCAAATACGTCTGAGTCTTTCCCGCCACCAGTCCCCAATTGATTGCCCCCACATTATATTTCTTGGCGATCGGAAGGGTCCCCTGGAACGTGCTCCCATTCCCCCGTGCCATATACTCCGTACATAAAATCGGCCGGTGATACTGCTGCAGCGAAAACACTTTTTTCTCAAACACTTCTGGCTTGTCGTAGCTGTGGAACGAAATCACGTCCGACATTTCGATCTGAATCTTCGCCCCTGGCCCCAGCTTTTCCGGAACCGCCCAGTCATCTTTCCAAACACCGCTCGTCAAAGGTTGCGTCGGATGCGCCGCCCGCGCCCACGCAAAAGCTTGCGGAAGAAGAGCAATCACCAGCTCATTCTTATTCTTCGGCTCCAAATCCTTGTAGCTCCCTCCGTTCCCGTTGTCCGGCTCGTTCCAGATGTCCCACCCCAGCACTCGCTCATCTTTCGCGAACGCTCCCACGACGCCTTTCACATACGCTTCTAGCCGCGGATACTGTCCGGCATCCTGCAGCGTGTTGGCCCCCGGACTCTGCACCCATCCGGAGTTATGGACCCCCGGACGCGGCGGGTGCTGCTTCCCCAACCGTGGCTCCGGATCCCAGCACGAGTCAAACAGTACAAACAGCGGCTTGATGTGGTGCTTCGCCGCGATTTGCAGAAAAGTGTCGATGCGATTCTTGAATCCCGCGGCGTCCTGCTGCCATGGCAGATCGTGCAAAAACACGCGCATCGTGTTCATCCCGATGGCTTCCGCCCAACCCAATTCCAGATCGATCCGCTTCGCATCAAACGTATCCGCTTGCCACATCTCCAGCTCATTGATAGCGTTCGCGGGGTTGTAGTTGCTGCCCACCAGCCACGGCTGTTTCGCGTACCAATCCGCAGCCTGCTTCTCCGTCCATCGAATCGTCTGAGCGCCAGTCACCCAGCCACTGATCAAGATAATCACGAATGCCACCATAATTTTCCGCATAATCACCTCCCCGCCGTTGCAGAAGCGCGCTTCAGCGCGTCCCAGTGCGCGATTTTCACACTCGGTCCAAATAGTGAATCTCCGAAAGCTCTTTCAATCGCCGCGCCGCGCTCTCCGCTGTAATATCCCTCTGCGGATTTCCCAACAACTCATATCCCACCATAAACTTCTGCACCGTAGCTGATCTCAATAGCGGCGGAAAATAATGCGCGTGAAAATGCCACTCCGGATACTCCCGCCCATTCGCAGGCCGCTGGTGAAACCCCATCGAATACGGAAACGAGGTCTCAAACAAATTGTCATAGCGAATCGTGATGCGTCGCAGAATATCCGCAAGGAATTTCGCCTCGTCCCCCGCAAGCTCCTCCATCGATGCAAAATGCCGCTTGCTCACCAGCAGCGTTTCGAACGGCCACACCGCCCAGAACGGAGTCATCACCGCGAACCCCTCATTCTCGCAAATCACCCGCTCGCCGCGCTGCAACTCGAGCTGCAAATAGTCGCACAGCAGGCAAGACTTTTTCGCCTCGCGATACTCCCGAACCGAAGCCAATTCCTTCGCCGGCAAATCCGGCATCGACGCATTCGCCCAAATTTGGCAGTGCGGATGCGGATTGCTCGCCCCCATCAACGCTCCGCGGTTCTCAAAAATCTGCACATGGTGTACCCAGTCGATCTCTCTCAGCCGCCGAAATTCCGCAGCCCACACGCCAACCACTTGACAGATCTCATCCAGCGACATCCGCGGAATCGTCAGATCATGTCGAGGCGAGAAACAAATCACCCTGCAAATCCCCTTCTCCGATTGCGCTGTCAACAAGCTGCCTTCATTTACTTCGAAGGAAGGCGCATCGGGCAAGAGCGCCGCGAAGTCGTTGTCGAAAACAAATGTGCTGTTGTACTTCGGATTCCGTGCGCCGTCCGCACGTTCATTCCCTGGGCACAGGTAGCAAGTCGGATCGTAAGCTGGCAAATTCGCCGCCGCCGGCTTCTCCACTCTCCCAAGCCACGGCCGCTTCGTTCGATGTGGAGAGACTAGCACCCACTCGCGCGTCAGTGGATTGAACCTGCGGTGTGGCACTTCCTGCAGCAGCGAAGCATCCATGCGTTTCACAAGACGTGCCGTCTTACGTATGCATTCCTCAGCGCGTCACCTTCGGAAGGTTTTCAGCCGTAGCTTCCACCAACTCCGCTCCCTGCGATGCTTCACAAATATAAATGTCCGGCCGCAAGCCAATCGCAGACTCGTACTCCGCGGAAACGCGCCGCTGAAATTCCGCCGCGTGCTCCACGTCCACAAAATTAATCGTGCATCCGCCAAAGCCCCCGCCGGTCATTCGCGCGCCATAAACTCCTTGTTGCCGTCTCGCAAGCTCCACCATCGCATCCAGCTCGCCGCAACTCACTTCGTAGTCGTCGCGCAAACTCTGATGCGACGCCGCCATCACCTCGCGCAGCCCCTCAGTTTTCCCACGTTCAAAAAGGGCAGCCATCTTGCGAACACGCCTATTTTCAGAAATGACGTGCCGGCATCGCCGATAAAGCGTTTCCGACAATAAACCGTCGTTTTGTGCAAGCTGCTCCAAACTCACGTCCCGCAAACTCCGAATTCCAGGCAATGCAGCCGACAGCTTTCGCACAGCCTCCTCGCACTCCGCGCGCCGCACATTGTATTCGCCCGCTTGCAACTTGTGTTTGACCATCGTATTGCAAATTACCAAGCTCAACTTCGGAGGAAGCCTCAGAGAGCGATATTCGAGCGACCGGCAGTCAACCAGCAGCGCGTGACCCGCTCGCCCGTGGCACGAGACGAATTGATCCATGATCCCCACCCGCGCTCCGACAAACTCATTTTCCGCGCGCTGGCAAAGCAACGCCAGCTTCGTGCGGTCAATCGCGTGATTCGCCGCCGACAATAGCGCATATCCAGTCGACACCTCGACCGCCGCCGACGAACTCAGCCCCGCTCCCAGCGGCACATCTCCCGCAATATAAATGTTCGCGCCTCGCAGCCCGTATCCCGCTTCCTGCAGGGCCCAAGCTACGCCCAGTGGATAGTCCGCCCAGTGGCCAGACCCGCGCGCACCTAACTTATCCAGGCTCGCTTCGTGCCCTTCCCCAAAATTTTTGGAGTAAAGGACCAGCTTGCGGTCGTCGCGTGGTGCAATCCCCACCCAGCAGGAAAATCCTATCGCCGCCGGCAGTACAAAACCGTCGTTGTAATCGGTGTGCTCCCCAATCAGATTCACGCGTCCCGGTGCTCTGTAAACGGAAGCACCCGTGCCGAAGCGAGCCTTGAACGATGTGAGCAGTTCGTGCGCTTTATTCATGCAAGCTTGTTTGCAAGAACATAGCAAAACGCCCTAGAGTGTACGCGATTACCGCCGCGAATTTAGCCCAAATGTGACCGTCTGAACAGCCCATCGCAGTCGGAGGCCAATGGCCTGCCACCTTCGAGCCATTTCTAAACATGGGTAAATGCGGGCCACGTCTCGCTGTAGCTTCTCCCCTGCGCGCCCACGCACACCAGGCACAATACTGCATCTCCACGTATCGACCGAACTGCGACAAGTCGTCCGTAACGCGCTGTACAGCAGCTAGTTGGCGATGTTCAACCTGACAGGCGTTGAGCTTCCGGCGATCCCTGTTGACTAAAGCTCCTAGATATGTATTATACTGCATATCTGAGGATAGCCGTGGCATCGCACTCCCCTGTCGAAACAGACCTCTCTTTCCATCGCGCTCCGCAGCTTTCCGGCGAGGAGTTTCTCTCATTCCTCGGCTCCCGCGTGCGCGACATCCGCAACCGCCGCGGCATGACCCGCAAAACCCTCGCTCACGAATCCGACGTCTCCGAGCGCCACCTCGCCCAACTCGAATCCGGCGAAGGCAACATTTCTATTCTGCTCCTTCGCAGAATCGCCGCAGTCCTCGGCATCTCGCTCGAGGAATTGTTCAGCCCAGACAAACAACCCGACCAGCAAGACGACCAGCAAAACTATTCGCAAAAACAAGCGATCTTGCACTTCATCGAGCGCCTCCCCAGTCATCGCCTCGAAGAAGCCGCCGCTCGCCTCCTGCGCGACTTCGGCCCCGAACAAAATCTGCGCCTCAGCCGCGTCGCGCTGATCGGCCTCCGCGGCGCCGGCAAGTCCACTCTCGGCTCCAAGCTCGCCGAGGAACGCAACGTTGTATTCATCGAGCTCGACCACGAAATCGAAAAAGACACCGGCATGCCCCTCGCCGAAATCTTTTCTCTCTACGGCCAGTCCGGCTATCGCGCCATTGAGAAGCGCACCCTCCAGCGCGTCCTTGGCGAAAGCGATCGCGTCGTCATTTCCGTTGGCGGCGGCATCGTCTCCGAAAAAGAAACTTACGACTATCTTCTCGCGCATTGCTACACCATCTGGCTCAAAGCTCAGCCTGAAGAGCACATGTCCCGCGTAATCGCCCAGGGTGATTTCCGCGCTATGGCTGGCAGCGACCGCGCCATGGAGGATCTCCGCCGCATCCTCGAATCCCGCGAACTGCTTTACCGCAAAGCCGACACCTGCGTCGACACTTCCGGCGAGTCGGTCGAAGAAAGTTTCACCAAACTAAGATCAGTGGTCCAATCCGCTTCGCAGTAAATCAGTAGGAGGAATCGTGGACGTCGCCGCAACTCAAGAAGCTCAGCCCACCGCAGCCGCGATCGATTTTCGCACCGACCCATCGCGCTACAAGCACTGGCGCCTCTCCTTCGACGGCCCCGTTGCCACCCTCACCATGGATGTCGCTGAAGATGGCGGCATCCGCCCCGGCTACAAACTCAAACTGAACTCCTACGATCTCGGCGTTGATATCGAGCTCCACGACGCGATCCAGCGCATCCGCTTCGAGCATCCCGAAATCCGCTCCGTCGTCTTCGCCAGCGCCAAAAATCGCATCTTCTGTTCCGGCGCCAACATTTACATGCTTGGCCTCTCTTCCCACGCCTGGAAAGTTAACTTCTGCAAATTCACGAATGAGACTCGCAACGGTATCGAAGACGCCAGCGCCCACTCCGGTCTCAAGTTCCTAGCCGCACTCAATGGCACCACTGCGGGCGGCGGCTACGAACTTGCCCTCGCCTGCGACGAAATCGTCCTCGTCGACGACCGCTCTTCCGCCGTTAGCCTCCCGGAGCTCCCCCTCCTCGGCGTTCTTCCCGGGACCGGCGGCCTCACGCGCGTCACCGACAAGCGCAGAGTCCGCCGCGATCATGCCGATATCTTCTGCACCAATCCGGACGGCGTCCGCGGCCAGCGTGCCAAAGACTGGCGCCTTGTGGACGAAATCGTGAAGCCGCAGCAATTCGCCGAGCACATCAAGCAGCGCGCCCGCCAACTCGCCGAGCAAAGCGATCGGCCCACCAATGCAAAAGGTGTGACTCTCTCGCCGCTCGAACGCACCGCAGACGATATGGGTCTTCACTACAAATTTGTCGACGTTCAATACAATCGGGAAGCTCGCACCGCCACTATCACCGTCAGCGCCCCCGAAGCCGCAACCGAAAACACATTAGAAAAAGTCCTCGCCGCCGGCGCCAACTGGTGGCCGCTGCAAATGGCTCGCGAGCTCGACGACGCCATTCTCACCCTGCGCACCAGCGAGCTCGACCTCGGCCTCTGGCTTTTCAAGACTGCAGGAAATCCCGATGCCGTGCTCGGCACCGATGATTTTCTTCTCGCCCACCAGGACAACTGGTTCGTCCGCGAAGTCCTCGGCATGCTCCGCCGCACCTTCGCCCGCATCGATGTAACCTCCCGCTCCCTCTTTGCCATCATTGAACGCCATTCCTGTTTTGCAGGCTCCCTTTTCGAGCTGGCCCTGGCCGCCGATCGCGTCTACATGCAAGATGCCCAAGAAGGCGAGCCCGCCACCATCGCGCTTTCCAAAATAAATTTTGACGCTCTTCCCATGACGAATCACCTTTCGCGTTTGGCCGCGCGCTTTTATCTGGATGGCGCTCGCATCGCGGCATTTCGTTCACACATTGGCAAGAAACTTTCCGCCAAGGAAGGTCTCGACGCCGGCCTGGTCACTTCCGCGCCCGACGACCTCGACTGGGAAGACGAACTTCGCCAGGCCATCGAGTCCCGCGCCGCGCAATCTCCCGACGCCCTCACCGGCCTCGAAGCCAATCTCCGCTTCGGAGCTACGGAAACCTTGGAAACCCGCATCTTCGGCCGCCTCTCCGCATGGCAAAACTGGATTTTCATTCGCCCCAACGCGGTAGGCCCGAACGGCGCGCTAAAAGTCTACGGAACCGGCGCGCCCATAAAATTCAATTGGGAAAGAGTTTGAAAAATTATCTCCGTCCAATCCGCAGGAGCTTTCAATGATTAACTACACCGAAAAAATTCCGAACAACGTCGACCTCGGCCGCGACCGCGTCCTTCAGCGCGCCCTCGAACACTGGCAGCCCGCCTACCTCAGTTGGTGGTACGACATGGGACCGAACGAGAGTCACGGTTTCGAGGTCTACCTCCGCACCGCCATCAGCGTCGAACCCGATGGCTGGGCACAGTTCGATTACATCAAAATGCCCGAATATCGCTGGGGCATTTTCCTCCAGCCCCGCGACGAAAAGCGCCAGGTGAATTTTGGCATGCACAGAGGCCAGGCCGCATGGCAAGACGTGCCCGGCGAATATCGTTCCATTCTCCGCCGGATCATCGTCACGCAAGGCGACACGGAACCTGCATCAGTTGAGCAACAGAAAATGCTCGGCCTCTCGTGCCCTTCCCTCTATGATCTCCGTAACATTTTCCAGGTCAACGTCGAGGAAGGCCGCCACCTCTGGGCCATGGTCTACCTGTTACATCGCTATTTCGGCCGCGATGGCCGCGAAGAAGCTGAATCCTTGCTAGCACGTCGCTCTGGCGACACCGACAATCCGCGCATTCTCGGCGCCTTCAACGAGCCCACTCCCGACTGGCTCGCCTTCTACATGTTCACCTTCTTCACCGATCGGGACGGCAAATTCCAGCTCTGCGCTCTCGCCGAATCCGGCTTCGATCCTCTCGCGCGCACCTGCCGCTTCATGCTCACCGAAGAAGCGCATCACATGTTCGTCGGCGAAAGCGGCGTCAGCCGCATCATTCAGCGCACTTGCGAAGTCATGAAAGAAAACAAAGTCGAGACACCCGCCGACGTGCGCGCCCTCGGCGTCATCGATCTGCAAACCATTCAGCGCTACCTAAATTTCCATTACAGCGTCACCCTCGACCTCTACGGCTCCGACGTTTCCTCCAACGCCGCAAACTATTACACCAGCGGCTTAAAAGGCCGCTTCCGCGAAACCAAACTCGAAGACGATCACACCCTGCAGGACGCAGTGTACCCAGTCTCCGAAGTTGTCGGCGACAAAATCAACACCAAGCAAGTCCCCGCGTTGACCGCTCTGAATGAACGGCTCCGAGACGACTACATCGAAGAAATCCAGGCCGGCGTTAACCGCTGGCAGCGCGTAATCGACGAAGCCGGAATTCCGTTCCGGCTTACGCTCCCTCACAAGGGTTTTCATCGCGAAATCGGGAATTTCGCCGGACACTTTATCAGCCTAACCGGAGAAATCCTTACCAAAGAACAGTGGAAGGCTCACGAATTTGAGTGGCTGCCCAGTCCCAAGGACTATGCCTACGTACAATCGCTCATGAGCGGCCGCGTCACCGAGCTCGGCAAATTCGCCAACTGGATTGCTCCGCCCGTGAAAGGCGTCAACGGCAAGCCGCTCGATTTTCAGTACGTGCGCTTCAACTGAGCTAACGCGTGCCCTCAACCACCCAGCCCATCATCGACATTCACGTCCACATCATGCCGTTCCACATGATGAAGCCGCACGCGCTCGACTTGATCAAGCGCGGACGCAAGGATTACGCCGACGTCGAACGCTATTGCGCCGACCCGAAAGCGTTCCTCGGGTTGCTCGATCGACTCGGCATTGAGCGCGCTGGCCTCATCAACTACGTCGCTCCCGATATCATCGGCTTCACCGCAGAGGTCAATGACTGGAGCGCAAACTATTGCAAAGCGGCGCCAGATCGCCTCATTGCCTTCGGCAGCGTCCTCCCCAGCACCGTCTCTGATCCCGGTGCCGAAGTAGATCGCATCGCAAAGCTCGGCATCCGCGCTCTTAAGCTCCATCCCTCCCACCAAGTTCTTTCGCCCAATGGCTACATGAAAGGCGATCGCGGCCTGGCCGCCGTCTACGAGCGCGCGCAAGCGAATCACCTACCGGTCATGATTCACACCGGCACTTCCATCTTCCCCGGCGCCAGAAATCTGCACTCTCAGCCCATGCTCTGCGACGATGTGTGCATCGACTACCCCAATCTTGTGGTCATCCTCGCCCACGGCGGCCGCCCCCTCTGGATGAACGAAGCCTTTTTCCTCGTGCGCCGTCACAAAAACATGTACATGGACATCTCCGGCATCCCACCGCAAAAACTCCTCGAATATTTCCCCCGCATCGAAGAAATCGCCGACAAGGTTTTGTGGGGCACCGACTGGCCCGGCCCCGGCGTCCCCGAGATCAAAGGCAACATGGAAAAGTTCCAAGCCTTGCCCATCACCGAAAAATCCAAACGCCAAATCCTCTACGAAACCGCCGCCAAGCTTTTCCCCCGGTAGCACAGGCTTTAGCCTGTACCCGTGGCACAGCGAATCTTGGCTGTGCCCCCGTAATCCGCACGAAGCCCGCAAATCAAAGGCGCCCGCGGATGAATCGAAAGTATTGTGAACCTATGTTCATAACCTGAACGCCTGTTCACCTTCCATTGACACTCACTTCGCCAAATGCCATCCTATTTCCGTGCGCACCTCCCGCCTCCAACGCCGCTACCTCGCGCGCCGCCTCGAAATCCTCCGCGCCGCCGGCCGCGAATTCCGCACCCGCGGCTTCGCCGAAACCGGCATGCGCGAAATCGCCGCCGCCGCCGACCTCTCCCCCGCCAATCTCTACAACTATTTCCGCGGCAAAGACGAAATCCTCTTCTTCTGCCAGGACAACGCCCTCGATCGCCTGATCGCGAATCTGGATAAAGCTCGTCGCGCAAAAACGAACTCAACTGAAAAGCTCCGCTCGGTAATCACCTTCCACTTGCATTGCGTACTCGATGAAGTCGAAGGCTCCGCCGCGCATCTTCTGACCAACTCGATTCCTCATCATCTGCAAAACCGCCTGCTCGCAAAGCGCGACCGCTACGAGCATGGCGTCCGCCGCCTCATCGCCGCCGGCATCCGCTCCGGTGAATTCCTCCCTTCCGATGCTGCGCTAGCCGCTCGCGCCATCCTCGGCGCCTTGAACTCCACCATCCTCTGGTTCAACTCCCAAGGTCCGTTAACCACCGAAGAGTTGGCCGAGAATTTCGCAACCTATCTAATCCACGGCTTGCAAGAGCAAGGTAGAAGCAGGGCTTCAGCCCGGCCAGCGCGTAGCGGCCGGTCTTTGGACCGGCCAGCCGTCGGCCTTAGCAGGAAACTCGCAAAAACAGGTGACCCACAATGGTGACCATCTCTCTCACATCCCAGAAATCCGCGCAAATCCGCTTCACCCTAAACGGCGAGCAAACCGACGTCTCCTTCGCCCCCTACAAGACTTTGCTCGAAGTTCTCCGTGAAGATCTCAACCACACCGGCACAAAACACGGCTGCGAGCTGGGCGAATGCGGCGCCTGCGCCGTCCTCCTCGAAGGAAAACCAGTTCTCTCCTGCCTGCTCCTCGCCCTCGAATGCAATGGAAAAGAAATCCTGACCGTAGAGGGCCTCGGCGCAAACGGCGCGCTGCATCCCCTGCAAGAAGCCTTCGCCGACCTCGGCGCCGCCCAGTGCGGCTACTGCACTCCCGCAATTCTGGTCACCGCAAAAGCTCTTCTCGACCAAAACCCGCATCCCACCCGGGATCAAATCCGCGAAGCCCTCTCCGGAAATCTTTGCCGCTGCACCGGCTACCTGCAAATCTTCGAAGCCGTGGAAGCGGCTGTCCTCGAAATCGCTGGCCAAGACAACGCAGCCAGCTAAATTTCGCGCGCAAAAAATCAGGAGCGCCTATGCCGCAACAAAAAGATCCCCCAGAGAAACAATCCAACAGAAATGATGGCGAACTCCGCGTAATTGGCCATCCACGCCGCCGCGTGGATGCCCGCGCCAAAGTCACCGGGCAAACCCGCTTCGCCGATGACATTTCCCTTCCCCGCATGGTCCACTGCAAACTCCTCCGCTCCCCGCACCCGCACGCTCGCATTCGCAGCATCGACATCTCTCGGGCCGCCGCCCACCCCGGCGTCTACCTCGTCCTCACCGGCAAAGATCTGCCCATCGAATACGGAATTCTCCCGGTCAGCCAGGACGAACAAGCCCTCTGCCTCGATCATGTTCGCCATGTCGGCGATCCGGTCGCCGCCGTAATCGCTCGCGAAGAGTTAATCGCTTTCGAGGCTCTCGATCTAATCAAAGTCGACTACGAACTCCTCACCACAATTTCTGATCCCGAAGAAGCTCTTGCCACGCCTGTCCCACGGATCCACGAGTACGGCGATGAAGGCAACATTCACAAACGCGTCGCCCTCGAATTCGGCAACGTCGACCAGGGCTTCGCCGAAGCCGACGAAATATTCGAAGACACTTTCTTCTATCAAGGCAGCACGCATCTCCCCATCGAGCAGCACGCTTCGGTCGCCACCAAGGATCCCGACGGCAAACTCACCATTTGGACCAGCACGCAAACTCCCCACTACCTGCATCGCGCTCTCGCCAAAGTCCTGCAAATGTCAGCCGCGCACATCCGCGTCATCGCCACTCCCAATGGCGGCGGTTTCGGCGGCAAGAGCGATCCCTTCAATCACGAGATCGTCGTCGCCAAAGCCGCGCTCCTTCTCGACCGCCCAGTAAAAATCTGCCTCACGCGCGAAGAAGTCTTCTACTGCCATCGCGGCCGCCATCCTGTTCTCATGAATTTCAAAACTGGCGTAAAAAAAGACGGCACCATCACCGCGATGCATTTGCAAACGCTGATCGACGGCGGCGCCTACGGCTCTTACGGCGTGGCAAGCACCTTCTATACGGGCGCGTTGCAAACCACGACGTACCATGTGCCACGTTATCGTTTCCAGGGCTGCCGCACCTTCACCAACAAGCCTCCGTGCGGACCCAAGCGCGGCCACGGCACCGTGCAGCCGCGCTTCGGCCAGGAGGTCCAACTCGACAAAATCGCCGAGAAACTCCAAATCGATCCTGCTGACTTGCGCCTCCGCATTGCCGAATCCTCGAACGCGGTTACCGCCAATTTTTTCCGTCTCAGCACCGTGAATCTCTCCGAATGCATTCGCCGCGTCGTGAAATCTTCCGGCTGGCGCGAAAATTTCCGCAAACTGCCAGAAGGCAGCGGCGTGGGGCTGGCCTGCTCCGCCTATCTCACTGGTGCCGGCCTACCTATTTACTGGAACAAAATGCCGCACTCTGGAGTGCAACTAAAATTTGATCGCGGCGGCGGCATCACACTTTTCTGCGGGGCCACCGAAATCGGCCAGGGCTCCGACGATGTCCTCGCTTCCATCGTCGCCGAAGTTCTCGGCCTCGACACCTTCGACATTCGCCTCTATACCGGTGACACCGATCTCGGCCCCGTCGACCTCGGCTCGTATTCCAGCCGCGTCACCATCATGGCCGGCAACGCCGCGCTGCAAGCCGCCGACCGCGCCAAAGCTCTCCTGGCCGAAGCCGTCGCCGAACGTCTCGCAGTTCCGGCCGATCGCCTCCGCTTCGCAGGTAAGCGCGTCTTCGATTCCGCCGCTCCCGAAAACGGCCTCACCTTCCAGGAAGCAGTTTGCCTCGCTGAAGCTCGCTTCGGCACCATCGGCACTGTGGGCTCCTACACGCCGCCGAAGTCCCTCGCGCTATACAAAGGTGGGGGCGTCGGCCCGTCTCCCACTTACTCCTACACGGCTGCCGTCGTCGAAGTCGCGGTCAATCCCGTCACCGGGTGGATCACCGTACCAAAGATCTGGATCGCTCACGACATCGGCCGCGCTCTCAATCCAACCCTTGTGCGCGGCCAAATCGAAGGCAGCGTTTACATGGGCCTTGGCGAAGCGCTCATGGAAGAACAGGAATTTCGCCGCTTGCCAAAAAAACTGTCCCACGCGCTCGTGCACAAATTCCCGTCAATCCTAGAATATAAGAGCCCCACTTCGCTCGACATGCCCGACCTGTTCACCGAACTCGTCGAGGAACCCGACCCCAAAGGGCCTTTTGGCGCGAAAGAAGTGGGCCAGGGGCCGCTGCTGCCGATCATGCCGGCGGTGGCCAATGCCGTCTACGACGCCGTCGGTGTTCGCATCGACGAAGTGCCTATCACGCCCGAAAAAATTATGAAGGCGCTGACCGAGAAAAAGGCCGGCCGCGCCCCGCGGTTCGGCCCTTCGCATTTTCCTCATGTGGAGTGGCCCGAAGCCCTTCGCGTCCCGCCGCCGTGGGAAGGCGGCGACGGCAATGCCATCAACGATGTTCCCCGCCGCGAGAAAGCGAAGCCGCACCCGCAGAAAGAGCAGGTACTCAGCTCGTGATGCGCTTGCCGCTATTTGAATTTCGCGTTCCGCGCACGCTCAAGGAAGCTGCGCGCATTCTTCACGGAGAAGGCCCAAGCGCCATGCCCCTGGCCGGCGGCACCGACCTTCTCCCCAACATGAAGCGCCGCCAGCAAGTTCCGCGCACGTTGCTGAGTCTCCGCGACATCGATGCCTTGCACGAAAATCAATTTACCGATTCCGGCGCGCGACTCGGCGCCTGCCTCACGCTCTCCGACATCGCGTCCGATCCGCGCTTTCGCAACGGCGCAACCGCCTTGGCGCAAGCCGCGTCGCAAGTCGCCACGCCTCAAATTCGCAACATGGCCACACTCGGCGGCAATCTTTGCCTCGATACGCGCTGCAACTACTACGACCAAAGCTACGAGTGGCGTAAATCCATCAACTTCTGCATGAAAAAAGATGGCGTCACTTGCTGGGTCGCGCCCAGTAGCCGCATTTGCATGGCTGTCTCTTCCACCGACACCGCTCCCGCGCTCATGGCGCTAGGTGCCCGCATCCGTCTCGTCTCGCATTCCGGCGAGCGCGAAATCCCTCTCTCCGATCTCTACAACAATGACGGCATGCTGTATCTCCACCGCAAGCCCGATGAAATCCTCGCCGAAGTCCTTCTTGATCCTCTGCACGAGTGGCGTAGCACGTACTGGAAACTGCGCCGCCGCGGCTCCTTCGACTTCCCTGTCCTATCCGTGGCTGCCGCCGCGCGCTTCTCCCCCAACGGTGCCGTTGAGGATGCTCGGATTGTCATTGGCTCGGTAGCTTCGCGCCCCCTCGTTGCCAAAGAGGCCGCAAGGTTTCTTGTCGGTCATTCGCTGACTTCTGAAACTATTGCGGAAGCGGCCACGCTCGCTGCCCGCATCGCTAAACCTCTCGACAACACGGACTTCGACATGAGCTGGCGGAAGAAGGTGACCGCCGAATTCGTGACGTACGCACTGCGAGAGCTTCGAGGCGACGACGTCACCGCCGAACGTGCCTCCATAACGCGCCTTCCTTCTGCGTAGACCCTTGCGAGGAATCCGGTCCCCCTTTGTTGGGTGCTTCGCGCGACGATGCCACGTCGTCGGAGTACCGCCTGAATGGCTGTGCCGCAAGAGCCGAGCTGGATATCAGTCTAGTTAACCGTAATTGGCCCCCACCCCCATCTTTTTCGGATCTGTGGCAAATGCTGGACATAAAATCACACGATTTTGGATCTGTGGCAAACAAAGGGTTTACGGGTTAATGTCTCGGATCTGCGGCAAACAAAGGGGTTAGAGACGAAAATGGCTGGTTTGAGGCTTTGACGCTATCGAGCGCTCGCGGGGACACAGATCCACCTTTTCTCCCCCGTTCAGTCACAGCAAAGTATACACACATGGTAAACAAAGTCAAGTGAAATCTGCGCCGTCCCATTTTGGAGCGATCGCCCAGCGGGGCGACGGCTTTTTTGATTTCTTCTGCAGGCCCTGTCCGCGTAGAATCCTGCTCCGAGTAAGCGGTGGGGACGACCGCGCCTTTCGCGTGGTCACGGGCGGCTGAAGCCGCTGGGACGCGCGAAAGGTCGCCCCTACAACGCTCTATCAGGGGGATACATGTCGCAGCGCGAAAACTCCTCGAACAAAGTCGACCGCCGGAAATTCCTGAAAACGGCGGCTACGACTGCGGGCGTGATGTTCATCAAGCCGTCGCTCGTTCATGGTACGGCGGCTAACTCCGAGGTCCGCGTGGGCCTGCTGGGCTGCGGGGGACGGGGCACCGAAGATGCGACCAATCTCATCGATACCGGCAACGCGCGCGTGGTCGCGCTGGCCGACCTGTTCCGCGATCAACTCGACGCCGCCCGGACGCATTTCGATCAACTCCAGCGGGCCAAAGATTATACGGACATTGAGGCGTCGCAGCTTTTCCTCGGGCCCAACGCTTACCAACAAATCGCGCATTCCAAAGAAGTCGATGCCATCGTTATTGCCACGCCGCCTTACTATCACCCGCAACATCTTGAAACCGTCGCTGCCGCCGGCAAGCACGTCTACCTCGAAAAGCCGGTAGCTGTGGACGTCCCCGGCGCGCTGCGCGTCATTGAAGTCGGCAAGCGCGCCGAAGGCAAACTCAGCCTCGACGTCGGCTTCCAGATTCGCGACTGCCCTCCGTTTGTCGAACTCGTCCACCGAATCCACAATGGCGCGCTCGGCAACATTGTCTGCGGCGAAGCGCACTATCTGACCGGCTACATCGATCGCCCGGCGTGGCCCAACGCTTCTCCCGTCGAGCGGCGCCTGCGCAACTGGGTTTACGATCGCGCGCTTTCCGGTGACATCATCGTCGAGCAGAACATCCACGTGATCGACATCTGTAACTGGATCCTCAAGGGGCATCCGCTCAAGGCGTCCGCGACCGGAGGGCGCCAAGGGCGGCCCGCTTCGGACGGCGACGCGTACGGAAATTACAATGTGTTGCTCCACTATCCCGACAATGTGGACGTGACGTTCAGCTCTACGCAATTCGCCAAGGGTTGGTGGGACGTGACCGAGCGTTTCTTTGGCACTAAGGGCGTTTCGCAATCTCCTTACACGGGAGCGCTCGGAATCTGGGGCGATGAACCCTGGCAAACCCCCATGACGCCCGCAAAAGACAAACCGGAATCGCAATCCTTCTCGGTCACAGGAAATTTCACGTCCAATCTCGAATTCGCAGATCGCGACAAAAAGAAAGCTTTCATCGAGAGCATCACGACCGGCAGCTTCCATAACCAAGCCGCCAAAGGCGCCGAATCCGCGATTTCGTGCATCCTAGCCCGCACCGCTGCCTACAAAGGTCACGAAATCACCTGGGACGAAATAATGAAGTCGACTGAGGTGCTAGATCCGGGGATCGATTTGAATAAGCTGGCGTGACGTGTTGCGAGACTTTGCATTGACCCACAGCTGTGCGAGCGTGAGCATGCAGCAGAAGCATTGGAGAAACTCATGAGCCATTCATCGCGTCGTCAATTCCTAAAGTCTTCCGCGAGCGCCGCTTGCGCGGCGACTCTCGGTACATTCGCCAATCCTCTGGTCGCGGCAACTCAAGCTCCAGCGCCGCCCGCGATCAAAAAAGGCATTCTGCTTAGCATGCTGCCTGCCAACGTTTCCTACGGCGAGCGACTCAAACTCGCTCGCGAAATCGGCTTCGAGGTGCTGCAAGCTCACACGGAATCCGACGAGCACAAGGCGGAGGAACTAAGAAAAGCCGCGGACGCCGCGCAAATTCGCATCGACTCGGTAATGAATATGGACCACTGGAAATATCCGCTGTCCTCGAGCGACTCTGCCGTCGTGGAAAAAAGTCTTGCCGGCATGCGCACCTCTCTCCACAACGCCAAGGTCTGGGGCTCCGACGTTGTCCTGCTCGTGCCCGCCGTTCTGGATCCGCAGACTTCCTATCGCGAGGCTTGGAGCCGCTCGCAACGCGAAATCCGCAAGCTGCTCCCTCTCGCCGAAGAACTAAAGGTTGTAATCGCCATCGAAGAGGTCTGGAATCGGTTTCTGCTCAGCCCGCTGGAAATGGCCACTTACATCGACGAGTTCCAGAGTCCGTGGGTCAAAGCGTGGTTCGATGTCGGCAACGTGGTGCTCTACGGGTATCCGCAAGACTGGATTCGCACGCTCGACAAACGCATCGTCAAGGTCCACCTCAAGGATTTCAAACGCAACAAAGACAGCTACGCCTGGGTCAATCTCGGGGAAGGCGATATCGACTGGCCTGCGGTGCGCGAAGCCTTCGCGGCAATCCACTACGCCGGCAGCGCCACGGTGGAGCTCCCCGCCGGCGATGAATCGTACCTGCGCGACGTGAGCCACCGCGTGGACCGTCTGCTTCTTGGTCGCGCTTGAAGTCGACGAACAAGAATAAGGAAAAAAGCGGGTTCCTCGGGCAAACACCGCCCTCGGAATGACACTCGTTGCCACTGTATAATCTGCGCGTCTAAAACGGAGGTGATGGTCGTGAATGACATAGCCGCAAGAAAGTCGTGTCTGCAGGCAGGGGCCGCTTTCCTCTTGCTCGCAACGTTGGGGTTACTCGTCTTCGCAGCGTCGCCGCAAACCGCTGACGCGCAATCTACGAAGATTGCGGTCACGCCGCCGATGGGCTGGAACAGTTGGAACAAATTTGGGTGCGATGTAAGCGACAAGTTGATTCGCGAAATGGCGGACGCGGTTGTCAGTACGGGCATGAAAGATGCGGGCTACCAATTCGTGAACATCGACGATTGCTGGCAGGTGAGCCGCGCGGCTGACGGCACGATCGTTGTTGACCCGGATCGCTTCCCGAATGGGATGAAGCCGCTCGCCGATTACGTGCACTCCAAAGGCTTGAAGTTCGGCGTGTACACCGACGCCGGCCGCATGACTTGCCAAAAACGGCCAGGCAGCTACGAGCACGAAGCGCAAGACATAAAAACGTACGCCGCATGGGGCGTTGACTACGTGAAAGTCGATTGGTGCTACGCCGACGGGCTTGAGCCCGATGTGCAGTACCCAAAATTCCGCGATGCGATCACGCAAGCGGGACGGCCAATCGTCTTCAGTATCTGCAATTGGGGAGTAAAAGCTCCGTGGCAGTGGGGCCCGCACACCGGAAATCTCTGGCGCACGACCGGAGACATCAGCGACAAGTACGACAGCATGTCGTTAATCGGTTTCTCGCAAGATGGACTGGGAAAATTCGCCGGTGCTGGGCACTGGAACGATCCTGACATGCTGGAAGTGGGAAACGGCGGAATGAAGCACGAGGAATATTTGACGCACATGGCACTGTGGGCCATTCTCGCGGCGCCGCTGCTCGCCGGCAACGACATCCGCAGCATGTCCGGGGAAACGAAAGCCATCCTGATGAACCCGGAAGTGATCGCGGTGGACCAGGATGCAAAGGGCATGCAAGGCCATCGAGTGTGGGATGAAGGGCCACTAGAAATTTGGGTGAAGCCGCTGGCGGATGGCTCGCAAGCCGCAGGCTTGTTCAATCGCGGCGAATCGGCGCTTAAGATCACGCTGAACTTCAAGTCGATCGGCGCGCCGGCATCGGCCAAGCTGCGAGATTTGTGGGAGCGCAAAGACCTCGGTACTGTGCAGAATTCCTACACTGCTGAAGTTCCGAAGCATGGAGTCGTGTTCTTGAAAGTGTCGCAATAATATTCCAGCGCGCCGGACGAGTAACGTTTTACATTGCTTGCGCAACTAACGGAAACGGCTACCAATGAGAACGCTCCCCACGAAACGGTTGCTTACGCTGCGGACGTTATCTTCTGCGTTCGCGCTTGTGATTCTTCTGGCCCGCGCGGCTCAAGCACAAAACGCCGGCTGGCAGCAAGAAATCACTTCGTGGCGCTCGCAGCATGCCTTGGAACTGCAAAAGCCCGACGGCTGGCTGACGCTCGCGGGACTCGAATGGCTGGAGCCAGGCGACAACTCCTTTGGCTCCGCCAAGGACAATAAGGTCCATCTGCCCTCGAGCGGCCCTGGGCACCTGGGCGTGCTGCGTCTGGACGGCGAGACCATCACGCTGAATGCTCCTGCAGGCGGCTTTCCAGCAGGATTTCTGATCGATGGCAAGCCCGTCCAGACACAAACGCTGCACGCCGACCCTGCTCATGACAAAAATAACCCGCGCCTGACCATCGGAACGCTCAACATGTACGTCATTCATCGCGGCGAGCGATTTGCGCTGCGGATCAAGGATGCAAAGTCCGCGGCGCTGACTGGCTTTCACGGACTGAAATGGTACGCGCCGAACCAAGCGTACCGAGTGACGGCGCACTGGATTCCCTACTCTCCGCAGAAGACATTCACCATCGCGACGCTGATCGGCACCAGCTATCCGGCACAAGTGCCGGGCTCTGCTGAATTCACGCTGCATGGAAAGACGTACCGGGTGGACCCGATTTTGGAGGATCCGGAGGTGGCCAAACTCTTCTTCGTGTTGCGCGACACCACCAGTGCCACGAAAACCTATGGCGCCTGCCGGTTTCTGTACACAGGATTCCCCGACCAGGGCCTCGACAAGCCTGGCGAATTGGTCCTCGATTTCAACCGGCTGGAGAATCCCCCGTGCGCGTATACGCCCTACGCCACGTGCCCGCTCCCGCCGCCGCAAAACCGCCTGCCGATTCCACTGCCGGTGGGCGAGCAGCGCTACCATGAGTAAGGAACGGACCCGTTACACTCTGGAAATCGGCGGCGTTGTGTCGGACAATAAACTTGGCGCACGGAGCGGTGCGCCAGGTATGAGCGCACCCGACCTCTATGCCGCCGACAATGGTGGACCGCAGAACCCCGCGCGGCAAAAAATGGTAGCTCTGCGCGTGACGCTGCTGCGCTTGCACAAAACGCTGCTGGACATGGAACGCCGCGAGTACGAGCGCACGAACGGCCACGTCTCGACCGGCGAGCTCTTCCGGCTGGTCATCGACCACGAGCAATTTGCCTGGCTGCACAATCTCTCGGAGTTCGTGGTGCGCCTGGACGAAACGCTGTCTGGCGAGGAGCAAGTGACCGAGAAGGATACGCACAGCGCGATTGTGATGGCGCGCAAGATGTTCGCGCCTTCGGAATCGGGCGATGCGTTTCAGAAACGCTATTTCGACGCGATTCAGCGCGACCCTGCGGTGGTGATGGAGCACGCGGAGCTGGCGCGTCTTTTTGCAAACGAACCGTCCGATGCAAGCCCAACGTAGAATAGACAGATGAGTCCAGCGCCCTCTAAGCTCCGGCGAATTCCTCGCGCGCTGGTCTTGTTTCTGCTGCTCTCTGTCTTCGCGATCACCGCACTCCCGCAGGAAAAACCAGATGCTCCGACCACCCCGCAAGTTCCCGGCGCCGCGTCCGAACCTGCAGGGAAACAACGCTTAACTGCCGAGGACCGCAAGGAAGTCTTCGAGAAGATTTGGAAGGAGATCCACGACCATTATTACGATCCTTCCTACAACGGTGTGGACTGGGACGAAGTGCATCAGCGCTACGCGCCGATGGTGGAAGCGACGAAGAGGGACCAAGAGTTCTACACGCTGATGAACCAGATGACCAGCGAGCTGCACGATGCGCACACGCGCTTCAACTCGCCGGAGCAGTGGAAGAATTTCCGCCGGCAGCAAGGAGTCACGGTGGGCTTCGGCGTCGATGACATCGACGGCAAAACGGTAGTCACTAGCGTCACTCCGGGAAGCGATGCGGCGCACGCCGGAATCGAGCCGGGCATGGTGGTGCTGCGGGTGGATGACACGGCGGTGGCCCTGCGCGTCGCGGAAATTGAGAAGAAGCGCCTGCCGTCTTCTTCCGAACGGGCCACACGCTGGTTCATTTACAACCGGGTGTTCGCGGGCCCGGCGGATACTCCGGTCAAGGTTGCGCTGCAGCGCGCGGACGGATCGATGTTCGAGGTGAGTGTGCGAAGGCAGGTTTATTCCGCGGCGCCGGAGGTGACCACGCACGTGCTTCTGTCAGGCAATGTCTACATTCGGTTTGACGGCTTTCAACATCCGATTGCCAAGGAATTTCGCCAGGCGCTGCAAAAGTTTCGCGATGCGCCGGGCTTGATTGTGGACCTGCGGCGCAACGGCGGCGGTGACTTGGCCGTATTGCTGCCCATCGCGGGCTATTTTTTTGGCAAGAAGACCCTGTTCGCCAAGGATTCGACCAGGACAGGAAAACCGCTCTCTTCGTATGTGGGATTGTTTAAGCTGCCCCTGCAGCTTTATGTGGGGCGCGCCGGCGAACAGATTTATTCCGGACCGGTGGTGATTCTGGTGGATGCGCATTCCGCAAGCTCCTCGGAAGTTTTCGCGGCGGGCATGCAAGACACGTTGCGCGCGAAAGTCATCGGCAGCCAGTCCTGCGGCTGTGTGTTGGGAATCGCGAAGCCGCGAGTGATGAAGGGCGGCGGAGTGCTGGAAATGAGCGAAGTGCTGTGGTTCTCACCGAAGGGACGCAAACTCGAAGGCACCGGGATTATTCCAGATAAAATCGTGGTGCCCAGCGTTGCGGACTTGCAGCGCCGCCGCGATCCCGTGCTGGCGGAAGCGGACAAGAGCCTGGTCAAGACGGCGGTGCTGGAATCGAAAGAAGCAGGGAGCCGGGACGGCAAGTCCGAGCCGCGATGAAGCGCGATCAGCGCGCGCCGAAAGAGCAACTTGAACCAACTGGGGAATTTCGTGAGGCGCACGCTGGTGTTGGGCGTTGCGCTGGTGGCGATCACTTATGCTGGCGATTATGTCGTGCTTCGATTGCGCGCGGCATACCCGCGATTGGGGAGCGCTTTCGGCTCAGTGCAGATGGAGCGGCTGTACGCGATACCGCTGAAAAACGGCAGGATCGAATATGAGCTGGATGCGCGGCAGCCGGAGGTGACGGTTACTTGCGTGCGAGCATTGTTTCCGCATCTGGGATACCCGCCATGCTGGTATTTGCGGCGCAATAGTCAGAAACCGATTCCGATGGTTATACTGACTTCAGCGCGCCCGTAGCTCAGCTGGATAGAGCGTCTGCCTTCGAAGCAGAGGGTCGGGGGTTCGAGTCCCTCCGGGCGCGCCAGTTTTTTCCCACGAGTAACACAAGATCACTTTACGAGTTCGATGGCCGTCTCGTCGGTAATCGCCATGTTGAGCGTCTCGCCGGGCTTGAACTGATCAAGATTTTTGATTTTTTGGCTGAGCTTGAGGGTACGCTTCTTGCCTTGCGGATCCTCAAAGGTGATGCTGCGCTTTTGCGGATCGACGGAAACAATTTTTCCAGTTATCTCGGTGGTGTCCACCTTAACGATGGCGGGAGGCTCGCCTTCGGGCGTAACCGCGACGGTGCCGTACTTGGCCACGGCGGAGGAGCCGTTACTCGACTTGTCGGCCATCATGATGATTTCTTCTGTGGAGCATACCTGCACGCGGTCTCCGGGATGGAACTGATCGAGGTTCTTGACGCTCTTGTCCACGCGGTAGGTTCTGGTTTTGCCGTCGTCCAGGCGAACGGTGAGCTTGCGCTTCTGGGTGTCCACTTTCTGGACGGTGCCGGTGGCTTTGCTCACTTCGACTTGGTCGACCGGCTGCGACTCGTTGTCTTGCTCTTGCGGAACGGTGCGGGGCCCCGCGCCGAACAACAATAGGACGGCCAATGCTGCTGTAGCTGCGCTCACGGCTCCTCTCTTTCTCCCTTCCGGACCCGCAACGCGGCCGGAAGAAGCTCAAGTTTTGGGGGGCAACTAGTAGATGAGCGGACAAACCAAAGGACGCGAAGTGACGGCAGATGGACAGTCAATGCCGGACCGAACGACCGTAGACGCGTAGCTGAGCAGAGTGGGTGGTCGTGAGGGCTCGGGAAGGGGCGGGGAGGGTACATTAAAACGCAAAAACGATTACAAGATTCGATGTATGGATGTGGCGGCTTGCGTTTGAGAGTATGCGAGTGCGGGCTAACAAGTTCCGCGAAGTCGAAGGGGGAGGGACGACGTGGTACGCTTCGAGAACCGAAGCGGTAGGGCTGGGACGCGTCGTTCCTTCTTCTTCTACTGATTCCCCTTCCGAACGCTTCTTCCTTTTCCCCTTTCCACTCCACTGGCATCTTTATTCGTGCACCCGTGAAAGTACGCTGGCCCTAGGTTTGACGGGATTACCGCTTTAGACGCCGCGACTTTGCGTCTTTTGCCTTTGTGTGCCTTCGCGCCGGCCTGCAAGCCGCCGCTACGTTTATACTTTCTAGATGCGGCGGCGAACGCATCCCCCTGCAAACTACAAATCTCGTCCGGAAGCGCCGGGGCACGTTCGAAGCGTCGGGCTGGCGCGATCGATGTCGAAGCTGGCGTACTGCTCGCGGGCGCAAGCGGCCGAGCTGATTGCGGCGGGGCGGGTCCGATTGAATGGCGCGGTGCGGCGGAACGCGGAGGCGCCGGTGACCCTTGGGCAGGACAAGATCGAGGTGGATGGACGGGAGATTCGCGCGGCGGAGAAAGCATATTGGATGCTGAACAAGCCGCGAGGCGTGGTGACCACGGCGTCTGATGAAAAGGGGCGAGAGACGGTATATGCCTATGTTGGCGATGACGGCGGCTGGCTGGCGCCGGTGGGCCGGCTAGACAAGGCCAGCGAAGGGTTGCTGCTGCTGACCAACGATTCGGAATGGGCGGCGCGGGTGCTTAATCCCGCGGGGCACGTTGCAAAAACGTATCACGTGCAGATTGCAGCGCTGGCCGATGAGGTGCTGCTGCAGGCTTTGCGGCGCGGCGTTCGCGACGGGATCGATTTTCTCCGCGTGGAGCACGTGCGTGAATTGCGGCGCGGAGAACGCAATTCATGGTTGGAAATTGTGTTGCATGAGGGAAAGAACCGGCACATCCGGCGGATGCTGGACAGCCTCGGCATTGAAGTTTTGCGGCTGGTGCGCGTGGCGATCGGGAAGTTGGAGCTTGGCGATTTGGACAAAGGAGAGTCTCGGAAGTTGAGCGCCGCGGAAAAGGCGGCGGTCGAAAATTGGAAAAGAACATAATCAGAATTCCTCGCCGCACACAAAAGAGTAGTTGCGCGGCGGCATAGAGTCCGTGAACGCGCGGGGTTGCAAATGGTTTGCGTAAGCTCTAGGCTTTAATTCATGCCTGAATTTTCACCGCAACTGCTGGCGTACGGGTTTGTGTGGTATGTGGCATTCCTGTTTTCGACCACGTGCCACGAGGCGGCGCACGGGCTGGTGGCCAAGCTGGGCGGCGACGACACCGCGGCATTGGGCCGGCAGGTGACGTTGAATCCGGTGCCGCACATCCAGCGAGAGCCGTGGGGCATGGTGGTGATCCCGATCCTGTCGTTTATCTTCACGCGGGGCATGATCGGGTGGGCCAGTGCGCCGTTTGATCCGCAGTGGGAGCGCCGACACCCGCGCCGGGCGGCGTTGATGGCTTTGGCCGGGCCAGCGGCGAACTACACGCTGATGCTGCTGGCGGTGGTAGGTTTGCGGGCGGGCCGCAGTATGGGTTGGCTGCATACCAATCCGGAAACCGGGCAGCCAAACCTGGTGACGGTGGCGCTATTCATATTTTTCTCGCTGAACCTGCTGTTGGGCACGTTCAATTTACTTCCGGTGCCACCACTCGATGGCAGCGCGGGGATCATGCTGTTTATGAGTGAGAGCCGGGCGCAGCGGTACCTGGACTGGTTGCGCGGCAACAGCTTCGCAATGCTGGGTCTGCTGGTGGGCCTGCTGGTTTTCCGGTACTTTTACGGTCCGGTGGAGAATTTCGCCACGAACCTGCTTCTGCGCAGTCACTTCTGAAGACTCGAGAGTGGTTCAGATGGGCACAGTTTAGCTTGGGTGTCCCTTCCCCACACACTTTTCCGTTCATCGCAACCGGATAAGCATTGTTTTTTCTTTCACTTACAAGCCACGGCCTGGCATTTCGCCTGCACCCACAGGCAGGTGGAGGACGGAATGATTTTGACCGCCGAACACCCCGCCACCAACCTGTATCGCGTAGAGGTTTCGGGCTGGGACGACAGCAAGGCATTTTTTGTGGAAAACTCCGAATTGGAGTGGACCGACGAGTCCGGCAAGCAGGTTACGCTGAACCGCGGGCTTAGCGATGGAGCTGTCATCTTCCTGCGGTTGCTCCAGCCGATCAGCAATGACCGATCCCATCCCGTGGCATACGAAGCGGAGCTGGTTGCACGGAAGGACGAAGGTCTGCGGCAATTCCGGCTGCGACCACTGTCTTCGCAGGCAGGGCGCCGGATGGAACTGTTCCGATAGAAGCAGCGCCTCGGGGCGTGGGAAGTGCCGAAATGGAACAGAGGCCCGAAATGGCGGCAGGGCCGGACCGCGTGGATTCGCCAAAAAACTGGCAATAAGTTCTGCCGAATAACTCTGCGAACTTTGTTCACTTTTGAAAACAACGACTTAGCGCATTGGGTGGCAGCAGTTTCCGCCGAAGAACTGTAAGAACGTGGCAGCGTCAGGTGGAAGCTAAGATGCGATGCAATTGACGTGGCCCAAGCCCAACCCAAGGCTCTAGAAAACGCGGCGACGAAAAGCTCGCTGACCCCGTGCATTCTCGACGATGATCCCGCACAACTGGAAATGCTGGCGGCGCTGGTTGCGGACATAGGCTACGAGTCCATCACTACCGCAAGCCCGGAAGAAGCTTTGAAACTGGTGCAGTACGGGCGCTGCCGGCTCGTGCTGGCGGATGTGCACATGCCGGGAATGGACGGGTACCAGTTCCTGGACCAGGCACTGCGCATCGATCCGGGGCTCCACGTCATTATTATGACCGGCGAGTACACGCTGGAATCGGCGTTGGATGCCGTGCGCCGTGGCGCGACGGATTTTCTGCCCAAGCCGATCGACCGCGCGCGGCTGAAGCGTACGCTGGATGATGTGGCGGCGCTGTACAACCAGCGGCGCCGGGTGCGCGAGCTCGAAGAGCAGTTGCTGAAGGATTTGGAGTTCCACGGCATCGTGGGGAAAAGCCCGGCGATGCTGGAAGTGTTCGATTTCACACGCAAGGTGGCGCGGCACTACACCAACGTTTTGCTGATCGGAGCCACGGGCACGGGAAAAGAGCTCGTGGCGCGGGCCATCCACCAGATCAGTCCGGTGAGCCAGCAAAAGCTGGCGGTGTGCAACTGCTCCGCGCTGGTGGATACCCTGCTCGAGAGCCAGCTCTTCGGGCACATGCGCGGGTCGTTTACCGGCGCGACAGATACGCGGCCGGGATTGTTTGAGTTCGCCAACAATGGAACGGTGTTTCTCGATGAGGTGGGGGAAACCTCGATGCCCATGCAGGCCAAACTGTTGCGGGTTATCCAGAACCGCGAAATCCAGCGCGTAGGCTCCCCGGAAGTGCGGCAGATCAACGTACGGCTGATCGCGGCGACCAACCGCGACCTACGCGCGGAGGTGCTGGCCGGGCGCTTCCGCGAGGATTTGTATTACCGGTTGAGCTCCATCCAGATTCGCCTCCCTTCGCTGACCGAGCGCCTGGAGGACATTCCGCTGCTGGTGCAATTTTTCCTCAGGAAGTACAACGAAGCATACGGAAAGACCATTTCCGGGCTGACGCGGCGCGCGCAAGCGGTGCTGCTGCAGCATTCCTGGCCGGGGAACGTGCGCGAACTGGAAAACGTGATCTCCAGCGCCTGCATCACGACCGGCGGAGATTTCATCGACCTGGCGGATTTGCCGGAAGGTCTGCAGCACCGCGGCCCGCGCACGGCGGAGGGCGACGAGTGGCGTCCTTTGTCTCTGGAGGAGATGCGCAAGATACACATCCATCGAGTTCTCGATATGTGCCAGGGAAATCGCCTGCGGGCCGCGCAGGTTTTGGGCATTGGGCGAACCAGTTTGTACCGGTATCTAAAAGGCGATGCGAAAGCGAGTCCCAGAGCCGCGAAATTCGGACATGCCTCGGCAGGGGCCCCTGTATAAGTTTCCCTTGTTTCCTAATTTGAATTTTGAGTGTACCGCAGAGGAACAGTTTTCCGTGTTGAAGCAACGCGCGTAGCCCGCCGTTTTGCAATTTCAGGCAAATCAGCAGCATACGGACGCGGAATTTGGCACGCGCCCTGCACTCATACTTTGTCAGCGAATGTTGGGAAGCAGATGAGAACGCCACCGAGATTCGAAGAAAATTTGTGGGGCCATCCCGCGCGTAACGTGCGCGCCAGCGCCCCGCAAGCAGGCTCCTACCAGCAGTACATCCACAGCGAACCCACTATCCACCAGCCAAGACCCCCTGAGCGCCGCGTAACTTGCCAAGCGGCAGTTGCGCGGTGCTCTTTCCTTCCTCAAAACGCAGGGTCTTTATACCGGCCTGAAGAATGCTCGCTGAGCGGATATAGCCTTCTTAGATATCGCTCATTGCGGAATGCTTGACTGTGCCCTGAGAGCAGCCGCGATGCGGTGGAGCAGAGTTGGCCGTCCCACTATTCATAGCGGAGAGCGACTATGGGGTCGACGCGCATGGCACGGCGCGCCGGGATGTAGCAGGCCACCAGTGCTACGCCGGTCAGCAGAATTGTGACGCCAAAAAATGTGAGCGGATCGTTCGCGCCGACGCCATAGATGATTTTGGTGATCAGGCGCGTCAGGCCGAATGCGGCGGCGACGCCGATGCTAACGCCAATCAGCGTGATGCGCATGCCTTCCCCGACGATCATGCGCAACACGTCCGAGGCGGAGGCCCCGAGCGCCACGCGGATGCCGATCTCATGCGTGCGCTGACCGGTCAGATAGGAGATTACGCCGTAGATTCCCACCGCGGAGAGCACTAACGCGAGCCCGGAAAACACGGACAGCAAAATCATAGCGAGGCGCTGCTTGGCGATGGAGTTGGCGACGATCTCCTGCATAGGACGCACGTTGTAGATCACCGCGCTGCTGTCCACCTTTGCTTCGGCTGCGCGCAGGGCGCTGACCACGCCGGGCGGCGCGCCAACGGTTCTCACGACGTAGCCCGAGCCGTTGGCGAGGAGCGGCCAGAAGCGATCGGGCACCTGCCAAACCAGAAGATAGATTTGCGATTGCAAATTCTGGTGCTCGCGCGAGCCGAGACCCCAGTGCTCGACGTGGCCAACGACACCAACGATTTCCGGCTGAATATCTAGCAGCCCGACGTTGAGATGTTTGCCGACGGGATCCTGGCCGGGAAAATATTTATGCGCAAAGCTTGCGTCGATCACCGCGACAACTGGCGTGTGTTCGTCTTCGCGCGTATTGAAAAAGCGGCCGCGCTCCAGGGGAGTGCGCATGACTTGCTGATAAGCCGGCGTTACGAGGTAGAAGAGGGCAAAGGGCATTTCGTTTTCGTTGGCGGGCTTGGGCTGGCCTTCCACCCAGAAGGGCACCTCAGAGTCGCCGGTCATGGGCAGCGCGCCGCCGATCACGGAAACTCCTTGCACGCCGGGCACGCTTTCAAATTGCCGCAGCGTCTCGCGATACTTAGCGCGAAGTTGGTCGGCAGTGATCGCCGCATCGGAAGTTACAGAGATGTTGTAGGAGAGCACATTGTGCGGGTCGAAGCCGGGATTGACGCCCCAGAGCGCGGCGAGGCTGCGGATCATGAGCCCCGCGCCGATAAGCAGCACCAGTGCCATGGCCATTTCCACCACGACGAAGACACTTTGTGTGCGGTGACGCGCGCCGCTGGAACCGCGGCCGCCCTCCTTCAGGGTCTCGTGCATGTCGGGACGCAAAGTTTTGATGGCGGGCGCCAGACCGAACAGAATACCGGTGAGAACGGAAACACCCACGGTGAAGAGCAGCACATGAGAGTCGAGCCCAATTTCTTCCGAGCGCGGTAGAGCCTCCGGCAGCGCGGCAAGAATTGCGCGCGTGCCCCACTTGGCGAGAAGCAAGCCGATGGCGCCCCCGGCAATGCCGAGCATGACGCTTTCGGTGAGAAGCTGGCGAATCACACGCGCGGGGCTGGCGCCGAGCGCGGAGCGGATGGCGAACTCGCGGGTGCGGCCGGTGGAGCGCGCGAGCAGCAAGTTGGCTACATTGGCGCAAGCGATCAGCAACACGAAACCGACAGCGCCCAGGAGCACAAGCAAAATTCCGCGAACGTCGCCGACGACATCGGTCTTCAGCAGCACCAAGGCGATGCCTGTGCCTTTGTTGGAGTCGGGATACGCGGCTGCGAGATTTTGCGCGATGCGGTCCATATCGGCGCGCGCTTGCTCGAAGGTGACTCTGGGCTTTAAGCGGCCGATCGAGTTCATGCCCATACTGATGCGGCGGTCGCGAAAGGTGGGATCGGTCCACTGGCCGATCGGAACGTAGACGTCGGTGAAACTGAAGACGGGCAGACGGCTCGGAGCAACACCAATAATGGTATAGGCCTTGCCGTTCAGCGTGAGGTTTTTGCCTAAGACATCGGGCGAAGATCCAAATTTGCGCTTCCATAGGCCGTCGCCGATGACGACCACCGTTCCCGCGCCGGCCTGGTCCTCGTCCGGGCGGATATTGTGTCCGAGTGCGAGCTGAACGCCAAGCGTGGGGAAAAACTCCGCGGAAATCATGTGGCCGTGCAGGCGCTCGGGCTCTCCGGCGCCGGTCATGTTGTAGTCTTCGGAGCGAAAGGCGCTGAGCGAGGAGAAAGACTTATTGTCTTTGTGCCAATCGAGAAAATTGGGATAGGAGATGGAGCTCTCGCCGAAGGCTGAGGTCCGCGAGTAGACGGCGAGCAGCTCGTCGGGATTGGGAAACGGCAGGGGATTTAGGAGCACGCCATTGACGACGGAGAACAGAGCGCTGTTAGCGCCGATGCCGAGGGCCAGAGTAAGCACGGCGATGGCCGCGAAGCCGGAGCTCTTGGACAATACGCGCAATCCGTAGCGGACATCTTGCCAAAAATTTCCCACGGAATACCCCCTCGGGAACGTGGTTGCAGTTTATGCGCCTGATCGAGATACGCACGCAGGTTGCGATTTGTTCCTCGGGAAGGAGTCAGAGGGTGAGAATTCCGACTTCCCCCACCTCCACCATTCTAATAACCCTCGATTTAGGCTAGATTCTTGCGAACTTGCGGCGCGCGCAAAATACCGCCACGTCCGTTCGCAAAACTAAATCACTTGTTGAGGAGGCTCGCATGCAAGAGCATTCGGCGAAGCAGCAGGCCTGGCAGAGACGCGCTTTGCTTCTGGCCTTGTTATGCACCGCGCCCTTCGGCGCGGCGGCTCAGGAGGTACCGGTCTATCGTGACGCGCGCGTGCCTGTGCAACGGCGCGTTGAGGATTTGCTTTCTCGCATGACATTGGAAGAGAAGGCAGCGCAACTCGAAGGCACTTGGCAGAACAGGGCTTTCGTGAGCGATGCGAACCAGATGATTGTAGATGACAAGGGCGCCTTTGTTCCGGAGCACGCAGCCGTGCTGCTGAAGTACGGACTGGGCGAGATGTCGCGGCCAAGTGAGAAGCGGGGACCGCGTGAGATGGCGGAATTCACGAATACCATGCAGAAGTGGCTGAAGGAAAACACGCGCTTGGGAATTCCGATTCTCTTTCATGAGGAATGCTTGCATGGGCACGCGGCGCGGAAGGCGGCTTCGTATCCGCAAGCGATCGCATTGGCTTCCACCTGGGATCCCGTGCTGGTGCACGAGGTGTTCACGTCGGTGGCGGCGGAAGTTCGCGCGCGCGGCGCGCAGCAGTGCCTGGCTCCGGTGCTGGACCTGGCTCGGGACCCGCGGTGGGGCCGCACGGAAGAAACGTACGGGGAAGATCCGTACCTGGTTTCGCGGATGGGAGTGGCGGCAATCGAAGGATATCAGGGCGCGGGGCCGTTCCTCGATAAGTCGCATGTGTTTGCTACCGCGAAGCATTTTGCGGTGCACGGGCAACCGGAAGGCGGGACGAATGCCGCTCCAGGAAATTATTCAGAGCGCGTAATCCGGGAATACTTTTTGAAACCGTTCGAAGCCGCCGTCCGGGAGGCGCACGTCCAGGCGGTGATGCCTTCTTACAACGAGATCGACGGGATTCCGTCGCACAGCAACCTGCAGTTGCTGACGGGAATTCTGCGCCAGGAGTGGGGCTTTGACGGGGTGGTGGTTTCGGATTATTTCGGGATTGACGAGCTCCGCAAGCTGCACCATGTTGTGGGCAATAAGGAGGACGCGGCGAGAATGGCGCTGGAGGCCGGCGTCGACATCGAGTTGCCTTTCGCGGATGCATTCAACTCACTCATTGCGCAGGTGACAACGGGGCGTGTTGCGGAAGCGAGTGTGGACCACGCGGTGGCGCGTGTGTTGCGCGCGAAAGTTCTCGCCGGATTATTCGATGATGCGTATGTCGATCCAGGGTTCGCCGAAAAGATTACGAATAGCGCGGAGCACCGGCAACTGGCGCTCAAGGCAGCGCACGAAGCGATCATCTTGCTAAAGAATCAAAACAGCCTCTTGCCGCTGGACAAAGGCAGGTACAAACGCATCGCAGTGATTGGGCCGAATGCGGCCGAAGTGCATCTGGGTGGCTACAGCGACGATCCCGGGCGCGGGGTGAGCGTTTTGCAGGGGATAAAGGAGAAGGTCGGGTCGGGCGGCGAAGTGGTGTATTCGCTCGGTTGCAAAATCACGGAAACGGAGCCGGACTGGAACGCCGATAAAGTTGTGCTGGGAGACGCGGCACTGAATGCAAAACGGATTCAAGAGGCCGTGAAAGTCGCGCAAAAGGCGGATATTGCAATCTTGGTTTTGGGGGAGAACGAGCAGACTTCGCGCGAAGCTTGGGCCGTGGAGCATCCGGGGGACCGCGACAATCTCAATCTGCTCGGAAACCAGGACGATTTAGTAAAGGCAATCCTGGCCACGGGAAAGCCCGTTGTGGTTTTCCTGCTGCACGGGCGGCCGAATTCGATCAACTACATTGCGGAAAACGTTCCGGCGATTCTGGATGGCTGGTACTTGGGCCAAGAGACGGGCACGGCGGTCGCCGATGTGCTGTTCGGCGACTACAATCCTGGCGGCAAGCTGCCCATTACCGTGCCGCGTTCGACCGGGCAGCTCCCTGATTACTACTACCAGAAGCCATCGGCGAAGCGCGAATATCTGGGGAGCACGACCAAACCGCTATATCCGTTTGGCTGGGGACTGAGCTACGCGACATTCAAGTATGCGAACTTGCTGCTGTCTCCACACACAATCGGTCCGCAGGCAAAAACCAAAGTATCGGTGGATGTGACGAACACGGGGAAAGTGCGCGGCGATGAGGTTGTGCAACTCTACATTCGCGATGAGGTCAGTTCCGTCACGCGTCCGGTGAAAGAGTTGCGTGGCTTCCAGCGGATCGCTCTCAATCCTGGAGAAACGAAGACGGTCGAGTTCTCACTGGGGCCGAGCGAGTTGTCGTTTCTAAATCGAGACATGCGCCGGGTTGTCGAACCGGGGACCTTCGCGATCATGGTCGGTGGAAATTCAGAAGAATTGATAGAAATAAAGCTTAGCGTGGTGGAAAAATAACCGCATTTGCACGCTTCACTGTGAGGGAAGTGCCTTGGCAAGATCCTTCCAGGCGACCAGGACGAAGCCCTGGTCTTTGAGAAATTTCTGAAAATCAGGGCTGCTCACCAAATCGAAATCGTTCTGACGCCATTCGGCTCCCCAGTCGGGATGATCGTAGGTAGCGCCTTGCATTTCGTCATCGTTGTAGGCGAGATGCACGATGAGTTGATACGAGCCGGGCGGGAGTGGCGCGAGCATTTTCTTGTAGGCGTCGAGCCACTGCGATTTTAGTGTTCCGGGATTCATCTGCAAAAGTTGGCTCAGCAACACGGAACCGGGCGCCAGCGCTTCCGCTCGATTATCAAGCAGCAGCGGCAACTTGTAGGCTTGGCCCAAGGCGAGATACGCCTTGAACAAATCGAGGGTGGTGACGATGGCGCCCATGTGCGTGTCGAGGTGCGTGAGGTTGATGCCGGCGGCTTTGGCTTTGTCGACTTGGGCGTGCGTTTCGGTTTCGACGTCACTGATCTTTGCGTGGCCAGCGACGTACTCCGTGGTGAGAGGCAAATAGCCGTCGGAGTCGAGCAGGCTCGAACCTCGGGGCTGCGCAGAGACTGGTCCCCAGCGGAGCGTGGTCCATTCTGAATTCAGCGCGAGGTGGATCCCGAGGTCGGCATCGGGATGCGCTTTGGCCCAGCGCGCTACTTCCGGAAACCACGGGCAAGGCACGAGGATGCTCGCGGAGGTGACCCAGTGCTTTTCGAGCGCCTCCTCAATAGCGCGGTTCACGGAGTGCGACATGCCGAAGTCGTCGGCGTGAATCACGAGCAGGCGCGAATTGGCCGGATAGCCGAGGCGCTCCGCGACGGATTTGGATGGGGGCACACTTTGTCCGCACACAGCCACCGAAAAGACCAGCGTCGCAAGCAAACGAACCGCAATAGTTTTGTTCATGCGTCTAAAACTCCAAGTGCAAGCGTAACGTCGGCACCAGGACGGGGCCGCGGTCGCGATTGTAGCCCGGATTGGTCACATACTGAAACCCGAAGGAAGGGTAGGCGCCGCGCCAGGCATGCAGCGTGTAATACGTTTCGATGACATTTTCGCGGCCGTAATTGAGGCGACCGTCTCCCAAAAGAAAACCGAGACCTCCTAGGGCAAGGTATTGCTGATGGTCGCGCGAGATTCCGTTGGAGACGAAGGCCAAGCCGGCACGGTCGAATTTCCTGTTCCAGCCTGTGCCGCTGGCGCCAAGGCCGAGCGCGATAGTCTGGTCGACTTCGGTGTAGGCGTAGGATTCGTGGCGCCCCTCGTTCCATCCCCAGCGGCCGAACAGGCCGAGCCAGTCGTTGAAGGGTTGCTCAAAGTTTGCGCCGAAGCCGTACTTGATCGTCGTTTGCAGCGGGTGAAAGGTGATATCGGGAACGGGCGTGAGTCCTGCGCGGAAGTTGTCGATCGCTTGGCGATAGCTGCCCATGTTGGCGTGATTGACGTAGGCGAGCAGGCGGAGGGCGCCTTCCTGTTTAAGGATTACGGCACGGTGAATCTCGAGCTCCATGTTCTCGGAGCGTGCACGCCCGAGATCGGCGTCGAGATGGATGCCATTGGCAACTTTCGGCATCAATGCTTCGGCGAAACGCGCGGCCCAGTGCCGGTCGTGATACTCGAACATAGCGGCAAAGGTAAAGCCGCGGGTGTCAGCGGCGTAATCGTAGGCCCCGTTGTTGTCGACGGTCCAGTTCATGAACTGGAAATTCGAGTCCGTGCCGTAAGTATTGAGATCGAAAAAATCGGCCAAACCCAATTTGCCGAAACGAATTTCGAGGCGGCGTTCGGGCAAACGGCTGAAGAGAGAAAACGGCGTGCGAGTGGAGGGCGCACCTTCAGAACTGAGGGAAATAACTTGATGCCACATCAGCCGCGCAAGGTAGGGAGCTTTGCTCAACGTGGGATTTCGCACCACGTCGAGATTTGTGAACCCGGCAAGGCCGAGGGCTTCGCCGATTCCGTGCCCGCCGGTTTCCTGCACGTCGCACAGCAGCTCGGCTGTGTCGGTGAGGCGCAGGCCGGTGTATAGAGTGAGGACGCGCGAACTGGCGTCCTGCGCTTGTGGAGAGAGGCTGTTACGACCCTGGTAGGGAGAATGAAAAGCGGGATGCCACTGGGAAATAAAGTTGACCTGCCCGGAGATCCACAAGCGGTCCGTCTCCGCATGCGGGAACATCACTGGAATCGGATCCGTTTCAGGGCTTTGCGTATTGGTAGGGGGTTGCTCGTGTTCGCGAGATTCCTGAGCGCACACACCCGACGCTGCAACCAGCCAAAGGAGGATAGTAGCGCTTACGCATGAACCGAAACCTGGATAAGACACCGAACGACGCATGCTCGACATTCCCAAAATGGATAATAAACATCACAGAGAAATAAAAAGGCCCAGAAGCCCGAACAGCGGCAAATCAATGATCGTCGCGGACAGGCAGAGCTGGCTGGCTCTATAATCTTTGCTTCGGACCAGAAACTTGATACCATACCCCCCTAAGGTAGTCAACAAAATGTCGCATACTTCTAGAGAAAAGTTAGACCTCGTAAATCGGAGCAAGAAGGTGATCGGCCAGCTGGAAGGTGTCTTGCGCGCGCTTCACGAGGATGAATCCTGCGCTGATGTACTTCAACGGCTGTCGGCGGCGCGCGGAGCAATCAACAGCCTAATGGCCGAGCTAATGGAAGATCATATTCGCAATCATATGCCTCGGAATTCGAAGTCCTCCGCGGAAGCCGCAGACGACGTGATTCAGATTGTAAGAACGTATTTGAAGTGAGTCTGCATCGCGCTGCTGTATGGTATCGGCACCGCCGGAGAGTATAGTGTGCAGGCCGTCCTTGAGGAAATTCCGTGAAGAGGATCTTTCCAACATTACTCGCAATCGGCCTTTGCAGCACATTCGCCATACCCCCGGTCCAAGCGCAGTCGGGGCCCGAAAGCGGTGGGCATGAACTGCAAGTGTGGACCGGCGGCGGGCGCGGGCTCAATGGGAGCACGTCGGATACGGGGATTTGGAACTTGGGAGCGCGGTATGGCTGGGTGCTGACCGGCGCCGCAGGACCCGGTCCTTTGCGCGGACGATTTGAGTATGCGGTGGACGTTGTGCCGGTGTTTTTGCTGACGCAGCGGACCGGCACGGCTTATGGATTTGGATTAAATCCGTTTGCGCTGAAATGGAATTTTGCCGGCCGCCGCAGCCTGACGCCCTATGCAGAAATCGGAGGCGGGACGCTTTTCAGCAATACGCAGGTGCCACCGGGAACGTCGCGGGTGAACTTTACGACTTCGGGCGCGTTGGGCTTGCATTTTCTCCGCAGCAAGTACAACTGGAGCGCGGAAGTGCGGTTCATGCATATTTCCAATGCCAGCCTCGCAACACCGAATCCCGGCATCAACACTATCCAATTACGCCTTGGATTCGGGCGCTTCATGCAGCCAAAGTAAAATAATTGTCTCGTGGCCCGCTAAAGCTGGCGTTTCGATGAGCATCGCACTACCATTTGGAGCGGCCAATAAGGTCTGTCAGCGCGCGTACAGAAAACGAGGTGGAAAATGAAACTTGGCTCAATGGCGTTCCTAGTCGTTGTTGTCCTCGCAATTGCGTCAGCGATTGGTTTCTCATCGGCTGCAAGCAGCGCGCCTGCGGTGGGAGCTGCAGCGCCGGACTTCACGCTGAATTCGCAGGAGAATAAGCCGGTCAGCCTGCACGATTTCAAGGGCAAGTGGGTGGTGCTGTATTTTTATCCGAAGGATTTCACCACCGGATGCACGATTGAAGCCCACAACTTCCAGCGCGACCTTGCGCAATATGAGCAGAAGAATGCTGTGATCGTCGGCGTCAGCGTGCAGGACGAGGACTCGCACCAGAAGTTTTGCACCAAAGAAGGACTCAGTTTCAAGCTGCTGGCTGACACCAAGCAGGAAGTCTCCACGCAGTATGATTCCGTGATGACCTACAACGAGGCGAAATATTCCGCGCGTCACACCTTCCTGATCGACCCGCAAGGCAAAGTGCAAAAAGTGTGGCTCGAAGTAAAGCCGGACAAGCACAGCGAAGAAGTGCTGGCTGCGCTCACACAGTTGCAGGGCGCCCCCGCGTCCAAGTAGCGAGCTCTCTCCGAAGATTAATTGGATCAGCAGCGATTCTGCAAGACGCTAAGTCCGGGTACGTTCACCAGACGCTCATCGGCGGTGACCAGCGTCAAATCATAAACCTTCGCGGTCGCCACTAGAAAACGATCCGCTGGGTCACTATGCCCGAGCACCGTGAAGCGCAGTTCATGCCCAATTTGCCAGTTCAAGGGCAGTTCGAGCAGGTCCAAATCTTCTTTCGATCGCCTGAACCATTCCCCGAAATCCTCTTTAATTTGAATGCGCTTCTTTTCCAACAACATAAGCATTTCCCAGATGCTGATCGGGGAAAGGTACCTGTAATGCTCAGGATTGGCGATTTCTCGAGCGACTTCAGAACTGAGTTTATGAGGCTCCAAGTAACTCCAAATCCAGATGTGGGTGTCGAGCAAGAATCTCATTTGTGCTTTGCTTTTTTATCTTGCTCTTGATGCGGATCCCGAGACGCTTCCCAGTCCGACTCGTCACTGATCGGACCGACGATATCTCCCAAAATGACGCCAGTGCTCATTCCCGTACCAAGCCGGGGTGCAGCCTTTGCACCGCCGGGAGGCACCACTTCGGCGACCGCTTGACCAAAGCGCGTGATGCGAATCGGCTTCCCAGTCTTGCGAACACGGGCCAGCACAGCGAGGCACGTCGCCTTGAACTTAGATATGGCAATTTCTTCCATAAGGCGTTTAATACGAGCATCATACATCCTTTGTTAACCAGTGTCAACCATGGTCCGACCATGGTCAGTCAGGTTACGGCCCATCGTCCTGGTCCGCATCTCCGCCCAGAGTTGCCGCCGCTGGCCTGTTTGGATCCAGTTCCTCAATGTGGGCCTTCTTTAATGAGGCGTTCAGCGAAGGCAGGTCTGTCTCAAGCACCTTTTTCCATTGAGCGAGCAGCTTCTCGAGCCCGTCTTTCAGCTCCAGATAAAGAGCTGAGGCCTGCGTGGTCGGCGCAGCATCTGCGCTGTCCACCACATTCAGAAGTTGACCGAAATGCTGATTGAGTGTGGAAAGGTTTTCGGGTTGCTTACCGCTCTGGGGAACGCCGAAGAACGCACCTTGCGACGCGCCCTCCAGCTGTGCGGCTTGCTTGTCGAGTGCACTCAGCGAATCGGCGAGGGCACCTTTTGCTTTTCCGGCGCGATCCGTCAGTTGCGAGCGCAAGGAACGAACCTGCTGGAGAGCATCGAACGTTTTATTCATGCCTTCGACAATGCCGGACTCCATTTCGAATTGTTTCCGCAGGTCGATGATTGGGGTTTTCACGCGCGGGTCCATGCGAACCATGAGAGGCTGCGTATAAATCCTGCCGTCAACCCATAACCTCACTGTGTACCTTCCCGGCATCGCCCATGCGCCGAGCGGGAGCTGCGGAGTGTCGTGGACAATGGCGGCGATGGGGAATTCGCGGTTGAGCGCGCCGGGTGGCGGGTAGTGCATGTCCCAAACGAAACGATGCATGCCGGCTTCCGCGGACAGGATTTGCTGCGGCCGCACCCAGTACATGGGAATTGGATTGGCAGCGGCGATTTTCTCGAGTGGCTCCGGTTTGTCGGCGCTGGAGTAGCGGCGAACCAGATGATTTTCAGCATCGAAAATTTCCAAAGTGACGGACTTGCTGGACGCAGCGGCCAGGTAGTAATCGAGGATGGCGCCGTCGGGAGGATTCCTTCCGGCAGGAATATCCGGCGGCAGGGGCGTGTCCGTGTTGCGGTTCCAGCGAAAACGAACCGCTTCTTGTGGCTTGTATAAAGTGATCTGAGCTTTCGCGATGTCCCCGCTCAATTGGCGCAACGGAGTAATGTCGTCGAGAATCCAGAACGAGCGGCCGTGCGTGCCGACAATGAGGTCGTCGCCGTGAATGACCAGGTCGCGCATCGACGTGTGAGGCAGGTTGAGCTGTAGCGGCTGCCAGTTGTCACCGTGGTCGAAGGAAACAAAAACGGAGCCTTCCGTACCGGCAAAGAGCAGACCTTTGCGCTCGGGATCTTCGCGCACCGCGTTGCTGGCTCCGCCGGCAGGAATGCCGCTAGTGATTTCCATCCAAGATTTGCCGAAGTCGCGCGTGCGGTAAATGTGTGCGCGCAAATCGTCAAGGCGAAAGCTGTTGATGGCGGCGTACGCAGTGCCGGCATCGAAACGCGAAGCCTCGATAATGGAAACCTTGCTCCAGGGCTTGAGGTCGGGTGGCGTGACGTTTTGCCAGGACTTTCCGGCGTCCTGCGTAATGTAAATCAGCCCGTCGTCCGTGCCGGCCCAAATTGTATTCGCGTCCTTGAAGGAAGGTGCGACCGCGTAAATCACTCCACGGTGCTTGCCCTTCTCTGGATCGTAAGCCGCGAAAATGCCGAGGTTTGGCGGCGTGTCGTAGGAAGATCGCGCAAGATCGGGGCTAATTACTTTCCAGCTATTTCCGCCGTCGGTGGATTTGAACAAGACGTTGGCTGCGAAATACAGCGCTTTGGGATCGACGGGCGAAAAAGCCACTGGCAGGGTGCGGTCATACCGATACTCTCCGCGCCGGACGGGCTCGGGCGTTACGTCGGCCACTTCGCCCAACGCTTGGTTGGTACGCGTCAGGCGAGCGCCGTACAAAATATTCGAGTCGAGCGGATCAACAGCGATGTAGCCGTACTCGAAGACACCAACAGAGTGCCACTCGCGAAATGTGATTTCGCCGTAGTCGCTGCGGCTAAGGGTAGCGGCGGAGCCGCTTTCCTGCTGCGCGCCGTACACCCAGTAGGGAAAACGATTGTCTGTGGTCACGTGATAAAACTGCGCGGTCGGCTGGTTGTACCACGTGCTCCACGAGGCTCCGCCATTCACGGTAATCACAGCGCCCTGATCACTGGAAAGCGCGATAGTTTGCGGATGCTCGCTGCTGATCCAAATACGCTGGTAATCGTCTCCGCCGGGTGCGCCTCTGAAACCGACAAACGTTTTTCCGGCATCGCTGGATTTCCAGGTGGTGGTGTTCGCGATATAGATCAAATCGGGATTGTCGGGCGAGACGGCGATGCCCATCGCGCCGGGGCCGCGGCCACCGATGCGGCGGTCGGTATTGATGAGTTGCCAGGATTCTCCTGCGTCGTCGGAACGATAGACTCCCGCTCCCTTCTTTGCTTCCACCGTCGCGTACACGCGATGCGGTTGACTTGGCGCGACTCCGACACCGATGCGCCCGAGACCGCCATCATCGGAAGATGGCAGGCCCTTCGTTAATTGGCGCCAGGTGTTCCCGCCGTCGGTGGATTTGTAAAGCCCGCTGCCAGGTGCGACGAAAGATTCTCCGCTACGGATCTCCCAGGGCGCAACGCGGGCGGCCCACAGCACGGCATAAATCGTTTGCGTGTTGCTGGGATCAAAAGCGAGATCGGCGGCGCCGACATTTTCATCCTTGTATAATATTTTTTCAAACGACTGGCCACCATTGGTCGAGCGGAAAACGCCTCGTTCTGCGTTCGGGCCGTACGGATGGCCTTGCACCGATACCAAGATGCGATTCGCGTCTTTCGGATCGACGAGAATCGCGGTGATTTGCTGCGCGTCCCGCAAGCCCAGGTGCGTCCAACTCTTCCCCGCATCGGTTGACTTGTAGACGCCGTCGCCGGTCGAGAGATCCGGCCGCTGCAGGCCCTCGCCGCTGCCGACGTAGATGACCTTTGGATTCGAGGGAGCGATAGCGATAGCGCCAACCGAGCCGGTGCCCTCAGCATCAAAAATCGGTTCCCATGTGTTGCCGGCGTCCGTCGTCTGCCACACGCCGCCGTTCACCGCGGCAATGTAGAAAACATTGGGCTGCTGCGGCACGCCGGTGATGGCTACCGTGCGGCCTCCACGGAATGGACCAATGCAGCGCCAGCGCATTTCGGAGAAGAATTTCCGGTCATATTGTTGCGCGGGCGAGGGAATCGCCGCAGTGAATACAGCGAGAACCCCGGCCACCAGAAGTTTGCCTGCGCGGAACTGCATTCGTCACCTCCTCGAAATGCAGGAGGATAACGTGCGAACGGGCTCGCTGCAATGCTTGTTATGAAGCCACAATGGCATTCGACGGATTGCATCTATTTCCGTTAAACTCGATGCATTCTACCGAGCTAGTGAGGACCAAAACGTGACGACTCCTGCCAAGCCAATGCCGGCGACGACGCGCAGTGATGAGGTAGTCGCCAAGCACAAGAAATATCTGTGGCCGTCGGTTACCAACTACTACCAGCGGCCCCTGGTGGCGGATCGCGGCGAAATGCAGTACCTGTGGGACCTCGAAGGCCGCAAGTACTTGGATTTCTTCGGCGGCATCTTGACCGTTTCGGTTGGGCACTGCAATCCCAAGGTCACGAGCAAGATCAACGCGCAGGTCAACCGGCTGCAACACACCTCCACGCTGTATCCCAACGAACATATCGTGGCACTGGCTGAAAAAATCGCGCGGATTACCCCTGGAAATTTGCAACAGAGTTTCTTCACCAGCTCCGGAACGGAGGCGGATGAGGCAGCGATCTTGATCGCGCGGATGGCCACCGGTAGCTACGACGTGGTGGCGCTGCGCCATGCGTATGCCGGCAGCTCCGCGATCGCCAAAGCGGTAACTGCGCATGCGCCTTATCGCAAGAGCGGCGTAATTAGCGTCGGCATTTCGCATGCGGTGAATGCCTACTGCTATCGCTGCCCCTTGCACCTGACCTATCCATCTTGCGAAGTGGCTTGCGCCAACGATGTGGAGAATTTAATTCAGACCGGCACGAGCGGAAGCATAGCAGCCTTTATCGCGGAGCCGATTCAGGGAGTAGGCGGCTTCATTACTCCTCCCAAGGAATATTTCAAGATCGTTTTCAAAATCGTGAAGAAATACGGCGGCCTTTTTATCAGCGACGAAGTGCAAACCGGCTGGGGCCGCACCGGCAAAAAGTGGTTCGGCATCGAGCAATGGGAAGTTACTCCGGACATTCTCACCAGCGCTAAAGGACTAGGCAACGGCGTGCCGATTGGTTTGACGGTCACCACGCCCGAGATTGCTTCCAGCTTCCAAGGATTGAACATTTCCACGTTTGGAGGCAATCCAGTTACGACCGTCGCCGCGAAAGCAACGATCGACTTCATCGAAGAGGAGAATCTGCTCGAAAACGCGCACACTGTCGGCTCGTATTTCCGCGGCAAGCTCGAAGAACTCCAGAGTAAATATCCGCTCATCGGCGAAGTCCGCGGCATGGGCTTGATGCAAGCCCTCGAGTTGGTCAAAGACCGTAAGACCAAGGAACCTGCACCGGAAGCTACCGCGCAGGTCATGGAGCGCGCCCGCGACAACGGCCTGCTCATCGGCAAGGGCGGCCTGTTCGGCAACGTTCTTCGCCTCTCACCCATGCTCAATATTTCCAAAGCCGACGTCGATGAAGGTGTTCGCCTCCTCGACAGGGCCTTCAGCGAAGTGAGAAATTAGCGATCGCGATGCTCACGCTGGGCAAAACCGGGAATCTACGCTGAAGAAGCACATGCGTTTTGCAAACTTCTGCATCTTGGCAGTCCTGACTACAACGCTTGCGGCGTCTTCGCTATACGGCGGCGAGAAGGCTGTCTGGAAGCCGGTGCAGTTTGCGATCCTGCGCTTTAACGACGACGCGCCCGCATCCTGGAATATCTATCACGGTGAAAAGCGCGGCATGCTGCTGGTGCGCTTGTGGAAGCGATATATGCTCGTAGATGTGAAGGAGCAGGAGGTCTACGAGGTCGATCCCGCAAAGGTGAAGGCGCAGGGAGACAACGTCGAGTGGTCGCCGTCCGATATTCCCGATCAACCGGTTGAAACGTCCGACTGGAAAATACGCGACGTCGGCCCTGTGCAACGCGTCCGATTCCGGTTCGGCAAGAGCGGCAGCTATCTGGACATTCAGATACCACTGCTGCGTAACCGCGAGCCGGCATATTGACGCGTTTCGTAGCTGCCTTCAGCGGCGGTAGACGCCGTAATACCAGGGAATACCCAGCGCGCCCGGCTCGACCCCGACGACTATTGCATCGCCTTCGTGAAAGCGATCGAAATCGTCCATATCCACCGCAAGACGTTCGACGCGCTGTCCTTCGCGCCAGGAACGCACCACCAATCTCCGGCTCCCCTTCACAATACCCTTCATGTTGAAGCGGCCCACGACCACGGTTGGGTAATAGACTACATTTTTCTGCGAATCGAGCCGCCCGTTAATAAACAACGTCGCCGCCAAAATCCAAGGCAGTGGAATGAATCCATTGTAGACGCGCTTCATCAGCTCGATTTCCTGATGATTGCGCGCTCGTCGCTCCAAAACCACGGCCAGCGTGAGCGCGCCAAAGAAAATCAGGCCGAAAAACACTAGGATGAGGTCAAGATCCAGCGGAGGATAAATCTGGCTGATGTACGGAAATGCCAGCGAACCCAGCAGGAAAACCGCGGTCTGCCGCATGAGCCGGCGGCGGAACGTCAATTCGGCTGCGGCCGTGGTCAGACCGCAGGAAGGGCATTGGTCGGTGGTGCGCTCCGAGCCGCAATCAAGGCATCGCGTCATGAAATGAACCGCGGTGGATTACCGGAACGGCGGTCAATTCCCCCTGGACAGCCCCAGCAACGACATCCTGTTTAGTATAGAACGAGGCGCGTGGACGCGCAGACGTCATTAAGTCCGGGGGCGAGTAAGTGAGGCGATCAAATCCTGATAACGCTGCTGGTGCTGCTCTTCCGACACGGTAACACTGACGGCCATGCCTTGGCCGGGCTCGACGCGCTTCACTGAACAGTCCATCTGCACGGGCCGATCGAGCGCTAGGCGCGCCGTGAAGCCCGCTCCGACCCAAAGCGTGTCGGTGGATTCGATGAATATGCCGTTTGAGCTGATGTCTCGGGTCTTCCCACGCAAAACTGCGGAGCCCCATTCAATCTCGAGCTCGGCGCTAAAGGAATAACGCGGCGCCCAGCGGCGCTCCAGGTGCCGCGGCGGATGCTCCCCAGTGGTCATCGACCTAAACCAACCCCCTGCCAAGGATCCCAAGTGTGACGCCGGGGCGTTCCCGCCGCTTCCACAGGCCAAGAATAGCGCTGCTCCGTTTTTGTGCGCATTCATCCCGAAGAAAGCTGTAGTGCTCTAGTAAACCTACCGCTATTCCTGTGAGCCAACTACTAAGCCGCTATGCCATTCAAACCCCGAACCGACCTGGACTCAATCCGAGTTAGACGCGCCGGGTTCGCCGGCGGTGTCCGCAATTTTCGCCAATTTTTCACCCTTGCGCATTCTTTGTTGGATTTCCGCCAGCAGGTATTTGCGGAGATTTTCGGAGACAATCCCGGGAGCGGCTAGTTCGCGTAAATCGGAAACGGTGAGCTCAGGCAGGTAGGCGAGGATCGTCGAGAGCGTCGAACTGGGATGACGCACGAGCGCCAGACGCACGTTGTAGGTGTGCGACCACTTGCGATGCTGCGCCACAGCTTTCACCACCCCCACTGGAAGGCGCTCACGCGAGAGCGCCTTCAGGACCTGCGCTTCTGTAAGACTCCCATTGTCCAGAACGACGGAGAGCACTTGCGCATGGCCCTCCGCAAGGAGCGCGCCGGCGACGCGCGCCGTGCCCCGGCGCGCTAGCGTGATCTTTTGGCCGAGCGGCAGCTGCGGAAGCCGCGCAACAAGCTGCGCCTCCGCATTGCGCTTGAGCTCCGCGGAAATGCCGGCCAGCAGCGTGAGTTGCACCAAATCCATCAGGTACAGTTCTCGGATCAGCCGCAGACTCGCTAGTCTTGGTGTGCGCGGGTGGAAAGCCAGCGCACGCTTCACACGGTAATTCTTCAGCAGAGGCTTGCGGCGAGCCACTTCCTCCAGAACTTCAGCGGGAAGATCCTTGCGGTCCAGCAGCAAACACAGCTGCGCCTCGTTGAGCGCGGGATTATCGAGCAGGGCTAGAAGCACGTCCGGCGAGTGATGGTGCAGCAGCGACGCGAGATCTTCGCCGGTCGCCGTGTGCGCGCGCTCGCGATTGGGTTCGCTAGCTGGCATCCGACTCCTTCGCAGCTAGAGCCGCGGCTTCCGCGGGAGAAATCCGCAATTTGCCGATTTCCGCTCTACACACCACTTGCTTCAACGCAGTATCGATTTGCGCGTCGAAAAAGCGCGAGCGTCCGATGGTCCCGCCGATCTTGGCCAGCAAGAACTCCTTTTCGCGGAGATGCAAGCGATCAGCGACATCGCCAACCAGCGAAGACACCTCCTGGGCGGCATGAAGCAGAATTTCTTGCGCGGTGGCGTCGCCGGAGTCCGCTGCGGCGGCAATCACGGGAAAGATGGGAGGAAAAATCTCGTCAGGCATGGTTTGCGCGCGATGCCGCACCACCGGCCATTCCGTGCAGCGAAGCTGCGCCAAGATCTGCCTGCCCAGTGCGGAGTCCGATCCGCCGACGCGTTCCTGAATCGCGGCGGCGATAGCACGCCTGCCGATGTCGTAGGCACTGCCTTGATCGCTCGAGGAGGGGCCGTACCCTCCGGCGCGCGCAATTTCGCCCTCCGTATTGCGCCCAAACGCCGCCGAACCCGTTCCCACTACCAGGACAATTGCGGGCCCTTCACCCGCAGCCGCCAGCGCCGCTTCGAGATCGGTAAGGATGGTTACCGCCGCGCCGGGGAAGCATTTTTGCAGCGCGCCGAGCATCCGTTCTTTCATGTCCGGCTTGGCGGTGCCGGCCAGGCCCGCGCCCACCGCTGAAATCACGCTGCGCTCGAGCCCCGCATCTCGCAGCGCCAGTTTCGCGCTCTGCTCGACCGCGAGCGCAGCGCTTTCCACGCCGATGCGTGAGGGGTTCGACGCCCCGGCATACGTTCGCGCCAGCACCTGGTCGGCCGAGTTCATCAGCACGCACTCCGTCTTTGTCCCGCCGCCGTCGAATCCCAGAATGTAACGCATGTGAAAAGGATAAGCGATTTGTGAGCTCACGTTCGTTCCACGATTCACGCGATTGCGGCGAAGCTAAACCATGCGCTAGTGCACGCGAATGCGCAGCCCTATTGGCTTAGTGCGCCGGCAAGAGCGCCTGTGCTAGTGTCAGGGCGCTTTTGCACAGCTTCCACGAAAAAATGCGCATCCATCCCATCGATTTGGTGATCGTGCTCTCGTATTTGCTGGCGGTTACCGCTCTCGGAATGCACTTCCGCGGCAAGCAGCAGGACGCTCGCGATTATTTTCTCGGCGGGCGCACGGCACCGTGGTGGGCGCTGGCGTTTTCGATTGTCGCGACGGAAACCTCGACGCTCACCATCATCGGAACGCCGGCCATTTCTTATGCAGGAAATCTGACGTTTCTCCAGCTAGTGTTCGGGTATTTGCTTGGACGCGTGCTCATCGTGCTCCTCCTGCTGCCGGGTTATTTTCGCGGAGAATTCTTCACCGCCTACGCACTCATCGAAAAACGCTTCGGCGAAAAGATGCGCGCCGTGGCAGCCAGCACTTTCCTGATTACCCGCGCGATAGCCGAGGGCGTGCGCGTTTCGGCTATCGCATTGGTGCTCAGCGTGGTACTGGGCACCTCGGAAAAATTTGCGGTCGTGCTAGTAATCGCCTTAACCATTTTGTACACGCTGGAAGGCGGGATGAAGGCCGTCATCTGGACCGACGTTGCGCAACTAGCAATCTATCTGACCGGCAGCGCCGTGACCCTGATAGTCCTCCTGCATCGCATTCCCGGCGGATGGACCGAAGTCACACAAGCAGCTGCCGCTGCCGGACACAAGCTGCAAGTTCTCGATTTCTCGTTCAGTTGGTCAACCAAATACACTTTTTGGTCCGGCCTGATCGGCGGCGCATTTCTGACCATGGCCACTCATGGAACCGATCAAATTATCGTGCAACGTTTGCTCGCCGCCCGCAGCGAACGCGACAGCCGCCGCGCCCTTCTGACCAGCGGCGTCATCGTCCTGATCCAGTTCACCGTGTTCCTGCTGATCGGAGTCCTGCTGTTTGTCTTTGCCCAGCACGCGCCCTTGCTCGCGCCAGGCGAGCGCACCGACCGCATCCTTCCGCTCTTTCTAGTGCGTGAGATGCCACCAGGACTTGCCGGCCTGCTACTGGCCTCCATCATCGCCGTAGCTATGTCCAATGCCAGCGGCTCGCTGAATTCGCTCGCGGCTTCCAGCGTTCTCGATTTTTCGCGACTGTGGGGGAAATCACTCGACTCCAAGAGCTTCATGAAGCTATCTCGACGCATGACCCTGGCCTGGGGCTTGGTCTTAATGGCTTTCGGCCTAAAGAAATGGGGGCCGCTGCTCGAAGCCGGTTTGACGGTAGTTTCTCTCCCTTTTGGCAGTTTGCTAGGACTTTTTCTACTAGGCACCCTCGACCGAAGCGCGAACGCGCTGGGCGCCCTCGTCGGTATGTTTGCTGGATTAGCCACCATTCTCTGTGTCTTCGGATTTACCAACGTGGCTTTTACGTGGTACTTCATGATCGGAGCCAGCGTGACCTTCGCGATTGGGTCTATGATTAGCCGCATCAAACCAGACGCTCAGCACGACAGCACAGCCCAAAAGGGAAAATCGTGGCAACTGGAGAAATCCTGACCGCAAGCCCTACGGAGAAACGGCTCGACCTCGTCCGCGCCCTCGGCGCCTGGGCCTCCGGCGCGATCGTCGTAGGCACCATGATCGGCACGGGTATTTTTCTCAAACCTGCCGAAATGGCGCGCGAGGGCCGTTTCGTTTCCGTAGTTTTCGCGGCGTGGATCGTCGGCGCGATTCTCTCGCTCTTCGGCGCGCTTTCCTATGCGGAGCTGGGCGCGATGATTCCAGAGGCGGGCGGAGAGTATGCGTACCTGCGCCGTGGCTTCGGTCCGGTGTGGGGATTTCTTTTCGGCTGGATGCACTCCATTGTCGGCCGGCCTTCCTCGGCGTCTTCTATCGCCGCCGGATTGGTGCGCTTCCTCAGATTTCTTTTGCCCGTCGTGGCCACGCCGATTTTCACGCTGCACATCGCAATCCCCGGGCTTACCAGTTGGGTGAAGCCGTACGACTTCGTTTTTACCTGGGCGCAGCCGCTGGCAGTGCTGTGGCTTGCCATCATGACCGGCGTGAATTACCTCGGCGTGCGTCTTGGCGGAGCGATCCAAGTGTTCCTCACGGCGATCAAAATCATTTCCGTGGTCATCGTCATTGGCGTCGCGTTCTTTGCACCGTCTTCCTCGCCGCACGCACCGGATCCGATCTGGCCGGCCTCGCTCGACGCTAGCGTGTTCGGTGCGTTTCTGGCGGCGCTGGCTGCTGCGCTGTGGGCTTATGACGGGTGGGAAGATCTAAACTTGGTTGGCTCGGAAGTGCAGGATCCTCAGCGCAATTTCCCGCGCGCACTAGTGGGCGGCGTTTCCCTTGTGGCGGTCATCTATCTCCTGTTCAGCGCTGCCTGCTTGAGAGTGCTGCCCTTCGATGCCGTCGCATCATCGGAACACATCGCCTCCGATGTCGTGGCGCACGTCGCCGGCCACGGCGCGGCAACATGGATCACCCTCGCCATGGTGATCTCCGCCATCGGCTCCATGAATTCTTCCATCCTCAGCGGCGCTCGCGTCCCATACGCCATGGCGCGCGATGGCATCTTCTTCAAAATTGCCGACGGCATCCACCCGAGATTTCGCACTCCCGGCCGCGCGCTGATTTTTCAAGGCGTGCTCGCCAGCCTGATGGCCCTCACCGGAACATTCGAGGAGCTAACGAATCTCTTCATCTTCGCCGGCTGGATCTTCTACGGCCTCGCCGTAGTCGCACTCTTCCGCATGCGCCGCACAGAGCCGAACCTCCCGCGCCCCTATCGCTGCTGGGGCTACCCCTGGGTACCAGGAATCTTCGTAGCCGGCGCCCTCGCCCTCACCGTAAACATCTGGATCGATCGCCCAGTCCGCTGTTCGATCGGCCTGTTGCTCATTCTCTCCGGCCTTCCCTTCTACCGCTGGTGGCGGAAGCAATCTTCTGAAGTCGAACAAAGAACGTAGACTACGCCTGCATTCGCGGCGCGAAAGCTCAATGCACTTGACAACTCTACTGTATGACTGTAATCATACAGTATGCTCTTCCACGTAAATCCGTCTTCGGGGGTGCCGATCTACGCGCAGATCGAAGCTCAAGTGAAGAACGCGATTGCCGCGGGCGCCCTGAAACGCGACCAGCCACTACCGTCGGTGCGCAAGTTGGCTGCCGGACTAGGGATCAATCCCACTACAGCCGCGCGAGCCTATCAGAACCTAGAACGAGATGGCGTCATTGCGACTATTCCGGGCGGCGGCACATATGTCGCGGAAAATGTCCCTCGATTTCTCAAATCGGAAAAGTTGCGCAGACTGCAGCCGTATGCCCGGCAGATTGCCGTCGAGGGCGCGCAACTACGCCTCACGGACGAGGAAATTCTTAAGACGGTGCAGGATGAACTGGACAGTTTAGGAGAACGCAAGTGAACGAGGTTGCCATAGGCACTGAGGGTCTTACGAAGACATACGCGAATATCCACGCCGTCGGCGGAATAAGTCTTACTGTGCCGCGCGGTGCGATCTATGGATTTCTCGGGCGCAACGGCGCGGGCAAGACCACCACGATCAAAATGCTACTCGGACTCACGCGCCCAACTGCTGGGGCGGCTCATGTATTGGGAATGGATATTGCCGCCGAGCGCATGGCCATTCTTCGGCGCACCGCCTTTGTCAGCGAGAAAAAGACTCTGTATCCATCGCTGACTCCGTCCGAATTGGTGCGATTCAGCCGTGGCTTCTACCCGACATGGTCTGATAGCGCAGTGGAAAAATACGCTCGCTTATTAGAAATCCCGATGAAACAGCGCTTCGAAAAGCTATCCAACGGTAACCAAACGAAGGTCTGGCTGTTGCTGGCGCTGTCTCAAGGCGCGGATTTATTGATCTTGGATGAGCCGACGACGGCTTTGGACCCCGTTTCAGTTGATCAGTTGTTGCACGTGCTCACCGAAGACGGCCTCGACCGAGGTTGCACCATCTTCTTTTCCTCCCACCAACTTGAGGAGGTGGAGCGAATCGCGGAATATACCGGCGTCATCGAGCAAGGCAAGCTTCTGATGGAGTCCCGGCTGGATGACATCAAGAGTGAATTCCGCTTGATTACTGCTGCTGGCAACGCCCTTCCGACACAAATCTCGTCGCAAGTTTTGTCCGTTATGGCCGAGGGAAATTTCTACAGATATGTCGTAACGAAGAATGCCGAAAGTTTCGCTGCAGGATTGTCCCAAAACGGCGCAACGGTTACGAATATTGTCCCTCTAAGCCTGCGGGAAATCTTTTTACAGCTTGTCCGAAAGGAGCAGTGATGTACTTCTGGAAATGCTGGCGTGACACCCGGTCTTTTTTCATCGTCTTCTTAATTATCGCCGCAATTGTGATGCCCGTCGCTGCGGTAGTGTGTTTGGGCACCCATCTAGTGGCGGACTTCGGCACCTCTGCTTTTTCAGCCACCTTCGGTTTAATTCTCATGGCTGTGGCCCTAGGGTTAGGGGCCATAGGCGCTATCCATGAATTCGCCGAGAACACAGCACACTTTCTGTTCACGAAACCGCGCAGCCGCTCGTATTTTGTCTGGGCGGGCTGGGCTGTCGGGTTTGCCGAACTACTGGCCGTCGCTACTGTAAATTTCCTCGCGGGCTGGTTAACTCTCTCCCGGTACAGCAAGAATCCATTTCATTCGGCACTTTTCGGTTCCATAACTGTACACACACTCTTAGATCCTTTGCTTTTTTGCCTCTGGGCCTATTGCCTGACGTACTCTCTGACCGTTTTGCTACGAAACGGATTGAAGGGGCTAGGCGCAAGTATGGGAATCCTATTTGGTCTTCCACTTTTTGCAGTTGCGATTCGATGGCGTTGGCACATCAAACTGCCGTTTCCACCGGAGCCGATTGGAGGTCTGCCGGTGGTGATGAGCAGCATCATCTGGATACTTGTCGCAATGCTCTTCGTTCTCGCCGCACAGCTTTTCGTTGAATGGACCGAAATATGAGTCGGCTGACGTAAAGAAACCATCGGTCATCTAGCTGTGGCTGGTGGATTCAAGCAAAGTTTTCGTTGACAATCGGTTACCGTTCACGTACACTAGCTCTAGGTAACATTGCGTCTCGCATCCCTAATGCCAGCACTCGTGCTGGCGTTTTTGCTTTCAATCCTGGGAACGCCATTCTCCTGAATGGGCCTTTAGGTGCCCGCACTTGCACAATTCTTGCGTAATATAAGGCCCTTTGGAATCAACACTTGCAAAAGTGTATCAAAACAAAGGGCTTTAACTCCCTTTAGAATGAACACTTACGTAAAACAGGGGGGGAGGGGGTACAGTCCGGCTGGGGTACAGACCGGGCACATCCCTGACAGATTAGACCGTGTCGCGCGAGGGACGCCTGGCTACGGGTGTGTATTCTCCTCGACTGTAAGAGAAGAGTCTAAATCGTAGCTGCCCGGGCACTCAATCGCGCAGAAATGTGCGTGGCCGCGCGCTTGGCGTCTTCACTGACTGGCATACCGGGATGGAAAATGCCAGCCAGCGCCTCAATACCAGTGATCAGCCGCGGGCCAGGCCGCGAGAAATAGCTGTTCGCTTCCAGCGCGAACACGCGCCCATTACGCACCGCGGGGGTGGCATTCCATTCGTCCGTATGCGCCATCGCCAAATATTCGCTTCGAGCTTGTTGCGCGCCGTAGCCGCAAGGCGACACGAGAATGATTTCCGGCGCGGCTGCCACAATGTCTTCGAGCGTCACGCGAAACGAGGGTGTGTGCACGCGGCCCAAAACATCGTGCCCGCCGGCGAGTTCGATCATCTCCGGCACCCAGTGACCGCCCACGTAAAACGGCTGCAGCCACTCCAGAAATGCTACACGCGGCCGCTCCGAGCTCTCCGCAACGATGCGCTCGAGCGATCCCAAACGCTCGCCGATTTCTTCCAGCAGAGCCTCGGCTGCGCGTCCACGCCGCGTTTCTTCGCCAACCCAGAGAATATCGCGCCACACATCGCCAAGATCCTGCGGATTGAGGCACAGCACTTCCGGGAGTTCCGTGAAGCGCGCCAGCGCCGCGCCCAAATCGTCAGGCGAAGCGGCGCACACATGGCACAAATCCTGCGTGATGATCAGGTCCGGCGCGAGCTCTTCGAGCGCCTGCGCGTCGACGGCGTAAAAGCTTTCGCCGCGAGCAACGTACTCGCGAACGAGGCGATCAATCTCCGACGGCGAAGCATCGTGCGGGATGCGCGATTGAATCACCACGCGCTTGCTCCGCGCTTGCTGCGGAAAGTCGCATTCGTGGCTGACGCCGACCACTTCGCGGTCGAAGCCGAGCGCGAAGAGGATTTCGGTGGCCGAAGGCAGCAGCGATACGATGCGCATGAATTGACTGTAACACGAGGCGGCAAGGTGCGAGGAGAGCGGCCCGCGCAGGGTGCAGTGCCAGTTTGTACGTTTGGGTCCTTCACCCATCTTTGTCGGATGGGTTCAGGATGACACGCCTGACATATTGCTACGCTATTTGTAGATAAAATATTTGCGGCGCACGGTGTCGAAAGTGGCGAGGTCGGCGGACCAACTGTCTACGATTTGGTCGGGTGAAACGCCGGATTGAAGCTGTCGGATGGTTTCGGCGTTACCGACGAGAAACAGCAGCTTTTCCGGATCAAACTTGTCAGGATACAGTTTCTTGAGAATGGCCGCGATCTCGAGTCCCACGCGCATCGCGCGCACCGCTTGACGATCAGTGATGCGCATTCCGACTCCGCCGCAGCGCTGCCCGGAGTACAGACCGCCGACAGGAATAAACGGCTGGTTCTTGAACTGCACGCCAGCGAGATGGCGATTGTTCAGCGCGGCAGCCACTTCCTCGCCATTGATCCACGGCGCGCCGAATTCCTCGAAAGGAGCTTCCGTGCCGCGGCCTACCGAAACACCCGCGTTTTGCAGGATTTCGATTCCTGGATAGAGCACCGAACCTTTAAGCGTGCGCAGATTCGGCGAAGGAGGAATCCAGCGCGCGCCAGTGCTCTCAAAAAAATAATTGCGATGCCAGTTTTTCATGGCGATGACGTGGAGATCGCAATTGATGTGGTTTTCGGTGTTGAAGAATTGTGCCAGCTCCCCAATGGTGAGCCCGTAGCGTACCGGCAGTGGGAAATACGCAACAAAACTGGTTTTGTCGGCGTCGAGCATCGGGCCTTCGACGATGGTGCCGCCGATAGGATTGGGGCGATCGAGGACGTAGAAGGCGATGTTATGCTTGGCGGCCTCCTCCATACAGTAGGCCATGGTCGCCGTATAGGTATAAAAGCGTACGCCCGCATCCTGCACGTCAAACACGAGCGCGTCGATTCCCTGCAGCATCTCTTCGGTCGGCCGCAGCGTCTCGCCATACAAACTGAAAATCGGCATGCCAGTGGCAGCGTCTTTGTTCGAAGATATTTTTTCGTCGTTGCGCCCGGCGAGCCCGTGCTCCGGGCTGAACAGCGCCACCAGATGCACCCCCGGCGCGTGGGAAAGCAGGTCTGCTGTACTGCGTCCCTGCGAGTCCAGGCCGGTATGATTGGTGATCAGGCCAACACGTTTGTTCCGCAGCGGCGCAAATTTTTCCGCCGCTAAGACATCAAGCCCCGCTTGCACTCGTCCCGGCCGCCCCGAACGCTTCGTCCCGCCGCGCAGCGCCTCGGCGTTCGCAGTCGTGGCACGCGGCGCCAAGATCACCAGCCCAATCGCCAAGCTCGCAATGCAACTTAAAACTCTAGCCCGCTGAGACAAGTGCCGATCCCCTTTGCCCAAACACCAATGATATTGTGGAACTTCTCCTTTGCACCCGCGTTGTTCGCCCGATGTGCGTGTGTTATATACAAACTTTGCATCTGGCGTGAGCGGGGAGATTCACATTTGAGGAAAGGACGCGCTGGCGTTCTGTTCGTAATTCCCGCCGCAATCATTTTTCTTATGGCCTACACTGCGCGAACGCAAAGCCGCTCGTATGCCGCGAAAACAGCCGCCCCTGAGACAAAGTCCGCGGCTCCGCGCAAAAGGTCCCGCGGCCTTTCTACCTCCGCATCACAGTGGGTCGAAGCCACGCTCCGCAAAATGAGCGTCGACGAAAAAATCGGCCAAGTATTGTTCGCAACCTATCATGGTAGCTTCACCTCCACCGACGCCGCCGCTTACGCGCAGATGCTGCACTGCGTAAACGATCTCCACGTCGGCGGCTTCATCAATATCACGCAAGGCTCGCCGCTCGGCATCGTAAAAAGCCAGGCTTATCCCACCGCCGTCCTCGCCAATCAATTGCAAGCAAAATCGAAATTGCCACTGCTGGTCGGCGCCGATTTCGAGCGCGGCACGGCCATGCGCTTGGACGAAGGCACGTCGTTTCCCACAGCAATGGCGCTCGCCGCCGCGGGAAATCCCCGCGACGCGTACGCCATGGGCAAAGTCACCGCACTCGAAGCCCGCGCCGTTGGAATTCACTGGGTCTACGCTCCCGATGCCGACGTAAACAACAATCCCGGCAACCCCATCATCAATACGCGTTCGTTCGGCGAAGATCCCGCCCGCGTCGCCGACTTCGTCAAGGAATTCGTCCGCGGCGTCGAAGAAAACGGCGCGCTCGCCACCGCAAAACATTTTCCGGGCCACGGCGATACGTCGAGCGATTCGCATATCGACTTGCCAGTGATTCACGCGGACCGCGAGCGCTTGGAACAGTTGGAGTTCGTGCCGTTTCGCGCGGCCATTTCCGCCGGCGTGAGCACCATCATGACCGGCCACCTCTCCGTTCCCGCGCTCGAGCCAGATCCGAACACGCCCGCCACTCTTTCCTCCCGAATTCTGACTGATCTTCTTCGCAACGAACTCCGCTTCAAAGGTCTCGTCGTCACTGACGCTATGGACATGGGCGGCATCACCGTTCGCTACGCCCCAGGCGAAGCGGCCGTGCGCGCGTTTGAAGCCGGCGCGGATGCCTTGCTCATGCCACCGGTTCCGGACGCAGCGTTTGAAGGCTTGCAAAACGCCGTGAAATCCGGCCGCATCTCGCGCGAGCGCCTCGACGCCTCCGTGCGCCGCATTCTGCAAGCTAAAGCCAAACTCGGCCTCGACAAAAGTCGCCTCGTCGACGTCAACGCTATCAACCAAAAATTCGGCCGCCTTGCCTGGCAATCCGAAGCGCAAGACATTTCCGATCGCGGCGTAACCCTGCTGCGCGATACCCCGCATCGCCTGCCGCTCGACGCCACAAAGCCGACGCGTGCCCTCCTGCTCGCCTTTTACGCCGATCCCGAACCATATCCGGGCGAAGACTTGGAGCGCGAGCTGCGCTCCCGTTTTGATTCCCTCACCACGCTGCGCGCGGACACGAAGTTCGTCAAAGCCGATATGCTCAAGCTGCCTTCGCCCGACTCTTACGACGTGGTGATTGTCGCGCTTTTCGTGCGCGTCAGCGACCGCAAAGGCAACGTCGATGTCCCTGCAGAGCAGGCCGCGTTAGCCGAGCAACTTTTCAAAACCGGCAAGCCCATCGTCACTTTGTGCCTCGGCAGCCCTTACTTGGTCGAGCGCTTCCCCCAGGCACAGACCTGGCTCGCAGCCTTTGGCATCAGCGACGTCGCGCAGATTTCGCTTGCGCGCGCTCTCTTCGGCCAAATTCCCGTGCGCGGACATTTGCCCGTAACCATTCCAGGCGTCGATATGAAATTGGGTTTCGGTATCGAGCTACCGGAAAATCCCATGACGCTCCAACCCATGGACGTCCGCGGCGAGGCCCAACTCCAACCCGCGTTCCAAGTGATCGAGCGCGCCGTCGCGGATAAAGCCTTCCCCGGCGCCACCGTCGCCGTCGGCTACCGCGGAAAACTTTCCCTGCATGCCTTTGGAAACCTGAGCTACGCCGCCAAATCGCCGGCGGTCGACACGCGCACTATGTACGACATCGCTTCGCTCACAAAAGTAGTCGCCACGACAACGCTCGTAGCCAAACTCGTCGAAGGTGACTTCCCTGTTCCGCTCGATCTCGACGCGCGCGTCGAGCGCTACTTGCCCGAATGGGCCAGCGGGCCGCAACCGGAATGGCGCCACCAAGTCACGGTGCGCCATTTGCTCACGCACACCTCGGGCCTGCCGGCCTTCAAGGAATATTGGCGCACGTCGAAAAACAAACAGGACACGCTGACGAAAATCTTTGCCGAGCCGCTTGAATACGAACCCGGCGCGAAGGAAATTTACTCCGACCTTGGGATCATTCTCATGGCGGAGATTGTCGAGCGGCTCACCGGGCGCACGCTCGACGACCTCGCAAAAACCTACATCTTCACGCCGCTGGCCATGAAGGACAGCATGCTCCGCCCGCCCAAAAAACTGTGGCCCTCTATTGCGCCGACGGAGATCGATAACAACCTGCGGCACCGCCTGCTACAGGGCGAAGTGCACGACGAAAACGCGTTCGCCATCGGCGGAGTTTCCGGCCACGCGGGAGTCTTCAGCACCGCGCCCGATCTCGCAGCGTTTTGCCAGATGTTGCTGAACGGCGGCGTCTACGCACATCACCGCATCCTACGCCGCGCGACCATCGCGCAATTCACCGCGCCGCAGCAGCTATCGAGCGGCACGCGCACGCTCGGATGGGCGGTGCCCACCGAAGGCGGCTCCAGCGGCCATTATTTCTCGCCATACAGCTTCGGCCACACTGGCTTCACCGGCACGTCGATCTGGATCGATCCAGACCGCCAGCTCTTCGTCGTGCTCCTCACCAATCGCGTCCACCCGACCCGCGAGAACCAAAAAATCGCACAGCTCCGCCCCGCTTTTCACGACGCCGTGATGCAAGCGTTGGGATTCGCAACCGTAGCCGCCCCAGCCAAATGATTTACATCCCGAACCTCGTATCAATTGTGTTGTTGGCGCTCTATAGTCAAGGCGTCCTCACGGCGACTACCTCTGATGCCCTTGAGCGCCTACAAGCGAAGGTCTCCGTTGAATCTCTCGCCAGCATCGATATGTCAGGCATTGCTGGACACTACGCGAACCCGCCCAGAGAGCTCGCCAGGCAGCTCGGGGGCTTCCTGAGCGGAGACGATCTGTACTTGTTTCCAGGCGGAACATACATTTATTGCGAATGGGCCGATATTCAGCCGCTCACAATCTATGACAAGGGACGATGGACGTTTGCAAACGGAGCTGTGGAACTGAAATCAGATCCTGATGTGACCTGGGATCCAGAGGCTGATCGGACATACGTTGCCGTACGCCGTCGGTCAAAAAAGAAGGAAGTCCTTCTAGTTGGAGTGCATTCCGATTTGGCGCGATTTGAAGCAGAAAGTCAGGATAATCCGGAACTAATGCTTCTCTACCTCGCCAAAAAGCAAGACAGGACAATCACTCGGTCGAAAATGGCGAAAGTCAAGGCGCGGCTGCTTAGAGAATCTTGGCGTCCCGAATACTTCAAGACAAAGCCGACGGACCACGATAAACCACGTCGCTAGGACTCCTGCAGCGTGGCGTTCTGCTGTAAGTCTTGCTCCGCTTGCTGTAAGTCTTCGACGCGGCCGAGGTCGCGCCAGTAGTAGTCATCGGCGCGGAAAGCTTGGATTTTTTCGTTCCGACCCGCCAGGCGTAGATACGACGCGACGATAGAGAAAACGCCATCTTCAGTAAGCATGGGCAGGAGCCGCGGAGAAATAATGTGGATGCCGGAAAACGCCAGCGGCTCGAGGCGTGGCGCGGGGCGCACAATTTCGGGTTCGCGATCGCGTCCGGCGTGGCGGCCGCAGAGCTGAACATGTTCATCGAAGAGGAGTTGTCGACTGCTCTCGCGCTTCTGCACCGCCAGAGTGGCGAGCGCTTGATTTTGCTTGTGAGACTGCACCATTTTCCTGAAATCAACGGTACTGATGACATCGACATTGTGGAGAAGGAACGGCTCGTCCGCGCTGGCGGAATCCTCCAGGAAAAACCAGCCGGCCTTTTTCAATCCGCCGCCGGTATCGAGCAACACATCTTCGTGCGAAACTTCAACGCGCATCCCGATGTTTTTCTTCGCCTTCAGGTACTCCACAATCTGGTCCGCAAAGTGATGCACGTTGACGATCACCTCGCTAACGCCAAACGTCCGCAAGCGAGCCAGCGCAATCTCCAATAGCGTGCGACCCGCGATTTCCACCAAGGCTTTCGGGCGATCATTCGTGAGCGGCCGCAAGCGCGTGCCGAGCCCTGCGGCCAGAATCATAGCTTTCATTGCGGGGCTTTCATCGGGGCGCCTTCATTTGCCCAGCTTCTCCAGCTCCAGATGCCGCACCGCCACCTCCACACCATTCGTGGCGCGGAAGTGCTTCGCCAACTGCTCGGCCAGATAGACCGAGCGATGCTGGCCGCCGGTGCATCCGAAGGACACCATCAAGTTCTTGAAGCCGCGCTGCCGATAACTGCTGACGCTGGCATCCACGAGCGACATCACGCTGGCGAGAAACTGGTGCACGCTCTCCTGTTGATTGAGATAGTCGATCACCGGCGCGTCTTTGCCGGTCAGCGCTTTGAAACGCTCTTCGCGGCCGGGATTCGGCAAGCTGCGGCCATCAAAAACGAATCCGCCGCCGTGCCCGCTCTCGTCCTTCGGCAAGCCGCGGTGAAAGGAAAAACTGAAAATCCGCACCACGAGGTTTTCCGCTTCGTTCGCCAGGCCGTGCAATTTTTCCGACGCCAGCATGCTCTGAAACGCGCCCATCAGGGTCGGCAGCGTAATGGGCAGCTCGACGTGATGCAGCAGCCAACGCAGGTTTTTCAACGCGTACGGCACGCTTTGCAGGAAATGCGCTTTGCGCTCGTAAAAGCCGCGAAATCCATATGCGCCCAGGGCCTGCATGATACGCACGTAAACGTAGGCGTAGTAGTGCCGAGTGAACGCTTCGCGATCGAGCCTTATGTACTGACCCAGTGCGTCCAGATAATGATTGAGCAAATCCTGACGCAGCTCCGGCGGCAGATCGGCCTTGGCATCGAACAAAAGAGAGGCGATGTCGTATTGGAGCGCGCCTTTGCGTCCGCCCTGGTAATCCACAAAGAACGGTTCGCCGCCGCGCAACAAAATATTCCGTGACTGAAAGTCGCGGTACAGAAAATAATCGCGGTCCGCGGTCATCAAGAATTCCGTCAGGCGCCCGAAATCGTTTTCCAACGCGTGCTCGTTAAAGGGAATGCCCGCGAGCCGCAGAAAATAATATTTGAAGTAATTCAGGTCCCAGGCGACGGACTGGCGGTCAAAACTAGCGATCGGATAACAAACGTCGTAATTCAAATCGCGCCCGGCTTCCACTTGAAAACGCGGCAACACCGCGACCACTTTGCGATAAGTGTCCGCCACGGGCGGAGCGATGGTCTCCCCGCTGCGATTTGTCGTGAGGAACTCAAACAGCGTGGTGTCGCCAAGGTCCTCTTGCAGATAAGCGCCGTGGTTCAGGTCTTCGCCATAAATTTCCGGAACCGGCAGTCCGTGCTTGCGAAAATGCCTGGAGAATTCCAGGAAGGCGGCGTTCTCTTCCCGAACGCCGTACAAAATGCCGATCGCACTGGAGCGCTCGTTGGAAAGCCGGATGATCTTCCGCCCCGACCCGCCGAGCTCTCCCTGCAGCGGCTGAATCCGCTTCACCGGCCAGTGAAAATGCTCCTCAAAAAGTCTGTTGAGAACGTCCATGAACGAGTTTTCCAGTAATTCTGTTTTGTATCACAGGTGATTACTTAGAAGGGATTTGCTTGCCGGGCAGTTGCTATCCTTCGTAGCGCGCGCTTTGACTCTGCGGCAACTCCACCGAATCAGAGGGCGCTGCCTTTGGCAGCCTGACCAGCGAGCAAAAACGTCTTGGGGTAACGAGCCGCGGCCGCAAATCTTGAAGGAACCAAAGGCCTTGTACCAATCGCCTTCCGGGAGTTCCGGCTCCGACTCAATCCAGATACGAAGCTGATTTAGGTCCGCGAGGCTGATTGCTCGTTCGTTCATTCGTTCGATCAAATGTTCGCGCACGCCCGCAGGTAGCTCTTTCCAGCGTGCAATCCGGGGCATCAGCCGCCAAACACCATTCGGCCTAGTTTGTCGCCGAGCCGCTTGGCTTCTTCGGGATCGGTGGCATTGCGGAAACGCTCGGCGAGATCGAAGAATTCCAGCTGCCGGCGCTTTTCAGCTTCAATCCCGTTCTCGATGAGCTCGACCAGCATCCGGTTCGAGCTGACCCTCCGGGTCTTCGCTAAAGTGCGAACCTGTGCCGCCATTTTCTCAGGAAGGCTGACGCTCTGGCGCACCGTCTTGTTTCCAGCTTTCATAGCACCAGTATGCACCACAATGGTGTAATGGCGCAAGGCGGCATAAAGCATTTGACGATCTCACGGCAAAGGCCTCTTCTTTTCCACGCGCTCCTCCTGAATATTCCGGCCCACGGCTATAATCTAGTGATGCGCTCCCAGCCCAAAGAACGCAGGCGCACCGAACAACGCAATGCCGCGTCGAAGAACCTCGATCGCATGTCGGCACAAGAAATCGTGCGCCTGATGAATCGCGAGGACCGCACAGTGGCCGCCGCGGTCGGGCGAAGGCTTCCGGCCATTGCGCGCGCGGTCGACGCCATCGTGAAGGCTATTCGCAGCGGCGGGCGGCTGATTTATGCGGGCGCGGGCACGAGCGGGCGCATAGCTGTGCTGGACGCCGCGGAGTGCCCGCCGACGTTTGGGACTTCGCCGAAGCTTGTGCAAGCATTGATTGCCGGCGGCAGGCGCGCGGTGACCGGCGCAGTGGAAGGCGCTGAGGACTCGCGGGCGAACGCGGAGCGCGATTTGCGCGCGAAAAAATTAACGCGAAACGACATATTGGTCGGGATCACCGCGAGCGGCACTACACCATACGTGCTATCCGCGCTGCTATACGCACGGAGACGCGGCGCGGCGACCGTGGCGATTACCGCGAACCCGAATACTCCCGTGGCGCGGCTGGCAAAGATTCTGATCGCCACCGAAGTAGGTCCCGAAGTCTTGACGGGCTCGACGCGGCTGAAGGCCGGGACGGCGCAAAAAATGGTGCTGAACATGCTATCTACCGCGGCGATGGCGCGGCTGGGGCATGTTTATGAGAACTTGATGATTGATGTAAAGCCGTCAAATCAGAAAGTTTCGGCGCGAATCGTGCGCATCCTCGCGGAAGCCAGCGGCAAGCGCCTGTCCGCGGCGAAACACGCTTTGCGTCAGGCGGGACACAATATGCGCGTCGCCCTGGTGATGTTGAAGCTGGACGTGAGCGCGCAAGCGGCCAGGGCGAAGGTGGCGCAGGCCAAAGGAGATCTGCGTGAAGCGCTGGGCGAGTAGACACTTCGCAACTCGGATGCTATGGACAAATTTCTAATCAAAGGCGGGAAGCCCTTGCGCGGCGCTGTGAGCGTCAGCGGCGCGAAGAATTCCGCGCTGCCGGTGATGGCCGCCGCCCTGCTGACCTCCGACAAAGTGACCGTGCACAACATCCCCAAAGTCCGCGACCTTATCACCATGAGCAAGCTTCTCGCGTTCATGGGCGCCACCGTTTCCATCACCGAAATTCCTGCCAGTGATTACACCATTTCCGCGCCCACGTTGAACCACGCGGAAGCTCCCTACGAGCTGGTGAAAACGATGCGCGCCTCCATTCTCACCCTCGGCCCGCTCATGGCCCGCCTCGGCATAGCCCGCGTTTCCCTTCCCGGAGGCTGCGCCATTGGCGCGCGCCCCATCGATCTGCATCTCGCCGCGCTCGAAAAAATGGGCGCGGAAATCACCATGTCGCATGGCTACATTGAAGCCAGAGTGCCGAATCACGGCCGGCTGAAAGGCGCGCACATCATCTTCGACAAAATCACCGTCACCGGGACCGAGAATATCTTGATGGCTGCCGCGCTTGCCGACGGCGAAACCATCCTCGAGAACGCCGCCCGCGAGCCGGAAGTCATCGACCTTATTGTCATGCTTCGCAAGATGGGCGCCTCCATCGCAGGCGATGGCACCTCCACGCTGCGCATTCGCGGCGTGAAGGAACTTCACGGCACCGAACACACCGTAATCGCGGACCGCATCGAAGCCGGCACCTTCCTGATCGCGGGCGCCATCACCGGAGGCGATTTGACCATCGCCAACTGCCTCCCCGACCATCTTGGCGCGGTCATTGCCAAGCTGGAGCAAGCAGGCGTCAACACCGATGTCGTCGATAAGTCCACCCTGCGTGTCCGCCCTGCAAGAAAACTCATCGCCGCCGACGTCACCACGGAGGAGTACCCGGGCTTCGCCACCGACATGCAGGCGCAATATATGGCGCTGGCCACGCAAGCCGAAGGCACCTCCGTCATCACCGAAACGATCTTCGAGAACCGCTACCTCCACGCCAGCGAAATGGATCGCATGGGCGCCAACATTTCCGTCGAGGGCCGCCGCGCCGTAGTGCGCGGCCCAGCCCACCTCTCCGGCACCACCGTGCAAGCCTCCGACCTCCGCGCCAGCGCCGGCCTAGTGCTGGCCGCCCTCGTCGCCAGCGGCGAAACCGTCATCGATCGCGTCTACCACATCGACCGCGGCTACGAAGGCATAGTAGAAAAGCTTCGCAACGCCGGCGCGGACATTACCCGCATCCACGTCCCGAGCGCCTAACACGAACTCGCGCTAAGCAACATCCTCCCGTAGCGCTGGCCTCCTGACGGCGCGGCCAGAGCCGATCCAAACCCGGCCACGAGCAAAATCACCTGGAATTTGCTACAATTCGCCGCTTAACCGTGCATGCGTCGTCTGCATGCCTGGAGGCAGTCATGGCCAACACGGAATTACTTGCCCGGCTGGATGCCGCAATCGCCGAGAAAAATCTCCTGAAGCATCCCTTCTATCAGGACTGGCAGGCCGGCAAACTCAGCCGCGAAGACTTGCAGCTTTATGCCGCTCAGTATTACCGTCACGTTGAAGCCTTCCCTAAGCATCTCCGCGTCCTAGCCGCCCGCACCGAAGGCCCGCTCCGCGACACCGTGATGGAAAATCTCGCCGAAGAAGAAAATCCCAGCGCCCCGCATCCAAAGCTTTGGCGCGATTTCGCTGCTGCGGTCGGGGTCGGCGAAGACGACATCACCTGCTGCCCCGCCCTGCCGGGCACGCAAAACGTAGTCACCACCTTCCGCGAAATCTGCGGCGATCGCCCGGTAGCCGAAGCCGTGGCCGCGCTTTACGCCTACGAAGGGCAAGTTCCCGAAATCGCCGGCACCAAGATCGACGGCTTGCGCCAGTTTTACGGCGTCGACAAGCCTGCAGCTCTCGCCTACTTCGCCATCCACGAAGAAGCCGACAAAGCTCATCGCGAAGCTTGGCGCGCCTGGCTCAACGAACATACCGACACCAACAGCAACGACGAGGTCGTAGCGACTGCCAATGAAGCCCTATCCGCCCTCTGGGGCGCCCTGGACGCAGTCCACCGCACCCATAACTAGTCGCCAACGCGAGACCGCGTAAGGAGCGGCCACCTCTTCAGGCGGGCTTGAAATGAAAAAGGCCCGCAAACTGCCGGGCCTTTCTCTTCTCCGCGAGTCTCAGGATCTCTGCGTCTCTGCGTTATACTTCTCTCGCCCTTCTCTTCTTCCTTACTCGGAAGCTGCGCTAGCCCCGCCGGTGCTCCCACCGCCACCGGTCCCAGCCGCTTCTTTCTTTTGCTGCTTCTCGCGCGCCTCGCGAATCAGCGCCTTGCGCGAGAGCCGGACCTTGTTGCCCTCAATCGAGAGCACCTTCACGAGCACCTGGTCGCCCAGCTTCAGCTCATCGCGAACATCACGAATGCGATGCTCCGAAATTTCACTGATGTGCAGCAACCCGTCGGTGCCCGGGAAAAGCTCGACGAAAGCGCCGAACTCCGCCAGCCGCACCACTTTGCCGAGATAGGTCTTGCCAATCTCCGCTGAAGCGGTCACTTCCCGCACCATCTGCAGCGCTGAATCGCCTCCCGCGCCGCTCGTCGAGAAAATGTGCACTGTGCCGTCTTCCAGCACGTCAATCTTCACGCCAGTAGCCTCGATGATCGACCTGATCTTCTTTCCGCCCGGACCGATCAAATCGCGGATCTTGTCCGTAGGAATGTGCAGCTTGTACAGCCGCGGAGCGAAAGTCGAGATCGAACCCCGCGCCTCGGTCAGAGTTTTGTCCATGGTGTCGAGAATTTCCAGGCGCGCCTTCTTGGCTTGCGCC
>DATNMD010000066.1:0-142504 GCA_035602505.1 Candidatus Acidiferrum sp.
GCTGTAGCTCCCGCGATGCTCGCGCCATTCTTCTGCCACTGGTAGCTCAACGGCGCCGTGCCCGTGGCCGCTACCGTGAACGTCGCTGTCTGTCCCGAGGTCACCGTTTGGTTCGCTGGCTGGATTGTGATCGTCGGCGCCGCCGCTACGGCATTCACCGTGAAGTTCATTCCCGTGACGTTGGTTCCATTGACCGTCATACTCTGGCTGCTTGGAGTAAACGTATAACCCGCGTGGCTCGGAGCAACCGCGTACGTCCCGTTCGCTAACCCGGCAAATGCGTAATTCCCCAAGCTGTCTGCCGTCGTTGTGGTGCTTGCCGCCCCAGTCAGTGTCAACGTCGCTCCACTTGCTCCCGTGGCAGGATTAATCGTGCCGGAAATGGTGAAACCGGATGTCTTGAATGTGTGACCACCGCTCTTCCCGTGGTTACTCTTGGAGTCGGTCGAATTAACTTGGTAGTAGTAGGTAGTACCGGCGGCCAGACCGGAAAGGGTTACCTGGTGGCTCGTAACCATCGCTGAATCAACTGGCGTACTATTTCCGTACGCAGGGGTTGTTCCGTAATCGACCGCGGAGTCGGCAGGGACGTTTGTTGTCCAAACAACCTGAGAGCTAGAGGTCGTGGCGGATGCGGCTTGTACGTTCGTAATGTCCAGAACCGACGGCGGCGGCGGATTGCCAGTAGCGTTGGCGCCGCTAACCACGCCTGAGCAGCCGCTCAGCACCACAGGCGCGAGCGCCACGACGAAAAGCAGCACGCCGCACCGCAAAGGACTCCCGACTTTGCGAGCAGGAAGAGATAACTCTGTCCGATTCCCCGAATCTATTTGACCGCCCCTCATGGAGACTCCCCTTGAAGTTCGTCGAGAGGAAAACTACGGAGCGAATGCGCACACCAATACCTTTCACTCTCACTACTTCGTTTGGGTTTAGGTCAGCTTTGGGGGCCTGGACTGGAGCGGGTCCGCTGAAGCTGAAAAAGTTGCTTTTCTGGTCCGAACTTCCCGCGAAGGATAGAGAGAGAAAACGAAGTTAACTACTGGTTTGAAGAACAGTTTTGGTGTAAGGACCAAAGTCTTCGGCCGGTGCGTAGGTGCATTGACCTGCGAACAGCGATCCTTGACCGACAGAACAAGCCAGGGGCAATTTAGGACAGGAGAAGCGAACCAGGTCGGCTATTTGGTTGTAAAACGCGCTACTCGCAGATATGGGAATCCGCGAAACGGGCCAGAAGTCTTGCCAGCGGAAATGCAACCTGGGGTCACTAGGCTGTGTAGTTGCCCGGCCCTGCACGGTTTATCTTTGTGTCCTCAGAGGATATTTCAAATCGCGACAGGGGGTTCGTCAATCGTCGCTTCTGACGGGAAGGGGCTGGCGATATCGCCCGCCCCTTGCTACTTCTCAGTCTTCGGAATGGTTGTTGTGAGTTGGCAGCTCGCACGCGCGTCCATCGTGGACGCAGCGACTGCCATACTCGCCGCTGGATCACTCTTCAGTTTGCTGCGATTTCGATCGAACTCGCGCGGCTGGTGCTTCTCGGGGCATTCGTTCGCGGTCGCGGGCCATTGCCGTGTGCTTCGCACGGCGCCGAGCACAGGCAGGATTGCTGCAGTACCATGCCGTCCATACGCGCATCAAGACGACAACTAGGGCGCAAGGCGCAAGCTGGTCAAGATTGGCTGTCCCGGCTTTTGAAACCTGGAACATCGCTTGAGCAATCTCGACAGGCTCGGCCTTTAACGCCTTCGATTCCCTCGTTCGCGATAAAAGGAACCATAATCAGAGCGGCGAGCGGATCAGTCCACCAAAGGCCAAACAAAGCATTGATGGCCAAGCCCCCGAGCAAGATTGCCGACAGATAGGTGCAGAACTCTGCCTGTTGAGCGTCGGCGTGCATGGCGGCACTCCCGAGGTGCGCGCCAACCTTGTGCTTCGCACGAGAGAGCAGCGGCATCGCGAGAAGGGAGACGCAAGCGAGGACAATTCCGGGAATGCTGTGCTCGGGGGTGCGGTGTTGCACGAGATCTTTCGCCGATTCGTAAGTAATGTAAACCGCGAGCCCGAGAAAGCACAGACCTACGATCCTGAGCGCTCGTTTCTCATTTCGGTGCCGCTGCTCTACGTCAGCGTCAACAGACATCCTCCACAGCAACACCGAGCCGGAAAGCACTTCGATAAAGCTGTCTATTCCGAAGCCCATCAGAGAAATGCTTCCGGCCATTGCACCTGCAATGATCGCTACAATCCCCTCGAGTGCGTTCCATGTGATCGTGAAGTATTCCAGGCGTCTGCCCCGCTGCGCTGCTTGCGCTCGGCTGACATTAATAATGAGTTCTGCCATGAGAGTAGCTTACTACTTGTGGCGAATGAACTCGGATGCGCTCGTTCTTCATGTTCAGAGACCGCGTTCAGCTCGACAAAGGAGCCCTTCAAAATACTTGTTGACCCCGGACCATGGTACGGGGAACGCTGGCCATGGCTGAGAAGGGGTACCCTTTTAGGCTGCCTAAGCGCCTTTCGCTTTCGATATGCCTTGAAATTCCAATGGCAAGTGCGCATCGACCAGCGATGCACCGCCGTCTACATCGATCAACTGACCTGTGATCCAGCCTGCCTCTTCAGAGCAGATCAGGGCAACCGCGTTGCCGATGTCAGATGGTGTTCCCAATCGACCCATAGGAGTCCACCCGCGTTCCTGCCACTCGCGCAAACCTGTTTGGAAGGTTTCTGGCAGGCTGTTGAGCACACTGTCTTCAACCCAACCCGGGCTGATGGTGTTCACTGTGATGCCTTGGCGGGCCAGCGCAACAGCGAAGTAACGTACCAGCACCTCCAAAGCTGCTTTCGCCGCGCCCATTGCGATCCACGGCTGCCAACTTCCGAAGCGCCCGCCTGGAGCGAAGCTGATCGCGATGATCCTACCTCCATTTGACATCAGCGGAACCGCCTCGCGCACTGCAACCAGAAATGCTTTTGCCTGCGAATCCATAGCCGTGTTCCATTGGTCCAGAGTGAGCTCCATCGGAGGCGCGTAGAAGGTTGCCGCTTCTGTTCGCGCATTGCTGACGAAAATGTCGAGCGAGCCGAACTCGGAGCGAACTTGTTGGAACAGCCGGCGGACCTCATCCGGCTGGCAAACATCAGCCTGAACGAGGAAGCCGTTCGACCCGAGGCCGCGTATCGTCTCCAGCGTCAACTGCGCGGCGTGCTGATTGCGATAGTAATGAATCGCAACGCGAGCACCCCTTTCCGCCAGCTTCAACGCGATGCCTCGGCCAATTCCCCGAGAACTACCGGTGACCAGAGCATTTTTTCCTTTGAATGACATAAGTACCTCCACGACTACCGCGCGATGCTAATGCTGCTGCTCGGGATGGTCAACGGTTTCACTGCCATGGAAAGGTGTGCAAAATTACGTCACCCCACGCATCGCTTAGCCCCCCGCATTTTTGTCCGATGACGAAATTATTGTTGTCATATATGTGCTGAACAGAACATACATCGCGACGCGAGGGGCGCATAGTGATGGCTACCGGGGGTTCTGAATTTAGATATCTCGGGTGGAGGATTGCTTCATGCACCGCATAAATCGCTATATCGGTTCACTACTCTTGGCTGCTGCCATTGCTGCACCAACTGCAATCATGGCCGCCCCCAGACCTCAAGACGCCGGCGTTCAGGTCCGAGTCTACGATCGGAACCACCGTGATTACCATAACTGGGACGACCACGAAGACCGCGCGTACAGGCGTTACCTGGCAGTACAGCACAGAAGTTATCGTAAGTATGACCGGCAGCACTACAGAGTGCAGAAGCACTACTGGAATTGGCGCCACAGTCATCCGGACCGCGATTAACGAAGGCTGAGTGTCGCAAGCTTGCCAGGCGTCAGCAGGCATGAGCAAAGAGAAAGAGAACTGGCTTCTCTCGAGAGGGGCCGCTCTTTTATTGCGGCTTGAGACGTTGGTGCTCGGGCAACGGCCAGTGGCCATCACCTCCCACGGCGACATAGCAGATTTTGCGTGACTGTGGTCCGAATGACCCCTGCTAACGGACGAACTCCCGAATAGAAGCGTTGACCTCGGCCGATTGTCTGTGGACGAGCCAGTGAGAAGCGTCAGGAATGCGTTTGATGGTCAATTGAGGAACGAACTCCCGCAGACCATCCAGGTTTTGCGGCACCATGGCGGGATCCTTTTCGCCCCAGATGACCAGGGTCGGAACGTTGACCATGAAGGAGGAAGGATTTGAGGCTTCGCCGGCCGACGCCGCGCTGAGTCGATTGGCGCGATAATAGTTGAGGCCGCCGGTGAGCGCGCCGGGCTGTGACCAGGCTTTGATGTATTCAGGCTTGTCTTCGGGCAGCAGGCCATTTTTCGAACCGAATGCGACGACCTTGTTGGCTAGAACGTCAAAATTGTTGGCCGACAAAAAATGTTCAGCCTCATCGCTGCGAAACATCTCCATGTACTCGCTGGCCTTTTTCTGCGCGGGATCAGAAGTTAAAAGGCGGGCGAGGACTGGGGGTCCGGAGCGACCGAACAATCCGTGGATGGAAGTTGTGGGGGTGGTCGGAAACATTAAGTACAGTGGCCTGGATGCCGCGCCAGAGATGGTGTTGTACGAACCCTACCCGCAAGCCGCCTGGTCATCGATGTACCTGGTGGTGCGCACCTCCTCCAAACTGGATAAGCCAGCGATGCTAGGATCGGCGGTGCAGAATGCGGTCTGGTCACTCGACAAGGACGTGCCCGTGGCGCATATCCGCACCATGGAACAACTCCTGTCTGAGTCTGTGGAGCAGCCGCGCTTCCGCACCGTGCTCCTCGAGATATTCGCTCTCATAGCCCTGTGTCTTGCCACTGTCGGAATCTACGCCGTTCTTGCGTACTCCGTTAGCCAACGCAGGCACGAGATCGGCATCCGGATGGCTCTTGGAGCGAAGCGCAGCGATGTCCTCTGGCTGGTGGTTGGGCAGGGTATGCTCCTCACGTTGATCGGCGTGGCACTCGGTGTTACAGGGGCCTTCATGCTCACACGTTTCCTATCCACGTTGCTCTATGGGGTTCGCCCGACGGACCCAGCCACATTTGTAGTTGTCCCGGGGCTGTTGGCCTGTGTTGCGCTCGTGGCCTGCTACATCCCAGCGCGTCGGGCGACGCGCGTTGATCCCATGGTGGCCCTGCATCACGAATAATCGCCCAAGGCCAATGGTCGTCGCCTATTTTCGCCGACCTCAACTCCAAAACATGAATAAGAGCCTTCTTCAGCGCTTTTGCAGTAACTTACACTGCAATGATCTAGTGGCCCGCCACGACATTCCCGCCACGCTGTTATTCAGGACGGGCGCCGCCGAGGCGCACTACGAGGCCGCTTGATACCCAGATGTTGTTCTGGTGGGCGCTGAAAAGCGAAGTCCGATAGTAGTCGGCGTCGAAGACGCGGATCGCGAAGTGCGGTGTCAAGTTGAAATCCACACCGCCGCCGGCCTTCATCGAGAACCCCAGGTCCGTGTACTGCAACCCGCCGGCGCCGGTCTGGGTGTTGTTGACGTGCGAGCCGCCTACCAGCAGTTCCGCGAAGGGGCTGACGCGCCATTTGTTTCGCTCGCGGTAAAACACACGCGCGCCATAGTGGTTTCCGTACAGCTTCACATTCACGCCGTTGTATGACGATTTGTTGTAGCTGGAGTCCGCCACGATCTGCAGCCAGGGCCTGGCGTTCCAAGCAAACGAGCCGACGATTCCTTTGGTATTGGTATTGGTGCCGGAGTCGTTTATGCGTGCATAGGCGAAGCCGCCGAACAGTTCCGCGACCGGCGTTCTCGCCCTGACTGAAACCGGACTCTGCGCCAAAGCCGACGTGGCAGCAAAGAGAAGCACGGCGAGCAAGGACATGCGATTCTTCATGTTTGCGTTCGCCTCAATACAGGCCGGGCTTTGCGCCAGCCTGTCCCAAACGTACAGTACTGAGTGATAACCGAAACAATCCTACGATGAGGGGAGTCGGCGTCGACCGCAATCGAAGGTGAGCGTGGGTGTGCTGAAAGCGGGACCTGAACGGAAGGGCAGACAAGTAGGAGAAATGGGTCGAGATCCGTCCGGAGAAGAGCTTTCAGTGCAAGCGTTTCGTCACTAGGATTCACAAGCACGCGGCAGCGATTCGCCGCTCCGCAGTGGTATAGTGCGGGCAAATTTCGTGCGCTCCGGAGTAGGAGGAAGCATGGGTCTTTGTATTTTGCGTATGCCGCAACGGCTGATCGGCGCTCTCGCCGTCCATGTCGCGCTGCTTTTTGTTCTTGTGGTGATCCCCGCCCGCGCACAGGATAAGAATCCCCTCGCCAAGGATCCCAATGCCGCGAAGCTAGGGGAATTTGAATTTCGCGCTAACTGCGCGTTTTGCCATGGCCTTGGCGCCCGCGGCGGTGGCCGCGGTCCCGATCTGACCCGCGCGCAGAAAAAGCACGGAAATTCCGACGCCGATCTCTTTCGCACCATCAATGACGGTGTTCCTGGCACGGCCATGCCGCCGAACGGCGCCACGCAGCAGGGCGTGGGAATGACCGAGGAAGAAATCTGGCAAGTGATTTCCTATATTCGCAGCGTGCAGGTAAAAACTCCGCCTCAGCAGGTGGGGAATGCCGCGCGCGGCAAAGAACTCTTTACCGGTTCAGCGGCGTGCGCCACGTGCCACATGATTGAAGGCAAGGGCGGGCGTCTCGGTCCGGACCTAACCGTCACGGGCTCTGCACGCTCGCTTGAATACATTGTCGACTCCATACGCAATCCAAGCCGCCGCCTCGCTCAGGGCATTTCCGAGGCAATGAAGGAATTTTCGCAAGAGTACGAGACTGTGACCGTCACGGACGAACACGGGCAAAAGTTCCAGGGCGTGGTCCTGAACGAAGACAGTTTCACGCTGCAAATGCTCGATACGCGCGAGCAGCTTCACCTTTTCGAGAAGGACAAGGTGCGCTCGCTCGACAAGAGCCGCGAATCTTTAATGCCGAAGTACGACGAAAAAATGCTCCCGGAAAAAGATCTGCAAGACATCGTCGCTTATTTGTTGAGCCTGGGTAGCAGCAAGTGAGTCGTGAGCCTTGAATTTTGGAGAACGTCGTCGTAGAGGGAGTCTAGCGCGCGTGCTTAGGACCTTTGTTCGAGAGAACATCAGTGCGAGGCTGGCGATGAAACATACGATTTGTAAGGCAGCAACCGTCGTGATTTACGGTTTGTTCTGTTGTTCCGCGCGGGCGCAGGTGACGCCGCAACGCCTGCTCGATTCCGCCAAGGAGCCGCAAAACTGGCTTACCTATTCCGGTGACTACGCGGGTCATCGGTTTAGCGCACTCGACCAGATCAATATTGCCAATGCGCATTCGCTGGTGCCGAAGTGGGCATATCAGACCATGGCCGGCGGAAAATTCGAGACCACACCGCTTGTTGTCGATGGCGTGCTGTACGGCACGGGCCAGGACGATCGCGCATTCGCGCTGGACGCGCGCACCGGCAGGCCTATCTGGACATACCAGCGCGCGCTGCCGGCCGATATTCGACCCTGCTGCGGACGCGTCAATCGTGGCTTGGCCATTCTCGGCGACAAAGTTTTCCTGGGCACGCTCGATTCCCATGTGGTCGCGCTGGACGCCAAGACCGGCAACCTCGCTTGGGATGTGACCGCCTTCGATTACACCAAGGGCTACAGCATCACGCTCGCGCCGCTGGCGGTGAAAAATCTCGTCATCGTTGGCGTCAGCGGCGGCGAGTATGGCATTCGCGGTTTCATCGACGCTTACGACGCGAACACCGGCGAGCGCAAATGGCGCTTCTACACGATTCCCGGTCCAGGTGAACCCGGTCACGAAAGCTGGGAAGGCGACTCGTGGAAAATCGGCGGCGCCCCTGCGTGGATCACCGGCTCGTACGACCCTGGAACCAACACGACATTCTGGACCACCGGCAATCCGTCTCCTTCCAATCGCGGCGAAGGGCGTGCTGGCGACAACCTCTACAGTAATTCACTCCTGGCCCTGGATGCGGATACCGGCAAACTAAAGTGGTATTTCCAGTTCACCAAGCACGACGAGCACGATTACGACGCCACGCAAGTTCCAGTTTTACTCGAGCGTGACGGCCAGCACTTGCTGATTCAAGCGAATCGCAACGGTTTCTTCTACGTGCTCGACCGCACCAACGGCAAATTAATCTCCTCGAACACGTATGCCAAAGTTACTTGGAGCACCAACAAGGACGCTGAGGGGCGCCCCGTCGCTAACAAGGAGTCAACCCCAACCGCGGACGGCAGCCGCGTCTGCCCCGGCGCCGCCGGCGCGACAAACTGGATGTCGCCCACTTTCGATCCGCAAACCGGCTTCTTCTATGTGACCGCGCGCGAGCAGTGCGACATTTTCAGCACCGCCGCGCAGCCATATCAGGCCGGGCATGCGTATTACGGCAGCGCGTATTTTCCGAACGATGATGCCGCGCCGTTCTGGGGCGCGCTCCGCGCCATCGATCCCGCCACCGGAAAAATCAAATGGGAATGGAAGCATCCGTCGCCCACGTGGGCGGGAGTGCTCTCGACCGCGGGCGGCCTGGTCTTCACCGGCGACGCCGAAGGAAATTTCATCGCGCTGGACGCCGCGACCGGCAAACCGCTCTGGCACTTCCAAGCCGGCGCGTCAGTGTACTCGTCGCCTATGGCCTACGCCGTCGACGGAAAAGAGTACATCGCAGTAGCTGCCGGGTCCGCTCTGTTCACCTTCGGCGTGCCATAAACAACGCAGTCACACGTTCAACATCTCAATTGCGGTGAGCGCGTAAATCGCTGCGCACTCGCGTATCTTCCTCAAATCGACATATTCCTTCGGCCCATGCGCAACCGATAGCAACCCAGGCCCGTACGCGTAGGCTGGAATACCTAACGCGGCGTAGAAGCGAATCTCCAGCAAACCCGGACACATCTCAAATCGCGGCGCTTCGCCGCTTACCGCCTTCACACTCTGCGCGAGCACACGCCCGAGCTTCTCCTCCTCCGAGCAAGCGGCCGCGCGGCCTTCCTGCAAAACCTCCCATTTCAAGCGAATGCCGTCACGCCGGCACTCTTCCAGCACCTCGATTAGCCGATCTCTTTCCGCGTCAAAATCTTCTTCAGGGTTGATGCGCCGATCGACGGTGAACCAGCACTGCTCCGGAACAACGTTGAAGTTCGCCCCGCCACCGCTCTCGCCACCCAGCATCAAAATGGAATTGCGAGCCTGCTCAGCACCGATCGTGTAGCGCGTTTCTCTCTGTTCCACTTCGCGCTTCAGCTCCTGCAGCCGCTCTACAACGCGCAACATCTGTTCAAACGCATTCTCGCCCCGATGTTGCAAACCAACGTGCGCAGACTTGCCCAATACCTTGATCCGCAAAGAGATCGCGCCACGGTTCGCATTCCACACTACGCCGCTGGTAGGCTCCGGCATAAGCATCCCAATCCCGTCGCGGCCAAGCTTGCCTTCGCGAGCAAGCCATGCCGAGCCGCGCGCGCCGCCGGTCTCTTCGTCGGGAACTAGCGCGAGAGCAACCCTTCCTCCAAGCCCAACGCCGCATTCCTTCAGCGCGCGAATTGCAAAAAGCATGGCCACAATTCCGCCTTTCATGTCGCAAGAACCGCGGCCAAATAAAAAATGCTCCCGGCGCTCGGGCTGAAATTGCTCTGGTGATTGAGCCGGCACTACGTCGTAATGCCCATGAAAATACAGCGTGTGCCTTCTGCTCCCCAAACTCGCCATCAGGCTCACCGCTGGCTCGTTGCTTGCCACGGGCCTGTCAAGCGAGCCAGGGAATTCGTGCCGTTCGCATGTGAGGCCTGCCTGACAAAGCCTCTTCTCCAATAGGTCCGCACAGACTCGATAATTTCTTCCAGGCGGATTTTCTGTGGGCACGCTTACCAGTTCCGCCAGGAGCCCGGCCATCTCGTCCTCGCGTGGCTGCAGCCACGCGAGCAAGCGCTCAGCCACATCGGAGCCTCCGTGGGAAGCGGAACTCATGGACTACATCCTAAGTAGGCACGCACGAGTCGCCAAGCTCCAAATTGGTGGCGAACTGACCGCTCCGCCGCCGATTCACATCGCGTTGACACGCCTGCACGCCTCCGCTACGCTTTTCAGTTCGCGCATCCCGTAATTCCGCTGCGTGTAGCTACAAGAGCCTCAGGTCAGAAGACCCGAGCCAAACTGGACAAACCGCCGCATGGCTGAAGAAAAGCTGCCCACCCGCTCGCAAGATTTTTCCGAGTGGTACAACCAACTGGTTTTGAAGGCGCAACTCGCCGACTACGCACCGGTACGCGGCTGCATGATCGTGCGTCCCTACGGATGGGCGCTCTGGGAAAACATTCAGCAGGCTCTAGACCGGCGTTTCAAGGCTACCGGGCACCAGAACGTGGCGTTTCCGTTGTTAATCCCGCGGAGCTTCATCGACAAGGAAAAGCACCACGTTGAGGGATTTTCTCCGGAACTCGCGGTGGTCACCATCGGCGGCGGCGAAGAGCTCGCCGAACCGCTCGTCATACGGCCTACCTCAGAAACCATCATCGGCCACATGTGGTCGAAATGGATTCAGTCGTACCGCGATCTGCCCGTACTGATGAACCAGTGGAACAGCGTCGTGCGCTGGGAGCTGCGCACGAAACTCTTCCTCCGCACGCTCGAATTTTACTGGCAGGAGGGCCACACGGCGCACGCCACGCGCGAAGAAGCCGAAGCGGAAACGCGTCAGATGCTCGACATCTATACCGATTTCGCCGTCAACGACGCGGCCATCCCCGTTATCCCTGGCAAGAAATCCGACGCCGAAAAGTTTGCCGGCGCGGACGTCACCTACTCGATCGAAGCCATGATGGGTGACGGCAAGGCGCTGCAGTCCGGCACGTCGCACTTCCTAGGGCAAAATTTCGCACAAGCCTTCGAGGTTCGCTACCTCGACCAGAACGGCCAGCTCCAGTATTGCTGGACAACTTCCTGGGGACTCTCCACCCGTGTCGTCGGCGCCATCATCATGGTGCACGGCGACGATCAGGGACTGGTTCTGCCGCCGAAACTGGCGCCCTATCAAGTCGTGATCGTACCCATTCACAAGAGCGATGAGGAAAAATCTTTGGTTCTCGACACCGCTCGAAAATTGAAAGCGGAGCTCGCGAAAGCCAACATTCGCGTTACGCTCGACGAGCGCGAAGGCTCCAGCCCCGGCTGGAAATTCAACGATTGGGAGATGCGCGGAGTTCCTCTGCGCATCGAACTCGGACCTAAAGACATTGCCAAGCAAGCCGCCGTCCTCGCGCGCCGTGACCGGCCCGGCAGGGAGGGGAAGATCAGCGCATCACTGGCCGACCTGCCCGTCACCGTCGAACGGCTGCTCGCTGAAATTCAGCAGTCACTTCATGACAAGGCTCTGGCGTTCCGTAAATCCAACACGCACGACGCGAAGACTTACGACGACCTCAAGAAAGCGGTGGAAACAGGTTTCGCCTTTTCCTATTGGTGTGGGAGCCCGGAGTGCGAAGGCAAAATCAAGGAAGAAACCCGCGCCACCATGCGTTGCATCCCTCTCGAACAATCCGGCGGCCCCGGGGTCTGTGTGTACTGCGGCAAGCCGGCAGCAGAGCGCGCTATCTTCGCGCGCGCCTACTGAGCATCCCAAACTTAAGGCCATGTTGCTCACCCGGAACACCTCGCGCGGCTCGCGCTCGACACCCACTCTGCGCCGGTGTTAGCGTAAAAATACGAACCGTTCAGCCATTTTTCGCTGGCGACACCTGTTCTTGGGATCGTTCAGCCATGGAGAGACATTCTGCTATTCCAGATTGACAGCAGGCAGCGCCGCCTCCGCACCCAGCGTGGCGAAGGTAAGTTTAAGGCTATCGCCTATACCGCGATTGTCGTCTTCGCTGCATATGCCGCCTTCAAACTCATTCCTCCCTACCTCGCCGAATACCAGCTTTCCGACAAAATGCAGGAGCAAGCCCGCTTTGCCGTGGTAAATCGCTACTCGGAAGAGCAAATCCGAGAAACAATCTTCAAAGAAGCCCAGGACTTGGACATCCCGCTGAAAAAAGAAGAGATCAAGGTCCTCGCCTCGACGTCACTGGTGAGAATTTCCGTGGACTACACTGTACCCATCGACCTGCTGGTCTACAAAATGGAGCTTCATTTCACCCCTTCTAGCCAGAATAAGTCGCTCTTGTAACGCGCTGCTTGCCGTGGGCGCTCAGTTCATCGCAAAAAACCCGTCGACATTTGCCAACGTGTGCCCATTTCGCAACTCCGCAACTTTCTCCCTCGCCTTCCTTACCGTACTCACTTGCGAGACAATAGAACTCCAGCCACTGGGAGCTAGAGTGTGCGCATCCGCATCCTGAAGGGTTTTTGGACCTCCGGTCTCGGTCTGACCATTCTCGGAGTGCTGTTCGCGATTTTTCTGACGGCCGCGGGCCTTTTCACCTACTACTACACAAAGTATTCCCGCATGATCGACGCCCGCCTCTCCGGCCACGTCTTGCAGAACACCACGCAAATCTTCTCCGCTCCCGAGCACATCTCTGTCGGTCAGGCCATCAGCCCGGAAGAGCTCACGGGCTATCTCCAGCGGTCCGGCTATCGCCCGGAAGCCGATGAAAACGCCCTGGGCCAGTACACCATACAGCGCAACTCCGTGGACATTCGCCCCTCCAAGTTCTCGTACTTCGTTGGCGGAAATGCGCTGGAAGTGCAATTCACTGGTAAAACCATTCGCGCCATCCGTCCGCTCGGCGGTGGCAACGCCCTGGATAACGCTGATATCGAGCCTGAGCTCATCACCAATCTCTTCGACAGCGCGCGCGAAAAGCGCCGCCCGGTCCGCTACGACGATCTCCCCCCGCTTCTCGTCCACGCCATTCTCTCCGCCGAAGACAAACGCTTCTTCGAGCATGGCGGCTTCGACTTCGTGCGGATCGCCGGCGCTGCTTGGGCTGACTTGCGTCACACGAGCAGTCATTTTCAGGGCGCCAGCACCATCACCATGCAAGTGGCGCGCACTTTTTTTCTTAGCAACGAGCGCACGTTCCGCCGCAAAGTTGCCGAAGCTATGGTTTCCCTGGAGCTCGAGCAGCGGTTCACCAAGCAGCAAATTTTCGAGCTCTACGCCAATGAGGTCTATCTCGGCAACCGCGGCAGTTTCGGCATCCGGGGATTTTCGCAAGCGAGCGTAGCCTATTTCGGCAAGGACCTTCGCCAGCTTACCCTTTCTGAATGCGCCTATCTCGCGGGCATTATTCGCGCACCAAATTATTATTCCTCCGCCGACCGCCATCCCGAGCGCGGCGCGCAAGCTCGCGACCGCGTGCTCACGCAAATGTTCGACAACAAATACATCAACGACCCGGATGTTCAGGAAGCCAAAAAAGCTACGCTAAAGATCGTCAAAGCCTCCGTCTCCGGCAGCGAAGCCCCTTACTTCGTCGACATGATCAAGGACCACCTGCTCGACAAGTACTCCGAAAGCGACCTGCTCAGTGAAAAGTTTCGCGTTTACACCACGCTCGATCCGGCGTTACAGCGTGCTGCCGCCTCTGCCATCGAAGCCGGAATGAAGAACGTCGACATTCTGCTCGCCAAGAAATATGACCGCTGGCGCAAGGAACAAGCTAAGAAAGGCACTAGCGAGCCGATCCCGCAGGCGCAAGCCGCGCTCGTAGCCCTTGATCCACGCACCGGGGAGATCAAAGCCGTTATCGGCGGGCGCGACTACGGACAGAGCCAGCTTAACCACGCTCTCGCGCATCGCCAGCCAGGTTCCGTCTTCAAGCCCTTTGTCTATGCTGCCGCCTTTGATAACGCCGTCGACGGCGTGCAGCCTATCGTCACTCCGGCTACGACAATTGACGACGAGCCCACCACGTTTGAATACGACGGCGTCGACTACACGCCCAACAACTTCGGCGAGAGGTTTATGGGCCGCGTCACCGCGCGCGACGCCCTCACTAATTCGCTGAACGTCGCCACGGTTAAAGTTGCCGAGCTCATCGGCTACGGCCGCGTTGTGCAAATCGCGCGCCAGATGGGACTAGGCAACAACATCCGCGCCACGCCCGCCGTCGCCCTCGGCGCCTACGAGATGACGCCGGTGGACGTCGCCGCCGGCTACACAACCTTCGCTAACATCGGCACCCGCGCCGAGCCGCAGTTCATCCGCAACATCATTGGCGCGGACGGCACTGTCCTCGAGAAGGTTACGCCGCAAACGCACACAGCGCTTGACCCGCGCGTCGCCTATCTTGTTACCAGCGTCCTCAAGGATGTCTTGAACCACGGCACCGGAGCTGGCGTCCGAGCTCGCGGCTTCACTCTGCCTGCCGCAGGAAAGACGGGCACCTCCCGCGATGGCTGGTTCGCCGGCTTCACCTCCAATCTTGTTTGCGTCATCTGGATCGGGTTCGACGACAATCGCGACCTTGGCCTGCCTGGCGGTTCCACCGCTGCGCCCATCTGGGCGGACTTCATGAACCACGCCACCGCGCTTCCCTCGTATCGCGACGTGAAAGATTTCGAAGCCCCCGAAGGCGTTCAATCCGTGCTCATCGATCCTGAATCCTTGCAACTGGCCACTTCCAATTGCCCAACCACGCGTCAGGAAGTCTACGTTGCTGGTTCCGCGCCCACGCAGTACTGCGAAATTCACGGGGGCCACAACGTCTTCACCTCTGCTGGTTCTTGGCTTTCGCATGTTTTCGGCGGCGGCCAACCAAAGGAGCCTCCCAAGGACGCCGACGGAAAGCCAATTCCTTACGATCCGAGTCGTCCGCCAAACGCCACTGGCCAGGGACAGCCCTCGGAGCCCGTCGAGGCCAAGGACAAGGAAGACGAAAAGAAAAAGAATCCCTTGAAGAAGATTTTTGGTATCTTTGGAGGTAAGAAGAAGGACTCCGACAAGCCTAAGCCGGACGACCCATCGAACCCGGACAAGACTAAGCCGGATAACAAAGGAGACTCGCCATGACTCGTCTTCGAATGGCGTTGCCCGTTAGCTTTCTCCTCGTTAGCCTGACCCTCCCCTCCATTGGCCAGACCAGCGACGACTCCCGCAAAGAATCATTCGTTCCTTCCATGCAGACGCAGTCTCAGGTTTCTAAGGCGGCGACAAACCCTGCGGAACGCCAGATGAGCGGGGAAGAGATAGGAGACCTGTACATGGCTCGCAAGCAATATCGCGAGGCCACGGAGCAATACAAATTGCTCAGCGACCAAAATCCTCGCAACGCGGTCTACCTGAACAAGCTGGGCATCGCGCTGCACCAGCAAACCGCTTTAGGGGCCGCGCTGAAATACTACGAGCGCGCCGTAAAGGTCGACCCGCAATACGCCGATGCCGAAAATAACATCGGCACGATCTGGTATCAGCGCAAGAAATACGGCAAAGCCATTCGCGCCTATCAAAAGGCAATCAAGATGCGGGATGACATGCCTGTGCTTTACAGCAATCTCGGCTACGCGTATTTCAGCCAGGGCAGGTACGAAGCCTCGATCATCGCCTTCCGCACTGCGTTAGCGAAAGATCCCCAATTTTTTGAGCGCGGCTCCTCGCGTACGGGCTCTATCCTGCAGGACCGTTCCGTACTAGACCGCGGCCGCTTCTATTTCTTGCTGGCGAAATCCTTCGCCGAAGCCGGCAATGTCGAGCGTGCAGTCTTTTATTTGCGCAAGGCCAAAGAAGAAGGCTACGCCAAAATCAACGAAGTGAAGAACGATCCCGCGTTCGCCGCCGTGCTGAAAGATCCCGTGGTCATCGATCTTCTCGCTCCCAAACCGGTTGAATCCGCGCAACCATAACCTGCAGCCCGCACCGTCGTAGCGCCGGCATCTCGACGGCCCACAGTTAGCGGTTGCTTGTTGAACATTTCGCAAGCATGTTTACCATCGGTCGCACGCTCCGTAAGCGTAAATACGAGTTCCCTTGCGTCTGTTACAATGCGTAGGAACCATGTCCCCGGATCGTTTCACCCGTCGCGCTCTGCTTGCCTCCTGCGCGCTGCTCTGCGCCACCGCGTCCGTCAACGCCCAACAACCTCTCGCCCGCACGAACGGTGCAGCACAATCCGGCGTCTACCTCGTTTTCCCTTTTGAAAACGCTGGCGCTTCCCCCCGTCTTGACTGGCTTGGCGAAGGCCTTGAAGAGCTCACCATCCAGGCTCTCTCCGCCGTTGGCCAGCAGGTGTATTCCCATGCCGGCCGCACCACCGAACTCGAGCGCAACGGTCTTCCTTTCTCCGCCAAGCTCAGCCGCGCCAGCATGCTGCGCGTTGCCCAGGACCTCGACGCCGACTTCGTCGTCTTCGGCTCCTTCACTTCCGATGGCAAGGCTTTGACGATAGATTCACGCGTCCTTCGCACCGATCCGCTGACGCTGCTTCCCTCTGTACGCGAGACGGGTCCGCTCGATTCGCTGATGGACATGCAGTCCAGGGTCGTCTGGCGCCTCCTTTCCGCAAGCGATAAAGCGTACCGCCCCACGCTGGCGGAGTTTTCCAAGGCGCAGCGCCCGTTGCGTCTCGACGCTTTCGAGCACTATATCCGCGGTCTCCTGGCCAATGAAGACGAGCCGCGCCTCCGTGAATTGCGCGAAGCTTCTCGCCTGGAACCGACCTGGCCCGATCCCTATTTCGCTCTCGGAGAGACGTATTTCATTCGCAACGACTGCGCCACCGCGCTCTCGTTCTTCACGCGCGTTCCACCAGCCCACGATCGCTACGTCGAAGCATTATTCTCCACCGGAGCCTGCCGCTTGCAATTGAATCAGCCGGATCGTGCTGAAGAGGTATTCACCTCGCTCCAGAATTCGCTGCGCGGCGACGCCAACGGCGAGCGACAAACCGGCTCTTCCGGTGCGGAACTCCCCGAAGTCTTGAACAATCTCGCGATTGCTCGCGCCCGCCTGGGCAAGACTGCCGCCGCACAAGCCGACCTTCGCCATGCCACCGACCTCGATCCCGATGAGGACGACTATCCTTTTAATCTTGGGCTGCTCGCCATGCAGTCCGGCGATTTCTCTGCCGCAGCCGCGAACTTCCGCGAAGCGTCCGAGCGCAAGCCGGAAAATCCCGAAGACCGCGCATTGCTCGTTCAGTCTCTGGAAAAAGCGGGAAAGAAAGCCGAGGCCGATCAGGAGCGCGTAGCCGCCGCGGAAGCCTTGGGCCCCAATGCTCTGCAGTCCGCACGTGTGGATACGAAACCCGATGCGACCTTCCGCCTGGCGCGCATCCGCACCGAGTTGGACACCACGGCGCTGCGGCTGGAGATTGCCTCGTCAGGCAGCAGGGCGAATCCCGCCTCCGCCGGCACTGCGGTGGATAGTTCGGCGTCGCATATTCGTCGTGGACGCCAGGAACTTACCGCGGGCCGCCTCGATTCAGCCGAAAACGAATTTCTCGGTGTTTTGCGTGCCGAGCCTGCGAACGCCGCCGCTCACCGTGGCCTTGCCGAAATCCATCATCGGCGCGGCAAGCTCGATGACGCGGTCAAGGAACTCCAGGCTTCGCTCGCGGCTCGCGACTCCGCGCTGGTTCGCACCATGCTCGCCCGCATCTACCTCGAGCAGAAAAAACCCGATCTGGCGCGTGCTGAGGCGCAGCGCGCCTTGCAGCTTGCACCCAACTACCCGGAAGCCAAACAATTGCTTGAACATCTCCAAAACTCCAAGCCCAACGGAGGCGCGCAATGAAGCGACGCCGCGTTCTCTTCGATTTTGTGCGGCCGCGCAGACTCATTCTCGCCGGTCTGTGCAGCGTTACCCTGTTTTCGCTTTTTCCTTCGGCGTCCGCTGACGAGTATGCGCCCAATCCCGTCATACTGGAGTTAAGACTCGACGGCGAAGTCGAGCCCATCCTCGCCACCTACATCGATGAAGGCATCACCGACGCCGCAAATCGCCACGCCTCGCTCATTCTGATCACCATGGACACTCCGGGCGGCCTCAGCGACTCCATGAAGGACATCATCCAGCACATTTTGAATTCGTCCGTTCCCGTCGCTGTCTACGTTTACCCCACCGGCGCGCGCGCTGCTTCCGCGGGTTTCTTCATTCTTCTTTCCGCGGATATCGCTGCCATGGCGCCCGCCACGCACACCGGCGCGGCTTCTCCGTTGATCGGAATTGGCGCGTACCCCGTCGCCATTGACGAAACGCTGCGCCGCAAAATCACCAATGACGCCACTGCGTTTCTGCGCAGCTTCGCGGAAAAACGCGGACGCAATCCGTCGCTGGCCGAAACTGCCGTAACCGAAGCCCGCGCCTTCACCGAAAGAGAAGCTCTCGACGGCAAGCTCATCGACCTTGTCGCCAATTCCGAAGACGACCTCCTTCGCCAGCTTGACGGCCGCCAGATCGCACGCTTCGACGGCTCCAAAACAAAACTCGCGCTCGCAAATCCCGTCCGCGTGCCCTTCAAACTCTCGGCACGCCAGAAATTTCTGGCACGCATCGTTGAGCCGGACATCTTCTTCATCCTTCTGATTCTCGGCGTTCTCGGCCTCTATACGGAGTTCACTCATCCTGGCGTGGTCGCGCCTGGTGTCATCGGAGGCATCTGTCTGGTCCTCGCTCTCTACGCCATGCACATCCTTCCCGTGAATCTCGCCGGCGTATTCCTAATCGTCCTCGCCCTCGCGCTCTTCATTCTCGAAGCCAAATTCACCAGTCACGGCGTGCTCGCCGCTGGCGGCATCGTCTCCATGCTTCTCGGCGCAATGTTCCTGATCCGCTCGCCGCTCACCGCCGGCGGCGTCAGCCTCGGCGTCGCTCTCGCCGTTACCCTGCCTTTCGCCGCACTAACCATCTTCTTGATGCGGCTTGTTCTGCGTTCCCGCAACTGGAAAACGCAAACCGGCCGCGAAGAAATGATCAACGCGCAAGGAATTGTTATCACTCCGTTGGCCGACGGTGCCGAAGGCATGATTCGCATTCACGGCGAACTCTGGCGCGCATTCTCGAATCAGCCCGTGCCCGAAGGTAAATCCGTACGCGTGGTAAGAATGGAAGGGCTGAAGCTCTACGTGGAACCGGTAGCGTAGCTGCGCGCGATCGTCGTGCCATTTTTTCAGCACCAAACTCCGGCCAATGAGTTAGATTGAGTCGCCTGGATTAGGAGGAACACATGTTCGAGTTCAGCATCGGTACGCTCGTCGTCATCGGCTTCGTGCTCATCTGGTTCTGGAATTCCCTCTACGTTATCAAAGAGTGGGAGCGCGGCGTGGTCCTCCGCCTCGGCCGTATGATGCCGCAAGCGAAAGGCGCCGGCCTCAACCTCGTCTTCTGGCCCATCGAAACGCTCACGCGCATGAGCATGCGCATCGAAACGCTGGACGTCCCGCCGCAGGACATCATCACGCGCGACAACATCTCCGTGAAAGTGAACGCCGTCTGTTATTTCCGCATCGTCGACGCCAATCTCGCGCTCTCGCAGGTGCAGAACTACCAATACGCTACCTCCCAGCTCGCGCAGACCACCATCCGCAGCGTCGTCGGCCAATTCGAGCTCGACGAAATCCTCGCCCAGCGCGACAAAGTCAACGCCAAGCTGCAGGTCATTCTCGACACGGAAACCGAGCCTTGGGGCATTAAAGTCAGCAAAGTGGAAGTGAAGCAAGTCGACATCCCCGAGCAGATGCAGCGCGCCATCGCCCGCCAGGCCGAAGCCGAACGCGAGCGCCGCGCAAAAATTATCCACGCGGATGGCGAGTTCCAGGCTTCCTCGAAATTGGCTGAAGCCGCCAAGGTTCTCGAGACGCAACGCTCCGCCATCCAGCTCCGCTATCTCCAGACCCTTACTGAAATAGGTGTTGAGAAGAACACAACGGTTGTGTTTCCGCTGCCCATCGATATTATTAACAGTTGGGTGCAATCGTTAGGGGGACAGCAAAAGTAAGAATGGCATCGGGAGGTAGACGCGGGGGAGTCGGCGAGCGCGTGCTCGAGAGTAGGCACGTCATCGGCCTGTTCATGTTGATGCTGGTGTTCTCCGGCGTTTTCTTCACTCTGGGCTACGTCATGGGCCGTAATCAATATGACGGCCAGGTGCGCGCCGCTTCGAATCCGCGCACTCTGCAGCCCGCCCCCGTCGCTCCCAAATCCGATCCTGCCGGAAAGCATTCCAAGGACGCGCGCCGCGATTCCGATCCCGCCACCGACAATTCCCAACCCAACTCCGACTGGAGTTTCTACAACGCCGGCAAATCTTCTTCGCCGGACGATAATCTAAAGCCTGCGTGGTCCGCGCCCGCCCCCTCTCCGCGCACCGTCGCGGCCTCCGCAAAAGGCAAGAACGGAAAAATCACCGCCGGGCCCGCGATTCCCGCCAATTCCTACACATTGCAAGTCGCCGCGCTTCGCCGCGAATCCGATGCCATGAGCCTTGCCTCTCACCTGCAAAAGAAAAAGTTCCCTGCCTTCATCGTTTCTCCGCAGGGCGACAAATATTACCGTGTGCAGGTTGGCCCCTACGCCGACCAGAAATCCGCGGACGCCGCCAGGAAAGGCCTCGAGGGCGCCGGCTTCAAGGCTATTGTGAAGCATTGATGCCGCTGCGTTCCTGGACTCATTTTCTTCCTCCGTATCCGGGACCGGCCACTCCAGCCGCTTTCCGTTTGGTCTGCGCCGCCGTTTCCGGCGCCGCTTTGTCTCTTTCGTATACAGGATTTTATTTCAGCATCTACTCCTGGATGTGCATCGGCCTCCTCCTCGTCGTCATTTTGGACGCGCGACCGCGCATCGCCTTCGCTTGCGGCTTCGTCCACGCGCTCTTTTTCGTTCTGACGTCCGTGCCCTGGATTGCCACCGTGCTCGCCGTTCACGGCGGCCTCTCCCGCGTGGGCGGCTGGGCGATTCTGCTTCTGATCGCTGCTGTCTGGGGCATGCTCACTGGCACATTCGCATGGTGCGTTCGCCGGCTGACCCAGCGCAGCCTCGCGCTCGCCTGCATCGGCGCGCCGTTTCTATGGGTCACCTTCGAATTCCTCCGCGCGCATCTCCCCGAAATCAGTTTTCCCTGGAATCTGCTCGGCTATCCCGCCTCCGGGAATCTCGCGCTTCTCCAGCTCACCGCGATCACCGGAATCTGGGGCCTCTCCTTCGCAGTCGCCGCCTTCAACGCGCTCCTTGCCTGGACGATTCTGGCTCCCGCGCCGCCGCCCAAAGTTCGCGCCGTGGTCCTCGCCGCTGGCGCTGTTCTCATTCTCGCCGTCATGGCCATCGGCTCGCGTTTCGTCCCGCGAACTTCCGCCAATCATTACGCCCGCGCCGTCCAACCGAATTTCCCTGAGTCGCCGGTCTATCCGCGGGACTGGTTTCAGACTCACACTCGCGATCTCGACGAAATCGAGCAGCTCAGCCTCGCGCCTTCTAATCACCCCGCCGACCTTCTCATTTGGCCGGAAGCGCCCGCGCCCTTTTCCTTTGAGGATTCCCGGTTCGCCCGCCGCGCTTCGCTGCTCGCCATTCATTTTCAGCATCCCTTCCTAGCCGGAGTGATCGAGTGGGAGCCCGCGCCCGAATCATCCGCCGGCGAGCACGCCGCCCTCGCTCCCTACAACAGCGCCATTCTGCTTGACCCACAGGGGCAAAAGATTTTCACCTATGACAAAGTTCACCTCGTTCCCTTCGGCGAATACGAGCCCTTCCCATTGATTCATCGCGTTGTGGCCAGCCTCTCTGATGAAGTCGGCGGCTTCCGCAAGGGCAGCAAATATTCCGTCGCGCCTCTCCCCGGCGGCTACACTTTCGGCACCTTCATTTGTTACGAAGCGATCTTCCCAGGAGAAGTTCGCCGCTTCGCCGCCGCCGGCGCGGACCTTTTGGTCAACATTTCCAACGACGGCTGGTTCGGCCGCTCCGCCGCTGCCGAACAGCATCTCCGCATGGCCCGCGTCCGCGCCGTCGAAAATCGCCGCTGGCTCCTCCGCGTCACCAACAATGGCTTCACCGTCAGCGTCGATCCCTACGGCCGCGTCTTCAGCCCGCTTCCTCCCGACGTGCGCGCTGCTGTCGATTTGCCCTACGACTTTCGCACAGATGAAACCCTCTACACTCGCTTCGGCGACTGGTGCGCTTGGCTCTGCGTCCTCGTTTCCGGTATTCTGTTAGCCTTAACTTTTCGGAAAGGAACCACTGCGCGCGAGGAGCTCCTGATGCCGATTGCGGAAATTCCGCCGTCGCTGGCCACCAGCAGCACTTAGCGATTCGGGTTTTGGGGGTCGGACCTTTAGGTTCGACATAAGGTCCGATCGCTAACGGGCTTTAGTTTACCCAGACGTAGGAAGGCCCGCCGAGGAACCTCTTAACGTACGCGCGCTCTCATCTCATGATTCTCGAAGACCTCCAGCATCGCTACGAACTCCTCAAGCCGCGCATCACGATGATCCGGAGCTATCTTTGACGCCGCGCCACATCGCGAGCGCCTGAAATCCCTCGAAGCCCGCATCGCTCAGCCCGATTTCTGGAACAATCAGGAAGCCGCGCAATCCCTGCTGCGCGATCGCAAACGTTCCGAAGACCAAGTCGCCGCCGACGAAAAGCTCACTTCGCTTTCCGGCGATCTCGACACCTACATCCATCTCGCGCAAGAAGAAACCAACGCCGAGCAGCGCATTGATCTGCTCAAAGAGCTCGACCGCGAACTCAACAATGCCGAAAACTACATCGCCGAACTGGAAACGAAAACGCTGCTCTCCGGCGAAAACGATCATCTCAACGCCATCATGACCATCAAGCCCGGCGCCGGCGGCACCGAATCGCAGGACTGGGCCGCCATTCTGCTGCGCATGTATCTTCGCTGGGCCGAGCGCAAAGGCATGAGCGCCATCGTCCTCGACGAAACTCCCGGCGAAGAAGCCGGCATAAAAAACGCCACCATCCAGTTTGCTGGCGAAAGCGCGTACGGGATGCTCGTCGGAGAAGCCGGGGTGCATCGCCTCGTCCGCATCTCTCCGTTTGACCAGGCCGCGCGCCGCCACACTTCCTTCGCCTCCGTCTTCGTCATTCCCGAAGTCGACGACAAAATCGAAATTAACATCCGCCCGGAGGATTTGCGCGTCGACACCTTCCGCTCCGGCGGCAAGGGCGGCCAGAACGTCAACAAAGTCGAGACCGCCGTGCGCATCACGCACATTCCCACCGGAATCGTCGTCGGCTGCCAGGTCGAACGCAGCCAGCACAAAAATCGCGAGCTAGCCATGAAGATGCTTCGCTCCCGCCTCTACGATCTCGAAATCCAAAAGCGCCAGGCGGAAACCGACAGGCTCGACGAAACCAAGATGGACATTTCTTTCGGCAGCCAGATCCGCTCCTACGTCATGCAGCCCTATCGCCAGATCAAGGATCATCGCACCAAATTCGTCGTCGGCGATGTCGACCGCGTCCTCGACGGCGACCTCGACCCCTTCATGCGCTCCTACCTAATGGCCAAGAAGGCCAAAGGCAAGCTCGAGGTCCAGCCCGACGACGACGACTCCGCCGCCGCGTGACCGCGCCGTGGTGGATTCGCCGCCACCTGCAACGAACAACTTCCAGCCTCTTTTTGCAAGACACCCGGGGTGGGGGGTGCCCTGTGGAACTTAGCGCCACAAACCATCGGTGAAGCCGCGATGAGGGAAACGAGAAAGGTCAAGATTTCTTGGCGGTGAGCGCCTTTCTTCCGGCTTCGACGCAGCGACGTGCTTGTCCGGGGCCGCGCACATCGAGGATGCGATATTTTTTGCCGACCAGGTCGTGGAAATTGACGAAGAACTCTTCCAGTTCGCGCACAAACTGCTTCCCCAGGTCGTCTATGTGTTCGATGTGCGCCCACTGGTGGTTTTCAATCTCCACGGCGACGATTCGATCATTGCGCACCGTTTTCTTCTTGTCTTCCTGCTCGCCTTCGATCACTCCAACCAGGCGGCATTTCACCACGCAGCCAGGAAAGGCTGGCTCGTCCATCCAGCACAAGCACATCCATCGGGTCGCCATCTTCCGCCAGGGTGGAAGGCACGAAGCCGAAATCGTGCGGAAAGGCCATGCCCGCCGGCAAAACTCTTTTCAGCGTGAATGCTCTTTCGTCTTGGTCGAAAGCATATTTGTTGCGGCTGCCTTTGGGAGTCTCGATGATGACGCGCACAACTTCATTGTCATCTTTGTCGACCGGTCTCAGGCGAGAGGGATCGGCGAGGCCATTGCGGTTCCCGTTTTTGCTCATTGCTCCTCCATTGGCAATGCGTGCCGCGCAACTTTCAATTTTTTGGCGATCGCCGCGCAGGTTTAATCCGGCGTTCACCGTAGAATCGGCAATATCGTGCCTGAACCGAGGGGTAGCACGCCGAATCAAGGCTTGATTTATGGGTGCTCGGCTGGGTAGCGGCCGGCGGGTCAAGCCGCTTGCAACCGAGGCGCATCGCCGTTTAATGCAGGATTTCGCTGTTCAACCCCGGAATAACGCCATTTAATTCAATGCGTTGATTCTTGCAGGGCGGGGTGGTAGCTTTGTAAAGTTACTTGCGTCGCGCAAAAAACACTGATGTAGCAGGGCTGTGCCCCTGCGGACCGCGCTTGCCGCTTCGCAGCGAGACATTGAAAAAGGAGACCCCTTTTGAGCGAAGGATTACGCAATTTCCTATTCACCTCCGAATCTGTCACCGAAGGCCATCCCGACAAGATTGCTGATCAAATATCGGATGCCGTTCTCGATGAAGTGATGCGGCAGGATCCCAAGGGCCGCGTCGCGTGCGAGACGCTGGTGACCACCGGCTTGGCCGTGGTCGCCGGAGAAATCACCACCAGCGCGCACGTGGATTACGACGACTTGGTGCGCGACACGATTCGCGGCGTCGGCTATGACGACGCGACTTACGGCTACGACGGTTATACATGCGCGGTCATGTGCACCGTGAAGCGCCAGTCGCCGGACATCGCCATGGGCGTAGATACCGGCGGGGCGGGTGACCAAGGGTTGATGTTTGGTTTCGCTTGCGACGAAACCGACGAACTAATGCCCATGCCCATCCAACTGGCCCACCGCCTTACGCAGCGCCTCTCCGAAGTTCGCAAGTCCAAGAAAGTTGGTTTCCTTCGTCCCGACGGAAAATCCCAAGTCACAGTCGAATACCGCAATGGACGTCCGGTGCGCGTGGACACCGTGGTGATTTCGACGCAGCACGATGAGAAGGTTTCCACGGCGAATCTGCACGAAGCGGTCATGGAGCTCGTCATTCGCCCGATCGTGCCTGCATCCATGCTCGATCGCAACACGAAGTACCACATCAATCCTACGGGACGCTTTGTCATTGGCGGGCCCATGGGCGACGCGGGATTGACGGGGCGCAAAATCATCGTGGACAGCTACGGCGGCTACAGCCGTCATGGCGGCGGCGCGTTTTCCGGCAAGGATCCTTCCAAGGTGGACCGCTCGGCTTGCTACATGGCGCGGTACATCGCGAAGAATATTGTGTCTGCGGGTTTGGCGCGCAAGGCGGAACTGCAGCTAGCCTATGCGATTGGAGTGGCGGAGCCGGTTTCCGTGATGGTCGATGGGTTTGGCACGGAGAACGTTCCGGAAGAGCGCATTACCGCGCTAGTACGTGAGAATTTTCCGCTGACGCCGAAGGGAATTATCGAGGCGCTGGATTTGCGCCGCCCGATTTACAAGCCCACCGCGGCGTACGGGCATTTTGGGCGCAGCGGCCCGGGCTTCACGTGGGAGCGCACGGATCGCGCTGCCGCTCTGCGCAAAGCCGCGGGCTTGGGTGCGAGCTCCAGCGCGGGCATCGAAGTGGGCGCGCGAGCGTAGAGCCTCGCATAATTTCGACATAGCCGACACAAATCGCCGTTTCAGCGTTGACGTTAGGAATCTCAAATTTTAGGAGCATCACTTTGGCTATCGCGGAAATGAAAAAAGGCGATGTAAAGGATATTTCGCTGGCGGATGCCGGCAAGCGCAAAATCGAATGGGCGGCGCAGCAGATGCCCGTGCTTGAGATCATTCGCAAGCGTTTTGCGAAGGAGCAGCCGCTAAAGGGATTGCGCGCTTCGGCTTGCCTGCACGTGACGAGCGAAACTGCAAACCTGGCGATTACCTTGCGTGACGGAGGCGCGGAAGTAGTTCTGTGCGCGTCGAATCCGCTTTCCACGCAGGATGAAGTGGCGGCTTCGCTGAACCGCGATTTCAATATTCCCACTTACGCCATCAAGGGCGAGGACAATCAGACTTACTACTCGCACCTGAGCGCGGCGCTGGAGCACAAACCGCAGTTCACCATGGACGATGGCGCGGACTTGGTGACCATGCTGCTGACCAAGCGCACCGACCTAGTGCCGAATGTCATTGCTGGCACGGAAGAGACGACCACGGGCGTGATTCGGCTGCGCGCGATGGCCAAGGATGGCACGCTGAAGTATCCGATTATCGCGGTGAACGACGCGCAGACTAAACATTTCTTCGACAATCGCTACGGCACGGGGCAGTCGACGCTGGACGGAGTGATTCGCGCTACAAATCTCCTGCTCGCCGGGCTGAAGGTAGTGGTTGCGGGGTACGGCTGGTGCGGGCGCGGCATCGCGATGCGCGCGAAGGGGCACGGCGCGGACGTCATCATAACGGAAATTGATCCGACCAAGGGCATCGAGGCAGCGATGGATGGCTTCCGCGTGATGCCGATGGCGGATGCCGCAAAAGAAGGCGACGTTTTCATCACCGTGACTGGGAACAAGAGCGTGATTCGCGCCGAGCATTTTGAAGTGCTGAAGAGTGGCGCAGTGGTTTGCAACTCGGGCCATTTCAACGTGGAAATTGATATTCCTGCGTTGGAGAAATTGTCCAGCGGCAAGAGGGAAGTGCGGCCGCTGGTTGATGAATATGTGCTAAAGGGCGGACGCAAAGTGTATTTGCTGGGCGAAGGCCGCCTGGTGAATTTGGCCACGGCGGAAGGCCATCCGGCCGCGGTGATGGACATGAGCTTTGCGAACCAAGCTCTCTCAGCGGAATATCTGTTGAAAAATTACAAGACGCTGAAACCGCAAGTGTACGTCGTGCCGGAACACCTCGACCGCGAAATCGCGCGGCTGAAGCTCGAATCCATGGGCCACAAGCTGGATAAACTCACACCGGAGCAAGAGCGCTATCTCGCCTCCTGGCAAGAAGGCACCTAATTCGCAGGATTTTTTACCCAGACTGTTTGGCGAACAACAATGCAACGCTCTTCCACGGCGAGGTTGCAGCTACTCAGTCTGAGGAGCGTAGCGCTGCTCCTGATCACGTTTGTTCTTCCCGTCTTAGGAGCAGACCTCTTCCAGGCGCCTCCCGCCCAACAAACCGGCTGCGGAACAGTGGATAGTCCTTTCGGTGAAGCACGATGCGTTCGCCTCTCGTATGCCGGCGAGGTCTCTTCAGGGCAAACATTCGAGCGGAAATTCAGCGAGAAACTGTTGTTCCGTTTAAATCCTAAGACTGCTCAGTCCGGGTGGACGATTGAAGTTATTCCTGAAGCGCAGGACGGAACGGGACAACGCGAATACATCTGGGTTGTCACTCCTCCCTATCGTTTCTACAATGTTCGGGATCTTGACACATCATACGGAACGAGCGCGCGTGAAGCGGTTGAGTATTCGCCGAGGGACTTCAACTTTGTTCTGAACGAGGAGCAATTCAAGCGAGCGGCAAACCTGGTCGAATTGGCCGTCATGTCGCATCCGCCGTCAGAGAAAAAGACCCTAGAGGAGTTCGATAGGGAATCGCAGGACGCAGGTCACGCTCTCCGGAGGTGGTCTGTTGCTAAGGGCGGCTAAGAGTCTTGGACTCGCGCGTGACTGCATCCGCTGGTGACGGTGACTTCGCGTCCATTGAGTGGCTGAAATTCACGGTTGAGCTTCAGGTCCCCTGCGGGTTCGCGAGTGCTTCCGGTTCAGACTTGACGGTCGACGCAACCAAATGCGCTGGTGAACGGAAGAAACACTTTCCAGGCGCAACATCGCAAACTGCCGCAACGCAAACTGAAGGAAAAAGGGAACCAGCGGAGGAGGGCAAAGGTATTCGCGCGGCCAATCTGACGGAGTTTCTCAGCGCGCACTACGGCGAAGTGCAGCCCGACTTGACCGATCTCGAGACTGAGTGCGGCGAGGGACAGAAACCGATTCGAAGCCTTCCGCCATTTCAATACGCGGACCTCGATGGCGACGGGCAGGAGGAGGCTGTTTATGAGGGATTTACGTGTATGTCAGGCACGGCAGGCGTGGACTTTTTTGGTGTTCTGAAGATGATGCCAGACGACCAGATCATCGCGCTCCCAATCGAAGGAGAACGAAAACAGTTTAAGGGCCGTCAAAATCTTTATGGAGGCTTACGGGGACACATAAGGCTGGAGATCAGAAACGGTCGGCTGCTGGAGATTTATCCCGTCTATACGGATGAAAACGCATGTAACAATTGCGCCGAAGGGGGCGAGCGAGAATTCGGTTATCGCTGGGATGGACACCAATTCGTGCTCGATGACATCATAGACGTGCCACCTGCGAAGGGTGACAACTAGAGATTCTGGAGCCTCTTTCTTCCGCATGTACGATCTGGCCACCGCAGCGCTCGACACTGCAAAAATCCGAGGAGCTTCTTACGCGGACGTGCGCGTGATGCACTTGCGGCAGCGCGACTTGACCACAAAGAACGGGGAAGTTGGGACGCTGGCGCAGTCGGAGTCGATTGGAATTGGAATTCGCGTACTGGCGAATGGCGCTTGGGGATTTGCTTCCACGGACCGGTTGACGCGGGATGGTGTGGCGGCGTGCGCGGCGCAGGCGCTGTCGATCGCGAAGGCTTCGGCGCTAGCGAAGCGCGAAGACGTGGTGATGGCGCCGGAAGATGCGTACGTCGATAGCTGGCAGAGCCCGTTTCGAAAGGACCCGTTCGAAATTCCGTTGGAAACGCAATTGGCGTTGCTGCTTGCGGCGGACGCAGAAATGCGACGCGTTAAAGGCGTGACGCTCACCGAGACGGACATGCAGTTTCGGAAGATTGATTCGTGGTTTGCCTCGAGTATCGGTTCGCGCATTCACCAGAGAAAAGTGATTACCGGCTGCGGGATTGTGGCCACTTCATTTCAGGGCGACGAAATCCAGAAGCGGTCGTACCCGAACAGTTTTGGCGGACAGCATGCGTTGCAAGGGTATGAGCTGGTGGAGTCGCTCGATTTACTGAAACATGCGCCGCTGATTGCCGAAGAAGCGGTGGCATTGCATGCGGCGGCGCAGTGCCCGCAAAAAACGGGGACGCTGATTTTGGGCGGAAGCCAGTTGGGTTTGCAGATTCATGAATCGGTGGGGCATCCGATTGAGCTGGATCGTGTGCTGGGGCAGGAAGCGAATTTCGCGGGCACGAGTTTTCTTACCTTGGATAAGCTCAACAAACTTCGCTACGCGTCCGACATTGTGAACGTGGTTGCCGACGCGCGGCTCGATCACGGACAGGGGCTAGGGACATTCGCGTACGATGATGAGGGCGTGCCAGCGCAGTGTACCGACATCATCAAGGCTGGGCAGTTCCGTGGGTATCTTTCCAATCGCGAGACGGCGCACCTCATCGGGCTCAATCGCTCTTCCGGAACGATGCGCACGGAAAGCTGGAATCGTTTGCCGATCATTCGAATGACTAATGTGAGCCTGCTGCCGGGAACGTGGTCATTCGATGACCTGATAACAGATACTGACGATGGGATTCTGATGGAGACGAATCGTTCGTGGTCCATCGATGACCGGCGGTATCAGTTTCAGTTTTCGACGGAAATTAGCTGGGAGATCAAGGATGGAAAGCGCGGCCGGATGTTGAAGAATCCGAGCTACAGCGGAATTACGACGGAGTTCTGGAATTCGTGCGACGCGATTTGCAAGCGCGAACATTGGACGCTTTGGGGCACGCCGAATTGCGGGAAGGGCCAGCCGATGCAGACCATGGGAACTGGCCATGGGGCTTCGCCTTCGCGGTTTCGCAACGTGCGGATTGGGACGGCGTTTTCCAAACAATGAGCGCAGCGCGTAAATCTAACCCGGCTGCAGCCCCCAGGCAGCAACTGTTTCCGGAGCGCTATCTTCGGGGCATCGTCGATACGGTGCTGCGGCTGGCTAAATCTATTGGCGTTGCGGAGACGGAAGTACACGTCGATGAAACTATTAGCGCGCTGACGCGCTTTGCCAATAACGGCATTCACCAAAATGTGGCGGAGCACAAGGTGAACGTGTCGGTTCGAACGCAGGTGGACCAGCGCACCGCGCGAGCCACGACGAATCGGACAGATGAAGATTCGCTACGTGCGGCCATCGAGGCGTGTCTTTCCTTGGCGCATAGCCAGCCGAAAAATCCACATTTACTGCCGATGCCCGGGAAGCAGCGCTACCGCAAGGTTAACCGTTTCATCAAGCGGACCGCGGCACTGACGCCGGAAGATCGCGCGCGTGCGGTGCGGCAGACTTGCGATCTGGCGATCAAAAAAGGCCAGACGGCTGCGGGCATTTTCTCGAGCGCGCAGTCGCAAAGCGCGATGGGGAATTCGCGCGGCCTGTTTGCGGCGTACCGAGATACGCACGCGGTGTTTTCCATCACCATGCAGGAAGGCTCGGCGGCAAGCTGGGCCAAGGAAAATGCTGCAGACGTCTCTGACATCGATCCGCAGCGATTGGCGGAACGCGCGAGCGATAAGGCGCATCGCGCCACCGACGCGCACGAGCTTGCGCCGGGCCGGTACACGGTGATTCTGGAGCCGGCAGCCGTGCTCGACCTGGTGGGCTTTCTCTTTTATGACTTCGCGGCGACGGCGGTGCGGGACAAGCGGTCTTGCTTTAACGAGCGCATGGGCAAGCAGGTGTTCGGCAAGAACATCGGCATTGTGGACGACGTCTACCATCCATTGCAGCTTGGCGTTCCCTACGATGGCGAAGGCATACCGCGGCAGCGAGTGCTGCTGGTGGATTGCGGCGTGCCTAAGAACCTGGTGTATTCGCGGGCTTCCGCGAAACTGGCAAGGAAGAAGCCAACCGGCCACGGCTTTATGCTGCCTAACGAATACGGCGAAGCGCCAATGAACTTGGTCTTTTCGGGCGGCAAGTCATCGCTGGAGGAAATGATTGCTTCGACCGAGCGGGGGCTGCTGGTGACGCGGCTGTGGTACATCCGCGAAGTCGATCCCTACGAAAAAATCATGACCGGAATGACCCGGGACGGGCTGTTCTTGGTGGAAAAGGGACGGGTGACTTCGGCGGCGCGCAATTTCCGGTTTAACCAGTCGATTCTGGAGATGCTGCGCAATGTCGAGATGCTTGGACCGGCGGTCCGGGCAACCGGTGAGGAGGCTTTCGAGATGGTCGTTCCGGCGATGAAAGTCCGCGATTTTCACTTCTCGGAAGTCACAAAGTTCTAACAATCCAGCGTCTGCAGGGCTGCCGCACAAAATTCGATTTGTCGAATGCAAATTCTGCGTTGTACAAGCAGGCCCTCCGCGTTCGATAAACAACCATGTGCCCTCACCCCAATTGGGGACACCCAGATCACGACGCCTGCGGAACAGGCTTTATCGCTCGCCTTGGCGGCGCACCGAATCACGACATCATTGAGCATGCATTGACGGCGCTGGAGCGCTTGACGCACCGCGGCGGTGTCGACGCGGATGGCGCCAGCGGAGACGGTGCGGGGCTGCTGACCTCCATTCCGGAGGCTTTCTTTCGCGCACAGGCGCAGGAGCAGGGGATCGCGCTTCCGGAGGTCTTCGGGCTGGGTTTTGCTTTTTTCCCTGCCGGCTCGGCGGCTGATGCTCGCGCTGCTATAGAAGCGGCTGCGGATGTGGAGCGGCTGCGGGTGCTGGGGTGGCGACGCGTTCCGGTGAACACCCATTCGCTGGGGCGGCTAGCGCTCGAGACGATGCCGGAAACCTGGCAGTTCTTCGTTGAGCTGTTTCATCCGGCGCGTGGGGCGGCCCGGTTTGAATGGCGACTGGCAGTGCTGCGCAAACGCGCCGAGTCACTTTTGCCAGCGCGCTGTTACATCTGCTCGCTTTCTTCGCAGACGGTGGTTTACAAGGGGTTACTGACACCGTGGCAGTTTCCGCAGTTCTACGAAGATTTACGCGATCCAGCCTTCGCCACGACTTTTGCTGTTTTTCACCAGCGGTATTCGACCAACACGCAGCCGTCGTGGCATCTGGCGCAGCCGTTCCGGTACGTGGCGCACAACGGCGAAATCAACACGATTGTTTCCAATCGCCGCTGGCTCCGCGCTAAAGAACGGGAGGTTCGGGCGAAGCTTACCGCTGGCCCGTGGCTGCAGCTTCTCGAGGAAAACGTCAGCGATTCGGCGAGCTTCGACAATGGATTTGAGTTGAAACTGCTGGAAGGATTTTCCGCGGACGCGGCGATGCTCTCGATGGTGCCGCCTGCGTTTGAAAATGATCCGCTGCTTTCGCGCGATGTTCGGGCGGCGCTGGCGTCCTTGTCGGAGCACGGCGAGCCGTGGGATGGCCCGGCAGCGCTGGTTTTCTCCGACGGGCAGTTTGTTGGAGCGAAGCTGGATCGCAACGGGTTGCGACCGCTGCGCTACACGCTGACCCACGATGGATTGCTTATTGCAGGATCCGAGGTGGGCATTATCGATCTGGAGGAGTCGCGCATCGCGGAGCGCCAGCGGCTCGGCCCTGGCGAAATGATCCTGGCGAATCCGGCGACGGGAGCTGTTTTTCGCTATCGGGAGATCCTGAAAAGGCTGGCTACGCTGCAATCGCGCAGCTCGCTGCCGGTCGTACGGCAGCTCAGTGTCTCGGGCGCTGCGGCGGCTGCAAGCGTGGAGCGTCCGGAGCGCATGGCTGCGGCGGCGGGCTGGACTGAAGACCAATTCAAAATTCTGTTTTCGGCGTTGGTTCAAGGAAAAGAAGCGGACTGGAGCATGGGGGACGACGCGCCGCCGGCGTTTCTCTCAAATTTGCCGCGGACGCTATGGGACTACTGCAAACAACGTTTCGCGCAGGTAACCAATCCGCCGATCGATCCGCTGCGCGAATCACACGTGATGTCGCTTGCGGTGCATCTGAAGAACGGGATCGTGCTGCCGAGTCCGCTGATTAGCGCGGCGCAGCTCGCCGAGCTTTCTACGACGTTCGGCCCCGTACAGAACATTGACTTTACTTTTTCCGCCCCCAACGAAGTCCCGGGCGCTCGCTGCAGTTTGGCTCAGTTGACTACCCCTCTGAGTGGCAGCGTGCGTCCGGGGCTTCTCCTCCTTTCGGATCGCGCCATCAGCAGCGAACGCGCGGCCCTTCCGGCGCTGCTGGCGACTGCGGCGGTGTGGAAGGCGATGGTTCGCGAAGGATTATGGGACGTACCGCTGATTGTGGAATCGGCGCAGGTTTTCGATACGCATCACGTGGCGTTGCTGGTGGCTGCCGGCGCAAACGCGGTCGTTCCCTATCTTGCCGAGCAGTTCGCGGAATCGCTGGAGGCGGGCGGGACGGAGCGAATGCGCGACGCTATTGTGGCAGGGTTGCGCAAAGTGCTGGCGAGGATGGGGGTTTCGACGCTGGCGAGCTATCGCAACAGCCATCTTTTTGAGATTGTCGGGCTGTCGGAAGAGGTCTGCGTGGAATTTTTTGAGGACGCTGCTGATTTTCCGGGCCAGAAGAGCTTGGACGACCTGCTCGGCGACTATTTGCGCATGCACCGCGCGGCGTTTTCGGGCGCTTCTACCGAACTGACGGACGCGGGCTTGTATCGGTTCCGCAAAGGAGCGGAGCTTCACGCTAATTCACCGGAAATTGTGCGGCGCATGCACGCGCATGTGCGTGCGCCGGAGGCGGGGAAATTTGCCGCATTCGAGGAACTGGCGGAGAGCCAGGGCACGGTGTTCCTGCGCGACCTGCTGGAGACGGTGCCGGCGCCTCCCGTTGCGGTGGAAGAAGTTGAGACTATCGACTCGATTGTGCGGCGCTTCAGCACGCAAGCGATGTCGCTGGGGTCGCTAAGCCTGGAGGCGCATCGGACGCTTGCCCTGGCGATGAACTCGCTTGGTGGGCGCAGCAACACGGGAGAGGGCGGCGAGGATCCTTCGCTATATCGGCGCGAGCCGAACGCGGCGAACAAGATCAAGCAGGTGGCTTCCGGGCGATTCGGAGTGACCGCGGATTACCTGGTGCACGCGCAGGAGCTTGAAATCAAAATGGCGCAAGGGTCGAAGCCCGGGGAAGGCGGGCAGCTTCCGGCGCGCAAAGTCACGGAATATATCGCGCGCATTCGGCACGCCACGCCGGGGACGCCGCTGATTTCTCCGCCTCCGCACCATGATATTTACAGCATCGAAGATTTGGCGCAGCTGATTCACGATTTGCGCACTGTGAATCCGCAGGCGCGCATCGGCGTGAAGCTGGTGTCCGGGTCGGGCGTAGGCATTATCGCCGCGGGCGTGGCGAAAGCGGGAGCGGATGTCATCACAATCAGCGGGCACAATGGCGGGACGGGATCTTCGCCGCTTACTTCGATCAAGAACACGGGCTTGCCGTGGGAAATTGGTTTGCGCGAAACGCATGACACACTGGTTCGCGCGGGCCTCCGTTCACGCCTTTCTCTCCGCGTGGACGGAGGCCTGAAATTCTCTCGCGACATTTTGATTGCGGCGATTCTTGGTGCGGATGAGTTTGGCTTCGGCACGGCGTCGCTGCTGGCGATTGGCTGCGTGATGGCGCGACAGTGTCATCTGAACACTTGCCCGGTGGGAATTGCCACACAGGACGAAAAATTGCGGCTGCGTTTCAATGGCAAGCCGGAAATGGTGGTGGCGTACTTCCTGGCGCTGGCCGAAGAGGTGCGCAAGCGGATGGCGCAACTCGGTGTACGGTCACTCAGTGAACTGCGCGGATGGTATGACCGATTGGGAACGCGGTCGGGAATGGACGCGTTCTTGGTGGTTCCAATTTCGGAAACGCGGCGGGTAGCGCCGCAGCAGGTTCCAACGGATCACTCCGCTGCGCTGGAAGATTCGCTGCACCTTAGTAGCGCGATTGTGCCGCAAGCCGAGCCACAGCCGATTCACAATTCGGATCGCAGCGTGGGGACAGGCCTGAGCGGGGAATTGATGCGGCGGCGGGCGCAGGACCGCTGGCTCGATCAGGAGTTTACGCAGGCGTTCACGGGGTCCGCGGGCCAAAGCTTCGGCGCTTTCCTGGCGGACGGTGTGACATTGAAATTATCCGGCGAAGCGAACGACTACGTGGGCAAAGGGCTCTCCGGCGGAACAATTGCGATTTCCGCGGGCTCGGCGGCTTCGCGTCGAGGAGATGTGCTTGCGGGAAACACCGTGCTTTATGGCGCGACTTCTGGCCAACTGTTCCTTGCCGGGCGAGCTGGCGAGCGCTTTGGGGTTCGGAACAGCGGAGCGCTGGCGGTTGTCGAAGGCGTCGGGCAGCACGGATGCGAATACATGACCGGGGGAGTGGTCTTGGTGCTCGGGCCGCTCGGACTCAATTTTGGATCCGGTATGACGGGCGGACTGGCGTACGTAATGCGCGCCGAAGCTGAGGATGTTCTGCACCGCGAATTCGTGGCGCTAGCGGACATTGAATCTGACGAGCAATTGTGGCTACGGCGCGTTCTGGAAGCGCACCATCATTTCACCGCGAGTCCACGCGCGGCGCGTTTGTTGTCGAAGAGAGGGGCGCTGCCGCTTGTGCGCGTGCAGCCCGTGCATTTCCAGGGCACGATCGCGGACACATGGAAGCCAGTGCTGGAGCGTTTGCAGCAGCGCCAGCCCCTGCTCGTTGCGCCGGAGCTTCCGGCAATTTCACAGGCAGCGCTGCATGCCTAGAAAGAGATTACGACCGCGCACGACGCATTGGTTCCGCTATAATCCACGTCGAGCGATTTACTTATGGATTTCGACCAACTTGCTACATTTGTCTACGTTGCCAAGCTGAAGAGTTTTTCGCGCGCGGGGCAAAAAGTGTTTCGCTCGCAGTCCGCGGTGAGCGCGCAGATACGGCAATTGGAGCAGGCTTATCATGCGCGGCTGCTGGATCGCTCTGCAAAATCCGTGGAGCTGACTCCGGCAGGGGAAGTGCTTTTCGAGTACGCGGAGAAGTTGCTACGGCTGCGAGACGAGTCTGTTCAAGTGGTTGCCGATCGCGGCAACGTCGTGCAGGGTCCGGTGGTGTTCGGGGCCAACGAAGCAACCTGCTTGTATCTTTTGCCGGATATTTTTGCGGAGTTTCAGCGGCGCTTTCCGCTGGTGCACATTAGCATTTACCGGAATTTCAGCCACAAGATTTTGCAACGCGTCGAAGATGGCTCGATCGATGTCGGCATAGTTACTTTGCCGACGAAATCACCGAACTTGAAAGTGCACCACATTCATCGCGACCGGTTGCGGTTCATGGTCAGCACGCGCAACCCCCTGGCGCAGCGTTCGAAGTTGACGCTGGAGGAAGTGGCTTCGCAGCCGCTCATTTTTCCGCGTACTGGCTTCACGCGGCAGGTGCTTGACAAATTGTTTAGGCCGTATCGATCACGGATTCACGTCACCATGGAGCTGCCCAGCATCGGGATGATCAAACGCTTTGTGGGAGCGGATGCGGGCGTTTCGTTCATCAGCGAAAGTTTTGCGCGGGACCAGGTGAAAGCCGGCGAAGTGAAACTGCTCAACGTGGAAGGGGTCGACCTGTTTCGCGAACTTGGGCTTGTGTACCGGCGAGATCGCAGCCTGCCGCGCGCCGCACAGGCGCTCATCGCGCTGATCCGCGAGTACCGCAAGTCACCGGAACATTCCGCGGGCGCGTCCGACTAAAGGCAAGAGCGGAAACGTTGAGAGTGAAGTAGTGGAACGCTCGGAATAATCTCGCGCCTTTAACTTTCAAACGCTTTTACTGCCGGAGTTTACTTTTTTGTTTCGGGAACGTCGAAGCTGAGGCTGGCAATGGCCTTGGCAATCACATTTTCCTGGATTTGGATCAAATCGCTGTCCGCGTAGGTCATGCCGAGGACGGTGAAAATGTCGCCGGAGCGGCTAATAACTACAAGCGTGCCGGACCAATCGTGCTCATCGGCCTTGCCGCGATAGCGAAACTCCACGGCGGGCGATCCGCCGACAACCGTTTTGCGTTGCGAAGCGCGCTGATAATTTTCGTAGACCTCGTGCAGCCGCCTTTCAACCGATACTGCCGCGGAGTCCAGCGGCTCCTTTGTTTTCTCGCGGCCTATCACCATGAGCGAAGATTCGTTGGACGTGCCCATGGCGACAATCGCGTTCGGAAGGGCGCTGCGCGCGTCATCGATTAGCTGCCAGCTCGGCGCTTTGTACATCCGGAATCCGTGCGTGTAGTTCGTGTAGAGATTGCCCTGGACATCCTCGCGGATAGCGGGAACCTCAGGCTCTTTCGGCGGCGCAGGCTGCGAGGCTGCGGAGGGAAAGGCCGCGTTAGCAGCGGTGGGGGAACCTTTTAACGCCGGCGCAACGGGTTCGCCGGTTGGCGCATTTGCGGGAAGGCCCGGCTTGACCGCAGTGCTGGTGATCTTTCCCGCCGTCTTGTCGGTTTTGTCTCGCTTGCCTGCACCCGGGATGATTGCCTTCGCGCTGGCATTGGCGGCAGAAGGTGTTACGTCCGTGGTGGAAGCAACGGCGATCTCGGCTTTCGGCTGTGCATTCGCGCTGGTCTTGGACGAGTCTGCACCATTTTTCGGAGCGGGCTGCGCTTCCGAGCCCGCGGGAGCGCTGGGTATTATCGAAGCAATCTTGTCCTTCTCGACCAGCACATATCCAAAGTCAGTTTTGACCTTGAACATGTTTTCTTCGTACGCGACGATCACACCGTACAGCTTCTTGCCGTCTTTCAAGCGGATTTCATCCGCGGAGACAGGCATGGCCGCAAGGGAGAGTGCGCAGATGGACGCCAAACGGAAGCCGCGGTGGAAGAGAACGCCCATACACCGAGTATGGGCTTGGCTAGGCTGCACCGCAACTGGCTCTGCGCGCGTGTGTCCGCCCTATTACTTGGCTTTTTCGCTGCTCCGGAAATGGGGGGGGTCGAAGCACTTAGCGGGGATTCTTAAACGGCCGGCGGCCCGGGAGAGCCCAAAGGCAATGGAGCCGCCAGCCGTTCCCGTTTCCTCTACCGGGGTCCGATTATAGCGAATAAAAAGCGAAAGTCAACCAAGTGTTCGATTGACAAACGGGCCGAGCGAGTAGAGGCTCTGCTCACATGACTCCCTCTCATGTTTTGTTTCTCGCGTTCGGCATCGGCATTATTGCCGGCTTGCGCTCCCTGACCGCGCCGGCTGTGGTTGCTTGGGCAGCGCACCGCGGCTGGGTCAACCTTCACGGGACCTCACTGTCGTTTATGGGGTCGACCGCTGCCGTGGCGATCCTCACGATTCTTGCGGCCGTCGAGCTTGTGGCGGATCAGCTTCCCAAGACTCCCGCGCGCACCAAGCCTCCGGCCTTGATTGCGCGGATCGTTCTCGGTGCACTTTCGGGCGCGGCCGTCGCGGTTGCGGGCGGGCAATCTGCCGCTGTCGGAGGATGCCTGGGTGCGGTCGGCGGCGTGGCGGGAGCATTCGCAGGCTATCAGGTGCGCACCGGGCTGGTGCGGGCGCTCAAGGTTCCGGATTTTGTCATCGCGGTGCTCGAGGATATCGTCGCGGTTGCGGGCGCGCTGTTCATCGTCACGCGATTCTAATTTGACCTAGCGGCTGCGAGCAGGCGGGCAGCCGCTTCTCTTGTTTCCAATCAACACACCGCGCACCCAATCCGCGAGCTTTTCGTAATGTAGCGCCCGAGGAGTTCTATGACTGCACCTAATCACTACCAGGCGATCGTGATCGGCTCTGGACAGGGCGGCACGCCTTTATGCGGCGCCCTGGCAAAGGCGGGTCTGCGGACGGCGCTCATCGAGCGAAGCCACATTGGCGGCACTTGCGTCAATGAGGGTTGCACGCCCACGAAGACGATGGTGGCGAGCGGCCGCGTCGCGTACCTCGCTCGGCGCGGCAAGGACTACGGTGTGCACACCGGCGATATCCGCATCGATATGCAGCGGGTGCGCCAGCGCAAGCGCGAAATTGTCGATAGTTTTCGCAACGGCAGCCAAAAGCGCCTGGAAAAAACAGCGAATCTCGAGCTGATCTTTGGGGAAGCGAGCTTCACTGGCCCTAAAACTGTGAGCGTGCGCATGACGGACGGAGCTCAACGCACACTTTCCGCGGATCGCATTTTCATCAATGCCGGGGCGCGGCCATCGGTGCCTAGGTTAGAGGGCCTCAAGGATGTGCCATTTCTCGACAGCACTTCAATCATGGAACTGGACTCTGTTCCCGAACATTTGCTCGTGCTCGGCGGCGGTTACGTTGGACTGGAGTTTGGGCAACTGTTCCGGCGGCTCGGCAGCCGCGTGACTATTGTGCATTCCCGGGAGCAATTATTGGTCGGCGAGGATGCGGACGTTGCCGAAGAGGTGCTGGCCATCCTAAAGCAAGATGGGGTCGAAGTACTGCTGAACACCAAGTCCGAACGCGTCGTTAAATCTGGCGGACAAATTCAGCTCACACTTCGTGCCGGTAAGGAACCGCGTACGCTTCAAGGCTCGCACCTGTTGACAGCCACGGGCCGCACGCCCAACACGGACAGTCTGAATGTCAGCGCTGCTGGAATTGCGACAGACGAGCGCGGCTTCATTAAGGTGAACGAAAAACTGGAGACTAACGTGGAGGGCATCTACGCGCTGGGGGACATAAAGGGTCCTCCGGCGTTCACGCACATCTCGTACGACGATTTCCGGATTCTGCGCACGAATCTGATCGAGAAGGGAAGCGCCACAACCGAGAATCGCCTCGTGCCCTACACGGTTTTCATCGACCCGCAGCTTGGGCGCGTGGGCATAACGGAGGCGCAGGCGCGCTCGCAAACCAAAAAAATTCGCGTCGCCAAAATGCCCTTGACATATGTTGCCCGCGCGCTCGAAGTTGATGAAAGTCGCGGCTTCATGAAGGCCATCGTTGACGCCGAGAGCAACCAGATTCTTGGGGCCGCCATTCTGGGGATTGAGGGCGGCGAAATCATGGCGATGCTGGAACTGGCGATGATGGGCCGTCTGCCATTCACCATCTTGCGAGAAGCCATTTTCGCTCATCCGACATTGGCGGAGTCCCTAAACAACCTTTTCACGCATTTTGTCTAGCGGCGGCTCCCTGGCCCGGCACGACTCTGCGCCTTTGCGAGCGGCGCCTGTGCTATGTTTTCCTGCATGACAGCTCATCTTCCCGTGCGCAAGGCCATTCTCGAACGCCAGACGTACGACGCTCCCGCCGAGGGCCGCGAAGGGAAGGTGCGGTTGGACTTCAACGAGAATACCGCCGGCTGCTCGCCCACAGTCATCCGCGCCCTTGGAAAGATGTCTGGCAAGCAGCTCGCGATGTATCCCGAATACCAGCGGAGCACTGCGCGTCTCGCACGCCATTTTGGCGTCCAGTCGAAAGAACTGATGCTCACCAACGGCGGCGATGATGCGCTACGCGTCTTCTTTGACACTTTTGTGGAATCGGGGTCGAGCATCCTTACCTGTGAGCCCACGTTCCCTATGTACCGCTATTACGCGGAAATTGCGGGCGCCAGGGTGGAGGCGCTGCGTTACGGGCCGGAGATGGAATTTCCGCTGTCCGGCATTCTTGCCGCGCTGAAAAAGAAGCCCCGCGTGCTGTTCATCGCCAATCCCAATAATCCGACGGGAACTCTGCTGCAGGTTACCGAGATCGAGAAGATTTTGCGGATTGCGACGAACACGGCCGTCGTCATCGACGAGGCCTATGCTGAATTTTCCGGAGTAACAGCCGTTCCGTACATCGGGAAGTACCCGCATCTGTTCATCGCGCGGACGTTCTCCAAGGCCGCAGGGCTTGCGGCTCTCCGACTTGGCGCGGTCATAGCCGCCGCCGATTCCCTATCTTACTTGCGGCGCGCTATGCCGCCATTCCCGGTGAATCTGGCTGCTCTCGTGGCGGCGCAGGCCGCAGTACGCGATGGCGGCGCCATCCGCCGGCATGTGCGCGAAAGTCATCGCATACGGGCGTGGTTTGAAGGAGAGCTGCACGATCTGGGCGTGAAGACTTTCCCAAGCGCGGGGAACTTTCTGCTGGCAAATTTTGGACCGGGGGGCCCCCGGTTGTTTCAGCGGCTGGAACATGAGGGGATTCTGCTGCGCGAACGCACCAAGGACCTCGGCCCGGGATTTGTGCGCATCAGTATCGGCACGCAAGCGGAAATGAAATTATTGCTGAAGAAAATGAAAGCGTCTGGGTTTTAGCGCAGATACGCGTCGGTGACGTATTGCTGGACCATCCGTTGCGTATTGAAAAACGAACCATTGATGGCAATCGCGTGCTGCATGACGCTCAAGTAGCGCGCGCGGTCCTTATAGAACATCGGCAAGATTATATTTTCCAGCTTGGCATAGAGCGATTGCGCTTCGCTGGCGTTGTCCGTCGCGATCGGGGCGGACGCCGGCGGGTGTGGCTCGCCGATCGACCAGCCAGTGATACCTTCGATATGCCCTTCCACCCACCATCCATCCAGAATGCTCAAGCTGGGCACGCCATTCAGCGCCGCCTTCATACCGCTCGTTCCGGAAGCTTCCAGGGGGTACTGCGGCGTGTTAAGCCACAAGTCCACGCCGGAAGTGATTTGCCCGCCGACCTGGAGGTTGTATTCGTCGAGAAAAACAATGGACACGGATTTGCGCAGGGCCTTCTTGGCCTGAAAAATTCTGCGGATAATGTCCTTGCCGCCGCCGTCGTGCGGATGGGCCTTGCCGGCGTATACAATCTGAAATTTTCCCGCGCCCTTGGCAATCTGACGCAGGCGGTCCAAATCAGAAAGAATCAAATCCGCGCGTTTGTATCCCGTGGCTCGCCGCGCAAAGCCGATGGTGAACGCCTCGGGATCCAGAGCCAAGCCCGTTTTTTTGCGTACCGTTTCAAAAAGCTCGTGCTTAGCAATTAGATGCGAGGACCAGACCTCTTCTGGCGGCAGGCCCAGCGCGGTGCGCAAACTGTAATTGTCCTCACGCCAGGAGGGGATGCAGCGGTCAAAGAGCTCCTGGAACGCGGGTGAAGCCCAGGTAGCGGCGTGAACCCCATTGGTGATCGCCTCGATGGGCACCTGCGGAAACATCTTCCGTGAGGTTTCTCCGTGCAGCTTGGCGACACCGTTGACATAGGTGCTCAGACTCAGCGCCAGGTACGTCATATTCACCGACGCTCCGGCGCGCGCGGCTTCCTGCAAATCGGGGAAATCGCGCTCTGCTTGGAGCACGCGCTTCATGAGATCGGCCGAGGAGGAATCCTTTAGGTCGAAAAAACCATTCTGGTCGGGAAAAACTCGCGTCAGATATTCCATCGGAAAACGGTCATGCCCGGCGGGCACGGGTGTGTGGGTGGTGAAAACGCACTTCCCTCGCACCTTTTCGATGTCTTCGCCGCGGATTGACGTCCGGCCCGCTTTTTCCGCTTCTTCCCCCAGCAGTTCCAGGGAAAGCAGGGCCGCGTGCCCCTCGTTCATGTGATAGCGTGTCAAATCGTTATAGCCGAGCGCGCGCAGTATGCGTACGCCGCCGATGCCCAGCAGCACTTCCTGGCAGAGCCGGTAGTAGGCATCGCCCCCGTATAGGCTTCCGGTCAGGTTGCGATCGCGCTCCGCGTTGCTTGGCAAATCCGCGTCCAGAAAATAGACGGGCACCTCAAAACCGCGCACCCCTTTCACGGTGTAGCGCCACGCGCGCAACTCGATGCGGCGGTTCTCCAACGGCACGGTTACGCGGACATCCTCTTCGGTGAGAAAATCCTCCACTCGCCATTCGACGGGCTCCTCGGTCTGAGTGCCGTCCTCCGCGAGGCGCTGAGAAAAATATCCTTTTCGATAGAGAAGAGACACGGCCACCATCGGCAAGCGGACGTCCGCGGCCGCGCGAATGGTGTCGCCCGCCAGGACGCCCAGACCGCCGCTGTAACTGGGCATGGCGTTCTCCAGCGCGATTTCCATGGAAAAATAAGCAACAAATCGTTTGGGTGAATTGAACTGCGTCCCCATCTTCCTCGACATCCCGCGGACTTCCGCATCACTCGCTGTAACCAAAAAAGCGCACCTTGTGGAACTACATATTGTCGGGGAGAACCCTCACCGCACGCAAGCAATCACAATGCGACTGTTGCCATTCGAGTTGCACCTTCGGCGGTTCTTGGTTTTTCGAGAGTTCCTAGAGCCTACCGCCTTTTCTACTCGCTTCCCTGTATTCAGCGTCCTTTTCGTCCGCTACCAGCGTCTAATTTCTGACTCCCCAGCCGCGCGGCCGCACGCCAGGTCCAAGGCGCAGCGAGCCACCTTGTTTGCAGTACTCTCACCCGAGGACCCCATGCTTGCGTCGACTTTGATCTATTTCAATAAGAACCAGGAAGAAGTGGCCCGCGTCACTTTTGATGAGAATGACGTGCCTGGCTGGTGTATCAAATCCAAAGGCGAGCCCAGCTTCAAGCGCAAGTTCGCGGCTCAGCGCGAAGCGTGCGCGGTATGGCTCCGGGAATTTGACCCAGAAACCGGCAAGCTTCGCTCAAAAACCCAAATGAAGGAACTATCTAGCACCCACTAACCCGCCCGGCTGACTCTTGTGCGCAATGTCCCACGGTCACACAGCCGCGGTTGAACAGCCCGTCCCTCGGCAACGCGGGCGATTTCAACTTGGCGGAGGGCGCTGGCTTGGCGCCATAGGCGTTTCGGTTTTGGTATTGGCGACGATCGGCTTGGTCCTGCTGGCCCGCCGCTGGCCATTTTCCCAGCAGCGGGTGGTCGAAGGCTGAAACGCAGAAAAAAGTGGAAGGCCTCAGCGAACGCGCCCAAGGCAAGAAGATGGACGAAAAAGAGAAAAACAAGGGAGACGACGAGGAGGATTCCTCACGAGTGATTTCCGGCCTGAAGGGGCACATTGAGCTGAAAGACGGCGTGGCCACGCTGACGAACATCTCTTTCACCGTTCCCGGCGCCGTCGCTTACATGCACGGAACTTTCAACCTGCTGAATGAAGGAATCGATTTTCACGGAGTGCTGAAGACTGATGCGGAATTTTCGAAAGTCGGAGGCGGTGGGATCAAGTCCATCTTCCTGAAACCTTTCGACGCCATTTTCAAGAAGAAACCGAAAGGCGCGGAGATTCCAGTGAAATTGACGGGAACGTATTCGCATCCGGAGCCCGGCCCCGAGCTTTCCGGCGGCAAAAAGCGAGAAAACGAGAAGCAATAGGGGCAGGCGCAGGGTTGGATCAAGGAATGGTGACGATAGCAGGATGGAGCTCCCATATGGTGGCCACTTGCGCGGAGCCGCGCGAGTGATCGAAATCCTCAAACGCCATGCCCAGCACCTCGGTCGGCAACGCTTGGGGCAGCTCTCCGCCATGCTGCGAATCCAACCGGAATCCGTGTTTTGCGAGCTGCGCTTGTACCATTTGCCGTGCGCTGCAAAATTGGCTATCCCCCGGGGTCTCGACGATGACGCGGGGAGCACTTTTGTCCGCGGTCTGCGAAATCTCGAAGTGCACGTCGCAGTCAGCGGCATTCACGCTGGCCTCCTGCACGAAGGCACTGGCGACGTGAAAGACTTGGAGTTCACGCCCGGTTCGCGGGGCATCCGGCGCCACGAAGGTGTCCTGCGTCCAACTCAAAATGGTGTCGACCCCGATTTCTTGGGCGGCGATGTTGGGGATGGCGACGTGCTTGGCGGTATGTCGAAAGTCGGCGATGTCCGGCTCAATGGGCAGGCACTTACAGAGATCCGCCGGAGTGGGCTGCAAAACGCCGTAATCGCTTCCTTTGCACGAGCCGGTGGCGAGCCATAAGACGATAGCACTGCCCAGCCATAGAGACGATTGGACCCGAAGGTTCACTTGCCAGGTTAGATGCGGGGCGGACGCACAAAGAGGCCTGGCGCTTGAGATGATTGATTAGCATCGCCGCTACCCTTCAGGCCTGATTCTGGTAGACTGTGCGCGCTTTGCTGCATAGCACGCGACGACGCTTTCTTGCGCAGTCCGCCCTCGCCGCGGCGGGGGCTTCGCTGTGGCCGCGCCTCGCCTTTTCCGCGGACAGCGGCCCGCATGTGCTGTTTCCTACGGAGGCGCGGGAGCGCATCGCCATCGCGTCGTATCCGTTCCGTGACTTCATTTTGGGTTCGCATGACGACGCTGCGGCGCAGAAGATGGATCTAAAGGATTTCGCCGCTCACTGCGGCGAGAAATTCAATATCCGCAAGGTTGAGCCTTGGAACCGGCACTTCCGCTCGACGGATGCCAAGTACTTGGACAAATTTCGCGCCTCCGTTGAAAAAACGCGCGGGGCGGTTGTGAACATCGCGGTTGACGGCGACCACAGCCCGTATGCCGCGGATGCTTCGGAGCGCGATCAGGCAGTAACCTTCAGCAAGAAATGGATCGACGTAGCAGTAGCGATTGGCTCACCCTGCGTGCGAACGAACATAGCGGAAGACAAGGCTTCCAAGCCGGACCTGGACCGAGCTGCGGACAGCCTCAAGCACGTGGTCGAATATGCCGCTGCCAAAAATATCGTCGTGCACCTGGAGAACGACAACGCCATCACCGAAGATCCCTTCTTCCTGGTGCAGTTGATTGAAAGGGTGAACAGCCCTTGGTTGCACTCCAATCCCGACTTTTGCAATACGCTTGCGACGGGCCGCGAGGAATACGCCTACAAGGGCATCGCCGCCATGTTCCAACACGCTTACGGCATCTGTCATGTCAAGGACATGGAAACCAACGAAAAAGACCAAGTGTTCCGGGTCGACATGGCCAAAACGTTTGGCATCCTCAAGCGCGCCAATTACCGCGGGTACTGCTCCATGGAATTTGACACTCACGGAGATCCGTATCCTGGAACCGCTGCGCTGATCGCACAGACCCTGCAGTATCTCGCGTGACCGGCTTAAAGGGCCGTCCGGCCGCCTTGGGGCGGAAGAGTCATCTGTCAATTTCGTCTTGCAAACCTCCTCGGCACACCCCAATGCTTTTTGAGTCTATCGGATCTCAGGGGCGGTGAACCTGCGTCTCGATCGCGGCGCCCAAATGAGTCTGCAGGAAGGCCAGGGCGTTGCGGACGATTTCGCGCGAGCGGTCACCTTCATTTTGGTTATCAAAGCCGTGCTCGCCAAAGGGATGGTTCATGTAAGTCAGCGGCGAGTTTGCCGCGATCGCCGCGGTGAGGAAACGGTCGATGGAATCGTTCATCATGGGAACCTCGTCTTGGCCTGCCCTGGCTACAAACAGCGGAATCATGGAGGATGCGTCGCCGTGAAGATGCGATATCGGCGAGAAGGCTTCCAGGGACTCAGGAGTTTCGTTCTCCATGTGAGATGGAGATCGCTGGACATCAAGGTATCCATAGAACGCGACCATGCAGCGAACGAATGACGGCCTTTCCCGCATTGCTGTGCTCAGCAACGGGGCGCCTCCGGACCAGGCAACCAGCCCAATACGGCCAGGATCGGCGTGGAAGGAATCTGCACGGGAGCGAATGTAATCCAGAGCGTTAGCCACATCGAGGGCGGACTCCGCCAGCAAGGGCTTAGGGTAGCCGAGCCGGTGCGTGAACATCACGGCGACCATTCCGCCGGCGGCGATCAAGCGTCCCCAAGACTGAAAGAGTCCCCAATCTTTTGGCTTATATTGGGCGCCCACTCCGCCATGAATGAAAACGACAATCGGACGGAGATCGCCTGTTGAGAGGCCGGGTGGCGTGTAAACATCCATCAGCAGATATGGATTGTTGACGTCACTGTATTTTAGATTTGAATGAACAGTCACGGCATCCATTCCGGGAAGTCGATAGACAACGGGTGGCATGACTCTTTCTGCGGGAGTTTTGGCGCGGCGCGGCATTGCGGAAGCCTTTATGGAAAAATTCGCGTTTTTTGGGCCGATACTCATGAAATCCCTTCCTTTCCACCAACGGGTTCAAACCGAAGGCCGAATCAAGGGCCGCGTGATTGCACACCTCGACGCTTGAGCGCAGCGCCGCGTTTGAGGCTTGAGCAGCGCTTCTGAATCCCCGAAGCCCTAATTTTTGGTGGAGAGTAAAAGTATAGTTCCCGGGTTAGACGAGGTGCAAGTTAGAAGTTCGTTCGCCCTAAAACCTCAAGGTCTGCGTTCAGAAGGCCGAGGCGTCGGCTGGACGCTGAGACTTTATTAGCGCCCGAACTTCGCTGTGCTTGCCCATCGCGCGGGCGCCCACTTTGGTGCAACAGAGTGCGGCGCAGGCGTTGGCGAAGAGGGCGGCGTTAGGGAGGTCCCAGCCTTGCAGAAGGCCATAGGAGAGGCCGCCCATGAAGGCGTCGCCGGCGCCGGTGCTGTCGACAACGCTGACGTTGAAAGCGGGAACGTGGTCCATGGTGTTAGCGCTGGCGAGGAGGGAGCCTTCCGCACCCATTGTCACGGCTACGATTTTGGGGCCAAGAGCGAGAAGCTTGGCGGCCATTTTTTCGTAGTCAGTTTCGCCAGTGATCTCTCGAGCTGCGGCTTTACACGGCTTCAGAACATCGACGAGTTGCAGAGCTTCGAGCAGTTCGGTTTCCGCGCCAAGCTGGGCTTGAGCAAAGTAGCTGGGCGCAACATCGAGATCGAAGATCACGCGGACGCCGGCTTCGCGTGCGATGCGCATTCCTTCGCGGATTGGTGGCAGCGGAAGCTGCGAGGCTTCGGTGTGAAAGTGCCTGGCCCTGACGATGTGCCCGGCAAAACGTGTGCGGACCTGCTCGGCACTCAATTTGCCGTTCACATTCGGGAACATGTAGATGCACCGCTCGCCCTGGGTATCGACCGGAATCCAGGTGAAAGTGGATTTTTCTCCGGGGATAACTTCGATTCCGGAAAGATCGAGACCGTCTTCCGCAAAGGCGCGGGTAATCAGGCGTCCACTCTCGTCGTCGCCGATGAGGCCAAGCCAGCCGGCTTTGGCTCCCAGACGCGCGACTTGGGTGAGGTTGTTGCCTGTGACACCGCCGGCGTGAATCTCGATGCGCTCAGCGTTGATTTTTTCCTCGGGCCCGAGCAGGCGCGGAACGATGGCGAAGTAATCTATGCCGCAACTACCGATTCCGACGACGGTGGTCATGAAACGTAAGAGTATAAGAGCTTAAGAGTTAAAGAGTCCAAGAATCACAGTTCGCCGGCAACCGTTTCGGGAGGATCTTTGAATTCGGGACCGTTACTCTTTGCTGCTCGGCTATAATCTGGCGCGTGAAAAGCATTCTTGACGGGATTCGCGTAATTGAGTTGACGGAAGCGCTCGCCGGCCCCTATTGCGCGATGCTGCTGGGCGATTTCGGGGCGGATGTGATTAAGGTCGAGCGGCCCGGCACCGGAGATCAGTCGCGCGGCTGGGGACCGCCGTTTGTGGGCGGGGAATCGGCGTATTTTCTGGCAGCGAACCGAAACAAGCGCTCGATCGCACTCAACTATGACGACGCACGGGATGCCGAAATTCTGCAGCGGCTGATCGCATCGGCGGATGTGTTCGTCAGCAATCAACCGTCGCTCGATTCACTGCAAAGGCGCGGACTTGATCCGGAAACACTGCGCGCAAAACATCCGCGACTGATCTATTGCAGCATCACGGGATATGGGTTCAGCGGACCTAAAGCGGGGCGGCCTGGCTACGATATTTTGGCCCAGGCGGAATCCGGATTGATGAGCTTCACGGGCGAGCCGGAAGGCGGACCTATGCGCTATCCAATTGCCATTGCGGACATGACCTGCGGGATGTACGCGGCAATGGGCATTCTTGGCGCGTTGTTTGCGCGCGAAAAGACGGGCCAGGGGCAATTTTTGGATATGGCGCTTTTCGATTCGCAGCTTACGTGGCTGGCGAATGCGGGCAGCAGCTACCTGAATGCCAATGCGGAACCCCAGCGATGGGGAAACGCGCACCCGAACATCGTGCCTTACCAGGTGTTTCGGGGAACTGACGAGAAATACTTTGTTGTCGGGGTAGGTACGGAAGGGCTGTGGGCGAAATTCGTGGAGGTGTTGCAGGCCGAAGCGACGCTCGGCAGGGAAGCGCGGTTCGCAAGTAACCCGCTGCGCATCGAGCATCGTGCGGAATTGGTTGCGCTGCTGCAGGAGCGTTTCGATGCGGAAGCGCGAGACACATGGCTGGCGAAGTTTGCAAAGGCCGGCATTCCGGCGGCGCCAATTAACGGAGTGCCGGAGGCGCTGCGCGACGCGCAGGCACTGGCGAGGGGATTGATTGTACAGATTGAACACCCGGCGTTGCGCGAAGTTCGCAGCATTGCAAATCCGGTCAGGTTTTCAGACATGCCGGTGAGTTATCGTTTGCCGCCGCCAATGTTGGGCGAGCACACGGCGGAGATTTTGCGAGGCCTGGGGGCTGGTCCTTAATTTCGGGTTATCGGTTGTTCTTGATTAGCGATAGGTGGCCAGGAGCTCGCCGTTTTCGATTCTTAGGCCGGAGATTTCTGCTGGGAGCTTTAGCTTGTCGCGATTCTCTGGCGAGTCCATCATTTTTTGCACAGCCGTCTCCAGCGTGGATTGAGGAATCGGCAGCGAACCGAGCTGACCGCTGACGGGCTCGAAGCGGAGATAGCCTTTGGCGGCAGCGAGGCGGCCTTCGAGCTGGAGTGTCATGTCTTTGCCGTGGACATCGAAGACCACGTAGGCGCGGACGCGGTCATCAATGAGTTCGACTTTTACGTCGCGCACGGAGGAGCGCACTTGCTCGACCTGCTCGGCGGTAGTGCCGGACGGCGCGGGAAGATCTCCGGTCGAAGTGGCGCTGGGCGCAGCGTTCGTTGGAGCAGTGTGTGAAATGTCGAGATGGGAAGCGAGATAGGAGTTCAACTCTGTCTGATCGAGGCGGAGCGTGGCGGCCTGGCCGCTGGCAACGGCTTGCTCGACGGCTTCGACTTTCTGCTCCACACGCGCGGCGGCTTGCGGACTAGTGGCGATGACCGGAGGAGGCACGGTGTGAAAAACCATCAGCAGGGTAATAAACGCGGCGACGTAGGTGGTCCAGCGGACGATGCGGAACACGAGGCGCAGGGGGCTGACCTTGCGCGGTGCCAGATCATCGGAGCGGTTACCGCTGCTGGGGGTGGCGGTCGCGTTCATAATGCGGCTCCTTTCTGCGAACCAGGCACGAGCTCGCCTTATGCAAACGTAGAAGGTACAAGTGTTTGCGACAAGAGAACGCGGGTACAGGCGCGACCAAATGGATAAGACTGGAAACGAAGTTGCAGATAGGTCGTCTATCGCTATAGTGTGGCGCGCCATAGTCGTGAGTGGAGCGCAATGGAAGGGATTAAACGATGAAAAAGTCTTTGCTCGTTTGCGGTTTCGGGCTGACAAGTGTTTGCCTGGCTTACTTCTCGAAGGCTGCGGGACAGCCGCAGAGCGCCGTGCCGCAATTTACGGCGGAGGGGAAATTGGTGCGGCCGGAAGGGTATCGGAAATGGGTGTACGTTTCGTCGGGATACGGGATGAGCTATAGCCAGAGCCCAAGCGGTATGCAGATGTTCACAAACGTTTTCGTAACGCCTGCGGCGTATGACTACTTTGTGGCCAACGGCAAGTGGCCGGACAAAACGATGTTCGTGCTCGAGGTGTATGGGTCGACGTCGCGCGGCTCGATCAATAAACATGGCAGCTATCAGACGGAGTTGTCAGGTTTGGACGTGGAAGTGAAGGATGAAGCGCGCTTTGCGGATAAGTGGGCATACTTTAATTTCGACGGCGCGACCAAAACAGCGAGTGCGGACATGCCCAGCAAGAACGAATGCTGGAAATGTCATGAGCAGAATGCGGCGGTGGAGCATTCATTTGTGCAGTTTTATCCGGAACTGCTGAAGATTGCGCGGGCGAAGCGGACAATCAAGGCTGGAGTGCGATTGGACGAGTGAATTTCCTGGCTAGAGGTGACATGGAGCAGGTCCTGCAGGGGCAAACAGCGATTGTGACTGGCGCGGGAAGCGCGGACGGAATTGGATTTGCGATTGCACGAAGACTGCTGCATGCCGGCGCGCAGATCGCGGTCACCTCGACGACCGAACGCATTTACGAGCGCGCGCGGGAACTGGACGCGAGCGGCAAGAACGTGCTAGCCATTGTCGCGGACCTGACCGAGGAGGACGGGGCGCGCCACATCATCGATATGGTCATGGAGCGGAGCGCCCAGATCGACGTTCTGGTCAACAACGCGGGGATGGCGCAAACGGGACGTCCCCTCGCAGGAAAGACGGTGCGGGAAAGCTCATTCGCGGATTGGCGACACCAAATTGAGATCACGCTGCACACGGCTTTTTTGATGACGCGGGCGGTGCTGCCGGTCATGACGCAGAGAAAATACGGGCGCATCGTGAATGTGTCTTCGGTGACCGGGCCGCTGGTGAGCAATCGCGGCTCGGCCGCCTATGGGGCGGCAAAGGCGGCGATGGACGGGATGATGCGGGCAGTAGCGCTGGAGACGGCGCTCGACGGAATCACGATTAACGCAGTGGCGCCGGGATGGATTGCAACGGCGTCGTCGACGGAAGCGGAGCACGTGGCGGGATTGCATACGCCGATGGGGCGCGTGGGAACTCCTGAGGAAGTTGCGGCGGCGGTCTGCTTTCTGGCTTCACCGGCGGCTTCGTACATCACGGGCCAATCCTTGGTCGTGGATGGCGGGAACATTCTGCAAGAAAACAAATCAGTCTGATTCTGAAACTCAATCGAGGTCCCGGCTTGCTGGAAGTGCGAAGCTACTACACACTTAACTTCCGGCTCTGCATTGTGCACATTTCCTCGGAGGACCTTGATGCGCCGCGCTCTTTCCTTCCTTGTGGTGTTTGTACTCCCCATTCTTGCCGCCGCGCAAGAGCCGGCTACTCCGCAGGGAGAGTCTCGAACCCCGGCGAAGCAGCGCCTGAAGATTGGCGTAGCCCTGGAGGGCGGTGGTGCGCTTGGGCTGGCGCACATCGGGGTGCTGGAGTGGTTCGAGGAGCAGCACGTTCCGGTGGACTACATCGCGGGCACCAGCATGGGCGGGCTGGTCGGAGGCTTTTACGCAACGGGAGTTAGCCCGGAGGAGATAAAGAATTTAATCGAGAGGCTTGATTGGGGTGAAATTTTACGAGACCGGACGCCCTATCAGGATTTGTCATTTTTGCGGAAGCAGGATCAGCGGTCTTATCCGAATTCGCTGGTGCTGGGATTACGGAAAGGTTTGTATCTTCCCGCAGGGCTGAACGCGGGGCATCAAATCGGGTTGTTGATCGATCGCGAGACGCTCCCATACTTTGGATTGCCGTCGTTTGATGCCCTGCCGGTGCCGTTTCGCTGCGTGGCCACGGATTTGGTGAGCGCGAAGCAATTTGTGTTCAAGGACGGATCCCTCGCGCAGGCGCTGCGCGCGACGATGTCAATTCCAGGAGCGTTTACGCCGGTGCACGACGGTCAGCGCGTTTATGTTGACGGGGGATTGGTGAACAATTTGCCGACCGACGTGGTGCGGCAGATGGGCGCGGACATCGTGATTGCCGTGCACCTTGAAACGCAGCCGCCGGAGGCGAAAAATATTCAGTCGCTGGTGAGTGTGTTGGAACAATCAGTGCGGGTGGTGATTTCAGAGAGCGAACTACGCGGGCTGGCGCAAGCGGATGCCGTCGTGTCCGTTCCGCTCGGGCATTTTCTGATGAGGGATTTCGCCAAGAACGTTCCCATCATGCAGGCGGGGTATGAAGCGGCGAAGGAAAAATCGAAATTACTGGCCGGTTTTGCGCTGGACGATGCCGGCTGGAATGAATATGTGCGCGAACGCGACGGCCGCAAGCAGACGACCACTCCTGTACCGCAATTCATTGAGGTGCAAGGGACCAAGCCGCCGGCGCAGGAGGATATCCGGCGCGACTTGAAAAAGTTCATCGGGAAGCCTCTCAACGCAGAAAAGCTGGACCCAGCCCTGACACAACTGACCGGGGGCGGGCGTTACGACACGCTGGATTACCGCATCGTGGAGCGCGACGGGAAGCAGGGCCTGCTAATCGTGGTGAAGGAGAAAGATTTTGCGCCGCCGACGCTGCAGCCCGCTTTTGAAGTGGACGGCTCAGAAGCGGGGGACATCGAGTTCACGCTAGGCACGCGGCTGACCCTGATGGACGTTGCGGGATTCCGGTCGGAGTGGCGTACGGATTTCTTATTTGGGAACACGTATGGAGTATCGAGCGAGTTGTACCGGCCGTTCAGGGCAGAGAGCAAATGGTTTTTTGGGCCGCACGCGAGCGCCAGCGACACAACTTTTCAGATTTATGCGAAGAATGATCCGCTGGCGGATTATCGGTTTTACCGGATGAATATCGGGGCGGACCTAGGATACGGATTCAGCCGTTTCAGCGAAGTGCGCGTGGGCTACGACGTGGGGCACCTCAGCACAAACCTGCGCTTGGGCACGCCTCAAATTCCGGCCGTGGATGGTCGCGTGGGCGCGGCGCGGATGCGTTACCTAATGGACCATACGGATGACCCGGTGATCCCACGGCGCGGGTTCCGCGTGGAGTTGAATTTTCACTGGTTTGACGCGAGCCCCGGCGCGACGAGCGCGTTTCCGGTGTCGGATGCGCGCGTGGAGTTTTATCAGCCAGTTTCGCGAGTGGCGTCATTTTTCTTAAGCAGCGAAGGCGGGAGCACGCTTGGGTCGAGGAACACGGGAGTGCCGCAATTTTTCCTTGGTGGACCTTCGCGACTGAGCTCTTACGGGGTGAATGAGCTGTTCGGAAACCAGTATTATTTGTTTCGGGGCGGATACCTGCATGAGATCGCGTCGTTGCCACCGTTCGTGGGCAAGAAAGTTTACGCGATAGGGTCGTATGAAGCGGGCAAGATGTACGGCGCTGTGAATGAAAGTAAGTTTCCAAATGACTTCGCGGCGGGCGTTTTGGCTGAGACGGCGTTGGGACCGTTTTTTATCGGTGGAAGTGTTGGAGATAGCAGTCACCACAAATGGTTTTTTCAACTGGGCCACGTGTTTTAGATACTTGCACCCTCGATGCGAGATGGTGAATCTGATAGAACGGTGCCACCGATTTTAGCGAGGGTTCTGGAGGATGGCGATGAGCGAGAAGGTGCACAAGAATGAGACAGAGTGGAAGAAGCAACTAACGCCGAATCAGTACTTTGTCACCAGGCAGAAGGGAACCGAGCCACCCTTTACGGGAGAGTATGAGGACACGGAGAGCCCGGGAACGTACACCTGCGTGTGCTGCGGTCAGCCGCTTTTTCGGTCGGAGACAAAGTACCATTCGGGGTCGGGCTGGCCGAGCTTTTACGCGCCCGCGGAAAAGGAAGCCGTGGAGGCGGAGAGCGATACGAGCCACGGGATGGCACGCGCGGAAGTGAAGTGCAGCCGATGCGAAGCCCACCTGGGGCACGTGTTCGAGGATGGACCGCGGCCGACTGGCTTACGATATTGCATTAATTCGGCGGCGCTGAAACTGGACGAGGACAAAAAATAAGGCGCGCCTGGGAAGCTCGGCGCGCCGGGAAAATGTTGTAAGAAATGCCGATCAGGCTGCTGTAAAGCACGAGCACGCAACCAATTCAGCTACGCGATCGTGTGCCCGCTCCCAGACGCCCACAAGCAAAACCTTCGTGCCGCTGGGATACTTGAACACGTAAAAAACGTTTTCTGCGCCATCCAACTCAAAAAAGCCCGGGCGCCGAGGATCCGGACGCGATGGCGCGCCCGAAGCGAGGAGCAGACGGAGTTCCGCGAGCTGTTCCGGTGTATGGTTCCGGAGGTCTTCGAGAAGAGGCGGGTGTTTTGTGTGAATGGTCATGATGTTTTTCCGCCACATATAGCTTAGCTCTGGCCTCATAGATAAAGACGTAGAAATTCGGGAAAAGTTTCATTACAACCGACTTTTTGGCTGGCAGTTTCCCAGGCGTGGAAGCGCCGTATTTACCTATGGTTGGGCGTTTACAGGGGAAAGCCGGCTAGCCCGACGAGCGAGCAAGAAGCGACATCTCCGCGCTGCAGAATTCGTGTGCGTGTTTGCGCGGGGGAACAGAGATTTTGGGCATGGTTTCTTTCCTCACGTCGTTATGATAGATTGCACGTTACTCTCTGGGCTGGTACTTGCGCCGATGTGGTTTCCCTGCGATAGTGCCGCAAACCTGCTCCAGTACAGGAAGAGTTCATGAAAACAGCGCCAAAAAAGCCAAGGGCAAAGGCCGACTTTGAGAAAGACCGCCGCCGGAAACATCATCATTATTTAGTGACGGTGTACTATGAGGATGGAGAAAAATTTGGGCGCGTGTACACCGACAAAGACAAGGCAGCGCGCTTTGCGGAGCGCCAGCGTAGGTCCCCCGTCGTGAAGTCGGCTCGGATCAGCCAGGTTTCGTAAAAGGGCGGCACGCCGTTCCAGAAGCCTGGAAGGGCTCCGAACTTGTGGTGAACTGAGCGCGCGTGTTATAAAATAAACAGAGTTGAAACTCAGCGGCCTTAGTATAGTGGTAGTACGGAACCTTGCCAAGGTTCAGGTGTCGGTTCGATTCCGATAGGCCGCTCCATCATTCTAAAGAACTTACGCTACCGCCTCATTTTCCATATTTTCCAAAACTACAATTTCATTGCCAATCTTGGAGGAAAATTCGGCTTGTACGTGTTCAAGGGGAATCTCTCCGGTGTACAGAGCCGTCATCGCAGCCGACGTATGCCCCATCTGCTGCCGAAGGACGGCAGGGTTGATCCCGGCAAGTTCCCACCTGCGGTTGCAGCCCCGACGAAGGGCGTGCATTCCCGCTTTCTTTAGACCTAGAGCTTCCAGGGCCGGGTATAGATCTTGATTCAGCATGGTGGTTTCCATGAGGGGACCGCCGCGTTTCGAGTGGAAGATGAGGGCATTGGGGTTTGAGGCGCTCCCGACAAATCGCCGCAACTCCCGTATTGCCTTCTGGCCCTCAGGGTCGCGGAGAAGCACGGTTCGATAGGCGGTCGCGTTTTTGCATGGACCGATCTTCCCCGCATTCCGCTGGTCTGAGGACTCATCTACTCGGAGCGTGCTCGTGCCGAAGTCCAAGTCGTTGAACTTCAACGTGAGTAGCTCGCTGCTACGCAACCCTGCACCCGCCGTGACAAGGATAGCTGTCGCGTATTGCTCCCGGCGGGCAGGTCCGAGTCCGTCCAGTTTGCGGACTTGCTCGGCGATTTGCTGTGCCTGCGTCCACGAGTACGACACCTTATGACGGTTCAGGACGAGCATCGCAATCCGATCGGTCGGTTCGAAGTTGTCGAGAATGTATTCTGAGGCGGATGGGACAAATGCAGTCGTGTTCTCCAGGGGACTCATAGAAACTCCTTATGGTCGGCGAAAATGAGACCGTAGTTGTATTCATCCTTGTCGGGATCATAGCCGTGGATTTCCACGACCTCAGAGACGAAGCGTCGGCCGGGCCGGCGTTCAAGGTGCACGACGACGTTGAGCGAATCACCGATGTTTGTCTTGATGGCGCGGTACGGCAGGTCCACGCCACTTTGTAGCAATTTGTGACCCTCAGCCGGATCTCCAAATACCGACTGTGCGAATGGTTGGCAGTTTTCGGCTTTCATCTGGACGATATCTCACGACTTCAACCACTTCTCCCGCGGAAGCGTACGGTTGTATTGGATTCGTCCGTGTACGACGAGAATGCGTTGATTCCTTGGTTTTCGGAAAGGCTACCTCCCGAACGCATTCCGGGAATCGCTCCTTTGGGATACTTTCTGCAGCCTGGGCCTCCGCGACGGGCAATGACGTTACGCTCCCTCAGCCGAAAAGTTTTTTTATATGCCACGCTTGGCGACTACGACCGCCTTGCCTTTCCCGATCTAGTGCCAGGAAGCATCACACGCATCGACCGGAGCCGTGCTGCCGACCGGCCGCCGGAGGGGCCTGTGGGCCCGAGCAGGCAGATCTTCCTGGTAAAGCACGACTCGCTGTTGCACTGCGGCCGCTTGCAGCGAGGCGCGAAAGACCGGATCGTACTCTGTTCCGTGAAGTTCCCCTTTTCGCGAATCGAGCTGAACTCCGACCCGGCCTTCCGGATTTACGGCGTAGTGGACGCCGAGATGCGGCCGTTGGCCCATCCGAATGTCCTTTGCCAAGCACCCACGTTCGTGAACGCGCGTTCCCAACGGGCGACGCGTCGGACTTCAGGCGGGGCCGCTGTGCTGCGTGAGCTGATTCGGTTGGCTCACATACGCGCGGGATTTTCCTTTCGGGAAGCCTCGGCGCTGAGCCGAAGGATTGCAGAGGTTTTGGAGGACGAAATGTACTTCACTGCCGTCGGCACGCTTTCCGAATACGAGACCCTCGTTCATGCTCCTCGACACGTTCAGAAGATCCTTTCGACCTGCATTCTCTACAACATCCGTTTTTGGGATTTCCTCGCCGCCTCGGGCATCACCGTCGAACCGACGGCAGGTGACTTCATGGCAGACGAACTGGTTCCTCGTTTAATCCCCGGGGCGGATCGTTTTGTCACCGGCGCCGAGGCGGAACCTGGCACCGAGGAGAAATCGAGGTTTCTCGCGCGAATTGTAGCGGAATGGTCCGACATCCCTCTTTTCGCCAAAGATAGTTTCGGGTTGGTGGGGGGGTTGAAGGACTTGTCCGACGTATTCTGGGTTGGAGGAGATCGCAACCCAATCCACCCCTACCTCGTCTACGCGGCATTTGTGTCCGTCAATCGCCGTATGAAGAAACCGATCCAGACCGCGGCGAAGACGTTGTGGGAGTATCCGCTGTACATGATTCTGAAGAGAGATGGCGGTCTTCTCTGCGGTGCTTGCACGCTGGAGCACGGCCTGCTTTTGGTCCACCCGTACCCGGACCGGCCGTCTGCTCCACGGCAGCTGAGGAATGGAATCGACGCCGAGGTGATTGGGCAGGTCACGGCCGTCATCAGACGTCTGGAGTAAGCAAAACACGCGCTACGTCTTATGTCGACAAATGCGCGAGGGCCAACCGGAAAACTCTATGAACGGAATGCCGCATTTTGGGAAAGATTCGGCCGGCACTCAAGAAACCATATGCTTGAGATGGCTTCCATACTTCCGGAGCGCCGGATCGCTTCAGTCGAGGTAACACCAAGCTGAGAATCTCGCCAGTTTTGTGGTCGCGGGAGAAGATTTCTTCGCGACATTCCTTCTTACAGAACCTGCCAGGCCCGAGACCGAGAAAGGACTGTGTCCGAGGACACCCAGGGAGGTGACGGCGCTCACATACGAGACCCGGCGAGAGTCAGAGAGTTATGCCAGCGCATGAGTGAAGCGTAGAAAGGCGGTTCTATGAGACCGTATCGAGATGTCGCAACGCTGGCGTGCGCGCAAGTTGTCTGAGCGGCCGCTGGTTTGGGTGATCATTGGAACGCGTCTGGAGGATCCGCATAACACCGTTTCCAGAACGCCTCGCGTGAAAGCGAGCCGCTTGCGAATTCCTGTACGCTGGACAACGTGTTAGCGATAATTCCGCCATCCGCTGAGTCGAAGATGATAACGACGCCTTCAATCGAATCTGACGACGTCGCGGATGCGCGAGAAAATTTTTGAAAGAGTGACGCCGCATAATCGAGCTTGGCGGTTGCGCGGGTCTCCTTCGAGTCCGCGGAGATTGGCTGCACTGTATAGATCTTCACCGGCTTTCCCTGTAGCGACGCCCAATGACCTGGGAAACTGCCGGTTTCTTCCCGCGTCACGCGAAACGCCTCTTCTTTCTCATCGAAAGGAGTCACGTTCGGCGATTTTAGCCGTGCGGCAAGAAGTTCCGGTAATTCCAAGCTGCTTCGGCGGATGTAGCCGCGCGACGCACCAGAAATCTGCACGTGAATCCACTCGCCATCCGCGTCGAGGAGCTCGAACTCATCGTCCGCCGCGGCGGTGAACAGAACGCGAGATGCAAGCGCGGGCTTGGCAAGAATCGGCGTGCCAGATTTCTTCACTACTACCAGATTCCGGGGATGTGCTTGGTTGCGCTGAATTTCCTGCAAGCTCTGCAGCTCGCCACTCAGCTGCTGCATGCGCTTCTCCTCCGACTCGCGCTTTGTACGCAAGCCGTTCACCTCATCTGCGCCGGAAGTCGCCGATGATCCCTTGGGTGCCACTGCCGTAGTAGCCGCGGCTGAAGGCAGCGAAGTGATACTCGGCGCGCCCGACAACTCCAGCTTCGGCTTCGGAGCCTGCAAGAGCGACCGCTTCGTGCTGACCTTTCCGCCCAATCTCTCCGTCAATCGGTCGAGCAGGTCCAACTCCAGTCGACCGTTCGAGGGCAAAACCTGGTAACCAGATTTGGAAGGATCGCGATCCGCGTACCAAGCCGTGATTTTCGCCGTCACGCGAACAATCGTTGCGCCAGGCGCATCCGGCAGAAGGTCGATCGAGAACTGGTAAAACGCTCGCTCATAGCGGCTGAGCGGCTGATCGCCGACAGCAACAAAGCCGTCCACAATCGGCAGTTTCTGTCCCGCGTACGCTTGCATCTCCTTTAGCGCCGCTTCCACTTCTTCTTTCGATTTCGGAAACGTGCGAGCGTAGGGGACCGCCTGTCCGCAAACCATTGCCGTAATCCACGCGCTAAGAAACAGCGCCAGCGCACTGGGCATAAGGACGCGCAAATGCGGAGCGCGCATCTTCATGGAAGAGATTCCAACTGCTCGAGGGACAACCACCCGCGCTGCCCTTGTGGAGTCTCCACGCCGAGCCAGTGCGGAGTGACTATCACAACCATTACCTCGGTGTATGCCGCCAGATCGGCTAACTTAGCCGCGGAGCGAAAAGGCGCAGCCTGCAAACTCGCGCCAGGAGCCTTCACCCGGCGCTCCACTTCATGCCGCAGCGCATCCACGCGGCGCTCAAGGTCTTGCACCGAGCTCTGCGCCGTCGCCAGCCGCGTGCTCTCGTCTTCGCGCTGGCGAAGCAAACTTTGCTGTGCCAGCGCAATGCTCTCGCGATGCCGCTCCACATCCGCAGCCTCTTGCTCGGCCAACTGCATTGCTTGCAGCAGCTTCTGAATAGCTTTGTATTCGCTGCTTTCTACCGTGCCATCGGATGGGTGGGCTACGCGGTGCGCCTTTTCAACAAAAACCGCATCAATCCGCAAACGTGTGCGTTCCGGGCTCACGCGCGTCAGCACGTACCGCACGGCAATGGTGCCCAGGTCCGCACTCTCGCGAAAATGCCGCGGCGCAATCACTTCGGTTCGAACCTTGTAAAAGACCTTACCCGCGCCGTCCCAGCGTTCAAACAGGGGCGTAGAGTCCGCTGTAGCCGCTCCAGTCAGCGTCTTTTCCCGGTCGAACATGTAAGTCCCGTGAATCGTTTGGTCCTCCACGATCTGCCGCAAAGCCTGCAGCGCGTCCTCGTAGGAAGCCGAAAACTCCATTATCAACCCGGCGCTCGGCAAATCGCGCTCTTTTGCCCACGCAAACGACTGGGATGCGCCGAAAAGGCAGGCCGCCGCAAGCAAAGCACCGAATTTCTCCAAAAACTTCTTCGAAGCAGTGTCCATGGCTTCCAGAACCAAACGTGGGCGCATTTCCGAACGCTCCCTTCGCCCGTGGTAGCTCCTTGGTACCCGCCGCACCACCATGTGTCAACCCGAAAATCTTTCCGTGGACCTAGTACCTTGCGTGCGAAAAGCATCTTCTCACAAAAAATATTTTGCAAAAAAATAACAAAACACTTGCATTCGTTTTTTTGTGGGAGTAGATTCCGGCTCGGTTCAGGGACTTTGGGGAACTCGATTCTCCTTTTTCTTCGAAGAAACGAGATCGAATCCTCAAGGGATGTGCTGTCGAAAAACGGCTCTTGAGCAGCAAGCCTCCGCCGGTCCGCTCATGGCTAAACGACATGAGTGTGTCCGCGCCCCTGTTCCTGCAATCCGACCCATAAAAACCATAGCCTGGCAATTGTCGATTTCACGTACAGGAGGCGGCATGTACACACGCGCAGCGCAATCGGCAAAGCGGAGAATTTCCTGGCTCGCTTCCTCACTTGTCTTTGGCTTTCTCTTCCTCGTCATCGTTCTTGCGGACACACACTCCGCTGTAGCTATTCCTCCGCCCTCGCTCCATGTGCGCGCTATTCCCGCGTTCGCGCGCAAATACGGAATGCCGTGCTCCGCTTGTCACGAGGCCTGGCCCAAGCTCAACAACTTCGGCCAGACCTTCAAAGACAACGGCTACCAGATGATGAACGACCGCGATGCTCCCATCTTCCAGCAGGCAGCGTACTGGCCGGTCGCGTTTCGTATCACTCCAAACTGGCATCGCGAGAGCGTTGACCATATCGATCTCGCCAATCCCGCCACCGGATTGACCACCGAGGGTCGGCTCACCACGCACGGTTTCGATCTTTCCGGGCTGGACATCCTCACGGCCGGTACGCTCGCCAAGAATATCAGCTTCCTGCTCGTCCCTTCCGCGGACAATGCAGGCGCATTTCACTTTGAATCCGCCAACGTCCGCTTCGACAATCTCCTCCACACCAGTTGGCTCAACGTTAAGGTCGGCAAGTTCGAGCTCGACAACATCATTTCCGAAAAGCGCATTCTCGCGCTTTCCAACAATGGCGGTTTGTATCAGATCTATCACTTTGTTCCCGTCGGCGATATCAACGGCTTCGGTCTCGGCGACAACCAGCTCGGCGCCGAGCTCTCCGGCCACTCCAAAAACGACTACACCCGCTATTCCATCGCCATGCTTAGCAGCAACGATGGCAATGTCAGCCTCCCCAACGGCCACGGCTACGACACTTATCTGACCTTCAGCCAGGCGTTCGAAGCCGGCAGCCTGGGCCTACAGCGCGTCGGCGCCTTTGCTTACATCGGTCGGGCGCCAACTTATGCTTCCCTGATCGCCGGCGGCACCGCTACGGCCGACGGCCTGGGGCAAAAATCCTTCTACCGCGCCGGTTTCTACGGCCTCTGGTACATCAAGAAGCTCGATTTCATGACCATGTTCACCCACGCGGGCGAAAGCGCGTTCCTCGGCACAGGCACTCCCGCCTACGCCGATCTGCCTGTCGGTGCGCGCGGGCCTGTCTGGAATGGCGGCATGATCGAGACGCACTACACCTTGAACCCGCAGTTCATCCTCATCAATCGCTACGAGTTGATCCGCATGTCGCGCCAGGCGCTGGCCACGAACCCAGGCAATCTCGGCGATATCGACTCCCTGACCTTTGGTTATCGCTACTACCCGTTCATCTCCAGCCGCGCCGGCTTCGCCTTCCATAACGAGTATTCCCTCGTCCGTCAGCGAGGCCTCGCGCTTTCCGGCAAGGACCTAACCAGCAGCAGCCTCTTCCTGGGCTTTGACTTTATTTTCTGAGGAAGCGAGGACATCATGAGGGCAAACAAAATCGTGAAATCGCTGGTTCTGGCAACGGCTGCGCTGCTCACTTTACCGCTCGCCAACGCCCAACAATCCGAATCGCACATGGGCAAGCTCACCGGCCGTGCCGATTCCGGCAAGCAGCTCTACTATCGCTTCTGCTGGGGGTGCCACGGCTATCGCGGCGACGGCGACGGTGAAAATTGGCTGCCTACCGGCTCCTACCCCACTATGCCGTACTTAAACATCCAGCCGCGAAATTTTGACGCGGGGGTTTTCAAGTGCCGCTCGACACCTACCGGAACTTTGCCCACGGACCAAGACCTCTATAACTCTGTCGGACGCGGCTTCGTTATGACCAACATGCCTTCTTGGATTTCCCTCACCAACCAGCAGCGCGCCGATCTGGTCGCCTTCATCAAGACCTTCGCGCCACGCTTCAAAAGCGAAAAGCCGGGCGATCCTATCAACGTTCCCGCCGAGGCCAAGCTAACCGTGGAATCCATTAAGCACGGCCAGGAGCTCTTCCAAAAGCTCGAATGCTGGAAGTGCCACGGGCCCGAGGGCCGCGGTGATGGCCCTTCCGCCTCCACTTTGACCGACAGCAACGATCAGCCCATTCGCCCCTACAACTTCACCGTAGGCTCACGGTTCAAGTGCGGCGTCACCAACCAGGATCTCTACAAGATTTTCATGACCGGCCTCGATGGCACGCCCATGCCTTCCTTCGCCGACGTCATCAAGCCCGAAGACGCGTGGGACCTGGTCCACTTCCTTCGCACCCTGCAAATCACGAACAAGAGCCCCGAGCTGGCTTTGTGGGAATCCACAAAGGAAGGCGCCGAACAAATTGCTTCGAGAAGAATCTACGGAACCCCCACGGGTTCCGGCATCAAGCAGTAAGCCTCACAACCATGCAAAAGCAATCCGAGCAAGGAGCAATGTTCATGCGAGCAAAATTAGTTTCAATGACCGCGGCGGCCGCGCTGATTTTTGCCGCGGCCCTGCTGCACGCCCGGGCCGGCGGCGGCACTGTCAGCGGCAAAGTCACTTACGAAGGAACTCCCGCAAAGCCCAAGCCCATTGACATGTCGAAGGAACCGAGCTGCGCCAAGCAGCACCCTACCCCAGTTATGACTGAAACTGTGGTCACCGGACCTAACAACAGCCTCGAAAATGTTGTGGTTTACATCTCCGCCGGCGCTCCCGACGACGCTGCGCCCAGCCAGGCCGCAACCTTCGACCAGAAAGGCTGCCAGTACATTCCGCACGTCCTTGCCTTCCAGGTGAATCAGCCGCTCAAAGTCGTCAATGACGATCAAACGTCGCACAACATTCATCCCCTGGCTAAAATCAATCACGAGTGGAATAAGTCGCAACCGCCCGGGACTCCGCCTTTTTCCGAAAAATTCGGCAAGTCGGAGTTCATTCCGGTGAAGTGCAACATCCATCCTTGGATGCACGGCAACTTCGCAGTGCTGAAGAATTCCCACTACGCCGTTTCCGGCGGGGATGGCAGCTTCAGTCTTCCGAACCTGCCACCGGGTAAGTACACGGTCACGGCTTGGCACGAATCCTATGGCGAGCAGACACAAGAAGTCACCATCACTGGAAATGAGACCAAAGCTGTTAGCTTTATCTTTAAGGCTAAACCCTATTGATGCGAGGTAGTCTAAGTAGGAATGACGGGCCGTCACGGTCCACATGAAACGCGCTCGGGTTTCATCCGGGCGGATGCGAGGCACTATGGGGAAACTGTTCGGAGTGATTCTGACGATCATCGCGCTGGTTTCCGCGTATCCCATCGTGACTCATAAGTACGTGCAGCCGGAGGATATCTCGACTCACGGTCACGCCATAGACGAACAATTGTCGGACACTATGGCTGAATCGGGTTTTGCATTCCTCGGGTCCCAACTGCTCCTTGCCTTCTTCGTCTGGAAGTTCTCCGAGCGCAAAGCGGGTGCGAAGATCAGCAACATTCCGGGCGGGGCGAAATTGATGGTCGTCGCCGCCTTCATTCTCATTGGCACGGAAGTTTTGGCGCTCGGGGTACTCGGACAAAAGGCGTGGGCCAATGTGTACTTCACGGCGCCGAAGCCGGACGCGATGCAGGTTCAGGCGCAAGCCGGCCAGTTTGCGTTCTATTTCCGGTATTCCGGCCCGGATGGAAAGTTCGGCGCGATTCATCCGGACAAGATTGACGAAGGCAATCAGAACTTTTTTGGACTCGATCCTGCCAATGATGTGGAATCCCGCGACGACATCGTTTCCGGTGAACTCGCAATCCCGGTCAATCGTGAGATTCAGCTCCTGATGCATGCGAAGGATGTGGGCCACTCCTTTTACGTGCGGGAGTTGCGCATTCAGCAGGACTTCGTGCCGGGGCTAGATCTTTCGGTCCACTTCACGGCCACGAAAACAGGCAAGTATGAAATCGTCTGCACACAACTATGCGGACTCGGCCACTACAACATGAAGGCGTATCTCAATGTCTTATCGCAAGAAGACTTTGAAAAATGGACGAAACAGAAGATTTCGGAGCAATAAGCCTTAGCCCAAAGCCGTAGATCAGCGAGTGAGAGGCAGGATCTCCGGCGTCCTGCACGAGGTGAGAAAATGGCAGAAGCGTCGGTACAACAAGCGCATGTGCATGCACCGCCGGAGAGTTTCATCCGGAAAAACGTCTTCAGCCTCGATCATAAAACGATCGGCAAACAATATTATGGACTTGCGTTGGTGGCCGTGTTCACCGGCATGGCGCTCTCCTGGCTGATGCGCTTCCATCTCGCGTGGCCAAACGCAAAGATTGCCGGCCTCGAGCTTCTTTCGAAGGCCGGTGCGCCAGGCGGCGTCATCACGCCGGAATATTACCTATCGTTGTTGACGATGCACGGAACACTGATGGTGTTCTTCGTGCTCACCAATGCGCCTTTCGCTGGCTTTGGCAACTATTTCCTGCCGATCCAGATCGGCGCCGAAGACATGGCGTTCCCGCGATTCAACATGATGTCGTTCTGGGTTACCTTTGTTGCTTTTCTCGTCTTATTTACGGCGTTTTTCATTCCGGATGGTCCCCCGACCTCCGGCTGGACGGCTTACGCGCCGCTTAGTGCCGTTGGTAGCGACGCGGGACCGGGTCTGGGATGGGGGCAGAACCTCTGGGCGATATCCATATCGCTATTTTGTATCGGGCAGTTGCTTGGCTCGCTGAATTTCATCTCCACCACGCTGGATTTGCGCGCGAAGGGAATGACCCTGATGCGCATGCCCATCTGTACTTGGGCATGGTTCATTACTTCGTGCATTGGATTGCTCGCGTTCGCAGTGTTGCTCCCGGCCTGCCTGCTGTTGATTTTGGACCGTATGGCCGGGACGAGCTTCTTTATTCCAGCAGGATTGGTTCTTAGCGATCGTTTGCAAAATCACGCCGGCGGATCGCCCTTGCTGTGGCAGCACCTGTTCTGGTTCTTCGGCCACCCAGAGGTATACATTGCGATTCTGCCAGCGATGGGCATTGTTTCGCATGTGCTGATCACGAGCATGCGGAAACCGCTTCTCAGCGCCAAGGTCATCATTTACTCGATGATGTCCATTGGTTTCCTGAGCTGGATGGTATGGGGACACCATATGTTCGTAAGCGGGATGAATCCCTTCTCTTCCTTGCTGTTCTCCTTCCCTACGCTGACGATAACCATCCCGGCGACAATCATGACGCTGATCTGGCTGGGGAGTCTTTACGGGGCGAATCTCCAGATCACGTCTGCATCGCTTTTTGCACTCGGTTTTGTCTCAATGTTTGTCAGCGGCGGTGTAAGTGGGTTCTTCCTCGCCCAGCCATCGATTGACATCTATCTCCACGCAACGTACTTCGTGGTGGGACACTTCCACATGGTTATGGGTGTCGCGGCCATATTTGGCATCTTGTCCGGAACCTATTTCTGGTTCCCCAAAATGTCAGGCCGGATGATGAATGAAACACTCGGCAAGCTGCATTTCTGGATCACTTTTGTGGGGACTTACTGTATCTTCATGCCTTTCCACTACCTCGGAATGGCGGGAAACGTGCGCCGCTATTCGTCGTTTGTCGATGACTTCATGGCGCCGCTGCTGCCGTTACACAAATTCATAACCATTGCGGCGCTCATCACCGGTGCCGGCCAATTCATCTTTCTCTATAACCTAATCCACAGCCGCTTTCGCGGCAAACCTGCTCCACAGAATCCGTGGAACGGAACTTCGCTTGAGTGGAGCATTCCATCGCCTCCGCCCTGGAACAATTTCGGCGGAAAACATCCTGTCGTTTATCACGATTCCTATCAATACGGGTTGAAGGGTTCGAAGGGTGACTACGTGATGCAGGATTCGCCGGAACAGATCGTCACCGAGTAATTGGCCGGAGCGCTGGCCGTGCGTAACAATATCAGCTCACCGTCAGCGATCTAAGGAAGAGAAGCGAGTGACCATGTCTACTACCACCTTTCCTCCAGCACCCGCGCAGGCCCCTCCCTTGCCGCCAGAAGGGAACGCGATCAGAGTCTCGGTCATGGCAAAGTCCCGCCCTCCCGACGCCTCTCGAAGTGGCATCTGGGTTGCAATCTTCGCAATTACCATGTCGTTCGCGGCGTTTACCAGCGCGCTCTTTGTGCGGCAGGGCTCTGGAGACTGGACACATCTCGTTGTTCCTCCTCTCCTGTATGTGAATACAGCGGTATTGCTCATGAGCAGCTTTACTCTCGAGATGTCGCACCGCGTGATAGCGAGAGGGCTTGCAGGGGAAGCCAGCGCGCTTCGCAGCAGCTTGCGGTGGGTCTTCGTTACGCTGGCGCTCGGGTTGACCTTCGTTGCGGGGCAGTATTTGGCCTGGCGAAAACTCGCCGCACAGGGACTCTACCTCGCCACGAATCCCAACAGCTCATTCTTCTACGTCTTCACCGGCATGCACGCGCTGCACGTTCTCGGCGGCATCACCGCCCTTGTCTACGTAATCAGGCGGCTTACCGGCAGCCGCGATGTCTTCCGGCGAAGCACGTTTGATAGCACGGCGATCTACTGGCATTTCATGGGAGGGCTGTGGCTCTATCTGCTATTCGTTATACGTATGAGGCTCTAAGCGTCAGAATGGGAGAGAAACTGTGAACGAGTCCGAAATGGCCATGCACGGACACGACGGCGCTTTGATGGAGGGATCACCGTACGCGATCCCCTCCAGAAAGCTAACCATGTGGTTGTTCCTCATCTCGGATGCGGTGACGTTCGGAGCCATTCTCTTTGGGTATGGCTACCTACGTACCGCGAGTAGTGATTGGCCCGCGCCCTTCAAGTTTAATCCGAGCATTCTCAATGTCATCATCATGACTTTCGTTCTTATCACCAGCAGTCTGACAATGCTTGGCGCGGTGGACTCCGCGAAGGCTGGCGACAAAGCCAAGGCCAACCGCTTCCTATGGTCTACAATTTTGCTCGGTGTGATCTTCGCGGGCCTGCATATCCGGGAATGGTTCGCGCTGATCGATGAGGGCGTCCGGCTGTTTCAGAATCCCTGGGGTTCGCCGCTTTTTGGCGCCACCTTCTTCAGCATTACCGGGCTGCACTTGCTTCACGTTATCTGTGGAGTCGTGGCCATTGCTGTCATCTCTCGCGGCTTCTCCCGAGGCAGCTTGACGGCGGGTCACGTGGAAACGACCGGCTTGTATTGGCACTTCGTGGATCTGGTATGGATGTTTGTCGTACCGCTGATCTACCTGCTGAATATTTCGCGCTAGCACACCCGGACCGTGGAGGGAGAGGATCGATGACAGCCCCAAGAAAGTCAGGTAACGTGATTGCGAAATATCTGCCCGTTTACTTCGTTCTACTCGGCATCGCGGGCCTTGAGGTTTTCCTTGCCTACCAGCACTTCTCGACCGCAGCGCTGCTGGTTATTTTGCTGGGCCTTGCGATTTGCGGCGGCGCGTTGGCAGTAATGTACTTCATGCACCTTGCGCAGGAGCGCCGCAGCCTGTTCTTGACGCTTATTCCTGCCACTATCTTTGTTCTGCTGATGATGAACATGTTCTGGTCGGACAGCTTCCGCCTGCTGCGCATGAGACCATTTCCGCACTAGTCACTGCTGCTTGACGCCAGCGTATATGGTGAGGATACTTAACGGGAGGGGGTCGCAGATGAGCCGCAGTCGCCAAGCTGAAGTAACCTGGTTGGCACGCGCGCTCGGTCTTGTTGCTGCTCTCTTCGTACCGAGCCTGGTCTTCGCTCAAAATTGCGCGCTGTGCTATACGCAGGCAGCTGGCGCTGGACACCGCGTTATCCAGGCGCTGCGGAGCGGCATCCTTATGTTAGTGGCGCCCCCAATGCTCATCTGCATCGCCATTGCCGTAATGGCCTACAGGAAGCGGAACCACTTCAACAGCGATACATAAATTGGTTTACTGCCTGAAATAAATAACCGCGAGAGTGTGTCCTGATCAGGGTAGGTCGAGATCCAGTGCGTAGATGTCGGTGACTCCCCGCTCGACCATCACGTAAAGAGAGCCGTCGCGACCAACGCCGCTGAATAGACACTGCGTCGCGCTGCCCTGCAGGATCGGTCCAAAGCCCATGATGCGGTCGACTTTTCGCGTAACAACGTCCGCTCGAAATACGGATTCCTCATCGTCAAGTTGGTCTTGGAAATAGATCGATGAACCGTCCGAGGACCAGTGAGGCGATTGCAGAAGGCCGCCGGAACCAATCGAAGACCACTCTTCCTTGCGCATGTCATACAGAACAATGCGACGGTTTGAGTTATCCTCCGCGGCAATGTAGCGGCCATCTGGAGACCAGCGGGAGTCGCTGAGATTCTTCGAATCAGGCAACTCCTTTAAGACACCGGTTGTCGGCTCAAGCAAAAAGAGTGCGTATTGAGGATGAATCTTCTGATTCCGCATAGTGACAACGATACGGTACCCGTCGGGCGACCAGTCTGCATTCAAACCTTCCCATCCTTTGGGAAGGACTGGCCGCAGCGAACCACCGTCCGTAGAAAGAATATAGATCTGCCGAGCTTGGCCTTTACGTACTCCCGTAAAAAGAATCTGTTCACCCTTCGGCGACCATCGCGGGGATAAGCCCTCGAGCGGAGGATTGGTTAAACGTATTCGCTGTGACCCATCCTTCCGGCTGCGCCACAAAGAGCCGTCCGGCCGGTCAAAATAGACCACCATTTGGCCGTCTGGGGAAACGCCGGCCTCCTCAGCATTGGCATCAACGCTCAACGTAGAAAAGCGAGAAGTTCCAGGTTCAAGTCGCTCAAGTTCGCGATGTGAGCGAAAGCTGAAGGCAAAGATTCGTGAACCGGTTTGAGCCGGGATGGCCACATGCAGTGAGTCTGGTCCGCTTGTCAGAGGAAAAGGGCCGTGGTGCGAACGCCGTAGCCAACTCCAAGCATCACGGATGGCCCACAAGTTACAGTCGTATCGGTCGCAGCCGGAAAACAGGAAGTATTTGCCGTCGGCGGTCCAGTTTCCGGCGGCCTGGCGAGAAGGCGTCCCATTCGCAAGAATTGTGTGCAAGCCGCTACCATCGGCTGACATTTCCCACAAAGATTCGGTGCCGTATTCGCCTGCGTCAATCGTAAGGTGTATGTTCTCTCCATCGGGTGACCAGGCTGGAGTTTCGGGACGTCCATTAACGTGAACAAGTTCACGAAGCTGCGTGCCATCGCGATGAATTGAGTACAGACTTTGGCCGCGCACAAATACGATCTGCGTACCGTCCGGCGACCACGCGGGATCGTGGCCGGTGGCCTGGCCCAGGCGTCGCGGCTCGCCGCCTTGGACGGGCCACAGCCACAGCGGCATCTCATCGTCATGCCGGGTAAACTGGCCAACTAGGAACTGCGAGTGATCCGGGGAAATCGCAAAGAGGCGCGTGTTCTCAAACGGCGCAGTCATCTTCTCTGCGTTGCCCCCTTCAACGGAAGTCTGCATGAGACTCCAGTGCCCACCATCACGCTGCAGAAAGAAAATCCGGGTTCCGTCGGACACGATGCCGCCCCACTCGTCAATACGGCCGCCGTTTGTGATTCGAGTCATGCGTTGCACGCTGGGTCGGGGCACAGGGTAGACAATGAAAAAGAGAAGCCAGGATCCGAACAATATGGCGACCGTAAGAAGCATGGTATCGAACCAGCGCTGCGTGCGCTCTGCTCGCTGGCGATCCCAATAAGATTCTGTCGCACGTTCTCCTGAGAATTCCGGATGCAGTCGCAGGCGTACCTCTATGGGCTTTCCTGCATTGTCCAAGGCAGTTGAGGGCGAGCCAGTAGGACCGTGGGTGACATGCACCGGCGCCAGGAAGCGGTAACCCTGGCGAGGCACCGTTTCGATAAAGCGCGGATTTTCTGCCTCGTCTTGGAGTGCGGCGCGAAGCTTCTTCAGAGCCGCGTTCAGGCTTCCCTCGAAGTTGACGTGGGTACCTTTCGGCCACAGGGCTTGGCAGAGCTGCTCTCGCTTCACAATTTCACCATTTCGCTGCAGGAGCATAGCGAGAATGCGAAAGGGTTGTTCCTGGATTTTGATACGAACGCCTTGGCGGCTCAAGGTAGAGCGAGCCAAGTCCGCTTCGAACAGGCCAAATCTCACGATTACAAGGGAATCAATATTGGTATCGGATTCCAGCACGACGCATCCCCTGAAAACTTGGCCAAGACCATACCATGATTCTTGTGCGGCGACGAGACATTAGTTCACATGAACATCTATGCTATTAAATATTAACGAGTTACTGGTTCATAGTATTTTCAGCGCCAGTTCCTTTGACGGCTTCGCACTCCTGAGTTTAAGTGGACTCGAAGGCACCGATGCCATTCGGGCTAGGCTCAATCCTTAGCCCTGTCGGGCTTTGATTAGTGGTTTTTAGAGGTTTTGGGAAAGAACGCCTTCCCAAAGGCTCTGAACCGTCGGAACGCCCGGGTTCGAGTCCCTGAACCGGATCAAGCAAGCCATCGGACGCGGGCGCTCCGATCCAAAAATACTCCTCCGCCTCCAAATCCGCGTCTTTTTTCAAACAGGGATTATTAAGGCCCTCAGCTGTAGGTACCCTCACCAGGACCGTCGCTCACCTTTGTGTTATCACAAAAAATGTGATACACTTCGAAAGGTTCAAGGAGAGGGACAGTGCACCGAGGGAAACTAAGACTGGCACGGGAACAGCGCGGATGGACGGAAGTGAAGGCGGCATCACGCCTCGGGGTGTCCCAGTCCTATTTAGCGATGCTCGAGCGCGGCCAGCGGCGAGTGACCCCGCGCCTTGCGCGAAGATTTAAGAACGTCTACAACTTGAGTCCGGCCACATTGCCTCCCCGCGACGCATTCGTGCCGCGCAACGAGCTTAGCGGTCAGGAATTCGCAAGAAGGTTGGCCTCGCTCGACTATCCAGGTTTCTCTTACTTGAGACCGAGTGGCCAACAAGTGCATCCGGGGGAGGTCTTGCTGGATGGCTTGGCGCAGGAACATTTGGAGGCCCGTTTGGCAGAGGCCCTTCCTTGGCTTTTGCTCAAGTATTGGGAAATGGATATGGAATGGCTGGTTAGGCAAGCAAAGCTCAATGACCTGCAAAACCGGCTGGGGTTTCTCGTTAGCCTGGCAAAACGGGCTTCCGAAAGGTCGAGCACCGCAAATCAAGAGCGAGACTCCGCATTGAAGGAACTCGAAAATACGTTGAGTGAGAGCCGGTTGGCGAAAGAAGACACTTTCATGAAGAAATTGAAGAACGACAGCGAGCGCCAGTGGCTGCGGGAGCGCCGCTCGGAAGAAGCACGGTATTGGAATCTCTTGACTGACTGGCGAGCGGAGCATCTTTCGTATGCTCTCTAGTGGAAAACCGCGGGTGGAGCTGCCAGCCCCATGGGCTCAGTTCCTGGACGACTTAGATGCGCACTTGCCAGAGCCGATGGAACTTCATTGCATCGGCGGATTTGTCGTCAGTGTGTTTTTCGGACTTCCCAGGCCTACCGCCGACGTCTTCCAACAACTTTCCTTTCTCGTCCAGAATATAGATGACATTGAGAGTTTCCATTCCGCGCCCTACTTTGCGGATGTGCTCTAACACCTGGGCCGCAGTCATCTCCGGACGGATGGCCACATAGTCGGGGGTCATGTATCGCCCGACGCTGTGTTCCGGATAGCCCAGAAGCTGGCGTGCGTTCTTCAGTTCCTCGGGAGAAAGCACCTCAAGCAGTTGCCGAGTCACCGTGGCGGGCATTTCCTCGAAGAACCGCGTCCGGTCGTCGGGAGGCATCCCATCCAGGACGCTCTTCACCTCATCCGTGGAGAGGGATCGGAGCAACTCCTTCTGCCGGTTGGTGGGTAGATATGGAACACCTGAGCAGCCTGGTCGCGTGACAGAAGGCGGAAGACTACCGCTTGCTCCTTCCCATGGATTTGGCCCATCGCGTCCGCGATATTGGAGGAATGTGTCGCCGTTAGTCTCGCCCGCAAGTCCTCCCAGCGCTGAGTTGTGAATGAGATCTTCCCATACGGACGGCGTCGCTATTTCGCTCATGTGCGTTCTCACAAGAAGAATTCGGTGGTGGCTTGTTTTTTGACCCGATGATGCCTGTTACAGACTTTGGCAGAGTAGCAGAATACGAGCGACCTCAAGGTTTCTGTGGGCCAACAGAATGGTTCTGACCTTGCTGACTTATGATCCTTCTAAGGCATTCCACGCGATGGTGAAATATTCGAGCCTTCGCCCACGGAGCACAACAGCCTTACGTTCCAAGATGGCCGTTTCAGTCATGTCCCGAGTCTACAACGCGCCGAGCCGAACTCGGAGAGAGGCTAGCAGTGGCTTAGCTCCCCTTATTGCCCCCTGAACGTTTTGCTATCAGATTGAAAAGAAGAAGGAAAGCCAGCAGAGCCAATGAGGTGCGAATTCACCAGCAATAAGGAAACAAAGGAGTTTTGCGGTGCAGCCTGGCCTTCTAAGGTATTGAAAGGAAAGAGAGGGAATTCTTAGTGCCCCCTAAATGCCCCTCGGAAATTCTTCATTTCTCCAGCTATTCATAGAAGAGGAGCATAGGGTCGCACGGCTCACATTGCATGGCTACGCAACCAGGTGAGCGACTTCCTCGAAGGGGACTGTGGAAAATTCATGCAAAGAGTCTTGCTTGATTTCACCACTGCCGAAAGCAAGAGAAAATCACTTTGAGTTGCTGGTCAGTCTGCCGCAGCATTCAGGGCGTGCCGGCAAGGAGGAGCGATCCCAGCCACCACCAAGCGCCTGGACGAGCGTCACGGCGTCCACCATACGACGGCCGAGAATATTTACCGCGGTGACTTCGTCGGAGAGAGCCGCGCTCTGAGCGGTGGTCACTTCCAGGTAGCTGGTGACGCCACCCTTGTAGCGTGTGACGGCGAGTTCCAGATATTTCTGGGCCGCGACGACTGCTTTGTCCTGAACCTGAGCCTCGTGCTCAAGGATCCGCAATGCCGCTACGTTGTCCTCAACCTGTTGAAACCCGATCAGCACCGTTTGGCGATAATTGGCAACGGCTTGATCGTAAGCGGCAATGGCTTGGTCTGAGGCGGCCCGGCGCCTCCCTACGTCGAAGACAGTAAAAAGAGCAGATGGCCCAGCCGACCATAGAATGCTAGGGCCGGAGAGCAATGTCGTGATAGAGCCACTCTCGAAGCCTCCGATCGCCCCCAAATTGACGAGCGGATAATAGGCGGACTTGGCGACTCCAATCTGCGCGTTGGCTGAGGCCATGAGGCGCTCTGCAGCGGCGATGTCAGGTCGCCGCTCGAGCAATTCTGAGGGCAGGCCCACGGGAATCGGCGGAGGAGGCATAGTTAGAGGAAGAGGAGCGAGACTGAACGACGCCGGGGGCTTCCCCATCAAAACAGCCACTGCGTGCTCGTACTGTGCACGGGCAACTCCGACATCGATGGCCTGCGCGCGGGTTGTCTCCAGCTGAGTCTCCGCTTGCTGCACTTCCACATCGGAAGCAATCCCTCCGGCAAACCGAGTCTTGATTAACTCCAAGGCTTGCTCATACTGCGTTACGGTGGAATTCAGAAGCTGCTCCTCGGCATCAAGTACGCGGGCTTGGAAGTAAAACAACGCTAACTGGGAATGCATCGACAGGTTCACGGCGGCTAGGTCGGCTGCGCTGGCTTGCGCCTGATCGCGATAAGACTCAACAGTGCGGCGCACGCGTCCCCAGACGTCGATTTGGTAAGACAATTCGAAAGGAATTTGGAAATCGTTGTACGTGATGCCATTGAAGGTTGCGCTCTGAGGCGGACGGTTGGAGGAAGTTTTGTTGCGAGTTGCGACCGGATTGGCGGTCACGGTTGGAAAATAATTGGCCCGCTGGTAGCGGAGTGCCGCACGAGCTTGTGTATATTGGGCCTCAGCCGCCTTCAAGTTCTGGTTGGAGACGTTGACCTGAGCTTCGAGGGCATTGAGCTGAGGATCCTGAAAAATCTCCCACCAGTTGCCGCCGAGATTTTGGTCATTCGGCTGAGCAGGTTTCCAATCGCCAACCTCTTTATAAGCTGGAGGGACCTCTGCTGCCGGGCGGTGATATTTTGGCCCCACGGTACAACCCGCAATTGAGAGCACGCTAGGCAGAACGACGGTGGCCAGAGTGCGCTTCCATACTCGAATCTCTGCATTCGGGTTGTGTTGTAAACTCACTGGCCCCGTCCTCCGCCACTTGGCGATGCAGTCTTCGCGATCTGCACTTGTTGTCCGGTGAGAATGGAATCTGGCGGATTTTGAATTACCGATTCGTCGCCGTTCAGGCCCGATAGGATTTCGATCTGATTTCCGAAATCGTGACCAGGCGTCACTTGCGTGAGCACCACTTTGCCGTCTTTCACAACGGCGACCTGGAGACCTTCGGACCGAAACAACAGAGTGTCAACTGGCAAAAGGTGAGTGGAGGCCAGCCCCGCTAGCTTCAAATGGACTTCGGCATATGAGCCGGACAACAACTTGCCGGTAGGATTGTCCACGTCAACTTCCGCCTGCAAGGTGCGGGTTGCGAGGGTGATGGCGTTGGCGGTGCGCACTAACTTCCCCGGGAAACGACGCCCGGGAAACTCAGCGAGGGTTAGCTCTGCCGTCAGCCCTGGTGTGGCAGCTTGTGAGTACTCCTCGGGCACGTAGACATACACCCTGAATTTCTCGGGTTGCGCGACATGGAATAGGTCGGTCTTCGTGCCTGGCGCGCTACCGGAGTTGATCAGGTCGCCGACGTCGACGTTACGCACGGTAACAATGCCGTCGAACGGAGCATAGATCTTCTCGAAAGATTGCAGCGATTCCAGTTGTTTCACATTGGCTTGCATGGCTTGAACGGTCGCCTGATTAGCATTAAAAGTTCCCGCCGCATTGTCTGCATCCTGTTGAGCCACGGCGTTGGTTTTCAATAGGCCCTGGTAGCGGGTGTTAGTGATCTCTGCAAGCTTGAGGTTGGCCTCGGCTGTGGCCAGGTTGCTGCGTGATTGCTGGAGCTGCTGATCGACTTCAGGTGTGTCGATCTCAGCGAGAAGCTGGCCCTTTTTCACGCGAGCTCCAATGTCGACGTACCACTTCTTTAAATACCCGTTGGTACGCGAGTAAATCGGAGCGGTCATATAGGGTTCTACGTTGCCAGGCAACACGAGCTCGTGCGACGGTGCGGTACGCTGTGGAGAAACGACGTTGACCACGGGGACGGCCATGGCAGCGGTTTCGGCGCTCACGGCGGCACGCGCTCGAACACGGTGGAGAATGCCGGATACTAAAATCCCTGCCACCGCCAGAAAAACTACCACGGCGGCGAGCCAGCGACGTCTCGCGCGATGTTTCCCGTTGAAGGCGCTTTGCATTTGCGGCGCGTTCTCAACAACTTGTGTTTGTGTTTCTTGAGGCATTGGCACACCTTCTGCTCGTAAAAGAGCTCTATTGTTGCATTTCAGCTTCAGCCGGGCGATGACGGAGACCGTGCACCATACTGAACACTGTAGGGACGAAAAACAGCGTAGACACCGTGGCGAAGAGCAACCCGCCGATAACGGCGCGTCCGAGAGGTGCGTTTTGTTCTCCACCTTCTCCCAACCCGATCGCCATAGGCATCATTCCGATGATCATTGCCAGAGCTGTCATCAGTACCGGCCGGAAGCGCGCAAATCCTGCCTCTACGGCCGCTTCGGCCGTAGAGCGTCCTGCAGCCAATCGTTCTTTTGCGAAGCTAACTACCAGGATGCTGTTCGCCGTTGCCACTCCGACGCACATGATCGAACCCGTAAGAGCGGGCACGCTAATCGTCGTGCCGGTCACAAACAAGAACCACACAATTCCAGCGAGCGCCGCGGGAAGCGCCATGAGAATAATGAACGGGTCGAGCCACGATTGAAAATTAACGACAATCAGGAGGTAAACCAGGACGATGGCGAATGCGAGTCCTGTCAGCAAACCCAAGAAAGAGGACTTCATCGTCTGGATCTGGCCACGCACAATGATTTGCGAACCCCGGGGAAGCTCCTTCTGACTAGTTTTCAGAATCGAGAAGATGTCCTTCGAAACGGCTCCGAGGTCACGGCCCTGCACAGAGCCGAATATATCGATCACCGGAGCGACATTGTAATGAGAGACGACGCTCAAGTCGGAATTGCGGCTAAACGAGGCGAGACTCGCAAGTATGGAGGGCGGAGCGGTACCCGTACCGGTAACTGGAATGTTCTCCAGATCCTGCAGTGACTGAACCCGATACTGCGGAGTTTGCGTCGCAACCTGATAGCTAACGCTATTTTTCGGATTCAGCCAGAAAGTTGGTGCAGTCTGGAAGCTACCGCTCAGAGTTATCAGGAGATTATTCGCAACCTCTCGCTGGGTGAAGCCGATTTCTTGAGCCTTGGTGCGATCCACATCAATGTGAAACTTCGGCTGGTCAAAGGTTTGCTGAATTCGGAGATCCGATGTTCCCGAAACGTACTTCACCCTATTCAGTAGCTTGTCCGCGAACTGTCGGTTGGCCTGTAGATCATTTCCGATGACTTGAATATCAATAGGTGCAGGCAGACCAAAGTTCAAGATTTGCGTCACCATATCCGAGGGCAGGAAATAAAAGGTGACTCCAGGAAAATCCTGCGCCAGCTTCAACCTCAAGTCATGCACATAACCTGCTGTTGGCCGGTGCTTCGGAGAGAGCGCAACCATGATGTCCGCGTCAGCGGTTCCGATCGGCGCCGAATTGCTGTAGGAAAGGTTGATGCCGCTATAAGGCAATCCGATGTTGTCGATCACTCCAGAGAACTCGGCGGGTGGTATTTGATTGCGGATCTCGGCCTCCACGCGGTCACACAAGGCGGCCGTCTCTTCGATACGCAGCCCGGTCGGGGCGCGGAGATGCAGCGTGAATTCGCCGCTGTCCACGGATGGGAAGAAGTCTTGTCCCAACCACGGGTACAGCCCGAAGGAGAGTGCGCACGCGGCGAGAAATGACCCGGCAAAAAGGCGGCGGTGACGGACACAACCCTCGAGTAATCCGCGATACCCGTTCCGAATCCTCTCAAAGCTGCGTTCAAACCAAGCTTGAAACAGCACTAGGGGATTCTTACTCGGGGCGTGCGAGCCTTCTCCAGCATGGGCTTTGAGAAGATATTTGGCCATGGTTGGTACGAGAGTCCGCGAGAGTAGGTACGAAGCCAACATCGCGAAGACGACCGCTTCCGCCATGGGCACAAAGAGATACCGGGCAACTCCGGTGAGCAAGAACATGGGCACAAAGACGATGCAGATACTGAGTGTTGAAACCAATGCCGGCACTGCAATCTGTTCCGCTCCAAGAAGAATTGCCTCTTCCGTCTCTTTGCCTCTGCTCAGAAATCCGTGAATGTTCTCGATCGTGACCGTCGCGTCATCCACCAGGATGCCGACGGCCAGCGCCAAACCGCCCAGGGTCATGATGTTGATCGTTTCTCCCAAGGCGCTGAGAAGAATGATCGAAGTCAAAATGGAAAGAGGAATCGAAATAGCGATGATTAGCGTGCTGCGCCAACTCCCGAGAAACAGGAGAATCATGACAGCCGTAAGGCAGGCCGCGATGAGCGCCTCTCGTAAAACGCCGGAAATGGAGCCACGGACGAAGACGGATTGGTCTCCGAGCAGCCGAATTTGAAGGTCCGGCGGAAGCGTGGTCTTTACAGTTGGCAACAGTGTCTTGATGGCAGAAATAATGTCCAACGTAGACGCGCTCCCGATCTTTTGAATGGTCATTAGAGTCGATCGCCGCCCGTCCACGCGCACGATATTGGTTTGCGGGGGGAATCCATCGCGAACGTTAGCGACATCGCGGATGTAAATCGTCGTGCCTCCCACAGCTTTGATCGGGAGGTTGTTCAGCTCTGCAATAGTTGTGGGGCTCCCATTCATGTCGACGTTGTATTCAAATTTCCCCATCTTGGCGGTTCCGGCCGGGAGAATGAGATTCTGAGCGCTGATGGCATTCACTACGTCAGCAGGCGACAAGCCTTTCGATTGCAGTGCCGCGGTGTTTAAATCCACCTGAACCTGGCGCTGTTTGCCGCCATAGGGATAAGGGACTGCCGTGCCCGGTACCGAAGTGAGCTGGGGCCGGATGAAATTCAGACCTAGATCATTTAACTGCTGCTCCGAAAGCGTAGGGCCGGACAAAGCCATCTGGAGAATGGGCACGCTGGAAGCGCTATAGGTAATGATCAGTGGCGGCGTCGTGCCTGCTGGCAACTGCTTGAGCTGCGTTTGGGATTGGCCTGCAATCTGCGCAATCGCCATGCTGATATTGACGCCGGGATGAAAAAAGACCTTTATGACAGCGACGCCATTCAGTGACTGCGACTCGAGGTGCTCAATATCATTCACGATTGTCGTTAAATTGCGCTCTTGAAGAGTGATAATTCGGTTGGACATCTCCGCCGGTGACAGCCCGTAGTAGTTCCAAATAATGCTCACCACGGGAATGTTGATGTTTGGAAAGATGTCCGTTGGCGTGCGAAAAATGGACAGCGTTCCAAGAATCAAGATCAGGATAGCCAGCACCACGAACGTGTACGGGCGTTTCAGCGCGACCCTAACAATCCACATAATTCACCTTTTCGGCTTTAGCCGACTGCAATAACCAAATTGACCTTATGTCCTATGCTTCGGGGTCTTGGCGTCCAAAGTCGAGATCAATTGCTTGGCCGCCGGGGGCACAGCAACTGTTCCGGATAGAACAATTTCCCGCGCAGGAATTTTCTTGCCATATACACGGCGGTTGTCGCCATTGTCCGGACGGATTGTGGAACCCTCGAGCGAGACTCCTGCAAACAAGCCGCGCGTCCGTGAGTAGCTCAAGATTTCGGAACGCAGGCTCGCGTCGGTGTCGGCCGACGCATCGCGGCCGACCGGGCCAGCGGCGACGGAAGCGTCGCCTCCCAGCTTGACCTTGCTGGCGAGAATGCCTCTCGCGCCGCTTTCATTCATAACGAGCAAGACAAAATCCGTAGCTTGTCCACCGATTTGAAAGCCGAAGCTGCCACCCTCAAGAGCCATCATCGTGGGAGCACCCCACGGTCCCCGGAAGTTTTCACCCTTGCGGCACGACATCGCGCCCCGTCCGTAGCTTCCGCCGACGATGAAAGCGGCCTTTAGGACGGAGGGGAACACAACGACGCAATCTGCCTTGTCGAGCAAGTCCTGCGGAATGTTGTCCGGAACGTTGAGAATCTCTTTCAGGACCATGCCACAATTTCTCAATCGGTCGTCATCTTTGGTTTGGTCCGACGCGTTTGCCACCTCCGCGAGGAGTGGCAGGACAGCCAACAGCATGCTGCTCAGGCAGCTCGACAACTTTCGCATGTGATTTCCCTCCGGTAACTTCTTGCCTCAGATCCTGGAGGATGCAGCCCCGATGCCAACTGTGGAGACTGGGCGAGGTCTCAGGAAGTGCTTGAAAACAGAGGCGCTTAAGAAGGGGAGTCTGAGGTTAGATAGCGGAGAATGAGGAGCGAAGAGTCCATCGCGTTGGATGGTTGTCAGCAGGTTGACAGGGTAACTTTCAGGATCTCGAGAGAGGAAGAAGGAATGTGGAAGGGACGCGTTCGCACCGCTCGAGGTCCAGCACGACCTAAACGTTTCTCTCGTGGGAATGAGTTACCCACTCACAGCTGGGGAGCCGTTGAAATGGCATTTGACCACGAGAATGGTGACGTCATCATGGAAACCAACCTCGCTGCAGAAATTTGCCGCGTTGTTGAAGATATCGGTTGTGAGCTCTTCCGCGGAGAGTGAAGAACCATGTCGCACAACCGCGGAAAGCCGCTCCAAGCCGAATTCTTCGCCAAGCCGATTCTCTGCTTCAGTGACGCCATCGGTATAAAAAACCACCACGTCGCCGGCGGTAAGGTCAGCTGACGTCAGTTCACAGATCTCTTCCGGAGATAGTCCGATAGGTGGACAAGACGAGTTCATCAGCATGAGCGTGCCCGTCTTTGCTCGAAACAGAAGGGCGGGATTGTGACCACAGTTCACGTAGTGGATTGTCCGTTTGTTTGTATCGATCTCCGCAATCAGCAACGTCACATACCGTTCGGCGTCCGACACGGCGCGAATCTCCGTATTCAACCGTTCCACTTGCTGCAGCATGTTTCGATCATGGTTTGCCTCTAGCCGCATGGCCGCCGCCGTCGCGGACATTAACAGGGCGGCGGGAACGCCTTTTCCAGCTACGTCGGCAATGACGAACTGAATGGTGTGCGCGTCGATGGGAATGTAGTCGTAGTAATCGCCACCTACGCCCCGCGCGGGGTGCATCATCCCGGAGATCTCGAGTCCGCCAATAGCTGGTTTTCTCGAGGGGAGAAACAGGCGTTGGACTTGTGCGGCCAGCTTCACGTCCTGAAGCAGATCGTCACGTTGCTGCTGAACCGTTTTGGCAAGCGCCTCCCGCTGCTCCATATACCGCTGGATCACATAAACAACAAAGGCGAAGCACAACATCGCGGAGAGATTGTGGAAGATCCGGAGTCCCGGGCTGATGTTCCGCGGGGAGTAATAATCGTGGAACAATATGCAAGCGACGATGAAGCTGTAACTGACTTCCCTGCGTAGGAAAATCGCGCCGACGCTCAGCGGGAGTATGTAGAGATAGACAAGCGAAATCGAAGCAACGAAATGGTCTGCATACGCGACCGCAGCAGTCGCTCCCAAGACCAAGACAAGTGGCAACCACGCCGGTCCATTGGAAGCCACATCCTTCCGTAGGAGAGACAGCAACGGAACCCTTTCGCCAGGACCGCGCAACTCGGCTGCGCCCGATTCTCGGACGGCAGGATGGACTAGATCAGTCATTCAAATAGAATTCTCGCCATCATCCCTTTGTCTTCGTGATTGAGAAGATGGCAGTGAAAGACGGACATGCCCCTGATCACGGGGTCGGTGAAGTCCATGATGACGTCAACGGAACCGCCGTAAGGAACATTCACGGTGTCCAGCCACAGTGGATCGGCAATTGGTCGGTCGTTCTCGGCATACGCCAGGAAATGCACTTGATGGATGTGCATGGGATGCAGCTCTCCGGTGGCATTGACAATCTTCCAATGCTGATAAGACCCGACCTTCGCGCGCACCATCGGAGCTGCGTCGGGCGCAAACTTTTCCCCGTTGATGTAAAAGCCGTTCTTGTCTTCCGTGAACGTGACGGTGAACCGAGGAGGCATTTTTTCTTCCGCTGCCAGGTCCACTGTGTTGAGATCAGGTTTGAACGAGCTCTCCGAAATCTTCGACACTGAGCCTGCCCCGGACCGCGGGACGATGTCAGCCAACACCATCGCCGGATTCGGATCGCCCGCCGGCCCGGTATCCACACAATGCGTGATCAGTCGGCCCGTGCCTGCTGCTGGACCAGTAACAATCGCTTCGAGCCTGCCCGCTGGCGGCAACAGCACACGACCGGCGACCCGCGTTCGATGGTCAGGATCGTGCTGCGCGATGGGCTCGCCATCCATGGCGACGATCTCAAAGCTTTGTCCCTCAAGTTCTAGGTCCATGTAGCGATCCGCGGAAGCGTTTGCGATCCGCCAGAACTGCCGCTCCCCGGGCGCAATCTGAATCTCAGGCCGCAGGGACCCGTTCACCGTCATGACCTCCTCCGGCGCCTCTTGCTCGCCACCACAAACTTCCGAACTAAGGTCAACGCGCTGCTTCAAATCGGCAGACTGAGGATCCTTCTTAATGGAACGCCCCCGCACAACTAGCACGCGCTCCGGCAGCCCGCTGAGGGCAGGAAAATAAGATTCTATTCCTTCAATCACGAGCGCGCCGGACATCCCATCCAACACTTGTCTGTAGCTCTCGCCATGAGGATGCGTGTGGTACCAATACAAACCTGGCGGATGGTCTTTCGGAATCTGCACGGTATAACGGAGTGATTCTCCAGGCATGGCCATCATGTCCAAGACGTCGTCCTGCGGAGCGTCGGGGGAAACAGTCAGGCCGTGAAAGTGCAAATTCGTCATGTCCATGCACGGAGTAGCCAAACAACTCTCCGGTGGCTTAGTGGGAAGGTCGTTGATGTAGGTAATCTTCAATTGATCTCCCGGCGACAACCGCAGAGTCGGAGCGTTTGGTTGACCATTGAAGTAGAAAGAGTTCTTTCCATCACCTGTTATGGCAGCGTGCAGGGTTAGGGAAAGTGTATGGTTCTTCGCGCGAAGTTCAGGTGGATTCGGGAGCAGATCTGGCGACTTCCCCGCCAGTTCAAACAACCAGAAAACCAGGAATGCACTAACAAGAACGGGAATTGTGACTCGTAGAGCGGATACAATGCGTGACATGCTTCAGCTCCGACGCGCGCCGCTCACTCCGCCCGGTTCCATGTGGAATCCGGATCATAGGTGGTCATTGCTTCCGCCAGCTTTGTTGTGTCGGGACCAAGATCCTTCTCGTAAATTGTTCCCGATTTGTCGACGATGAACGTCATCACACCGGAAGAGCGATACTCCGCAGGATAGGCGATGAAGGCGAATCCTCCAGTCATCTCTCCGTTAACGACATAGTTTTTCGCTCCGCCTCGTGCATGGGGTCCTTGGCTAGTGAGGATCCGGAAAAAATAGCCATTGAACGGGACCTGATCGCCAACTTGGTCCTTTGCGCCTTTTCCGTACGCGTACGCGATGAGTGGATTGATGGGGCTAGCGAATTCGTCGGAAGCACCGTGCCAGTACAGACCATCGTGGCGGCCTTCCTCACTGACCAGTTTCTGCGCGAATTGCTTGGGGAGATTAGCCGGCGGGCGCGCAAAATATTGTTCTTGTGCTTCGACCAGATTGCGGCACGCATCCATGGCGGCAAGTTCATTTCTGCCTATGCGCCGGAATAGAATCTCGTCTTTGCTGGCGGGTGTGTCGAAATACCACGTACCGTGATTGTTTGCCAAGGGAATCGGAAACGGCCAATTTTCGGCTCCGACAACAAGGGTTACCGTTTCGTTCGACTCCGCCACGAACCGGTGCATCTCCTGATATTTAACGACGAAGCTGACGCGAGCATCCTCATCCTCCGTCGGGTCGCCGGACGAAAGGATCTCCTTTGCAGCTGGTCCGAGGACGCTCATGGGCGATTGCTCATCCTGTGACTGCATTGCCACAAACAGGGCGTGGGCGGCATCTTGGGCCGAGGCAAAAGTCTGCTGTCCGGGTTGCTGCGCGAACGTCGGCACACACAAACATCCCAAGGAAAGTGCGAACAGAACGGAGACAGCAAATCGAACAAAGCTGTTGCACTCCAGTTGACCAAAAATTGAAATTCTCTTAAGCATGATGGTCCTCTCCATTATTAAATTCTCGACAACGTCCAAATGCGACTACATGCGATCACCTATGCCGTCCGCCACCGCCATGGGAACCACCGCCATGGAAACCACCTCCAAAGCTTGACCGCCCGCGGGACGAAAAGCCTCGGGCATTTCCGCCGTGGTCAAAGCCACTGAACGCGCCGGAGTGTGTTCCCGACTGACCGTGAAAACCCGAAGACCCGTGGAATCCGCCGCCGTGATCGAAGCCGCCGTGGCTGAAATCACCGTGGCCGTGGCTGAAGTCGCCGTGGCCGTGGCCGAAATCACCGTGATGGAATCCGCCGTGATCGAAGGTTCTGCTGTGCGAGACGAAGGCGTGATGGTCGTAGATTGCCCGACGGCCATGCCAGTCGTACCCCCAGTGCCCCCAGCCCCACCCAAATCCTCCGAAGAAGCCGATACCAAATCCGACACCGAAGGAGAGTCCGACTCCGCCCCAAAAAATCCCGGGCTCGGGATACCAGCCCGGGTAGGCAACGATAGGCGCCCCGTACACTAGCCAAGGATCATAGGCAGGCACGTACACCACCTCTGGGTTGGCCGGTTCGATGACGATCGTGTTGCCTTGCGTCGTTACCTTCTCCTGTTCGCTGCTATTCAGATGGCCAGCATTGCGAGCTTGCTGACGCAACGTCTGAACGGCATCCGTCACATCCTGCGGCTCGTTGGCGTACGCGTCGCCAAGGGATGAAGTCCAAGAGAGGTTCTTGTCCATGTTTTCGAGAACCGAGGGGAATTGCGCGAGAGCCTTTACGCTCGGGTCCCAAGTTTGTTTGTCTACTTCTTTGGCTAGCTTTTCACCCTGGAGGTCGGAATGACTCTGCGTCCAGCGGTTCGCCTCGACAATCTCGGTTGGATAGGTGGAAGCGGCTAAGATCTGCGCAACCAAAGCATCCGGATACAAGGCGATCGGCGCGACCAGTTGCTGCAACTCTTTCGAGGACTGTTTCACCGACGGAGTTGGCGACTGTTCGCTGGATTGGCCGATTGGCCCGTAGGAGTCAGCCTGTGCCGTGAATTGCACAAGCGAACAGCAGAGAAGCACAACCAAAACCTGCTTCGATATCTTCATGTTCATAACAAATTCTCCAGTACTAAATTCTCCAGCACTAAATTCGAGCCATCTGGTTGGTGTCAACCGTCGCTAAAAGATTCCATAAACGCTCGTTCACAGCGCCGAGGAGCGTCACTGGCCACGCAGCGTGCCTGGCGGGATGTCATGGCGGCGGGCCAGGTCTTCTAGTGCGTCGAGCCCTACTTGCGCTTCTCTCACCCGCCGCTGCAGGATTTCAATACCGGCCTGCGGAGTAATGCCGATGTCGCCCTCGTCGAGATTGATGCCGCCTGTCGTTTCCCTGAGACTTCGCGCATCTTCCAGCGCCTCACGGTATTCACCTAGCTGAGCCCGTCTGCGTTCGAGTTCCTCGCGCAGTTTCGCCGCCTGCTCGGCATACCACGCTGCGTCCTGGTTTCTCACGTACGGTCGAGGCAGAGAGGCCGACTTTGAAGTTTCTTCGTTCATTCGGCCCACGATGCAAATCAGGCCGGGAACATGGAGTCTTTCGAGGTCGTCGTTGGTCCAAACCGTGTTCTGGATTTCCATTCCCGCGCGCGGCTCGTTTGCCGCGCGCAGAGGAATGGCCAGGGTACTCAGGGTCATTGAGATAGCCAGCGAAAAAGTCAGATAGCGATTCATCTCGCTCCCTTAGTGTTTCTTCGACGGGGCGGGAGGAAAATGCTGGAACATTTTGTTCACGCCTTTGTCGAGGTTCTTTGTGTTCTTGTCCGCCTTATCGGAAAGCGTATCGCTCGATGAACTTCGCCAGATCAATTTCTCTGTTTTTGCGTCGAAGAGATCGACCACCAGAGTCCCCACCGTGTAGGTCTCGGTCGTCGTGGTTGCGTTGCCAAATCCACCCCCGAATCCTCCCCAACGGCGACCTCCTCCGAACCCGTTATAGAAGGTGTCCAAGGTTTGTTGATTCTGAGTCGTCTCAATGGCAAAGACCTCGACGTCACCTCCCGAGGGAACCAGCGTCCAGCCTTTAGCAGCAAGAGTGCTGTTTACCGCACCCTTGATCCGGTCGACCAGGAGCGGGTCTTTCGTCTGGACCTTTTCCCAAGAGTAGGTCTTGTATTGCGCGAAGTTTGCGGTGTGATCGTAATCGGTCTTTACCTGTTGTGCTGACGACTTGCCTGCGAACAAAAACATCATTCCAATCAAAACGAACACGACTTTTTGCATTTTCATAATTCCTCCTTTATCGATATTCCGGGATGTGACTTCCCGCGCGAGAAAAAGCGGCCTGCTCGCGCTCACTCAGCGACTGTTTCAGCGAACCGTTAGTTTCCCTATTGCCCCTGGCGGTGTGCCGGCACGTGTGCCTGGGCTTCCGCGGCCTCTTGACTGATCCTCTTTTCGTAGCGCGATTCCGTCACCTGGCTGCCGTTTGGGTTGCCTTCCTCAAACAACTTCGCAAGGAAGTAGCGATTCCCGTACTTGTTGAAGATCAATTCGCTTTTGGCCGGAGTAGAGTTGGCGTCTGCGGCCTGCACTTGGAAGAGAGCGGAAGTAGAGCCGTCCGCGCTGGTGATTTCCATCACCGTCAGGTCGGAGTCGTCGAGCATGCGGATGCGATACTGGCCTGCCGGAAGTTTGGCGTTCCCCGCATGGAACTGGAATGGGATGTTGACTTCAAGGTCTCCAACGATCTGCGCGTGTGCCTTGCTCGGATAAATCGTTAGAGCAAACGCCAAGGCGATAAACAGCGACAGCAAGTAGTGTCGCCTTGCCACCTTGCGGCCTGCATAAGAGTTGCCGATGGTTTCAGTGAACATGGTGATTTCTCCTCGTTTCTGTCGCAGCGCAAACTTCGGTGTGTCCGGCGACACAAGAGAATAGGCAACACGGCTGCCAAAGATGTTTTGTGCGTAAGTGATTGAAAGTAGAGGCCGACTACAGGCAACAGCGTTGTGTGCGATGCCAGCCCGCTAAACACGGCGTCCGCATGCCGACAGGCTCAGTGAGGTTAGTTATTCGACGATGTATCAAACAGCTTCGGATTCGCCGGCTGGAGATGAAAGTGCCGCTGCGCCAATGGCTAATTCATGGACAGTGTCAATCGATTGGAGGGCCGATCCTCGCGTCATTGCAGCCCTACGCGGGAACGCGATCCTTGTTGGTGCGTGAGATGCCAAGCTTTTGCATGCGGAAATAAAGCGTAGACCTTTTGATTCCCAAGCGCGCAGCAGCCCCGTTTGGGCCGGCGACAACCCATCGGGTTTGCCCAAGAATCTTGCGTATGTGCTCTCGCTCGGCCTCCTCCAGGGTAATTGCCTCCAGGGATTCTGTTTCGGCGGCGGCCTTCAGGCTCGCGAGAGGGGGGCGTAAGACGCTCCCGGAGCTGACGATTACGCTTCGCTCGATGAAATTCTGAAGCTCGCGAATATTACCGGGCCACTGGTATGAGGTGAGTGCGGACATCGTTTCCGGAGGAATGTGTTCGATTTGCTTATCCATGCGGCGAGCATAAATTTCGACAAAGTGTTCGACCAGTGCCGGAATGTCTTCGCGACGCGCCCGTAACGGTGGCAGCGGAATCGGGAATACATTCAGACGATAGTAGAGGTCGCTGCGAAATTCGCTGCGTTTCACCATGTCCACCAAATTTCGGTTGGTCGCAGCTACCAGCCGAACGTCCACTTGGTGAGTCCGCGTGCCGCCCAAACGCTCGAACTCCTGTTCCTGCAGGACACGCAGGAGTTTGGGCTGCAGTCCCGGCGGAATATCTCCCACCTCGTCCAGGAAGAGCGTCCCCTTGTCAGCCAATTCGAAGCGACCGACCTTTTGCGCGATAGCGCCGGTAAAAGCGCCTCTCTCATGGCCAAAAAGCTCGCTTTCCAGTAGATCGAATGGAATGGCAGCGCAATTCAACTTTACGAATGCGCGTCCGCACCGCACGCTGAGATTGTGAATAGCGCGTGCGATCAGTTCCTTGCCGGTGCCAGTTTCTCCTTGGATAAGGACGGTGGAATTCGTAGGCGCAACCTGCTCAACTTGTTCGAGCACTGATTCCAGAGCAGGACTGTTGCCTATGATCTGCTCGAATCTGCGCGGATTATGGCCCTGGTCGACGGACCCAAATGTTGCGACAGCTCCCACGAAGGACCTCCTGACGCTGGCGTGCGCGGTTCCTTTTACAATACAGCTCAGCTCTGCAGAGCCTCTCGAACACTCTCAAGCAGAGCTTCGTCGTCAAACGGTTTTGCCAGAAACTCCACTGCGCCTGCTCTCAACGCCTGCATCCGCATTTTTGCGTCGCCATGGGCCGTGATGAAGATAGTCGGAATCCTACAACGCTCAGCGTTCAACTTGGCCTGTAGTTCGAGACCGGACATTCCCGGCATGCGGATATCCGCGATCAGGCATGCAGTTTCGCGCTGTTGACCGGATCTCAGGAATTCCTCCGCCGACGCAAACGCTTGTGTCGGTAAGCCAACCGCTTTTAGCAGGCCCTGCAGTGCGCTGCGCATCGAATCATCATCATCGACAATCGCTACTAGTTTGGTCTTTCCCTGAATGTCCATAGCAGAAACCTAGCAGCGTCGTAGAAGTGGCGCAATTATACTTTGGTATAAGAGCCAGAATATCGTCCTGATCTGGGAGGTAGCTACAATCTCTAGAGGTTGAGAAAGCGGCAGCTAAAATGGGAGGACTGCGGACGGGCAAACTGTCTTGTACAGCAGTGGCGGCATCAGGTTACTTCTTGCTGAGCGGAAGCTCCAGCTGCGCCGCCATTCTGACCAATTCCGCCAGCGATTCAGCCTCCATCTTCCGCATCGCATGGCCGCGCTGGATCTTCACGGTGATTTCGCTGGTCCCCAGCTCAAAAGCTATTTGCTTATTGAGCATTCCCGAAACTACGAAGGCCATAACCTCACGCTCGCGCGCGGTCAGCGTCGCGTAGCGCTTTCGCAATTCGGCAAGCTTACTCCCCTGTTGACGCGTTACCCGGTCGCGATCCAAAGCCTGGTGAATCGCATCCAGCAAGGCCTGGTCCAGAAAAGGCTTGGTCAGGAACTCCACCGCACCGGATTTCATGGCCTTCACCGTCATCGGAATGTCTCCGTGCCCGGTGATGAAGATGATGGGAATTTGGATACCCGCATCACCTAACTGGCGCTGAAAGTCCAGACCGTTGACCCCAGGAAGGCTCACGTCCAGAACAAGGCAACTTGGCCCATCCGGTCGCTTGACGCGCAGGAATTCTTCCGCCGTCCCGAAGGATTCGGACCGTAAGCTCGCCGATTTCAGTAGGCCTTGGATGGATGCACGCACAGCGGGGTCGTCATCAACGACGAACACCGTGGGAGCGTCCGCGGGCGTCATTCACGCGCCTCGGCCTTGGTGGATAGAGTGAAACACATACTCGCGCCGCGCCGAAAGTTGTCGGCAGCCCACATCATCCAATCTCACCCGATACGGCTAGCGCAAGCCCTCTGGCCTGTGCAGTCTTTTGTCGACGTTGCCTGACCAATCGTAACCTCCCCGCCATGGATTCGATACAGCTAGTCCTAAACCCATCCAAACTACTTACAAGTAATCATTGACATAAACTACCAATATGCTACACTTGCTGCGGGAATTTCTTCGACCTTGCGCGCCTTGGGTCCTTCTAATCCTTCAAAAATCGGCAGCGCAAAGTCGTTTCTTTCTTGCTGACATAGCATCGCTAACCGTCTTTAGAATCAACACTTGCAAAAGTGTGTCAAAACAAAGGACTTTAACTCCCTTTAGAATGAACACTTATGAAAAAACCCAGGGGGGGTGCCATGCCCAGCTACACCCGGTTATCCATGTGCCTCGCTTTTGCTCGATAGCGTGAAATAAAAGCTTGCGCCGCGTGGAGAGTTACCAACAGCCCACAAGCGGCCGCCATGCGACTCCACGATGGTGCGGCTGATGGATAGTCCCATACCGGTTCCTTGAACCTTGGTGGTAAAGAACGCCTTGAAGATCTGGTCCGCGTGCGGCAGGGGGAGCCCCGCGCCGGTATCGCTGACGGACACAAGAACTTGGTCTGTTTCCGCTCGCTTCGATTTGATAGTGAGCTCCCGCGTCCCATCCGCTTCCTTCATCGCTTCGATGCCATTGATCATGAGGTTCATCAGCACCTGCTGCAATTGCACGCGGTCGGCCATGACCTGGGGAAGATCTGTCTCAAGGTCCGTCCCGACTAATATGTCGTATCGCGTGGTCTCGCCGCGCAGAAGAACGATCATCTCTCGAATAATCTCGTTTACATCCACGAGCTCCCGTTGCGAAGTACCTTTCTTGAAGAGCAGACGGGTACGGCTGATGATGTCGGCTGCACGGGTTGCATCTTTGACGATCCTCGACGCGGCCGCGCGCGCCTCTTCAACATCGGGGTGATCACGCGTAAGCCAGCGCAAACAGGTATTGGCGTTGGTGACGGCCGCGGCAATCGGTTGATTCACTTCGTGCGCCAGGGAAGCGGTCAGCTCTGCCATGGTGGTCACCCGGCTGACGCGAGAGAGATCCGCCTGCGCCTGGCTCAGCGCCTCCAGGGCCTCTTCCACCCGCTTGCGTTCGGTCACGTCGATCGATGTGCCCACGTATTCAAGGAGATCGCCGGACAGGTTGCGAACGGGATGCCCTGTCGAGCGAATATACTTAATTTCTCCCCCTGGAAGGACTATTCGGAAGACCACGTCAAAGTGGGAGCCTTCCTCTGGCCGTTCAAGAAAAACTTCTCTGCGCACCCTATCTCGATCCTCTGGATGAACGCGGTGATAAAACGCCTCGTCTGACGGTATATCCCCTTCAGGATCGAAGCCAAACAAGCGGTAATTTTCCTGCGACCAGTAGACACTCTGTCTGGTGACCACGTTCCATGCCCAACTCCCTGTACGGGTCAACCTTTGTGCTTCCGCTAGGTATGCCTGGCTGCGCCGCAACTCTTCGTTGACGGTTGTCAGTTGGCTGGTTCGCTCAGCGACTCGTCGCTCGAGCGCCTCTGCGACACGCTTCTGCTCGCCTGAGCGTCGAGCCTCTTGCAATCCAATTGCGGCCTGGTTGGCCGCGACACGCAGGAGGAGCAGTTCGATGTCGGTCGGGAAATCAGCTCGCCGAGAGCCAGCCACCAACACGCCAACTTCGTCCTGAAGGCCCAGGGAGAACGACGCGATCGCGACCTCGCCCTCTCCGGCCGGATTTGGAATCACGAAACGCGAAGCGGTTTGGTCGCCGCTCAACCAGCGGCCGAGCGCTCGACCGACTTCCTGCGGCTGAGCAGAGGGATGCCGACGTTGAGCCAACCGGACCACCTGGATTGGCGAACCGTCAATCGAGTCGTTCAGACGGGCGCACGCGAAATCGAGGCGCAGGATGGCGAGGAGCGACTCGAGCAACGTGCCAAGCATTTGGCGTGACTCGCTGCCACTCCAAATCGCGGCAAGGGCCAGAACGCTGATCAGATCGTTGATACAGCTCTGAAGGCGCTTGACCTCATCGGCTGTCTTTTCCATTTCCATTTCCACATCAGACCGCTGATGGGGGCGGCGTGTCGCGCGTGGTGTGTCGTTCGCGCAGCTTCCGCAAGAATTCATCCGGTGGAACAAAGAACGGGTTCTCCTGGAGGATGCCGCCGATGATGATCATCGGGTGGGTCCGCATGATGTCGACCACGATTTCCCCGCCAAACTTGGCGAGATCGTACAGTCATATGACCGGGTCCCTATAGCGAGGCAACAGATAATTTAGCCTCGTCTCGTACTCCACCAGGTCGTCGACTCCCGGTCGATCTTCAAGGGCCCATTCCATATGGGCGACCAGCCGCGTGAGCGCGAATCCCTGCTGGATGCCGCCGTCAAGGACCTCCTCGATGAGCGCGAGCATCCGGTCCTGATCGAAGTGACCATCGCGCAGATAGGCGTCAGCCCAGTTGCGTAGCTCGAACTGACCGCTCTTTTCCGCCGCCTCCACATCGATGCCGGCTGACGCGAGTCGCCGCGCATGCTCTGCACGAAGCTTGGGATCGACGATGTGGAACGCCTTCTCGCCCCGCTCGAAACCCTCTTTGATAAACGGAAGCAGCACTCTGTATTCTTCGTCGGGGCTGTGGAAGAAGGCGCAGACGTGACGTCGCGCGCCAAGCGCCGAGCCCGCGAGCCGAATCGGTTGGCTGCTTTCACTCGAAGTTCCCCCGCGGGAGTTCGCACGGTCATTGGTGGGATCCATCGGAGTTCTCCTTCGGACAGGCGATCACCACATCCAACCACTCACTGGCACAGAGGGAATCGCCGGCAATCTTGGCCTGCACCGGCGCGCCAAGACACCTCAAACGGACATCGTAACCCATATCCCCCTGTGCGTCGAAGCCGCGTACCGCCAGTAACAGAAAGGGCCGCGTGCGAGCCGCGGCAAGGCGTATGACCGTCCGAGTTCGGAATTATGAAACCATCCGGGGCCGTGTTCGGAAGCCCATGCACGCAGTACGTTCAGAAATTATGATACTTCCCTCGTCTCGGGATACTGCCGATTGGCGCGGTCGGTATCGTGATTGGCGCAGGCTTGGCCATACTTACCGCCTTGCTCGAAGCATAATTGACCTCTCCGGTGTGAACAATAACAGGTCGAGTAACCTTCCCATTTCATCTCTTAAGGGCGCGCCAGAGACACTCCCGTAGAATTCCGAGCCGTCTTCGCGATGGATCTTCACGGTGATTTCGCTGGTCTCGAGCGCAGAAGTCATTTGGTTAGGAGCATGCCGAGAACCCTGGGGGCGCCTGCGGGGTTCATTCCTTTGCCTCCATTTTCGTCGGTAGAGCGACATGAAAACTTGCGCCGCGCGGTGAGTTGTCGGCAGCCCACAAGCGCCCACCTTGCGATTCAACGATGGAGCGACTGATGCGAAGCCCCATGCCGGTGCCGTGAGGCTTCGTTGTGAAAAACGCGTTGAAGATCTGGTCCGCCTGCTGCGGGGGAAGCCCTACGCCGGTATCGCTGACGGACACCAGAACTTCTTCTTTCTCCGTTCTCTGCGACGTGACGGCCAACTCGCGCGCCCCATCCACTTCCTTCATCGCATCGATGCTATTCACGATGAGGTTCATCAGCACCTGTTGCAATTGCACACGATCTCCCATGATCCAGGGAAGATCTGCGGCTAGCTTCATCCGGACTGTTATGTTGTATCGCATTGCCTCGCTACGCAAGAGGACGATCATCTCTCGAATAGCTTCGTTTACGTCCACCAGCTCCCGTTGCGGAGTACTCTTCTTGAAGAGCAGGCGGACCCGACTGATGATGCCCGCCGCACGGGTTGCATCTTTGACGATTCTCGATGCAGCCTCGCGCGCCTCTTCCAGATCGGGGTGATCGCGCGTAAGCCAGCGCAGGCAGGTATTGGCGTTGGTGACGGCAGCGGCAATCGGTTGATTCACCTCGTGCGCCAGGGAAGCGGTCAGCTCTCCCATGGTGGTCACCCGGCTGACGCGTGCCAGTTCCGCCTGCGCCTCGCGCCGCGCTTCTTCCGCATGCTTGCGCTCAAGGCTCTCTGTTTGCAATGCCTCGTTGCTTCTCTGGAGCTCTTGAACTGTTCCTCTCAGGTCATCGCGCGCGCGCCTGAGCGATTCTGTGGCGCTTCTTTGAGCAGCGCTTAGCGATCCAACAAACAGGGCTGACACCGTAAAGATGACAAGCCGTGGTATCTCGCCAGGCTTGGCAACCAACGAATATATCGGAGGCAGGAAGTAATAATAGAAAGCGAGAGCGGAGAGGGCCGTCGCGAGCAATCCTGGCCCGACTCCACCGAACCACGCACTCAATATGACGGCACAAAGAAAAAGTGATACGGGAGCTTCTTGCAAATGAAGTGGCGGCCACCGTGAAACGATCAGAGCCGCGGCAACCGAGAGAACAGCAATCCCATAGCTCCAAATCCCAGGTGGCTTGGGCCACAGAAGAGGATTGGACCTGGACGTACTTCTGCTCCGGTGAAGCAAGGTGTTGCTCCCTGCGATCAAAATCTTAGCATCAGAAAGTGCCCTGCTCGGGCCAGGTCGGTCATGTGGCGCATATCAGCCTTCCCTCGCGGAGAGGTAGCTTCCCTCAGCTCATCCAATCCGATGGACGGAATGCCAAGACTCTGACAGGTTCGCATTTCGGCTCACGTCGCCCAAGGACTCATGAATCGGCGTATCTCCCATTCTGCCAGCAATGTCCAAGCTGTATTCGTCAATCACAGTCTCTGGCATGCAGATTGCTTTTTTAGTGGCGGCTAGCATTTTCCCGGTGAATAGAATTCGCAGCGAGCAAGCGTCAACGTGACAGTGACGCCAGATCAGGAGACGGGACGCAGACAGGAGTGCAACCATGAAACCTCTATCCATTCTCGACTGGTATCGCAGTCTGCGCGTGCAGCATCAGTGGACGATATTCCAGTCCATTCGATATGCGCTGTGGCTGGCGCGCTAGTTAGTTTCTCTTACTTTGTGTCCCAGTGGCGGTGGAGGATCGAATTCATGAAAACGTCTTGTACAACCAGTATAAACAAACACTCCGACGGAGCGCTGGTGGCTGCCACAAAGCGCGGAGATACACAGGCTTTCGAGGAATTGGTTCTTCGTCACAAGCAGAGAGTTCTCGCCGTGGCGCAACGGATAACGAATAACCGGGAGGATGCCGAAGATGTGGCGCAGGAGAGTTTTCACAAGGCCTTCCTTCATCTCGACGCCTTTCAAGAAAGGTCGCGGTTCTCTACTTGGCTAACACGCATCGCCATGAATGAAGCGTTCATGTTGCTCCGCCGAAGGCGCGGAGTTGTCGAAGTCTTGCCCGAGAACCCTGACGATGGCATGAAGTCTAGTGCGGAAGCGTTCGTTGACCAGAGCCCCAATCCCGAAGAGTCCTGTTCGCAACGCGAGCACGCGCAACTCTTGACCGAGGCGATCAATCGCCTAGGTCCGACAATTCGAACAGCGATATTGCTTCGCGATATCGAAGAACGATCTGTCAAAGAAACGGCTCAGATTCTCGGCGCCTCAATTACCGCCGTGAAAGCACGTGTTTTCCAAGGACGCCGGAAGTTACGTAGAACCCTGAATACTGGATTCCTGCGCGGACTCTACACAGCCGGTCAACCGGAGGTACAGCGCTGTTGACACGTGAAGCCGACCGTTTCGCGAGGCGAGGGGGTTGGGTGTGGTTTTCCGTTTTTAAATAAGAACATAGCCACCAATGGCGCCAATTGCCTCACGTTCACATCCCGTGAATTTGTCCCCGCTATTCAGCTCGAGACGTCGAAGAATCTAAAATTAACCAGAAATAAGTAGATTCCCGCGGGACAAAGTCTTTTACTGCGATGCGAGCAGCTCAGGAACTCTAGAAAGCTTTTGGTAGTCTTCGTCAGGTAAGCGCAGAGAAGCCGCCGCGACGTTCTGCTCAAGATGTTCGATCGAGGAAGTCCCTGGGATGGGCAGCATAATGGGAGATCGCCGCAGCAGCCAGGCGAGAGCTACCTGCGTGGGGCTCGCGCGGTGTGCCTGCGCGATTTCGTTAAGCATGTCGCCGGCAACTTTGCCTGCTCCCAGGGGAAACCAGGGAATGAAGGCAATTCCATTGCGCTCACAATAATCCACCACGTAGTCCCATTCGCGGTCCGCAAAGCTATAGCGGTTCTGCACGCTGACGATGGGGACGATTCTGCGCGCGCGTTCGATGTGCTCTTGCGTGACGTTGGACAACGCGACCAAGCGAATCTTGCCTTCGTTTCGCAATTGAGCCAGAGTTTCCACCGATGCCTCAAACGAGACGACGGGGTCCGGAATATGCAGTTGATAAACGTCGATGCGATCTAGGCGCAGTCTTTTGAGGCTTCCCTCAACCGCTTTGCGAAGGTGCGAGGGAGTGGCATCGTGGGTCCATTGATTCGGGCCAGGACGGTTCCAGCCTCCTTTAGTGGCGATTACAAGATCAGCCGGGTAAGGAAACAACGCTTCGGCAATCAGTTCCTCGCTTACGTTTGGGCCGTAGGAATCCGCGGTATCGATGAAATTGATATCAAGCTCGACGGCCCGGCGAAGAACCGCTAACGCTGCTTTGCGATCCCTTGGCGGCCCCCAGATGCCTTCGCCGGTAAGGCGCATCGCCCCAAAGCCGAGACGGTGTACAGAAATTTCCCCGCCAAGCGAAACATCTCCAGCAGCACTTGCAGACAGCGGTTCCTTGTTCACGATTGACCTCCAAAATTCTCTTTTAACATTTCCCACACTTTATACGCGCGGGCCCAGCAATCCCACGTTTCTCTTGAAAGGCCCTCGCGGTACGCAGCAGAGTACGAACTACTTTTTCTGGCGCAGCGAGCGAACGTAGCTCACCAAGGCATGAATCTGCGCCTCGCTCAGCGAACTCTTGAAGGGAGGCATTCCGCCCTTGCCGTCGGAAATGACTCTCGCAAGTTCAGCATCGGGCAGCTTCTGCACTTCCGGCGAGCGAAGGTCCGGAACCTTCATGCTCTTTCCGACTTCAGAGCCGCTTCCATCTTGACCGTGGCACATTGCGCATTTCGTGCGGAAAGTCGACTTGGTGGCCGCGCTGTCTTGACCGCCGTTCGCCCGCACAACCGACGCTGGAAACAATATTATTGCGGCGACGAGTGCGATCAGAATTGCGGCGACGCAGACTACAGAATCTCGAGTCTTTCTTACTGGCATAAACCTTCTCCTAGTTTCAAAATCTCCTATTCAAACGGCTCTGTGCTTTTGCGCCAAAGCTCAGCTCAGGCCGTAATTCGTGATCGGTAGATCCCGCACTCTCTTGCCAGTTGCGGCATAGATAGCGTTGCAGAACGCGGCGATAAAAGGCGGGACACCTGGCTCACCGACGCCCGCTGGAGGGGCGTCACTATCAACGATGTGCACGTTTGTTTGAGAAGGAACTTCGTTGATTCGAGCTACCGTGTAATCCTGAAAATTCGATTGGTCGATAGCACCCTTGGTCGCCGTGATCTGCCCGCTGCGCGCAACGCTGGTACCAAAGACGACGGCGCCCTCGAATTGAGCGCGGGTTGCTTCCGGATTTACCACCAAGCCCGCGTCCAGAACCGTATCCACGCGAGGGATCCGCACCTCACCTTGATCATTGACTTCGACTTCAACTACCGTGGCCACGTACGTCAAGAAACTGCGGTGTGCCGCAATCCCGACTCCAGTTCCCTTGCCGTGCTTGCGCTTTCCCCACCCGGATTTTTCCGCGACCAATTCCGTAACATGACGCAGACGACCGGTCTGCCATGGATAGGCATCCATGGAAGCGCCATAATTCGGGTACTCCACACCCTTGAAATCGATCGTGCGTGGTTCCCCGATCAGCTCGAGCAGATAATCGACTGGATCACGCCCGGTCGCACGTGCCAGTTCATCCGTGAAGCATTGAATAGCAAATGCGTGATAGATGTTGGCAACTGAGCGTAACCAGCCGATGCGCACATGAGCCTGCGACGGGCCATTCTCAATGCGAAGATTTGGCAGATCGTATGGAATGTCCGTCCAGCCCTGCTGCAGATGGGCAGGATCGCCATAAACCGCATTCACGTCAAAAATAGAGGGAATCGGAGGGAAGACCGACCGTTGCAGCCACGCCGTCGGCTTGCCGTCTGCGCCCAGAGCCGCCTTCATATACATGGAAGCGACGGCGTTGTAGTAGTCAAACTTGATGTCGTCCTCTCGTGTCCAGACCACCTTCACCGGCCGGCCCACTCTTTTGGATAAGACCGCAGCCTCGGCCACGTAATCCGGCTTCGACTTGCGCCCGAATCCTCCTCCGAGCAAGGTCACATGGCAAATTACATCTTCTTTCGCTATCCCCAGCTCTTTCGCGACGGTGTCTTGCACACCTTGAGGATTCTGCGTCGGAGCCCACAGTGTTGCTTTGCCATCTTTGAATTCGGCGAGGGCGACCAACGGCTCCATCGCAGCGTGCGCCAGAAGGGGAACGTAGTAGTCCGCTTCATAGACCTTCGCGCCTTTGGCAAACACCGCGTCCGCATCACCAACATTGCGTACTACTTTGCAAGGATTGTGCGAGGTCTCTCGCAATTCGCCCTTATACGCGGCTGAGTTGTAGGTTTCGTTTGGTCCGTTGTCCCAGGAGATGTTCAGCTTTTTGCGGCCCTGAAACGCCGCCCAGGTGTTATCCGCAATCACCGCAATGCCGCCGAGCGGCTGAAACCCGGGTGCCTGCTGGAATGGATCAATCGGAACTGTCTGCCGCACTCCTGCGACCTTTAAGGCTTCCTTGTCGTCGTACGATTTCACTTTCCCGCCGAGAACGGGCGGGTGCTCCACCGAAGCGTAAACCATCCCGTCCAGGCGAGCATCCATCCCATAAATAGCTTTCCCGGTCACCAGTGCTTCGAGGTCATAGCTCACTTGCCCTTTGCCTACATACCGCCAGGCACTCTTTGGTTTGAGCTTCAGCTCTTCTCTTTTGGGGACCGGCAATTTCGCCGCGGCCCTCACGAGTTCGCCGTAACCCGTTCTACGGTTCGTCGAGCGGTGCACAACGACGTGCAAGTCGGTTTCGCACTCCGTTGCCTCAACGCCCCACTCCTTCGCCGCCGCTTGGATCAGCATGAATCGCGCTGTTGCTCCCGCCTCACGCATCGCGTCGTAGAACGAGCGTATCGAGTGCGATCCGTCCGTATTCTGATCACCGTATCGGCTGTCGCCCAATGCCTGTTCGATCTTCACTCGCTTCCAATCCGCGTCAAGCTCATCGGCGAGAACGAGCGGCAGCGTAGTGCGGCTTGTCGTGCCCATCTCCGAGCGACTGGCCACGATCCACACCGTGCCGTCCGGGTCGATCCCGAGGTACGCGCTGGTATGTAAGGTGGCGTGGTCCGCGTTTGTATCGTGCGGAAGTTTGGCGCCCGACGACAGCTTGGGGTAATAACGGACACCCAACACAAGCGCGCCTGCCGCGATGATGCCTCCCGTTAAAAATCGGCGCCGGCTGACGTTCTCGATCGGGCTCATGTCATTTCTCCCGACGCTGCTTTGATAGCCGCGCGAATCCGCTGATACGTTCCGCAACGGCAGATGTTCCCGGACATAGCCTCATCGATTTCGTGGTCGGTCGGTTTCTTTTTGCTGTTCAATAGCGCCACCGCCTGCATGATCTGCCCCACCTGGCAGTAGCCACATTGCGGCACGTTGACATGCATCCAGGCCTTCTGGACGGGATGCAATCCGTTCTTGTCGAGTCCTTCAATCGTCGTGACTTCCTTTCCGGTCACGTTGCGCATGGCTGTTACGCAGGATCGCGTCGCTTGCCCATTCACGTGGACCGTGCATGCGCCGCAGAGCCCAATGCCGCAGCCAAATTTCGATCCGGTCATCCCTAAAACGTCACGCAGGTACCAGAGCAGCGGCATTTCAGGTTCGCCGCTGAATGATTGTTCAGCTCCATTCACCTTCAGTTGGATCATTGTCATACCTCACCACTCGGAACGCATGCAGGGGGATGAACCTCATCGAATTAGATCAACTTCTCCGCGGAATCGACGCCGACTCGAGCCCGCCCATTGTCTGTCGAACCCAAATGAGCCTGCTTTTCCATTTGTAGAATCACCGCCGAGAAATCTTGCTCTTGTCCCAGGTCCGATTGCCTTGCGTTAACCTCAAAAGCAGCTCCGGTCGCGGGCATTCTCACTCCGACAGCAGCCGCGAGATTGAGAATCAGCCCGAAATCCTTGTTCATTAGCCGAAGTGGAAATTGCGGGCTGTAGTCGCTCTTCATCGCTCTTTCCAGTTTGCCTACATGTGCAGGTGCAACCACCGCAGTTTCTGAGAGAACGTCGAGCAAGCGATTGCGATCGAGACCAGCCTTCTCACCGAGTGCTACGGCCTCGGCAATCGCCTGCATTCCAATTCCCAGCAGAGTGTTCACGACAAGTTTCATCGTTGCCCCGGAGCCGCTCGGCCCTAGATAAAAATACTTTCGCGCGATCGCACGAAAGATAGACTCGGCGGCGTCGAAGCGTGTTTTGTCTCCGCCCCCGAAAAGAGTCAGCAACCCCTTTTCCGCCGCCGGAGTACTCCCCGATATGGTCACGTCGAGGACGTCAACTCCGCGCTCGGAAGCCAGTCTCGCGAGTTGCTGTGCGGTCTCCGGATACACGGTGCTCATATCAATGACTAGAGAGCCGGAATGCGCATTGGCGAACGCGCCATCTGGACCGCTGTAGGTACTCAGGACAGCTTCATCGCTGGGAAGACACGACAAAACGACGTCGCAACTGGAGGAGAGCTCCGCAACGCTTTCCGCGACTCTTCCCCCAAATGGAAGTAGCTGCTCAGCTTGTCTTCGCTCCCGGTCATGAGCGATCAGCTTGAAGCCGGATTCCAGCAACCGCTGCGCAATCGGCCGGCCCATGTAGCCGACTCCGACAAATCCGAGCGTATTGTTTTCCGGAGTGATTGGTTTCATGGTCAATCGTCCTTTGGCCACGCGCCGATTTCCATTTCAGGTTCCACTTTGGTCGAAAGCAAGCGCCATACCGTTCGACCGGAAAGCTCAGACTTCATGCAAAGTGTTGGTACCGAAGAGATTGCGAGGAGTAAGCAGACGAACTCGAACCTTCGCTGGCGGGATCACCTGTCGAATTCCTTGGACGCTGTCAGTCTATTGGAAAGTAGATTGCACTCGTAGGTGGCTGAATCCGCGGGGGCCCGAGGAGATTCTACAATTCAATCACTTACGCTGGTTTGGGTCCAAGCAGAGACACACACGGAAACATCGGCTGGGATGCAATCTCAGTTCCCGAGCTTACCTTGGAGCGCCAAAACTGGCGATTGGCGTCGTTAGATTTTAACCGGTTACCTCTGGATGCTAAACGCCAGTACGAGGACGATTCGTCGGCCTGATATCCGTGCCGCGAGTATTTGTGCTAACCGCCAAGAATCAGCACCAGCGCCAGCACGACGAATGTGTAAGGCCGCGAGAGGGCAAGCTTAACGATCCACATATGTACCTTCTTTTTAGTTGCCTAAAGCTGAAGCCGAAGCGAGCTCCCGAAGACTCCCCAAAAGTTGTTCGGACGCTTCCATATCAATCTGCGTCCTTCGCGCTCGATTGCTGAGACGAAAGCTTGATCATTCGCCAGCCGGAGAGCCTCGCATCCAGCGAATGCGCGCCCGGGCCCAGCAGAGCGAGCGAACTCGAGAGGAAAAACACCAGGGCGAACAGGCATGACCACGCAAACATCTCGCTCCCTAACACGTTCAAGTTATGTCTGCAGTGCAGCGCCGCTCCTGCCGTGCAAATGGCGGCGGCGCTGCCTGCAAGGGATGTCCGCAGACCGAGGATCAATAGAATCGCGCTGGCCACCAGCACCAGGCCGAGAAGCAGCACACTGGTGGACTCCGATGGAGTTCCTGCGGCGGTAAGGACGCGTACTCCTATCCCAACTAGCCCGAGTCCGTCGACGACCCTCAAGAGAAGCAAGGCCAATCCGACGCTGCCAGCGGGAAATTTTGAATAGAGCCTGTCCACCTCTGCCTCCTACGGCGCGAACCCTTTCGAAGAACTCGTGTCTGAAGCAAAGTTACGCGTGCCGCACCCGGGCTTAAACGCCAAAGCGGGTATCTAGCCGATAGCTATTTTGGATGTATGGATGGGTGCTTGAACAAGAGACCAGGCAAACTAATCACGCTGCGGTAACAGGCCAGCGATTTCCAGTTCGAACCTTCAGATTCAGCTAGAAACAGGCTTTGGGGGTCGAATTAAATCAAAATCCGTGCGGGGTCAAAAGAGGCTCAGAAACGTAGGAGGGGAAGGTATCCATGTGCTTACCTTCCCCCTTTTGGCGGGACTGATCAGGACTTTTTGAGGCGTGGAGACGCTTTTTCCAGTGATGCAATCAGTTTATGGGCGGAAATAGGCATTGCCTGTGCGGGACCCAACACGATCTCACTGGCGCTGACCTTACGGCCATAGAGCGCCTGATCACCCTCATTGTCGGGACGCACAGAGGCACCTTCGAGTGACACGCACGCAAATAGGCCACGGGAACGAGAGTAAGTAAGAACCTCCGACCGCAAATAGGCGTCCGTATTTGCTTCCGCGGAACGGCCCACTGGACCGGCTGCTACAGATAGATCCCCGCCAAGCTTTACTTTGCTGTGCAGAAGGCTGCTTGCCCCGCGCTCATTCATGATCAGCAATACGAAGTCTGTAGCTTCTCCACCGATCTGGAAGCCGAAGCTGCCACCTTCTAACACATACATGGCCGGGGTCCCCCACGTTCCAGTAAAATCATTTCCATTCCTGCAGACCATCGCGCCTCGGCCGTAAGTTCCGCCAACAATGAAAGCGGCCTTGACAACAGACGGCAGGACAACGACGCACTTTGCTTTGGCCAGCAGTTCGTGAGGAATGTTGTCGGGGATGTTCAAGATCTCATCCATGACTGTTCCAGCGTTTTGCAAACGGTCCTCTTGTTTTTGTTTAGCCTTCGTATCTGCAGCCGACGCTACTGAAGAAATCACTAGAACCGCCAGGCCGCAGGCGCGGCAGTTGCCGCGCAGCCAAGGAACACGCGACATAACATCTTCATTTCCGTCCCTCCTTTGGAACTTTTCGACGCGCACTCATTGTGAGCGAGGGCGTCTGAAGCAAAGTTACGCGTGTGGCGCCAGCACTCAAACGCCAAAACGAGTGTCTAGCTGATAGCTATTTCGGGTGTATGAACCTGGTTCTGGGAAGGAGATTAGAGGTGGATGATACCTCGGCGTAGGGCGATCGTAACCGCTTCAGTACGGTCGTTGACTTGAAGTTTGGAAAGAATATTTCGGACGTGCATCTTTACGGTATCTTCCGCGATCGAGAGCTCGCCGGCGATTTCTTTGTTTCGTTTTCCGGCGGCCATGAGCGACAAAACCTCAAGTTCGCGCGGGCTGATCGGCTCGTCAGCCATGTGCTCGGCCAGCTTTTGGGCGACCGCAGCAGGAAGGCGCCGCTTTCCCGCGTGAACGCTGCGGATGGTTTCCAACAATTCCTCGCGAACAATTCCCTTCACAACATATCCTTGCGCTCCTGCTTCCAGCGCGCGTTGTATGTCGACGTCACCTTCGTGGGAACTCAGCACGATGATGCGGGCGTTCGGAGACTTATCTTTGATCCTCTTGATTAAGTCGAAGCCGCTCATGTCCGGCAACCGCAGATCGACGAGTGCCACGTCTGGGCGTAACTCGAAAAATCGTTCAAGCGCCTCGCTCCCAGTGCCAGCAGCGCCTGCTAACATCATGTCCGGCTGTAAATTAATAATCGCCGCTATTCCATCGCGGACGACGGGATGGTCATCCACGCATAGCACTCGAATCTTTCCGGCGTCTTTCATGAATTTGTTTTGTCCGGTTTACCTGCTTGGGAACCAGTTTCTGCGAGCGTGTCCTGCGATCCGCTCCGCGGTTTTGGCCTTCGCATTCCCAATTTTCCAGTTACGTACCGCCATTTATCTGCAAGGCGCGAGCCGGAACGCAGCGAACCATCCTGGTAGAGGAGATGCGCCGGAACGGACAAATTCACTTCCGTGCCTTCGCCTATACGACTTGTGATTGAAATACTACCGCCTAGACGCTCAGCCCGTTCTTGCATTCCTGTCATTCCGTAGTGACCATGACGCTGCAAATTCAGCGCTTCCTCACTCATACCGCAACCATTATCCTGAACGCGAATCCGCAATTGTTGCTCACCATAACTCAATAGAACGTGAATCCTCCTGGCACGGGCGTGCTGCAGCGCGTTTGTGATGGCCTGGCGGCCAACTTGCAGCACGTCATTGCCGGCCAGCGCGTTCAATGGACGCTCGCGGCCCTCGACGATGACGTCAATCTTAGGTCCAGCGTCTCTCGTTAATTCGTTTGCTAGTTGCGAGAAGGATTTGACCAGATCTGCAACGCTTAATGGGGCGGTGCGCAGATCATTCAGTGCCCTCCTCCCAGCGTCCAACGCCGATTTGGACAGACCCAGCGCGCGCGCCAGCGGTTGTTTCGCTGGAACACCAGCAGGCAGCAACTCGTCGGTAACCTCGATTTGCAAACTGATGCCCATGACGTCTTGAATCAAGCTATCGTGCAGCTCCTGGGCGATCCGGGTTCGTTCCTTTAGACGCTCTTCAAAGCGTTCTCGCAAGTGTGCCGTCACCTGCCACACTCGCATACGATAGGCGCCCCAGGCAAGAATGATCAGAACCAATGCGCTCGATAGATGGAACCACTGCGTCTGATAGAAGGCCGGAAGAAGATCGAAATCCAGAGTGGCGCCAGACTCATTCCAAACCCCGTCGTTGTTGCACGCCAGCACCCGGAAACGATACGCGTGAGGCCGCAAATTCGTATAAAAAGCTTGGCGCCGCGCACCAGCGTCTCGCCAGTCCGAATCAAATCCCTCGAGCTTGTAGCGAAACTGAACCTTGCGCGGCTCTGCGAGACTGAGGGCTGTGTAGTCAATTTCTATATCTCTAGTAAGCGGCCGCAATCGCACCGGCTGCGTGGAGTCAACCACAGCGCCGTCAGCAACCAAGCGTTCGACGTGAACCGGTGGAACGACCAGATTCCTCGTCAGGACTTGCGGATCAATGATCGCTACTCCTTCCGAAGTCCTGAACCAGAGCTTCCCATCACTTGCTCGAACGGCCGGCGATTGCCAGCCTCGGTCCGGGTTACCCTTCAGGCCGTCACCATCGTCGAGGAAGCGATAAGCCACGCGGTGCGACGGATCTTGCTTCGCCCGGTCGAGTTCGGAGCGGCTGACGCACGCGACTCCGGTACTGTAACCCAACCAGATTCGCCCTCCGCTGTCCGTAAGAATCCACAGTACGCGCTCGCCTGGAAGGCCGTTCGAGGTGTTCCAGGTGACAAATCGCTGACCGTCAAACCAGCTCAGCCCGCGCTCAGTTCCAATCCAGACAGTACCCTTGCCGTCTGTGTACACCGAGTTTATGGTTCCACCTGCCAAGCCATCGGACTCCGAGTAACCATGAAATACGCTCCCGTCGAAAACAACGACGCCTCCTTGATTAAGTCCAAACCACACTCTTCCTGTGCCGTCAGCACGTGCTGCGAATATTGTTTTGCCACTCAACAAAGGCTCATCCGAAAAATCGGTGAGACGGCCGTTGGCCCAGCGGTACACTCCTTTGTGAGCATCAAATAGCCAGACGCCCTTTTCATTGGCGTCTGTAATTACTGTGACGTCTTGCAGCTGAATCCCCGCGGGCATCGGAAGGTTGGACCATCTCCCGTTTTCCATGCGCACCACACCACGATTTGTTCCCGCCCACAGTGTATTTTCCCGGTCCGCCGACAATCCCATGGCCGTGGCGCCATTAAGGTACAGATCGAGGTGCTCGCCATCAATTCGATTGATCCCCATTGATGTCGAAGCCCAGATAGCTCCTTTAGGCCCAGCGGCGAGTGCGTCGACATTATTACTCACCAATCCCTCACGACGCGTCAGCGTGGTGACCTTCTCGTCGCGAAAACGGTTCAACCCGTTTTGCGTTCCAACCCAGATGTTGTGTTCCCGGTCCTCCAGCAAACACCATACAAATTCGGCCGACAGCCCATCGAGTCGCGAAAACCATTCCATCTTCTGCAGGTCATCCGAATCAGCATGTAGGCGGGCCAGTCCTTGTCCGAGAGTCCCGATCCATGTGTTTCCGCTGCTGTCGCGCAGCACCGTGTGGACGTCGAGTGTCATTAGCTGCACATCAGGACGGCGGAACATCTGCGCTTGACTGACCGATCGTGGAGACCCGTCAGGACTGGTAATCCAAATGGCTCCGTTAGTGTCTTCACTTAGCCAAAGCTTGCCTTTCGCTATTTCCAAAGGCGGACCCTGTGGGTTGCTGGGGTCAAGACGCAGAACCCGGCTATCTGTCGTCAACCAGATCGAGCCACCTCTATCTTGGTGCGGTCCGGACAAGAAAGTTCCAGGTAGCGTGATCGAAGGCCCAATCTGTTCCTGAGTTGCTGCGCGGAATCGCAATAGGTGATTTTCGGTGGCTACCCAAAGCGTGCCATCGCGATCCTCTAGAATCGCTTCTATTTGGGCGCCCACGGAAGAGGTTGTTAAGTCGTCTCCACGAATGTGACCGACCAATCCTGAAGCAGTCCCGATCCAGAGACTTCCATCCCGCCCCGCGCACAGACTCCGCACAACGCCCAAAAGTTCCGTATGGCCAGTCTTGGGACGCCAGTGGACAAACCGCGCGCCGTCAAACCGCACAAGCCCGTCCGTCGTGGCCAGCCAAAGATAGCCGTCCTGAGCCTGCGCGATGGAGTAGATGAATGCGGACGGAAGTCCGTCTTTGTGCGTCCAGACTGTGTGCGTATATTCGGTGAGGGGCTTGTTAGAATCAGACGCTTCGGCTGCACGGCAAGTAGGACCCCGCACGCAGCCATGCAGGCGGGACGTCTCAGACTGGCTGCCAGAAAAGATCGCATGTCGCACGCCTGTCCGATATTACCCCTGAACTACGGTCGATTCATCAAGTACACCTGGCTACCTGGAGATAGCGTTCCCACTATGTGTTTAAGCTTCCAAAGTGTTTGTTCCTCAGGCTAGATGACGCTGGAGAGCGTCTCTATCGAGCTCATTTTCCCATCGGGCTATAACTAGAGTAGCGACGGCGTTGCCGGTCATATTGACAGCAGCGCGGCACATGCTGAGGAAACGATCGATGCCGAGGATCAGCGCCATTCCTGCGACCGGTATGGTTGGGATGACCATCATGGTGGCGACGAGTGCGATGAAGGCAGCTCCTTGCACACCGCTTGCGCCTTTGGAGGTGAGCACCGCGACGCCCAGGATCGTGAATTGCTGCGCAAGAGTTAAATGGGTGTTAGTCGCTTGAGCCACGAACAATGCGGCGAGCGTCATGTAGAGGCTGGTGCCGTCTGCGTTGAAAGTGTAGCCCGTGGGGACAACCAGACCAACGAGAGCCTTGGAGCATCCAAGCTTTTCGAGCTTGACCATGAGATTTGGCAGCGCGGGTTCCGAAGAGCTAGTGGCCAGCACAAGGAGAATTTCTTCGCGAAGAAACCAGAGGAAGCGCAGGATTCCGAAGCCTGCAACGCGAGCGATGCCCCCTAGCACGACGAGGACGAAAAGTATGGATGTGATGTAGAGCGTGGCCATCAATTTGATGAGAGGACCCAGGGAAGCCAGACCGTATTTACCGACCGTGAAGGCCATGGCGCCAAAAGCTCCGATGGGAGCGAAGCGCATCAAGATGGATACGACGACGAAAACGGCACGGGTTAGGGCCTCGAAGAGGTCGACGAGGGGTTTGCAGCGAGGGCCCGCGAGCGATAAAGCGAAGCCGAACAGAAGAGAAACAAGCAGCACCTGCAGGATGTCTCCTCGTGTGAACGCGTCAACAACAGTGTTCGGAATGATGTGGACGAGGAATTCCGTCACACTTTGGGCTTTGGCCTGACCGGCGTATTCGGCCACGGCCCTGGCGTCCAGTGTAGCGGGATCGACATTAAAGCCGGTGCCAGGATGCACCACATTCCCGACGATGAGCCCGATGAGCAGCGCAAATGTGGAGACTACTTCGAAATACAGCAAAGCCTTGCCTCCGACACGGCCAACCTTTTTCATGTCCTCCATACCAGCGATTCCAGTGACCAAGGTGCAGAAGATGACCAGAGTGATGATCATCGTTATCAAACGGATGAAAGCGTCGCCGAGCGGCTTCATGGCGACGGCCCTAGCGGGGCTCACATAGCCGAGGATAATCGCGGTGGCGACCCCGACCAGCACTTGGAACGAGAGGCCCGTGTAGAAAGGCTTCTTGGGCGGAAGCGAAGTTGTTTCAAGCGCGGTAGCGGTCGGGACGAGCATCGGGTTCGATCAGCTCCTCTGAAGTGCGGGCCGGAGCTCGTGGATATCTCGCACAGTTTCCAATGAGAGTAATTTGCCAATGAGAGTCGAGCAGGCGACGGCTCCGAGGACAGGGGCGATGAGGTCACGAGCTTTGTCGACGACTTCGTCGCGAGTCATGGGATTTTCCGCGGTGCCGCGAACATCACGAACCCATTCGGTCAGTTGCGTTCCATCGGTGAGGGTTAGGTCGACAATGGCTTCGCGACGCGGGCGGCGGGCGTCGATACGCGGATCGGCGAGTACGTCTACTTTGGCGCGTTGACGGAGCACTGCGGGATCCTTCATCCTCGCCTTATCATGGACAGAACTAAACGTGACAGTCTTGTCCAGGAGCATGATGGCAACCATGTGCTGCATGCAAATGTCCGGCATGTCTCGATTGCTGACGGTGTTGGCCTCATCGCTCGCGATGCGGACGACGACTTTGCTCACATCGTCCGCGGAAAACGAGCGCTTCTTGAAGAAGCCGGCGAGAGCGTCAAGCGGAGCCTGAATAGGTGAGCCAACCGTCCACTTCTTGATGTTGGTGCGGGCGATCTCGTAGCGTTCGCCAAGCTTGTCGACTAATACAGTGGGGTCGGCCTTGATGGCGCCATTTTCGCGAGGGGCTAGAGCTTCGAAGAAATTGTCAGGGCCAGAAAAAACATCTGGTACTCCGGTCCAGCCAGACTGAATCAGGGTAGCGGCCATGACTGCACCCGCCGCAGGTTTTCCGCCGAATAGGAACGCCTTCTCCATATGTTCGGCATCGCGAGACCACGCTCCGATTCCGGATGTTTGCTGCGCGGTGTAGTCCAGCAGCAAGCGCATTTTTTCCGCGCTGAGACCCGCCGCACAGCCAGCGGCCGCGCCAGCGCCGAAGGCCGCTACGGTGCCGTGTGTGCTGCGGTGAGTAGCGGCTTGGTAGCCGGGGCCGCCCATGCTCATGGTAATACGCGGGCCAACGTCATACCCGAGAGTGACCGCGCGCACGAAGTGAGCTCCGCTGATTGCGTACTGCTCGCCGGCGGCAAAGGCCGCTGGAACAACGGAGACACCCGGATGCGAGCGGGAAGGGCCATGCGAGTCGTCGGTTTCGTCGGAATGCGCGAGCACGCCGTTCGCGAATGCGGCTTCGATGGGGCCGCAGACGATGTTGGAAGCGACAACCGTGGCGATCTCCTTACCGCCATAGGCACGGGCGAACTCCAGGGCCGCGCGACCGGGTGGCAAGACGGAGCCTGAAATCATCGCGGCGAACGTGTCGAGGATGTGTTGCTTGGCTTTCTCGATCACTTCCTCCGGCAGCGCACGAGTGCTAGCTGCGCTCATGTACGTGCTGAGCTGTTGCATGATGGGGCTGACGGCCAGCGGCGGCTCGTCGGGATGGAGAACTGACGCAGCTCTTGCGAAACCGGGCGGAAGCGCCACGAGTGCCGCGGACAAACCACTGAGCTTAATCAAGCGGCGCCTGGTCACGAGTATGCGATCTTTCTCTCTGCGGAAATGTTCTTCTGCGCTGCTCATTTTTTGTCCTATCTGGCCTCAGTCAACGCTTTCATTACACGAAACAATTCGTTTTTGGCTTCAAAGCCGATGCCCGGAATATCCGGCAGGCGGACGTAGCTATCTTGCACGGGAATGCCGTCCGCGAATCCACCGAAAGGCTGGAAGATTCCTGGGTAGGACTCGTTGCCTCCAAGTCCCAATCCAGCAGCGATGTTCAGAGACATTTGGTGACCGCCATGAGGGATGCAACGCGCGGGCGACCAGCCGTGCTCTTTCAACATGTCAAGGATGCGCAGATATTCGACCAGACCGTAGCTGAGCGCGCAATCGAATTGCAAAACGTCGCGATCAGCTCGCAGACCCGCGTAGCGGATGAGATTGCGTGCATCTTGCATGGAGAATAGATTTTCGCCAGTGGCCATGGCGCAGGGGTAATGAGGCGCCAGTTTCGCCTGTAGATCGTAATCGAGTGGATCGCCCGCTTCTTCGTACCAGCGAAGCCCGTACGGGGCAAGCGCCTGCGCATAGGCAATAGCGGTGTTCAGGTCAAAGCGGCCATTAGCATCCACAGCGAGTTGACTGGGGGTTTTCACTATCTTCAGAACAGCGTCGATGCGGCGCAGGTCCTCGGAAAGCGGCGCTCCGCCGATTTTCATCTTCACGACGGAATAGCCGAGCTCAAGGTAGCCGGACATTTCATTCTGAAGGGCTGTCAGATCCTTGCCGGGGTAGTAGTAGCCACCGGCGGCGTAAACGAAGACCTTCGCGTCGACCGCTCCGCCCCGGTAGCGGTCGGCGAGAAGCCGGTAAAGTGGAACTCCAGCGATTTTCGCAACGGCGTCCCACACCGCCATATCCATAACGCCGACCGCGACCGATCGTTCGCCGTGCCCGCCGGGTTTCTCATTGCGCATGAGAACATCCCAAACGCGAGCGGGATCGAGATTGTCCCCGGCATCATTGAGCAGCGCTCGAGAGTCCGCGGCCTTCAGGCGAGGGATAAAGCGATCACGTAAGAGTCCGCTCGGCGCATAGCGACCGTTGGAATTAAAACCGAAACCGACAACAGGCTTGCCGTTGCGAACCACGTCGGTGACCAGCGCAAGGACGCTGACCGTCATTTGGCTGAAATCGATGAAGGCATTGCGAATCTGCGACTTGATCGGTACGACGGTCTCGCGGACATCGGCGATCCTCACGATGTCACCGGTTGGTTGCGGAAGTATGGAGTCATGAAAGTTGCAGAAGAGGCCGCAGCTCGCGAATATCAGCCACGCTTTCGAGCTCGAACACCTTAGCGATGAGCTTTGTGCATTTTGGCGCGCCGAGGACTGGAGTGATCAAGTCGCGGGCCTTGGCAATGATTTCGTCGCGCGTCATGGGATTCTCGGGAGTGCCACGAACGTTGTCGACGCGGCGGGCGAGATTTGTGCCGTCGGTCAGCTTGATGTCCAGGACGGCCACGCGTAAGGGCATGAGGCGCTCGAGCTCTTCGTCGGGTAGAAGTTTGATCTTGGCACGTTCGCGCAATGTGGCGGAGTCTTTCATCCGCGCGACGTCATGTGCTGAAGCGAATGTGACCGTCTTATCAAGCAGCGCTACGGCCAGCATATGCTGGACGCAAATGTCCGAAATCTCGCGATTGTTGACGATCGCGGCTTCGTCCGTGGCCAGCCGGACGACAATCTGCCGCACCTGATCAGCGTCGAAAGGGCGTTGCTCGCGCAGGATTTCGAGGGCGTCGAGAGCGGCTTGGATCGGCGAGCCCACGGGCCACTTTTTGATATTGGTGCGCACGACCTCGTAGCGCTCGCCCAATTTATCGATCAGTCCGGACGGATCAGCGTGTGGATTGTAGGCTTGGAAGAAATTATCTTTTCCCGAGAAGAGATCGTCCACACCCGTCCAACCGGAGTGCACCAGTAGAGCGGAGGTGACACCGCTCCGCGCGGTCATGCCGCCAAAATGGAAAGCTTTTTGGACGTGCTCAGTATCGCGATTCCACGCTCCGAGGCCGGAGGACTGCTGCGCGGTGTAACCAAGCATCCAGCGCATTTGCTGCGCGTTCAGGCTGGCAGCGCAACTGGCGGCCGCGGCGGCGCCGAACAGCGGGGAGATGCTGTGCGTGCTCCAGTGGCTCTCGGCTTCGAATTGTTGTCCGCCGAGAGTCATGGTGACGCGAGGGCCAATGTCATAGCCAAGCGCCACGGCGCGGAGAAAATGTGTTCCGCTGATGCCAAACTGCTCGCCAGCGCCCAGAGCCGCAGGGATAACCGCGCAACCCGGGTGAGACTGGGAAGGGGCGTGGGAATCGTCGGTCTCGTCAGCATGAGCCAGCACGCCATTGGCGAGGGCGGCCTCGATGGGTCCGCACAGAATATTTGAGGCGACGATGGTGGAAATTTCCGTACCGCCGTACGCGCGCGCGAATTGAAGGGCGCGTTGGCCAGGAAGCAAATTGGACCCGGAAATCATGGCCGCAAGAGTGTCCAGGATGTGGTGCTTTGTCTTTTCCGTCACTTCATCGGGGAGCGGGTGTTTAGCGGCTTCGCTCATGTATGTGCTGAGCGCATTCATGACGGAGCCAGCACCCTGCGAAGTCTTCGCTTGGTGAGCCGGCGGCAAAGCGCTCGCGGCCGAAGAAGGAAAAGCTGCCGCCGTGATGGCCAAGCCCGCCAATTCGAGAAGACTGCGGCGGGTGATGTCCGGCGAATCCGAGGCGGTAGAGCCGCGGCGCTTAGATTTCATGTGAATCGGCACTCCAACTTGGGGCCTCCTCGATTTCCTGTTGACGTTCACGAAAGATACGCTAGGTTCTGCTGACCTGACTTGCAATCGCTTCGCCCAAGTCCCGGGTGCTAGCGGTTCCTCCGATGTCCGGAGTGCGAACCTTTGCTTGGGCCAGAATCGCGGCGATGGCGTCTTCGACAGCATTGGCAGCATCCGGGACACCGAGATGACGCAGCATCATGGCGCCGGACCAGATCTGCCCGATGGGATTGGCGATGCCTTTCCCAGCGATATCCGGGGCCGAGCCGTGGACCGGCTCAAACATGGAAGGATATTCGTTCTCCGGATTGAGGTTTGCAGAGGGAGCGATGCCGATGGAGCCAACAACCGCGGGGCCGAGGTCGGAGAGTATGTCTCCAAAAAGATTGGAGCCCACAACGACGTCGAACCAATCGGGATGGCGAACGAAGTGCGCTGTGAGAATGTCGATGTGATATTGGTCCGTGCGAATATCCGGATACTCCGCTGCCTTAGCATGGAAGCATTCGTCCCAAAAGGGCATGGTATGGATGATGCCGTTTGATTTTGTGGCGGAGGTCAGATGCTTTCTTCGTTTGCGAGCCAATTCGAAAGCGAAACGCAGTACGCGATTCACGCCGCGCCTCGTGAAAACAGTCTGCTGCACGGCGATCTCGTCGTCGGTGCCTTCGTAGAGGCGTCCGCCAATGTTCGAGTACTCCCCTTCGTTGTTCTCGCGAACGATGGTGAAATCGATTTGACCGGGCTTCCAGTTCTTCAAGGGCGATTCGATTCCATCGAAAAGCCGCACGGGACGAAGATTGACGTATTGCCGGAAGGTTCGCCGGATGGGAATCAGCAGCCCCCAAAGCGAAACATGATCGGGAACGCTTGGGTGACCGACAGCGCCGAGGAAAATGGCGTTGAAAGGCTGCAATTGGCGCAGGCCGTCATCGGGCATCATCTTTCCGGTCTGCACGTACGTTTCGCAGCTCCAGTCAAACGCGTGCCACAGCAAGCGAAAATCGAAACGCCGGCCCGCCGCTTCGAGCACACGGATACCTTCGGGAACCACTTCTTTCCCGATGCCGTCTCCGGCGATGACGGCGATGTTAAAAGTTTTCATCGGTTCCTATTCATCTTGCTTACGCTGATAGCAGCGGGGACAGCGCGGACATATCGTGAGCAGCCTCCAGCGCTTTTGTAAACGCAATTATTTCTTCGGTTTTTGCCTTCGGCCATTCGGCGAATTCGGCGCATCCCCGGAATTTAATTGCGGCCTCGTCAAAGCTCATGGGATTTGCCGGACTGCCCTTGCCGAAGTCGGCCCGGCCGGTGATCATCCTGCCGTCATTCAGATGAATCTTCAGGATCGAGGTCATTTTATCGTAGCCGGCGCTTTCGGCTTCTGGGTCAACGTAATAATTAATTCTGCGGACCATCTCCTGCACGTCAGGGCGCTGCACTACTTTGTTTGAAAATTGGCCCAAGCCTGCTTTGCCATCGAGCAGAAGAATTGCCAGGCAGAATTCCATGCTAAATTTTGCCTCGAGTCCCGTCTTGGGCTGGTGGTGGAGAAGCGTCGTGGTCATGTTGTGATTCGCGCCGATATCGACCTTTTCCACCTGCGCCGGTTGTATTTTATGGGCTTTGATCAGGCGGGCCAGTTCGGTCATTGCAGGATGCGTGAGCGACCCGGAAGGATAGGGCTTCAATGAAACGCCGGGCGAGGCAAAGGTCCACGGTTTTCCCAGTCGATCCATGATCGCGGATGGGTCGTACGAACCGCCCGCGGCGTGGAAGAAGCCCCTATCCGCCTCGAGGATCTGCTCCGCGGCGGTCCAGCCCAGTGCTGCCAGTTCGGCGGAAACCAAGCCGCTTTCCGCGGCGTGCCCAGCCTGGAATGGCTTGGTCATGGTGCCGAAATTTTCGCGCAACCCTCCAGATTGACTGGCAGCTAAGCCAAAGGCGTTCAGGGTTTTTGATAGATCGAACTTGAGCAGCTTAGCGCAAGCCGCCGCGGAACCGAACGGCCCGCAGGTGCCCGTGGTATGAAATCCATCTTGATAGTGGCGCGGTGAAATGGCTTCGGCGATCTTGCATTCCACCTCAGCGCCGACGTGATAAGCCAGCATCCATTCTTTTCCGGTGACGGCCCGTTGCTCCGCAAGGGCGAAAATCGCGGGCAGCACGGGAACTGTAGGATGCATGAGCAGGCCGTATACCCGGTCTCTTGCTGCGGCAAGCTGGGTATCGTCGAAATCGTTGGCATGAATCGAAATACCGTTCAGCAGGGCCGCGAAGCGCGGAGAAGTCCTTTGTGTCGAACCAATGATGGTGGCTTTTCCATTGCCCGCGCCAACTTGCTCAACATATTTGCGGGAAATCGGCCCGGTTTCCGCGCGTGAGCCAGCCAGCGCCAATCCGAGACCATCAAGGATCGATTTCTTTCCGAGCTCGATTACCTGTTCGGGAATCTGTTCGTACGTCATCGTCGCGACGAATCGGCCGACATAGTCGGTCAGGCCAGGAGTTTTGGGAAAGTCACTGCCGGACGCCGATTCTGCGCTCTTTGTAGACGCAGAAACCACGCTCGAAGCCATCATGCCCAGAGAGGCTTTGCCGAAATCCCGCCTTAACATTTTTTCACCGAGGACGTTCTGACGAATCTACCGACCACGAACCAGGACTGCAGCAAAATCCGCCGTTACATTCAGGGCTGTACCTCGTAGACCCTGACTTCGGCTTCGTGATTTTCGTGATGGGGAACCGCAAGATAGTAGCGATTCAATTCCGGCACGAGAATGCCCGTCTTTGCGCGGAAGCTGCCAGGAATTCGGCCGAGCCGGTCGTAGTGGTCGGCGTCTTTTTGGTAGAAGACGTCCACGAATTGGTCCCCCGCAACGTAAATGCGCTTTTGCTTGGCATCATAAGCCATGTCGTCGACCATGCCCACCGCTGGAACGCTAGTCACCACCTTGCCAGTATCTGAATTCAAGACAATCAGCTTGCCTGGATTTCTGGTGACCACGAAGAGGCGATGGTTCGCTTCGTCCAACGCCATGGCCACATTTAACTTGTCGCCAGCCGGCAGAGGCCAAGTGGCGGCAAGAGCGGACTTGTTGCGGTCCATGACCCCTACAGCGTCCTTACCCGTAATGTTCATGAACATGCGCGGCCCGGACTTTTCCAGCACGATCGCTTCGACATGATTCGAGTTGATCTTGATGTCGCGCAACTTCTTCGAACTGTTCGTATCAATGACGCTGATCAACGAATAGGGCGTATGCGCTTCCCTCCCGCCGTTCACCACGTACAGGTAATGCGTAGCAGGATCGTAAGCAATAGAATCCGCATCCGTGGAGACCTTAATCTCACTAAGGGGCTTGTAGCTTTCACCGTCGTACACCTTGACCGCCGAAGCGTCCCCCTCGACAACGAAGAGTTTCTTGAGATCGCCGCGGTAAAGAATAGCGTGCGGCGCTTTCGATTCCTCGATCGTATGAATGAGCTTATTCGTAGAGGTGTCGAAAACGAGAACCTTGTCATTCTCCTCTCCAGTGAGGAAAAGACGGTGCCCGTCGACGTCGGGTGCGAAATGGTCGAAATCACCATCCTTGAGTCCTGGAAGAGGGATGGTGTACGCGAGCTTCAACGGTGCTCCGTCTTGAGCTTTGGCGGTGACCCCGAGCAAAAGCAATAGCGCCAGAGTGACAGCTCGTGTTGGCTTCATTTTTTGTGCTCCTCTCGGACGTCAAACAAGACCAGAACTCTCGCCGGACGTTCCCTTCCACTCTAGGTTTGGCGGGTAACGGAAAGCCGCGCCGTCGGTGCTGCTTCGTCAATTTACTGCAATCGCGGGCGCGAACTTCTGAACTAAACAGAAATTAATCTTTGTTTAAGCTAGCAGGGCGTCTGATGAATTATGCTCTGCCGTGCCAAGTTGCAGGCTCGGTCCGATCAACACTCAGGGAGAGCAAATGAAGAAACGCTATTCCATGCTGGCGGCTTGTCTCGTTCTATTCGTGATTCCAGCGCGGGGCCAGGACGCTCCGCCGCTTAGACTTGCCCAGACTTTAACTCTGCCCCCGAACGTCAAAGGACAATTTGATCACTTTGGCGTCGACCTTAAAGGCAATCGGCTGTTCGCCACTCCCGAAGGCTACAAGGCGGTGCTGGTCTTTGAATTAAAGAGTGGGAAACCAATTCATACCATCACCGGAATCGGGAAACCGCACGCAGTGTTGTATCGCGAGGATCTCAATCGCATTTACGTTACCGATGGCGATGCCGGAGACTTGAAGATCTTTGACGGCAAGACCTACGCTTTGCTCTCCAGTGTAAAACTCTTGGAGGATGCGGACTCCATCGGCTATGACGCGAAGACAAAGTATCTTTACATCGATAATGGCGGCGGCGACGTGCATCAGACCTACTCGATGCTGAGCGTTGTGGACACCACCGCGGGGAAGAAACTCGCGGACATCAAGATCGACGGAGAAACTCTTGAAGCCATGACTCTCGAAAACTCCACTCCAAGGTTGTATGTCAATAACAAGGCCAAGAATCAGGTAGACGTCGTCGACCGGGAAAAACGCGCCCTCATTGCCAGTTGGCCGGTGACAAAGTGCAAGACCAATGTGGCCATGGCCCTGGATGAGTCCAATCACAGACTGTTTGTTGCGTGCCGCACCGGGAACATGGTCGTCCTCGACACGCAATCCGGCAAAGAAATCACCGCCTTGCCGATCACCAAGGGCGTTGACGATATCTTCTACGATCCGGCCAGCAAGCGGATTTATGCCGCGTGCGACGGCAACGTGGATGTTTACCAGCAGTCCGACCCGGATCAATACAAACTGCTTGCCCAGGTCCCCACAGGACCTATGGCAAGAACAGCTCGCCTGGTTCCGGAGCTGAAACGGTATTTCGTGGCTGAACCGCAGCATGGAACAGAGCCCGCGAAAATCCTGGTTTTCGACGTACTGTGAGCGGAAAAGTCAAAGCGTCCGCCTCAGAAGGTCGGTAGAAACGCACTCGCAGAAACACTACGGCTATAGCCAGGCAGCTTCGAGCCATGCAGTAGCGGGCTAGAATTTAACCAAGGCCGCTGAGGTTCGGCTCTGCAACTTCTCGGGCAGACAACCAAAGACGCGCCGAGTTTGCATATCTTGTTAAATATGGAATGTCGCCGGCCCAGGCCATCCAAGCGGCGACCACCGCGGCGGCAGAGATGATGGGGTGGCAAGATCGTATCGGATCGATTGAGAAAGAAAAGTTCGCGGGCATCATTGCCGTTGCAGGAGACCCGTTGAGTGACATTACCGAACTCGAGCGCGTAAAATTTGTCATGAAGGGCGGGCAGGTCGTTCGCAATGATTTGAAGTAAGATCTCGGTGCTCTCCGCCAGCGAAGGCTGGCAGATACACAGCCCGCGCCTCGTATGCAATGATGTGAGTATTCGCCATGCGGATCCTCTTAGTCGAAGATGAACGGAAGGTCGCCAGCTTCATCGCCCGTGCCTTGCGGGAAAATTCCTACGCTGTTGACGTGGCCGAGACTGGCGAGAAGGCGCTTCACCTCGCCACGGATGTCACCTACGACGCTATTCTCCTGGACGTTCGGCTGCCCGGTATGAGCGGCCTCGAGGTCTGCCGTGAGCTTCGCCAGCAAGGCATAGAAGCTCCCGTCCTGATGCTCACCGCGCGAGGCTTGGTCGAGCAGAGGGTAGCCGGATTGGATGCCGGTGCCGATGACTATCTCGCTAAGCCGTTTGCCTTGGCAGAACTCCTGGCTCGAGTTCGAGCGCTGGTGCGCCGCGGCTTTCACAGCGGCAATGCCAAGCTGCGCTTTGCGGACCTCGCGCTGGATCGTCATCGTCGGCGCGCCACGCGCGGCTCCGAGGTAATCCCATTGACGGCCAAGGAATTTGCGCTGCTCGAGTTGTTCTTGCTTCATGCTCCCAAATTGGTCACGCGCAGTGAAATCATCGAGCACGTTTGGGACTGCCACTTCGATAGCGAAACCAACTTGGTGGAAGTCTATATCAATCGATTGCGCCAGAAGATTGACGAAAATCGTGCCGCGAAGCTCATTCATACCGTCCGCGGAGTCGGTTACCGACTAGGACTGCCGGAATGATGAAGGACCGCTCACTGCGCTTCCGCATGATGGTGCTCTTCTGTACCGTTGTGGGCGTGCTCCTGGCGGCTTCCTATCTGGCCTTCTGGGGCCTTTTGGCTCATGAGGTTTCAGCCCAGCTCAACCGTCAATTGCAGGAGACGGCACGTCCGATTCTGGCTGACCTCGTTGCGGAACCCAACTCGCAGGACATAAACCGAATGGATATTGCCGGGCAATTTTTTGAGTTGCTGGATCCCTCCGGCCATGTGCTGCAGCGGTCGCAAAATCTAGAAGGTCCCATAGACTTGAAAGGGCTCGCCACTTCCATCTCGCAGACCACATTCGGTTTTGCGGCGCTTGGTACCGGCGAGTCCGTGCGCATAGCACTCATCCCGTTTCAGCAGGGAACCAAACCCCTCGTCTTGGCCGTCGCCATTCCCACGTTTGGCACCAATCGCGTGCTCGACAGCTTCGGGCGCATCGCGCTGCTCCTTTTCCTGGTGAGCCTGCTGGTCACCGCGCTGATTTCGGCGCTCTACGTGGGCAAGAGCCTCGCTCCCATCACCGCGCTCACGGAGCACGCTGCCCTGATGGCCAATCGCGTAACGAACCGCGAGGGATTCTGGAGTCCTCTGCCTGTTTCCTCTCCTCACGACGAACTCGGCCGGCTTGCCGAAACCTTTAATCATCTTCTCCAGAGCGTCGACTCCGCGGTTCGCCAGTTGCGCCAGTTCGTGACCGATGCCTCGCACGAGCTCCGTACCCCGCTCTCCGTTCTCCATGGCGAAACAGAATTGATGCTTTCCAAGCCGCGAACCGCCGCCGAATACCGTGAAACGCTGTGCGTTTTCGATGACGAGTTCAAGAAGCTGACGCGCATCGTAGAAGGTCTATTCACACTATCAATGGCGGATGCCGGACAGCTGCACCTCGTGTGCGAGCCTCTCTATATCAACGAAGTGCTCGAAGAGGCTTGCGCGCTGGTGAACTTGCGGGCGCGCGCTAAAATTATCCGCATCGTGCGTGAGTTGGACCAGGAGATTGCTTACTTCGGAGACGAAGCCTTCCTGCATCAGCTGTTCTTGATATTCCTCGACAATGCCATCAAATATTCTCCCAGCGGGACGAGCGTCCGCGTCACGTTAGAGAATCGCGACGGGCATGTTCGCGCATCCTTCGCGGATCAAGGCGTAGGGATCTCCAGTGAGCACTTGCCGTTCATTTTTGAAAGGTTCTATCGCGCCGCGCCAGCCAGTAGCGGCGAAGCTCAAAGCGGTGGCCTGGGTTTGGCTATCGCACAAGCGATCGTGCAAGTTCAGGGCGGCTCCATCGAATGCGAGAGCACGCCAGGCGTCGGATCCACATTTACTGTAGTTCTCCCAACAACTCAGCCTCGCGAATCCGATGCGGCGATCGCACCTAAACGGAAATTAATTCTCCATTAAGGTATCATCCCCGCGTCTGCACTAACCTCCGCCTCAACGTGTGGAGGTGATCCTGTGTCCTACCGAAGATTCTCTAAAATGCCTTTGTTCGTTCACGTAATAGCATTTTTTTTGATGGCAACAATGCTCTTTCCTGCTGCGCTGCGCGCACAGGTCTCCGGAGGAACCCTTTCCGGCACCATCTCCGATCCTTCCGGCAGAGCTGTTCCTCAAGCACAGATCGTGATTACGAATGTGGCCACCGGCGTGGAGAAAACTGTCACCACCAATACGGATGGTTTCTACACCGCCGTGAACCTGCTGCCCGGTGGCTACCAGGTCAAAATTTCCGCCAAGGGGTTTAACACCGAGACGAAGACGGGAATCACGATGACCGTGGGCGCGCAGCAAACGTTCGATCTGGCGCTCCAAGTTGGATCCTTGACTCACACGGTGCAAGTGACCACCGAGGCGCCCGCTGTGCAGCTCACCACCTCAGAGATCAGCGCCACGGTCAACGCCACCACAGTTCGCGAGTTGCCGCTCAATGGACGCAGTTGGACTGATTTGGCCGCTCTGCAGCCCGGCGTAGAAACGATTCAGACTCAGCCGAGCTTCTCGGTAGGGGCGGATCGCGGCAACCGAGGCTTCGGGCAACAGTTAACCATCTCAGGAGCGCGGCCACAGCAGAACAACTATCGTTTGGATGGCGTGAGCCTGAACGATTATGCCAATGGAGCGCCGGGCAGCGTGCTGGGAGGGAACTTGGGCGTTGACGCGATCCAGGAGTTTTCCGTCCTCACGAGCAACTACTCCGCCGAATATGGCAAAACTTCGGGAGGCGTCGTCAACGCTACCACGCGCTCTGGAACAAACTCATTTCACGGGAGTGCCTACGAGTTCTTACGAAATAGCGCGCTGGACGCGGCGAACTTCTTTGAAAACGCGGGAGGTGTTGCAAAAGCATCGTTCAAGCGCAACCAGTTTGGCGGGGCCATTGGCGGGCCGATCGTAAAGAATCACACGTTTTTCTTTGCTGACTTCGAGGGCATCCGGCAATCAAAGGGTATCGCCAACCACAATTTCGTGCCTTCGTTGGCGGCTCGGTCTGGACTAATGTGCTCGAACCCACAGGGTTCCGACCCTAGCAACCCCTGTACACCAACCCAGCTCCAACCCGGGCCAAACACGGACGCCAACGGGGTGAATCTGACAGTTAAGCGATATTTTCCATTGTACCCGGTGCCCAACGGAGCTATTCAGGGCAACGGCGACAGTGCCTTATTCACTTTTTCCGGCCAGCAGGTCATCAACGAGAATTTTGTAACCACCCGAGTTGATCACAAGTTTTCCGACCGAGACAGTTTGTTTGGCACATATCTTTTCGACCGGACGCCGTATAGCTCTCCCGACTCCTTTGGAAACGTTGCGCTTAATACCCTCTCTTCGAGGCAGATCGTAGCGGTTGAGGAAACTCATAGTTTCACGCCCACCTTCGTGAATGCGGTTCGATTCGGCTACAACCACGAAAACGTCGACAACGACGCGAGCGTCAAGGCTATCAACCCGGCGGCAGGAGATGTCGCGCTCGGTGCCTTTGCGGGTAGGAATGCAAGCTTCGTGAATGTCAATGGGCTCAGTGCGCTCCCAGGAGGGGTCGGCGGACTGCCCACTTATCTGTACCGCTGGAATTCGTTCCAGGTCTATGACGACGCGTTTCTTACCCGCGGCACTCACACCATCAAGTTTGGCGGGGCTGTTGAACGCATGCTGCTTCAAGTCACTGCACTAACCGATCCCAACGGGATCTGGTTTTTTGACAGCGTGCCGAAATTTTTGACAAACCAACCGACCAAGTTTCAAGGCGGAATCGCCAGCTCACTTACGCCGCGCGATCTTCGTCAGACGCTCTTTGGCGCCTACGTGCAAGATGACTGGCGCTGGAAACCCAATCTCACGCTGAACCTGGGTCTCCGTTATGAAATGGCGACCATACCGACCGAGATTCACGGCAAGCTTTCTAATCTGAGGGACATCGCCTCCGGTAGTCCCCACATTGGCGACCCTTTTTTCGCCAGCAACCCTACAACAAAGAATTTTGAACCGCGTGTGGGCTTTGCTTGGGATCCATTCCGAAACGGAAGAATGGCGATTCGCGGCGGCGTGGGGTTGTTTGACGTCGAACCTCTGCCGTATGAGTTCATTCTTCTCGTGACCCAAGCAACTCCTTTCTTTCAGTACACGGTGCTTAAGAATACGGCAGCGACGCCGATAAGCTTCTACTCAGGGTTACCGGCCACATTCCCGGCTAACAAGTTGCGCGCAACCTACACGGATCCCAATCCTAAGCGCAACTATGTGACGCAGTGGAACCTCAATCTGCAGTACCAGCTTACGTCTAGCCTGGCGGCGATGGCTGCTTACGTCGGATCGCGCGGCGTACATCAGCCGTTCCGCGTTGACGAGGCCAATCTGGTCATTCCGACCAAAACCTCGGCCGGTTATGTCTGGCCTTTTAATCCAGATGGCAGTCCCTTCGACCCGATCAACACTAACTTCGGCTCCATCCGCGGAATGTTCTATCAGGGGCGCTCTTATTTCAACGCCCTTGAACTGCAGTTGGCCAAACACATGAGCCGTGGCTTTCAAATGCAGGGCACCTTCACCTGGGGCAAGAGCACTGACACGAGTTCCGCAACCCTGGCGGGCGACGCGTTCGGAAACTCAATTTCGAGCTTGGATTGGTTCGACATGAAGTTGACGCGCGGCCTCTCGGATTACAACGTAGGCCGCACCCTAGTGATCAATGGCACGTGGGAAGTGCCTACCGCGAAATCATTCTCTGGTCCGGCTCGCTGGATGACCGATGGATGGGAACTCGGGGTCATCTTCACTGCAAGCGATGGTGTGCCCTTTACCCCGACATGGGGCACGGGCGGAGACCCCTCCAATTCCAATAGCAGTGACGATTTTGCCTATCCGAACCGACTAAGCGGATCCGGCTGCAATACGCTCACCAATCCTGGCAATCCGAACAATTACGTTAAGACCCAATGCTTCGCCATTCCGACTGCTCCCGACCCGGCGTTTTGGAGTGCAAACTGCAACCTTTTTCCACCATCGCTTCAGCCGAGCGACCCGACGCTTCCACCCGTTCCTGCGACCTTTCCACAATGCTTCAACCTTCGGGGGAATGCAGGCCGCAATAGCTTGATCGGCCCGGGCATAATGAGTCTCGACTTCTCTGTATTCAAGAACAACCACATCAGGAGAATCTCGGAAAATTTCAACGTACAGTTCCGGGCTGAAATATTCAACATTCTCAATCATGCGAACTTTGCCCCGCCGGGCCCTGGTGACGGCAATACTGACATTTTCGGTGCAGACGGAACATCCCTGGCCGGCTCGACAGCGGGTGCCCTGGTAAGAACGACTATCCCGGAGCGGCAGATCCAGTTTGCGATAAAAATAATCTTCTAGTTGTCGAGCGGACGTGGAAGAAACTCGCAGGAGCAGCCGGAGCCAACCGTCTGCTCTTGTCACCATCTGAAAAAAGGCCAAGGAGGCTTTCGAGTGAAGTCCTTCAAGTTGTATCGCGTTGCTGCCTACGGGCTCGTTCTGGCGCTCGGCGGGCTCGCGCTCGCAAGCCCGCCCACGGGAAGCTATCACCTGCTCAAGAAATACGATCTCGGTGCCGCTCCCGGCGGCAAAGAGTATTGGGATTACATCACCTTCGATGCCGCAACTCGCCGCCTGTACATTTCGCACAATACCGAAGTCAAGGTCGTCGACGCCGATAGCGGCGCGGTTGTCGGCAGCATTCCGGACCTAAAAAGGGTTCACGGCATCGCCTTGGTTAGTGATCTTGGCCGCGGCTTCATCAGCGACGGCGGCGCGGACGAAGCCGTTGTTTTTGATCTGAAGACTTTGAAAGTCACCAATCACATTAAAACCGGCGGCAACCCGGACTGCATCATTTACGATCCCGCTTCCAAACACATTTTCACTATGAACGGCAAAACCAGCGACTCCTCCGTCATCGATCCGGGCTCTCTCACCGTCATCGCCACCATACCGATGGGCGGCCGCCCGGAATACGCCGTAGCCGATGGCAAGGGAATGATCTACGACAACATCGAGGACAAGAACGAAGTCGTCGCTCTTGACTCGCGCGCAAATGCCGTTAAGGCGCGCTGGCCCGTCGCACCTGCAGAAGAAGCCACCGCCATGGACATGGATGTCCAGCACAAGCGTTTGTTTATCGGCGGCCGCAACAAGGTGCTCGCGATTATGGATGCGGACAATGGCAAGGTCATTCAAACATTTCCGATCGGCTCGGGAGTCGATACGAACATCTACGAGCCGGAAACCGGCCTCCTCTTTACGGCCACGCGCGAAGGCATCCTGCACATCTTCCACGAAGACACCCCAGACAAATTCAGCCTCGTCGAAACGGTGAAAACCGAATTCGGCGCGCGCAATATGGCCCTGGACCCGAAAACCCACCGCCTCTTCATAGACACGTCGGATTTCGCTCCGGCTCCAGAGCCCACCGCGGAGCAACCCCATCCGCAACCCGCGCCAGTTTCCGGAACGTTCCGGTTGCTCGTTTACGGACGCTGACGCTGCAGTCGCCGCTGCGAGAAAATGCGAATGCCAAATGAGCTCACGACCAAGCTGGCGATCGCTGTTCTCGCGTATTTGTTATTCGGATTGCTTCCGCCATCACCAATGGAACTCAAGCCCGCCGCCTCCACACAAGAACCTGCTACTGAAAACGAATCGCCGCTCGATTTTGAGACCTACCGCAGTCGCATTGAACCTATTTTCCTGAAGCATCGCGATGGCGGCGTGCGCTGTTACGACTGCCACTCAGTCTCGACCACGCGCCTTCGTCTCGAGCCACTCCTGCCAGGCAGTTCCTCATGGACGGAAGATCAGTCCCGAAAGAATTTTGCTTTCGTCCTGCAATTGGTCACGCCGGGCGATCCTCACCAAAGCCGGCTGTTGCTGCATCCCCTTGCGCAAGCCGCCGGCGGTGATCCAGCGCATGGTGGCGGCAAATTTTGGCAATCGCAGGACGATCCGGAATGGAGCATGCTCGCCGAGTGGGTGAATCATGCCGGTGCGGCCCCGCCCGGTGCAGCGAAGTCCACCTCGGCGGCGAAGGACCCTCTCGATTTCCAGTTTTTCAAGACCACCATTCAGCCCATTTTCCTGAAGGAGCGGCCCAGCCACGCCCGCTGTTACGGTTGCCATGTCCTGTCGAACAGAGTCTTCCACCTCGCCACCTTGCCGCCCGGTCTCGCAAATTGGACCGACGAACAATCCCGTGAGAATTTCCAGAATGTGTTGCAGTTAGTGCTTCCTGGAAGGCCTCAATCCAGCAGGCTTCTGCTCCACCCTCTGGCGCCGGAAGCCGGCGGCGACGCCTTTCATTCGGGCGGCCGGCAGTTTGCGTCCCAAGAGGATCCTGATTGGATTGCCATCGCAGAATGGGTGCGCTCCGGTGCCGCGCCCACTTCCGCCAAGCCGTCGTCCGGTTCGACCACTCGAATCTACGTCACCAACAGTGCTGGCAACACTCTGGATGTCATCGATCCCTCGATCAACCAGGTCGTCCAGGTTGTTCACGGCATCGAACTTCCCCACGGGGTCGGTTTTTCTCCCGACGGCACGCGAGTCTACGTCAGCAACGAAGCTGAGAGCGTACTCGATGTGGTGGATCGCGAGTCCGCCAAAATTCTGCAGAAGGTGCCTCTCAGTGGCCGCCCGAATAATCTCGCGGTTACTAAAGACGGCGGCCGCGTTCTCGTCGGCATACGCACCGATCCCGGTGCTGTCGACGTGATCGACGCCAACTCGCTCCAGCGTTCCAAGAGCATTCCGGTGGACGGCGGCGTGCACAACATCTTCGTAACTCCAGACGGCAAGTACGCGGTGAGCGGCTCCATAGAGAACAAAACCGCCACCGTGATCGACCTAAGCAGCGAGCAAGTTGTTTGGGAGATTAGGTTTGATCGTGGCGTGCGTCCTATGGCGTTCGAACCGAATCCCGATGGCTCGACCCGCCGAATTTTCGTTCAGCTCTCGGGACTTAACGGATTTGCCGTCGTCGATTTTGCAAAACGCGCGCAGGTCGCACGAATCACGTTGCCGGCAGAACCCAACGGGTTCGGGAGCGAAGAAGAGCGGCAAGGCACGCCTTCCCACGGCATTGGCGTCGCGCCCGACGGAAAATCACTTTGGGTGAACAGCACCGTAGCCAATGCCGTTTTCAAGTATTCGCTGCCCGAGCTCCAATTGATCGGATTTTCTGCATTGCCTGTAATTCATCCATTGAACCGAGCTGCATCAGGGGCGGTTCCCGAATGGATCACGTTCACGCCAGACAGCGAGCGAGTCTATGTTTCGAATTCGGGTGCGCAATCAGTTTCCGTCATCGACGCCAAGACGCTGAAATCTGCAGCCGTAGTCCCCGTTGGCGAAGTTCCCAAGCGGATTGGCACACTTATCGTGCGCTAAGCTTGCGGTATGTGAGGGTACCTCTCCTCGCCGAAGTCAAAAGCCAGCAGGGTGCATCACCATAGTAATTTCAACCCCAACTGAATCTGGCGGGAACTAGTGGAGGTGGTTGTAATCACCCCAGCCGTGGGCGATGGTTCTCCGATTGCCGATGCGTAAACCACCGGATTCGGTGTGTTGAAATTTGTGTGGTTGAGCAGGTTGAAGAACTCGGCGCGGAACTGCAAGTGTAGCCGTTCCGAGAACGAGAACGTTTTTGCTACCGATACATCAGTCTCCGCGAGTCCGGGGCCCTGCAAAATGTTGCGACCTGCATTGCCATAGCTGCCCGCGAGCGGCTGTATGAACGCGTTTGGGTTGAAATATTGGTTGGGTCCTCCTTGAATCAGGCGCCCCGAAAAACTCGGATTCAATGAAGGACGAACTGGATTACGCGTATCGCCATCGTTCGAAGGGTTGTACGACAACTGCGGCGTAAACGGTAAACCTGACTGCAGGGTCTCGATTGCGCTGATTCGCCAATCACTGATCAGCGTCTTCAACCAAGCACCCTGAGGTGCGTCGTGGCGCCCAAAGGGAAGGTCGTAGGTTGCGTTGATGACCGCAGCGTGCCGAATGTCGAACGAAGCTCGACCATAATCGTCCTTGGGCCGCAACGGATTGGCAATGAAGGCGGGAGAGTTCGTCGCAACGCTGGTATTCATGTTATCGCCATCATCGAGGGCTTTGGAAAACGTGTACACCCCTCGGAATTGCAGGCCTCGAGCCATGCGGCGATTTACATCTACCTCGAGACCATGGTACGAACTGATGCCCTGCGAGAACCAGTGCGTCGTGTTCCACACGGAATTATTGGCCAGCGACGCGTTCGGCGGATAATAAAGCGTCCCGGCCGGGTAGTTTGCGGGGCATGGTGATGCCGGGCAGACAGTCAAGGCTGGGAGATTTGCGTCAACAGAAAGCAACTCGTGGTAGCCATGTGAACCAATGTAGCTTGTGCCCAACGAACTGTTTGAAGAGAGTTGTTGTTCAAGCTTCAAAGACCAGGACTCGACCGCAGGTGTCATTAGGTCCCCCTGTACGCCACTAGGGATGACTTTCGCTCCCGTATACGTCGCGTTTGGTGCGATGCTTGAGAATGGGATGTTCTTCACGGCCAGAACCACATTGAACGGACCGTTTTGATCCAGTCGGTAGCTCAGATTGTCGAGCAGCGCGTAGTACAAACCGAAGCCCGCCCGAATCACGGTCCTCTTTGAGGCGAATGGTGACCAGGCGATCCCAGCGCGGGGAGCCGGGAGGAACGTTGCCTTGTTGAGTGTGAAGGCCGAATCGCCAATGACTGGCTGAGTGGCAATCACGCCTGAAGGATCGGAGAGGTAATTCGAGGCGCGGCCGTGAGCTTCGTTCCAACCATTGGTGAATTCACCGCGAAAGCCGACGCGCAGCTCCAACGAAGGCTTCAGCTTTATCGAATCCTCCGCATAAACGGCGCCTTCCAGTGAGCGCCAGCCTAACGGCGTAAAGGCAGGAGCGTAGGTGTATGTGCTCACCTTGCCTTGCAGAAACGTTTGCAGATTCGTGAAGGAAGCTTGGCCGTACTGGTCTTGTACGAGAATGTCGTTGGCTTGCACACGCTGCAACCATAGACCGAAGTTGACCAAGTGCTTGCCATGGGTAAGCGTGAGCTGATCGCGAGACGTAAACAGGTTGCGCACCGCAGTCAGATTACTGCCGGCGTTCGTGCCGCCATTTGTGATTTGCGAGGCCCCATTGAGTGTAGTGCCCCCGCCGACAACGACAGCGCCCACCGGTTGGCCGGCGTGTATCCAGCCCGGCAAGTTCACTGTCGTACCGCCATTGAAATAAAAGCCTCCTCGCGAGAACCCGAAAGTTGCTGTATTGAGTAGGCTGGGAGAAAAGATGTATGTTTCGCTCAGGCTGGTCACCTGCTGCCGCGCGAAAACGTCGACTAGGCTAAACGGATTGTTGGTGGGTGAGTGAGCTTCGCTGTCATCCGCCGTATAAACGCCCGCGAACGAGTCGTTGTTCGAAATCGTCTGGTCGAATCTCGCCGTTCCAAAGTCCTCGCGAATCCGCTGTGAGGGATTGCTGAACGCTTCGGCAATTCCGCTCGGCTCACCCGTCGAGCTCAGGAGTTCCGGCCCATTAGCCACCGGCCATAGGGCCAGTAGCGGACGGATACTGGCAATGGCATTCGCGCGCGAAGTAGCATCCGGCACAAGCGTGAGGTTGCTCAGGCCCAAATCTTGCCGGAAGCCCTCGTAGTTTCCGAATAGAAAGGTTTTGTCCCTGCGCAGCGGCCCACCCAGCGACGCGCCGAATACATTGCGCTGGAACGCAGGAATGTTTCCTCGATCGAAGAAATTTCGAGCGTCTAGTGCGTTATTGCGCGCAAACTCGTAAACACTCCCGTGGAGTTGGTTTGTCCCCGATGCGGTCACAATATTGACCTGAGCACCGGGGCGCTTTCCGTATTCTGCGCCGTAGGTGTCTTTTACGACGGAAAATTCACGCACCGCGTCGACTCCGAGAAGTTGCCCACTCGCGCCTCCCGGTGTGTTGTTAATTTCGGACGCGCTGGTAAATTCCACTCCGTTCAGCAGGTAGAGATTTTCCTGTGGCCGGCGTCCGGAAGCCGAGAACATATTTCCGACCACCGAGTTTGAGGTTCCAATCCCGCCGGCTCGTTGCGAGGTGTAGTTCAAAATTCCGGGATTCAAGGTCAGTAGTTGGTCGTAGCTGTGGCCGTTGAGGGGGAGATCTTTTACCTGGCGTTCTCCTACCAGCCCGGAAATGTCCTCGGTTGTTACCGCCAGAGCGCCGGAAACCGCGGGGACTTCCACGGTCTGATGGACGTCCCCGACCTGCAGCGTGAAATCAGCCTCTTCGCGCTGCCCCACAGTGAGCGTGATGTTCGTCCTGATGTGCGCGCGGAATCCTTCTTTGAAGGCCGTGACATCGTATCGGCCTACGGAAAGCGAGGGCGCGCTAAAGCGGCCCGCTTCATCCGTTACAAGATTGCGTTCAGCACCCGTTTCAAGGTTCCTGATTCTTACGGTCGCGCCAGGAATTGCCGCTCCCGTGACGTCAGCCACGTGACCTGAGACGGAAGCATCCCCCTGCGCCTGTGCGGGCACCGCAAGCAGCGCACCAGCCAGAATCAAGCTTACGCTGTACCGCAAAAATCCTTCAAGATACGAACCATGCATCTCTATCCTCCGAGTTTTTCTTTGGTAGACCTGCACTTATGGAGTCTGCCGATTTCGATTTGTTTGAAAAACAGTGGTGGGCTGACATCGCCCGCAATGGAAAGGACAAATTGGGAAGAGTTGGAAAGGGTCAACAACAAGAACAACAACGGGCGTGGCTATACGGCAGGCTAGTCGTCGAGGTCAGGCGGCGCAATGCGATTTCAACTTCCATTTTGAGAGTTCGACTCATGGCCGCCTCTCTCCTTTTATCCCGACCGCCGCTCTTGCAATGGCCGCTTCGCGTTTTGCTGTCAGCTCCCGCGTTCCTGACCACACCAATTGCAAGCCGGCAAAGATTGCCACTGCCGCCACTACGGCTTTCAGCTTTTGCGCCGGCACTCTCCGCGCCAGCAAACATCCAACGACCACTCCGGGCACCCCGCCGGCAAGAAGCTGCAGCAAAACTGGAGTGCTGATCGTGCCCAAACTCCAATGCACTGCACTTCCGATGATGGCGAGGACAAGTCCAAACAGGAGGTCTGTGCCAACAACTTGCGCAGGCGCCATTTCAGAATAGTTGAGCAGAAGCACAGTGCCGAGTGCGCCTGCTCCGGCGGACGAGAATCCTGACTCAATCCCAATCGGAAAGGCGAGCCACGGTAACCACCGCGCGTTCTTCACGGCGAATTTCGGATTCTGCACGCGCGGAACGAAGGTCACGCTGGATGAGACGGCCAGTATGACGCCGAGAACGATGACCACGACGGGCTTGTTATCATGGCCCGCCAAGGAACGAAGCGCATACATTCCCATCACCAGACCTGGAACAGCTCCCTGCAACAGCAAACGAAAGTAACGGGAATGGACGTAGCGTCTGATCAGGTAGAACGGCGCTGCGACGAGCCGCAATACGCCGGCAAACACAAATGCCGTCCCCACTGCTTCACCCGCAGGGAGACCGGCAATCAGCAACAGGGCCGGCACCGTGAAACTTCCGCCGCCAATTCCGGTAAGCCCCACGGCCAGCGCGATTGCAAATCCGAGAAGAGCATGTGTCATTGCGATCGCTCCGAGAAGGTGTGAATTCCGCACTCCAACTTCACGCCGCTCCAGCGGCCGGACCTCGGATTGCCCGGGTCGCCGGGAATCCTCGTGCACGGCTCGCAGCCGATACTTGGATAACCTTGGTCGTAAAGCGGCAGATGGCTCAGCTGGTTCGCGCCCGTGTAGTCCCAAACCTGTGCCCAGGTCCAGTCGGCTAGCGGGCTCACTTTCAAAAGCGCCTTTCCCGTCGGTAGCCGATGATGCTCCACCTTCTTTAGGTTTTTTCGCGTAGGAGATTGCTCTCGCCGCAATCCCGTGAACCAAATCTCGAAAGGCTCGAGTGCGTCCATGAGCGGTTCAACTTTGCGCAACTGGCAGCACCTGGTGGGATCATCACGATACAGAATGCCAAGATCGGACTCCTGCTCTTGGACGGTCTTCTTGGGAAGCACGTTTACAAGATTCAACTGCCACTCTCGGGCAAGGCGGTCGCGAAATTGATAGGTTTCGACGAAGTGATACCCCGTCTCCAGGAATAACACCGGAATATCGGCCAAATGCTTCCGCAGCAAATGCAGCACGATGATGTCTTCTGCTTGAAAGCTACACGTCAAGCACGCACGTCCCGACCCACCATGCGTCAGAACAGAATTCACGACTTCCTCCGCGCCAAGAGCTTCAAGAAACTCCAAATTTCCCGGCGTGCTCATTCAACCCACCTTTCACTTTTCGTCTCGCTCGTAACTTGTGATGCGCAGCGACTCCGCAATTTCGATTGCTCGACCAATGACTTCGCGGATGCTGCTCCCCGACGGCCCCAGAAGCGAAACGTCGAACAGGAAATCGCCCGCCACTGCTGCAAGCGATGCTTGCTCTTCTTGCTGGAGTATTTTGCTTACATAGACGATTGCGAGACCCGCAGACCACAGTGCTTTCAGCAGAGCGGGCAGCGCTTCTCGGCTCGCTTCGTCTGCCCTCACCAACTGCGTCTCGAAGCCCCTGTTGAAAAGCTCACGCTCAAGCATCTCGGCAACAGCTTCGTCGCGCACGCCAAAAATTGCGGGCCGATGCCCATGGCGCTCGTGCCGCTCTTGAAAAGTCACGGCCCCAAATCCTTTTCCCTCATTTGCGATTTGTTGATTTTGAGCAAACTTACCTTGCGAGAGGCTTTCGAAGATCATCGCCGCGCCAACCGTGGTGTTGGAGGTCGGATCGATCAGAATGAAGCTGCCGGTCGTCCGGTTCCGATTGTATGGATCGAGCAGCAGAGGACTGCCTGTCTCGAATTCCACGGAAGCGATATCATTCATCTCCAGTTGATTCGCGGAGTGCTCGCTCAGCGTATTCACATCCACTCGGAAGCGAATCCGCCTCGCTCTAGCCTTGACTTGGCGTCCGGCGTGCTTCACCAGATACACTCGATTCAGTTCCAGGGGTTCTGCATGCAGCCAGACGACCGTGGCCACAAAGCGATTCGACACTTCCGGAGGAGCCTCGGGCGAAACCAACATGTCCCCACGGCTCAGATCAATTTCATCTTCGAGTTTCAGCAGCACGGACTGCCAGGCGATGGCTTCGCTTAGTTCACCCTCGAAGCTGACGATCGATTGCACCCTGGTTTGCTGCCTCGACGGCAGCGCCAGCACCGAGTCACCCGGACGAATGCTTCCACTGCCGATTCGTCCCGCGAAGCCGCGAAAGCGCGCATCGGGACGAATGACGGACTGAATCGGAAATCGCAGCGCCTCCATCTCCGTAGCTTGACGGATCACCACGGTTTCAAGATGCTCCAGTAAGCAAGGACCGGAGTACCACAGCATTCTGTCACTGCGCGTGACCACGTTGTCGCCTTCAAGGGCACTGACAGGAATGCACTGCACGGAAGGAATACCGAGGCGCTTGGCAAGAGCAAGAAAATCCCGTTGCAGTTGCAGGAAAATGTCTTCACTGTAGCCTACCAAGTCCATCTTGTTGATTGCGGCCAGCACGCTGGGAATTCCCAGCAAGGAAGCAATGTAAGCGTGACGCCGGGTTTGCGTCATCAGGCCCTTTGCCCCGTCCACCAGGATCACTGCGAGGTCAGCGGTGGAAGCGCCTGTTGCCATGTTTCTCGTGTATTGTTCGTGACCAGGCGTGTCGGCAATGATGAATTTTCTTCGCGAAGTGCTGAAGTACCGGTAGGCGACGTCAATGGTGATTCCTTGCTCACGTTCCGCGCGCAGTCCGTCCGTCAGCAAAGAAAAATCGATGGGTCTCCCAGAACGATTGATGCGGCTGTTCTTCACCGACGCGAGCTGATCTTCGTAGACCGCCTTCGAGTCATGCAGCAATCTGCCGATCAATGTGGACTTGCCGTCGTCGACGCTCCCCGCTGTGGTAAAGCGCAGCAACCCCTTGTTCAAATTCTGCTCGAGAAAGCTGTCCAGCCCCTCGGCCAGCTCGATATCCGGTGCAGATATCATCAAAAGTAACCTTCCTGCTTCTTGATCTCCATCGAGCCTTCTTCATCGTGATCGATCGCGCGGTTTTCGCGCTCCGACCGGCGGAACGAAATCATCTCCTCGATGATTTTCGGAACAGTGTCGGCGTCGGACCGGATTGCGCCGGTGCACGGCACACAGCCGAGGGACCGCATACGACACTTCACAAACTGAGTCTTCTCACCCGGCAGAAGCTGGTTTTTGGAGTAAATCAAAACGAGGGAGCCGTTTCTCTCCACCACCTCACGCTCTCGCGCGTAGTAAAGCGGCACGATGGGAATTCTCTCCACGTGGATATAGAGCCATACGTCCAACTCCGTCCAATTCGACAGCGGGAAGACACGAATGTTTTCACCCTTGTTGATCCGTCCATTGAAGATGTTCCACAGCTCCGGCCTCTGATTCTTCGGATCCCACTGCCCGTGCGAGTCGCGGAAGGAGTAAATTCTTTCCTTTGCGCGCGATTTTTCTTCATCGCGCCGCGCGCCGCCAAACGCGGCGTGGAAACCGCCAGCCGCCAACGCGTCGAGCAGCGACTTCGTCTTCAACAGTCCGCAACACCTCTGCGTGCCGAGCGAAAACGGATTCGCTCCTTTCTGCAGCGCTTCACGGTTCTGGTGAACGATCAGCTCCGCGCCGATTTCCTTCGCGTAACGATCGCGGAACTCGATCATTTCGGGAAATTTGTAGCTGGTGTCGATATGCAACAGTGGAAAAGGGATTTTGCCGGGATGGAAGGCTTTTTGCGCCAGGCGCAGCATGACTGAGGAGTCTTTGCCGATGGAATAGAGCATCACTGGCCGCGTGAACTCCGCGATGGCCTCGCGCAGAATGTAGATGCTTTCGGCTTCCAGCGCCTGAAGATGGTTGAGCCGGGCGTGCGAGGAGAGTGGCGAAGCCTCACTCCGTTGAGTCTCCCGCACCAGTTCGGATGTTGAATATGGCATAGGTTGTCTCGGCTATCGGCAAAAATGTCCCAAAAAAGCAAAAACCCACTGCCAGGATTTCTGGCGGTGGGCTTGACTGCGACTCGACTAGATCTAGATTTCTAGGTTGCGAGCTCCCCGACGCCAGAAGACACCTCTGCGCAACATGTACAACAAATGTGCGCCGCAAGATGCTGGCGGAAGCTCAATGACATGGTTATTAAAGTACAAGAGAAATGCGCCGACTGCAACTACTTCTTTTCCCTTCATCGCGTCCCCAGAGAAGACTGGCCTGCCAATGCCTGTGCTGTGGCATGAATTTGTCATTCGGCGGTTCAACTTTTTCCCGAGAAACCCAATGTTCGATTTGCCGACCACTCCCTGAACCTGACATGACGGAAGAAAGTTTTCAGGCCGGTTTGACGGTCGCGGCGGACACTGGCACTGTCGACGACGCATCCGACCAACTCCATCATTTACATGCAAGTTGTTGAAGTTACGCCATTTGCATGCTGACTCCGTCCGCGTTCTTAGAATCGGTCCTCGATTTTCCTCAGCCCAGATAAATTTTCAGAGTTGCGTCGGCTGGGTTGCCTTTACAATCGGGCGCTGATTCCGCCTTCGGAGGGGTTCGCGTGGAAAAGATAAAGATTGTAGTTGGCAGTACGCGGCGGCCCAAACTTGCGGCCGTGAGCGAGGCGATTCGGGATTTTGGCGTGCTGCTTGCCCCTGGCGTGGAGTTTGACGTGATTGGGGTAGAAGTTGAGAGCGGCGTGGGACACACGCCTGCAAATCGAGCGGAATTGATGCTGGGAGCGCGCCACAGGGCCGAGACGTTGGTGCGTCTGGCGCCGGAGAAAGCGGAATCGTGGCGATATTTTGTAGGGCTGGAAGGCGGGCTGGACGTAATCCAAGAGGACGTGGGGCGGCGAGTCCTGCTGGAGAGTTGGGCCTACGTGTCGGACGGCCAAAGCGGGCACTATGGACGATCGGGCGGCGTAGAGGTACCAGACGCCCTGGCGCGGGAAGTCTTGGAAAAGGGCGTCGAACTGTCCGCGGCCATCGATACCTTTGCTGGAGCCGCGGGAATTCGCGACGCGCAAGGCGCTTGGGGCGTGCTCTCAAGCGGGCTGATTAGCCGGACAGAGGCATTTCGCCTTGCCGTGGTTGCTGCCTTTGCCCCTTTTTACAATGCGAAGATGTATCATGCGGCCTCGGTTGCGCGATAATTAGAGGAGAGCGGCCCAGCATCAGCAAGGGTAAAAGGAATTTCGCCAGGAGAATCTAGTGGACATCGTCAAGGGAAATATGGGCTGGATTGAAGTCGTGGTCGGCCCAATGTTTTCGGGGAAAAGCGAGGAGTTGATCCGGCGGCTGCGGCGCGCGGAAATTGCGCGGCAGCGTGTACAGATTTTCAAGCCGGCGATTGACGAGCGCTACGCAGCGAATGAGATTATTTCACATTCCGGGCTGGGCATAGCGTCGGACAATATTTTGAAGGCCGGCGAAATCCTGGACAAATTGCAACCGCGCACGGAAGTGATCGGGATCGACGAGGCGCAATTTTTGGGAGACGAAGTCGTGGATGTGTGCACGAAGCTTGCGAATTTGGGCAAGCGCGTGATCGTCACCGGCCTCGATACCGATTATCGCGGGCGGCCGTTCGAGCCCATGCCGCGGTTGCTGGCAATTGCCGAAGAGATCACCAAGCTACTTGCGATTTGCGTGCGCTGCGGGAATCCCGCGGTGCACACGCAGCGGCTGGTGGAAAGCGAAGAGCTGATCGTGGTCGGCGCGACGGGAATGTACGAAGCGCGCTGCCGCCGCTGCTTCGAGCCGAATCCGGAGCAGGCTCACGAGAAGAAAGACACGCCGCTGCTAATCCGAAACCGCGCCGCCGGGAAGTCCTGAGTCTGGCCCCAATCGCAGAGCTTCCCAAATCGCCCTTGACAAATGTTAACTTATAAGCTATAATCGGTCATGTTATTCAATCGCAGAGCGCTAACCCCTTTAGAATCCGCAGATCCGCAAAATGCGTCTGTAACCCCTTTAGAATCCGCAGATCCAAATTTATTAGACTTAAAGTCCTTTAGAATCCGCACTTACAAGAAACAGGGGGAGGGGGGTGTACCTGCTAACTTGAAATCCCGCCCTTGAGCTTGCCGGGTTCTTCCGGCACACTGGCGCGGTTTGCGGGGTCTCAGACTAGTCTTACTGGACAAATATGCGCATCGAATCCAAAGCTCCTACCCGCGTGGACCTGGCGGGCGGGACGCTCGATATCTGGCCGATCTATCTATTTCATCCGGGCGCGGTGACGGTAAATGCAGCGATCACACGGTATGCTTCCTGCAGGATTGAAACGCAGGCGCTGGGCGACGAACGCATCCGGTTGGTTTCCCGAGACACGCAGCGCGAGGAAAGTTTTGCGTCGTTCGCGGAATTGGTGAAAGGCAAGCGTTACAGGCTGCCGCTTCTGGCGGAGATTGTAAAATTTTTTCAGCCGCAAGGCGGCTTTACGCTGTCGACCGATTCGGAAGCGCCGGCCGGCGCGGGAATTGGCGGATCGAGCGCAATGGCAGTGGCGATCTGCGCGGCGCTGGATCGCTACACGGGAGCAGGCAAGAGCAAAGCGGATTGGATTCACATTAGCCGCGACGCCGAAGCGATCGTGATTCGCGTGCCCACCGGAACGCAGGACCATTATCCGCCGGCATTCGGCGGTGCTGCGGCCATCGAGCTGCCGCCGGGCGGCGAGCGGCGTACGGAGTTACGTGTCGACCTATCCGAGCTGGAACGGCGGATCGTGCTCTGTTACACGGGCAAGCCGCGTAAGTCGGCGATCAACAATTGGGACGTGTTTCGAGCACACATCAATGGGGACAAGGGAGTGTTTAGCAACCTGGCGCGCATTTCCGAGGTGGCCCAGGAGCTGCGCGGGGCACTGGAGGGATCGAATTGGGCGGAAGCCGGGCGGCTGATGCGGGAGGAGTGGACCTTTCGCAAACGCAATCTGCCGAACATTACAACGAAGACCATCGACAGAATTGTGGACAGCACACGGCGCAAGGGCGCCTTGGCCGGTAAGGTTTGCGGCGCGGGCGGAGGGGGTTGCGTAGTGCTGCTAATTGAGCCGGAAACGCGCGAACGGGTTGAGGCAGGGGTGATGGAAGCTGGCGGGGAAGTACTGCCAATGAAAATCGACCGCTCCGGTGTGCAGGTCAACGTCTCTTGAGGGCGTAAGGTATTTCCAAGCGGGCTACTATTCAGCGGGCTTTCCGCATCATAGAATATAGCCTGCGGGCCGCAGACGGCGGCCCGGCGCGCGTATGCCGAAGTTCCTAACTCTAAGTTTGGGTTTGCTGTTGTTCGCCGGGGCGGACATTCCGGGATCGGAAGGTCTGCGCTCATCGCCTATGCCCAGCGGGACATTTTCGTCGACGGATGCAATCGCCGTGTTGCCGGACGACCTTGCAGGGGAGCATCAAGCCGCGCAATCGGATGCCTCGAACAAAGCGAAGGCCGCGACACTGCAGGAGCGCTCCAAGCTGGAGCTGATCCGCTACGTTTCTGGTGAGTTTGCCAAGGCCACGAGGAACCTCCCCGCCGGCAAGGAAGGATTTTTGCTTTATGTCGGCAAGCCGCTGAGCCCGGAACTGCTGGAGCGCGCGGTGGCGACGCATGGTGCCGCGGTGCACATCGGCGATAATGCGCAAATCACGAAGCTGGAATTCCGCGACCATGCGATCGTGGTGGATGTGAACGGCGGTGGGCGCGGCAAGCGACGCTGGCGCGATCACATTCAGTTCGGCATGGGTGGGACAATACCTACGGCGAGGACCACCACAACCACGCCCGATCAGGAAAGCGGCCCGCCGGGCCTACAGCCTGGAACCGGAAGCACTATTTTCCTGGAGTTCAGTAAAGCTGTGCCGGACTTGACGCCAGAGGAGTTGAAGCAGATTCTTTCCCCCTTTTTGGATTTTGCGAAGCAGCGCTCCGCTTCGGTGCAGTGGGTCGATACTTTGCCGCCGGAGATGAAGAAGGCGATTCAGGAGCGGCGACCCACTGTGGGCATGGACCGCGAAGAAGTTGTCGCAGCGATTGGGAAACCGGAGCATAAAGTTCGCGAACGCGATTCCGACGGGAATGAGATCGAGGACTGGATTTACGGCCAGCCACCGTCGAAGACCGTTTTCATCCGCTTCATGGGCGACCGCGTCACCAGCATCAAGCAATACCCGCAATAGTTTTCGCTATCCTTGACCTGCGTTGACTTTTGTTGACGCAGCCCATAGCATTTTAGGTTTCGCAGCGTGGCTGAAGTTCGCAGTGTGGCCCTGCCGCTAGCACGCATCCCCATCGGAGGAAGAATGCCCATCAAGGTAGGTATCAACGGCTTCGGCCGCATTGGCCGCAACATCATGCGCACCGCGCTGGATGACAAAGATATTCAGTTCGTGGCGGTAAACGATGTCACGGACGCGAAAACGCTGGCGCACTTGCTGAAGTATGATTCGATTCTGGGCAATTTACCGCACAACGTGACGCACACCGATGATTCCATCGCCGTGGAGGGCAAAAGCTTTAAGGTATTCAAGACGAAAGATCCGGGCGAGATCGACTGGGCCTCCGTGGGCGCGAATATCGTCGTGGAATCAACGGGGCTTTTCACCAAGGGCGCGGACGCGAAAAAGCATTTGCGCGGCCCGGTAAAGAAAGTGATTATTTCCGCGCCGGCGGATGGTCCGGATGCGACCTTTGTTTTGGGCGTGAATGACAATACGTACGATCCCGCGAAGCATAATGTCGTTTCTAATGCATCATGCACGACGAATTGTCTCGCGCCGGTCGCCAAGGTTCTGCACGACACCTTTGGCATTCAAAGCGGGACGATGACTACGATTCACTCGTACACCAACGACCAGCGATTGCTCGATTTGCCGCACAAGGATTTGCGGAGGGCAAGAGCGGCGGCCATCAACATGATTCCGAGCTCCACCGGGGCAGCGAAAGCATTGCACCTGGTGATTCCGGCGCTGAAGGGCAAGCTGGATGGATACGCGATGCGCGTCCCGACGCCGAACGTCAGCGTGGTCGACTTGACGGTGTTTGTCGATAAGGCGGCAACGGTTGATACCGTCAACGGCGCGCTGAAGACTGCGGCCAACGGGCCGATGAAAAATATTCTTGCATACACCGAGGAAGAGTTGGTATCGGCGGATTTCAAGGGCAACCCCAATTCCTCTGTCGTCGATGCCGGTTACACCAAGGTGGTGGGCGACCGTTGCGTGAAGGTGCTGGCCTGGTACGACAACGAGTGGGGGTACTCCTGCCGCTGCCGCGACTTGATCAAATTCATGGCGTCGAAGTTCTGAGCGTCCCAGCACCCTGGATGTAATTTCGCCTGCGTGAGCCAGGTCTTGCTTCCGTTTCGGTCGTGTTCTGAGAATTGAAAGCTGAAAACTGAAAGCCATGAATAAGCTGACGATCAACGAGGTGGATCTGCGCGGCAAGCGCGTCTTCATTCGCGTGGATTTTAATGTGCCGCTGAAGGATGGCGTCGTCACGGACGATACGCGTGTCCGCGAGACGCTGCCCACGTTGAGGCTCGCCATCCAGAAGGGCGGGCGGCTTGTGCTGGCGTCTCACCTTGGGCGACCGAAAGGCGGAGCGGATCCGAAATATTCGCTGGCGCCGGTGGCAAAAAAACTTGAGGAGCTTCTGGAGCGAAATGTAGAGTTTGCGAACGACTGCGTCGGATCGGACGCGGAGACGAAAAGCAAGGTGCTGGCAGAAGGTGGCGTGCTGCTGCTTGAGAACGTTCGGTTCCACGCGGAAGAAGAAAAGAATGATGAAGCGTTTTCCAAGCAGCTTGCGGCGCTGTGTGACGGCGTTTTCGTCTGCGATGCATTCGGCTCAGCGCACCGCGCGCACGCTTCGGTGGTGGGGATTACGCGATTTGTGAAGCAAGCGGCGGCAGGCCTGCTGATGGAAAAGGAGTTGGCTTACCTGGGCAAAGCAGTCACGAATCCTGCGCGGCCATTTGTGGCAATTCTGGGCGGCGCCAAGGTCAGCGACAAGATCGAAGTCGTGGAAAATCTGATGAAGATTGCGGACGCGATGCTAATCGGCGGCGGCATGGCTTATACGTTCGAGAAGGCGCAGGGTTTGCCAGTCGGCAAATCGCTGGTGGAGAACGACAAGATCGACCTGGCGAAGCACTTGTTGGCGGAAGCCAAGGCAAAAAATTTCAAGTTTCTGCTGCCCGCCGACCATGTGGTTGCACCCGAATTCAAAGCCGACGCCAAGGCCACAATCTGCGATGTTTCTGCAACCCCCGCGGATCAAATGGGGCTGGATATTGGACCGAAGACGATTGCCGCCTACACGGCGGAAATCGCCAAGTCTAAAACGATTGTGTGGAACGGGCCGATGGGCGTTTTTGAGATGCCGGCGTTTGCGAAAGGCACACTCGGAATAGCGAAGGCAGTAGCGGCTGCCACCACGGCCGGTGCTACTTCCATTGTGGGCGGAGGCGATTCCGTGGCGGCGGTGCATCAGTCTGGACTGGCGAACAAGATTTCGCATATTTCAACCGGCGGAGGGGCCTCGCTGGAGTTTCTTGCCGGGCGGAAGTTGCCGGGCGTCGAGGCTTTGACGAACAAATAAGAATCGATACAGAGTTGCAGAGATAAGGCGCAAGAAGTATCAAGGCGGAAACTCAACAGAAAAATGAGCCAAGCGAAACGGCGGCGCGTGATTGCGGGCAACTGGAAGATGTTCAAAACGCAGGCGGAGACGCGCGCTTTCTTCTCGGCGTTTCTGCCGCTCGTTGGCGGCGCGCGTGGTTGCGACATTGTGATCGCGCCGCCTTTCACGTCAATTTCCGCGGCGGTCGAAAGTGCGCGGGGCAGCAATATCGCCATCGGAGCGCAAGACGTCTTCTGGGAAAAAGAGGGCGCGTTTACCGGCGAAATCGCACCGCCGATGCTGGTGGAAGCAGGATGCCGTTACGTGATCATCGGGCACTCGGAGCGCCGGCAGTTTTTCGGCGAGACCGACGAGACGGTGGCGAAAAAGACGAAAGCTGCGCTTGCTGCAGGGCTGACTCCAATCGTTTGCGTCGGCGAACTTCTGGAGCATCGCGAAGCCGGGCGCACCGAAGAGATTTGTGAGACACAATTTTCCGGCGGCCTGCGCGCGTTGACCCCCGAAGAGTTCTCCCGTATTCTGATAGCCTACGAGCCAGTTTGGGCAATTGGCACGGGCAAGACGGCAACGCCGGAAATTGCCGCAGCGACGCAGGGTTTTCTGCGCAAGTGCGCGGAGAGGAAATTTTCCGCCGAGCAGGCCCGGGCTCTGCGGATTCTGTACGGCGGCAGCGTCAAACCCGACAATGTTCAGGGATTGATGGCCCAGGAAGAGTTGGACGGCGCGCTCGTCGGCGGAGCGAGCCTGGACGCCAAGTCCTTCGCGTCGATTGTGAACGGCTGCGAATCGGCGGAATAATTTCGTCGTGCGCCGGCAGCCGCATCTTTATTTCAGTGAGGTTGTGAAATGCCAGGTTGGATGAAGTGGGCAATCTCGTTGGCCCTGGGATTCGGATTTATCGTTCTGGGCTGGAGACTTTCGGATTCGCGCTGGTTTTCTTGGCTGCTGCCCACGTTTTTTGTGGTGAACTGCCTGTTTCTGATCATCGTGGTGCTGCTGCAGAGCGGCAAGGCGGCGGACATCGCGGGAGCGTTCGGCGGCGCGGGTAGTCAGACCGCGTTCGGACCTCGCGGCGCGGCCACAGTGCTTTCGCGAGCGACCACGTGGTGCGCGATTATGTTCATGGTGTGCGCGATGGCGCTCGTGCTCCACACCGATAAGAGCGTGGAGCAGGGCGGCTCGGTGCTGGAGAAGTTCTCGAAGCCGGCTCCGAAGCCCGCGCCAGTGACACCGGCGAAACCACAAACAACACCGCAGTCGAGCACCCCACAGTCCACTGCCCCAACGAGCAGCGCTCCGGCCCCGGCGACCCAGCAACCCGCGCAGCAGCCCCCTACGAAGTCGCAATCGGCTCCCGCGCAACAGCCGAAGAAGCCATAGGCGCTTGGTTCGCCGTTTTAGCGAACCTCGCAATTCGCGCGGCTCTCAACTATAATCAGCAAGTCTGTGAAATGCGGTAGTGGCGGAACTGGCAGACGCACCAGCTTGAGGGGCTGGCGGTAGCAATACCGTGGAGGTTCGAGTCCTCTCTACCGCACCAT
>DATNMD010000013.1:0-97558 GCA_035602505.1 Candidatus Acidiferrum sp.
TGGTTGGCGGAACGATCCGCCGAAAGCTGATTCACCGTGAGAGTTTCAGAGCTTCGGTCCTCCACCACTCTGGCAATCACGCGGTGGACAAAACACTGCTCGGGAGTTTTGTGCCTTGACAACGCCTTCGCTCTTATCGAGGGGCATCCGGCATTAATGGGGCTTAGTTGGAAAAAGAAACGTCATTGACCTTTTTCTGTCCGCTGAGCTTGTCGCTGCCGTCTGCCGTCCACGTCTCATTCGTAGTAATTGCGAAGGTAACCGGGGCATCTGCCGAAGGATTCGTCAGGATATGAAATTTCGTGCCCTTAAACGCCTTTTGGGGCAGAAATGTATCGATCAGATTTTTCCCTTCCACATTCAATTCGAAGGTGGCAAGGAGTTCGGTCGTATCCATGGGAATCCTAAGATTGAATCGGGCGGTGACGTTTGGCCCATCTTTTCCAACACGGATCGAATACTTGACTGACATTTTGTCCCCATTGAGCATCTGGAAATGCCACTAGTGCCCGGAAAGCTTCCAGAACACCTCGGCCGTATAAATGACAGGAGTTCCGTAGCAGCCGGATTCAACTTGCAGCGGCGGCGAGAAGCGAAAGCCATTCGTCGTGCTCATTCAGGACGACGTTGTAATCGGCACCGAGGAGTTGGTCCTTGGATGGATTCAGGGCCACAATTTTGACTTTTGGATAGTTCGTTTTCAGCCAAACAACCATTTCTTTTCTTGTTTCTTCGGACGCGGTATGGCCGACGATGAACAGGTCCACATCATGATACGAGCTTAGAGCAACTTTAGCGGCTTCGTTGTGAGTCACGGAGATTACTTCGTGACCGAAACGGCGCAACAATTCGGCGCGCGCCTTCATGCCTCTCTCTTCATAACCAATTTGGAACACTATTCGCTTGGCCTTCGACTGAATCGAAATCTTCTCGCCGGTATTTTGGTCGAGGATGATGTATTCGCCTGGCGAAGATGCCGCGAGTATTCCCACTCGCGCCTTGGCATGATCCAGGTCTGGCGCCGCTTCCATCCAGCGAAGGCCGCTGCTGTCCATTTTGAAAATGTCGAATGGCGGAATCATGGGCTGGCTATGGTGCGTATCAGACCACACTAGCGCGTGTATGTCCATTTAACCTAGCACTGTCATGCTCGACTTAGGGAAGCGCTAAGGGCGAGGAGGTGCAATTTCAGCAGGAATGCGGATTTTTCACAGGTTAAGTCCGAGCCTGCGGCGTCCGAGGGACAACTCTCGTGCCGGCTCTGGTCCCTTCAGGCGCCCCATGACGTAAAGCTGAATGGCATTTTGACCTTCAGGTGCGAGGCCGATGAATTCCACGGCGACGCGCTCGGTTCCGTCTTTGCGGACGATACGAGCGCGCACGTTCAGAGCCGCACGAACTTCCGCGATGTTGAATTCCAAGGAAACTTCCTGGCCCTGCTCGATTTCGAGCGAGGGTTGCAAGAGCATTCCGCTTTCGCTGATGTTCATGCTGCGCAAGGGAAACTGCCGGCCACCCCATTTGCAGTCGACCTCGGTGAAGAGGGGCATGCGGGCCGTGCGCCTTTTGTTTTTCCAGCCGGGGAAGTCCATGGCGGCGAGCATGGGACGGACGCGAGCGACGGTCAAGGGCGTGGGGAGAACGAAGTCCGCACCCTCGCCGAAAGCGCTGCGCAAGACCGCACTGTCGTCCGTGGCGCTTAACATCACGATGGCGGTTTCACGGTTCGACGGTGAGCTGCGGATTCGGTGGGCCAGCTCAAGTGCGTCGAGATGAGGAGGCATGCGCATGCCCAGAAAGACCACGTCGAAGCGCTGTTTCTCCGCCCGCTGCCCGGCTTCCTGGTTGTCATCAAAGGCCAGGACGGTATGATTCATGGGAGCGGCAACAGACCTCATGAGCTGCAGGTTCGCTGGTTCATCGTCGACAATCATAATTTTCAGCGACATAAGCTGGCCTCGCCAGGCGGTCCCTTCCCTGAATGTGGTCGAAGGACGATTATGAGTAAGAATACGCTGGAGGGGCGGCGAAAGCGTGAGTGACTCGCGGAGAGATGTCCAAAGCGTGAAGCCCCAGGGACAAGATTTTTGCTTGGTGCTCGGCAGGCAGCAAGGCTTGGTTAGGTCGATCGAGTGCTACAGGGCGCGGAGGAGCTTGTAGAGTTCGTTGGCGGCGTCGAAATCGGCTTCTAGTTCGCGGGAGTTAAGGCGCTCGCGGAGGTCGTCGAGGCGGCGGGCGAAGAGATCGAGGGCGGCGGAGAGGACTTCGCGATTGGTGAGGACGATGTCGCGCCAGGTGGAGTAGGGGCTGCCTGCGAGGCGGAGGGAATCACGGAGACCGGGGCCGGCTACGGTGATGGGCAAGCCGTTTTCGTCGAGATGATCGTAGAGGAAAGAGCCGAGGGCTACGGCGGCGAGTTGGGGGAGATGCGAGACCATGCCTACGGCGTAGTCGTGTTGTTGCGCGCCGAGCCAGAGCGCGCGGGCGCCGATTTTTTCGAGGAGCTTGAGGAAGGCGGAAACGCGCGGGTCGCGTTCGGACGGCGAGGAATCCGACGGGATGGAAGAATCGGCGATCAGCGCGTAGGGCGCGTTGAGGAAGAGGTCGGCGTCGGCTTGGGCGATGCCGGCGACTTCGCGGCCGGCCATGGGATGGCCGCCGAGGAAGAGCGCGGTCGAGGGCGGCGAGAAATTTTCCGCGACGGATTGCGCGATGCGGAGCTTGGTGCTGCAGGCGTCGGTGACGAGGGCGTGCTTGGGAGCGAGGCGGGCGATTTCGGGGAGGAGGTCGAGGGTGACGCCGATGGGCAGCGCGATAAAGATTAGATCGGCGGCTCGGAGCGCGGGGGCGAGGTCGCCGGTGAAGGCTTCGTCGAGGATATTGCGCGAGCGGGCTTCGTGGATGATGTCGGGGCGGTCCCAACCGGAGATGTACAGGTCGGTGGTGTATTTGCGGAGAGCGAGGGCGAAGGAGCCGCCGATCAGGCCGGTGCCGAGGATGGTGGCGCGGGAGATTAGGTGCGGGGACATGGAGGAGAGAAGATAACGCACCCTTCGAGTCAGGGTAAAGAGACGCAGAGGGCGCAAACGTTCGCGGAGAGAGGCGCACAGCCAAAAATGGCTGTGCCACACAAAAGCCAATCAGGCCATGCGGCGGCCGATGGCTGGGGCGATTATGCGGAGCTCGGCCATGAGTTGGGCGAAGGCGGCGGGCTCGAGGGATTGCGCGCCGTCGGAGAGGGCGTGGTCGGGATCGTTGTGGACTTCGATGAGCAGGCCGTCGGCGCCTGCGGCTACGGCAGCGCGAGCCATGGGAGGGACTTTGTCGCGGCGTCCGGTGCCGTGGGATGGGTCGGCGAGCATGGGGAGGTGCGACAACTTTTTGATTACGGGGATGGCGGCGATATCCAGCGTGTTGCGCGTGTAGGTTTCGAAGGTACGGATGCCGCGTTCGCAGAGGATCACGTTGTAGTTGCCGCCGGCGAGGATGTATTCGGCGCTGAGGAGCAGCTCTTCCATGGTGGCGGACATGCCGCGCTTGAGGAGCACGGGCTTGCGGACTTCGCCGAGGGCGCGGAGGAGATAATAGTTTTGCATGTTGCGCGCGCCGACCTGGAAGATGTCGACGTAGCCGAGCATCATCTGGACTTGCGACGGGTCCATGACTTCGCTGACGGTGAAGAGATTGAATTTTTGCGCGGCTTCGCACATGAGCTCGAGGCCTTTTTCGCCCATACCCTGGAAGGCGTAGGGCGAAGTGCGCGGCTTGAAAGCGCCGGCGCGGAGGATTTTAGCTCCGGCTTTGGCGACGGATTCGGCGATGGAGAGAATTTGTTCGCGCGACTCGACGGAACAGGGACCGGCGGCGACGACGACTTCGTTGCCGCCGATTTTTACGCCCCGGCCGAGATCGACGATGGTGCCTTCGGGCTTGAACTGGCGGCTGGCGAGCTTGAAGGGCTGCGTAATGCGCATGACTTCGCGCACGCCGTCGAGGAGCTCGAAATCGCGATGATCGAAATCGCGGTGGACGCCGACGGCGCCGAGGACGGTGTGCGATTCGCCGGTGGAGCGATGCACGTTGAAGCCGCTGGCGACTAGGCGGTCGATGACGTGCTGGATTTGGGCGTCGGTGGCGCCTTCTTGCATTACGATTACCATGTTTGTTGGTCGTTCCTTTTTGCCGGTCTAAAGACCGGCCACTACAAAATCAGGATGCCGCCCTCAGAAGGCGGCGGCGAGCGCAATGGCTTTGTATTATGGCGAAGCGGGCGCTGCATCTCTTAGATTAATCTCACCTAGATCGATTGAGTTCTCAAAATAGTATAAGCGGCCAAGTTTGTATACTTTGGTGTTAAACCGCGCCGCGTGGCCTTGGCAATGCAAGATCATGTAATATTCGTGCTCTCCGCCCTCGATTACCATGCCCTCCTCGAACTTCGCACGCACATCAACTGCTTGTATCCGGCGATCACCTTTTTTGCGGTAAAGCTCAAGCACGCAGGGTTCATCGGGTTGGACGCCGTCGGTGAGGATCGTTCCTTTCACCCTGAATGCGCTCTCTGCACCCAAGGTGCAGTATGGCGCAATCACCTTGCATGGCACGTAATAAGATGGCTAGCAGCTGCTTGGATATTTTTTTGGATCTTAGTCACGATCCTAGGTCTCCGGGGTCTCTCTGCGCCTACAACTTCTCGTCCTTGTCGACTACGTGACCTAAATGCATGGCTTCGCGCTCGGCGCTGCGGGCTTCGTCGATGATGCGCTCGAAGAGGCGGCGAATGGCGGCGTCGGTTAGCGGGCCGGAATTGACGCGCTCGGCATTTTCCAGGACTTCGCGTTCGCGCTCGGGTTGATAGAGCGGAAGATTTTCGGCTTGCTTGATTTTGCCGATTTCCAGAGCGCAACGGGAACGCTGGTTGAGGAGCTCGACGAGTTTGCGATCGATTTCATCGATTTGGCGACGCCAGTCGGAGAGGGTCATGGGACGACCTCGCGACGGGAGAGGCCGTGCGTGGCGGCTTGCTTGAGGGAGCGGACTCGCTGCGCGAGGGCGGCGCTCGCCGCATCGACTGACTTCGCATTTTCGATTTCGGAGACTAGGGCGGAACCGACTACGGCGGCATCGGCGAGGCCGCCGAGGACGGAGACATGGCCCGGCAGGGAGATGCCGAAGCCTACGGCGATGGGGAGTTGCGTAACCTTGTGAGCGCGGCGGATGAGCGCGGGGAGATCGTCGGGGAGCGCGTCTTTGGCACCGGTTACCCCGATGCGGGAGATGAGATAGAGGAAGCCGGAAGACACGGCGGCGATTTTGGCGAGGCGATCGTCAGTGGAGGTGGGCGCGCCGAGGAAAATGGTGTCGAGATGATGCGTGGCAAGGATGCGGCGATAGTCGACGGATTCTTCGGGAGTGAGGTCGGTGGCGAGGACGCCGTCGGTGCCGGCTTCGCGGGCGGCGCGCGCGAATTTTTCGAGGCCCATTTGCAGGATGGGATTGTAATAGCTGAAGAGCACGAGGGGAACCTGCGAGGACTGGCGGATTCGGCGCACTAGATCGATTACGCCAGCGAGCGTGGTGCCCGATTTCAGCGCGCGTTCGGAGGCACGCTGGATGGTGGGGCCGTCGGCGAGCGGATCACTGAAGGGAACGCCGAGCTCGATGACGTCGGCGCCGGCTTCGGCGAGGGCGAGGACAAATTTCAGGGTCGCGTCGAGCGATGGATCGCCAGCAGTGATGTAGGCGACGATACCGAGTTCGCCGGACGCGCGCAGTTCAGCAAATCTCTTGGAGATACGGGTCGAGTTGGAGGGCGCCGCGATCATGGAAATTTTGAGAAGGATAAAGACTAGAGCAGGCGGGAGTAAGTGTCCATATCCTTGTCGCCGCGGCCGGAGAGATTGAGGATGACGAGATCGTCGCGAGTGAATTGCGTGCGGCGCTCGATGAGGCCGGCGATGGCGTGCGCGGACTCGAGCGCAGGGATGATGCCTTCGGTGCGGGAGAGGGTGCGCGCGGCGTCGAGCGCGGCAGAATCGGAGACGGCGGAATATTCGGCGCGGCGCTGATCGGCAAGCCAGGCGTGCTCGGGGCCGATGGCGGGGTAGTCGAGACCGGCGGAGATGGAATGCGTGGTGGCGATTTGGCCATCGCTATTTTGCAGGACGTAGGTGTAGGTGCCTTGCAGCACGCCGGGGCGCGCGCCGGCGTAGCCTTGCGCGGCGGCGAGACGCGCGGCGTGCTCACCTAATTCGTTGCCGCGGCCGCCGGCTTCGATGCCGACCATTTTTACGTCGGCGTCGCGCAGAAAAGCGTGGAAAAGGCCGATGGCGTTCGAGCCGCCGCCGACACAGGCGAAAAGATGCGTTGGCAAGCGCTTTTCGGCGGCGAGGATTTGCTCGCGGGCTTCGCGGCCGATGACGGACTGAAAGTCACGGACCATGGTCGGGTACGGATGCGCGCCGAGGACGGAGCCGAGAAGATAATGCGTGGTGCGCACGTTGGTGACCCAGTCGCGCATGGCTTCGTTGATGGCGTCTTTGAGCGTGCGGCTGCCGGAATCGACGGCGACAACCTGCGCGCCGAGGAGGCGGATGCGCGCGACGTTGAGCGCCTGGCGGGCCATGTCTTCGGTGCCCATATAGACGACGCATTCGAGGCCGAGGTGCGCGGCGATGGTGGCGGAAGCGACGCCGTGCTGGCCTGCGCCGGTTTCCGCGACGATGCGCGGCTTGCCCATTTTCAGCGCGAGCAGGCCCTGGCCGATGGCGTTGTTGATTTTGTGCGCTCCGGTGTGGAGTAGATCTTCGCGCTTGAGGTAGATGCGCGGGCCGCCGATATGCTCGGTGAGGCGCGAGGCGAATTGCAGTGGCGTGGGGCGGCCAGCGAAATTTTTCAACAGGTTTTGGAGCTGCGACTGAAACGACGCGTCGGATTTGGCGACTTCGTAGGCGCGCTCGAGCTCAAAGAGCGGAACCATCAGCGTTTCGGGAACGTAGCGGCCGCCGTAAGGACCGAAGCGGCCCGGCGCAGTGGTCGGCGATTGCAGGATGGAGCTCATGGCCGAGTAGGATTCTCTTGTGGCGCTTCGAGTTGCTGTTCGGCGCGGCGAACTTCGTCGATGAATTCCTTGAGCCTGGTGTGATCTTTTTTGCCGGGCTTCGTTTCCAAGCCGCTGGCTACATCGACCCCGTACGGACGAACGATACGAATCGCTTCCGCGACGTTTTCGACTTTGAGACCGCCGGACAGAATAATACGGCGAGTCGTGGCGGCGCGGCGGGCGAAGTCCCAATCGCTGGTCTGGCCGGTGCCACCATATTGGCCTGCGCGCGCGCCATCGAGAAGGAAGGCAAAGACGTCGGAGTAGCGGTCCAGTGTAGGAAGAGCGAAGTTGGCGTCAACGCGAAAGGCTTTGATGACGGGAAGAGAGCTGGCGACACGCGAAACGATGTCGGGCGTTTCGTCACCGTGAAGCTGCGCGGTGTCGAAACGCACGAAGGCGCGCAAGGAGTTGATGTCGGCGGGCTTGGCGTTAACGAAGACGCCGACGGCTTCGATCTCTTTGGGGAGCTTGGAGCGAATTTGCGCGGCGTCGGCGGTGACGACGCGGCGCAGGCTTTTTTCGTAGAAGTTGAAGCCGAGGGAGTTGGCGCCAGCATCGGTGGCGGCTTTGGCGTCGGCCAGATTGGTGATGCCGCAAATCTTGATCCGGATCATCGCGTCTCACCTTGCGGCGGGGCCGTGCTGAGAAGATTTGCGAGCGCGGCGGCGGGGTCGGGCGCGAGCATGAGATGTTCGCCGATAAGGAAGGCGTCGAAGCCGGCAGCGCGCAGGCGAACGAGATCATCGCGCGTGCGCAGGCCGGATTCACTTACCGCGATACAATGGCCGGGGATGCGGTCGATCAGCTCGAAGGAAGTTTGGACGCGGACGCCGAGCGTTTTCAGGTCGCGATTGTTGACGCCGAGGATGCGCGCATCCGCACCGAGCGCGCGGTCGAGTTCAGCGAAGGTGTGCACTTCGACGAGCGGCTCCATGCCAAGTTCGCGGCCGAGGGCGATGAGGTCGCGCAGATGCGCATCGCCGAGCACGGCGACAATCAGAAGAAAACTGTCGGCATCATTGGCCCGCGCTTCCCAGACCTGCCAGGGATCGAAGATGAAGTCCTTGCGGAGAACCGGGAGGGCGACGGATTTGCGGGCGTCGCGCAGGTTTTTGAGCGAGCCGCGAAAGAATTCTTCTTCCGTGAGGACGGAGAGGGCGGCGGCCCCGGTGGTTTCCAGCGAACGAGCCAGCTCCGGGGCATCGAAAGGATCGCGCAGAACGCCGCGCGAGGGCGAAGCGGGCTTTAGTTCGGCAATGATGTTGATGCCATCGCGGGAGAGCGCGGCGGAGAAGTCGCGCAGCGGAGTGGCTGCTTTCGCGCCGAACTTGAGCGCAGTTTCCGGCAAAACCTTTTTGCGGTGATCGACAGCGGCGCGGCGGGCTTCGAGAATGCGGTCGAGCACCGTTCCGGCGTTGGCTTGAGCAGACATTGAGGTAACTTTGTATGCTAGGGGGCGCGAGCGGATTTGGTCAAGGAGTGGATGACGCTGACAGCGCAGGGGAGATGATGAGCTATCGAGCGGAGTATGGGTCGCTGCTGGAAGACATTGCGAAGGAAGCGGATGCCATCGCGATGAAGTATTTTCGCGCAGACACTATGCGGGTCGAACGAAAGGGTGATGGAACGGCTGTTACGCAGGCGGATCGCGCCGTGGAAGAAATGGCGCGAGCGAAGGTGGCGGCGAGCGGGATCGCGCTGGATGTGCTGGGCGAAGAGATGGGCGGCAACCACGACAAGATAGCGAGTTCTGGGAAGCCGCGATTGATTATCGATCCGATCGACGGCACGGAGGAATTTTCGCGGAGGATTCCGACGTTTGGAACGCTGCTGGCCATCGAGCGGGATGGAGAGATCGTTGCGGGGATGGCGAGCGCGCCGGGACTCGCGAGCCGCTGGTGGGCCTATCGAGGGGAAGGCGCTTATCGGAACGGCAAGAGGATTCATGTGTCGAACGTCGCTAAGCTGAGCGAGGCGATGGTGTTCACCACCGGGACCGGTCCCAGCAAGGATAAGATCGCGCAGGAGAAGATTCGACGCGTGCCGGATGCGGCGCGCAGCGGGCGGGCGCTCGGCGGATTCTGGCAGCACATGCTGGTCGCGGAAGGGGCCACGGAAGTGGCGCTGGACTGGACGTCGAAACCGTGGGACCTCGCGCCGTTGGGGATCATCGTCGAAGAGGCGGGCGGAAGGTCGACGAACGTACGCGGCGAGCGAACGATCTACACGGGGAATTTCTTGAGCACGAACGGAAGAATTCATGAGGAAGTGTTGCGATTGTTGCAGTGAAAAGGGCTCTTATGAACATGACAGCGCAGGGACGGAAAGCCGAAGGACTGAGGAAGTTGCATGGCGGGCCGCGCATGCTGGTGCTGCCTAATGCCTGGGATGTGGCTAGCGCGCGCGTGCTGGAGGAATTGGGATATCCGGCGATTGCGACGACGAGCGCGGGCGTGGCGTTTGCGCTGGGCTACCCGGACGGGCAGCGTGTTTCGCGCGATGAAATGCTGGAGGTCGTGGCCCGGATTGCGCATGCGGTGCGCGTTCCCGTAACAGCGGACATGGAGGCCGGCTACGGAACAACGCCGGCCGATATGGCGGAGACGGCGAAGGCGATTGTCAACGCGGGCGGCGTGGGATTGAACCTAGAAGATGTGACCGGCGATACGGAAGACACGCAAGCAGAGACTGCGTTGCAGGTGGAAAAAATTCGCGCAATCCGCGAGGCGTCCGCATCGCTGGGCGTTTCACTAGTGATCAACGCGCGAACGGATGTTTATCTGATGGCGATCGGCCCGGAGGCTACGCGGTTCGAGCGAACGGTCGAGCGGCTGCGGGCGTATCGCGCGGCGGGCGCGGATTGCGTGTTCGCGCCGGGGCTAACGAATCGTGAGCTGATCGAGAAATTGGTGAAGGCCGTTGCGGCGCCGTTGAACATTCTGGTGACGCCGGGATGCCCATCGATTCCGGAACTCGAGAAAATGGGGGTGGCGCGGGCTAGCGCCGGCTCGGGGGCAATGCGTGCAACACTGGGGCTCCTTCGGCGGATTGGCACGGAGTTGAAGGAGGCGGGAACCTATTTGGCGTTGTTTGAAGGCGCGATTCCGTTTGCAGAAGTGAACGGATTACTGGCGCGGCGTCCCTCTTGATCCGCCAGGCTAAATCGCTCCGAGTACTGAATGAAGAAATCGTTGCTTGCCGGAAATGCCCGCGGCTCGTGGAGTATCGCGAACGTGTTGCCCGCGAAAAGCGCCTGGCCTATCGCGATTGGACGTACTGGGGCAAGCCGGTGCCTGGGTTCGGCGACCCGCAGGCGCAATTGCTCATTGTGGGGCTGGCCCCAGGTGCGCACGGCTCGAATCGCACTGGACGGATGTTTACCGGCGACCGCTCGGGTGTCTTTTTGTATCAGGCGCTCTATGACGCCGGCTTTGCAAATCAGCCCACTGCGGTGAATCGCGACGATGGTTTGCGGCTGAAGAATGTTTACATCTCAGCGGCCGCGCGTTGCGCCCCGCCGGACAACAAGCCGCTGCCGTCAGAAATTCTAAACTGCCGCGGATATCTGGAACGCGAGATTGACATCTTGCGACCCAAGGCCGTGCTCGCGCTGGGGAAAATCGGGTGGGATGTTTTTCTGGGAATCCTGAAGCACAGCGGAGCGATTCCGGCAAAGATGGGATATCGGTTCGCGCACGGAGCGGAAGTGGACCTTCCAGAAGCGGGAATAAGGCTGTTCGGCGTTTACCATCCGAGCCAACAGAATACGCAGACCGGACTGCTGACTCCTGCGATGTATGCCAAGGTGCTGCGGAGGATCCGGCGATTTCTAGGACAGGCCGCAAGAGCGGGCTCCCAGCGAGGAAAGCGCAAAGCCTGAGTGTCGGGATTTCATTGCGGCTAGGCGGCCGGTGGCGACAGATTCTGAAGTGTCTCCACTACGCACTCGGCTCGTAACCTGCAAGTCTTTTCCCATCAACTACATAGCTGTGGAAGGAAGAGGCAGCGATGGCTTGCCAGATGCTTCCAGTGAGGTGTGTTCTTGCGAGGAGGCACAAATGAGAAAAATGGAGCTCCTGGCTCAGGCGGGGGCGATGGTGTTACTTGGGTCTAGCTTGGCTTTGGGGGTCGCAGCTCAGGAGCCGCCGCAGGACGGGCCTGTCGCGCCAACTGCAGAGCGGCCCGCCCGTCCAGCGGATGGACGTCGTCATGTCGATCTGCCCGTCGAGGCGTATGCGGTGGTCCCTGGCACGAAATTCCTGGTACGGCTCGAAGATGAGCTGGACACGAAGGAAACCCGAGAGAAAAAACGCTTCAAAGTGAGAACTTTGGAGCCGCTGGAGGCCGGCAGTGGCATCTATCTTCCGCCCGGCGCGGAGATTCGCGGGCACGTGAGCCGCGTCGAGCCAGCGGGGATTGCCGGGCGGGCCAAAATCTGGCTTACGTTTGACGAGATCCGCACGAAATTCGCGACGTTGCCCATCGTGGCGGAAGTCGTGAGCGTGCCTGGCGATCACAGCGTGAAAACGGGGAGTGCGCAACAGGAGGGATTAATCGAAGGGCGCACCAGCACGCAGCAAGCGGCTGCGGAAGCGGCGGCTGCGGGCGCAGCCATCGGCGCGGTCAAAGGCGTGAAGGACAAAAACAAGAAGGAGGTCGCGGAAGGGGCGGCGGCGGGGGCGATCGCGGCATACTTAATGGAATCAGGCCGCGGCCACGAAATCGATCTGCCCAAAGGCGCCAAGCTGGAGTTGGAGCTCGAGAGGGCGTTGTATTTATTGAAGGAATAGCTGTCGTTTGCACCGTGCCGAGCAGGGGCGCAGCAATCCTGCGCCCCTACGTGTTCCGGGTGCTTGGCAAGCGGCTACGCGGCTTGTTACAGTCAAAGTATCCAGCCCATGCACAAATCAAATACGCCAAGTGTACTTAAGGAGAGGCAGAGCCGCATGGGCGACGATACGAAAATGGCTGCGCGCGCGGTTGAAACGGGAGAGAGAAAAGACCGCATCCTGATTGTCGAAGACGAAGACAACGCGCGAAAAGGCTACGAGCAGCTACTGCAAAAATGGGGCTATGACGTTCTAGGCGTGGCCAGCGCTGAAGACGTGCTGGCGAAATTTGCCAGCTATCAACCGGACACGCTGATTGCCGACGTTGAGCTGCCGGGCATGAATGGGCTGGACCTGCTAAAGCAACTGGGCGCTGACCTGCACGACGTGCCGGCGATCATCATCACCGGCAAGGGAAGCGAAGAGCGCGCGGTGGCGGCCATTGAAGCGGGTGCGTTCTGGTACATCGAAAAGCCGCTGAAGGGGCCCGTGTTGCGGGCGTTGTTGGACCGTGCGTTGGGGAAAGCGCGCGACGCGCGGCAATTGGCCGTGCTGCAGAGGCAGTTGCGTGAAACCGGGCGGCTCGGCGATTTGGTGGGCGGCTCGAAGGCGATGCAGGACGTGATGCGCATCGTGGAAATGGCCGCGCCCAGCTCGGCATCGGTATTGATTACCGGCGAAACGGGCTCTGGCAAGGAGATCGTTGCGCGAACGATTCATAAGCTTTCGCCGCGGGCGGGCGGGCCGTTCATAGCCATCAATTGCTCCGCGATTCCCGAAACGCTGATGGAGAGCGAAATTTTCGGGCACGAGCGCGGGGCGTTCACCGGGGCGGCGGAGCGGCGGATCGGCTGCTTCGAATTGGCGGATGGCGGAACACTGCTGCTCGACGAAATCGGAGAGATGCCCGCGCCGACGCAAGCGAAGCTGCTGCGCGTGCTGGAAGACCGCAAGGTGCGGCGGCTGGGAAGCAAGAGCGAAACTCCCGTCGACGTGCGCGTGCTTGCCGCAACCAACAAGGACCCGGAGAACGCGGTCGGGCAAGGGCAAATGCGCCAGGATCTTTTCTTTCGCTTGAACGTGTTCCACATTCACTTGCCGCCATTGCGCGATCACAAAGACGACATCCCGCTCCTAGTGGAATATATGCTGCACGACGTAAACGAAAAGCACGGCAAGCACGTCCGCGGCATCGGCGCGGAGGTGATGGACATTTTCATGAGCCACACCTGGCCGGGCAACATTCGCGAATTGCGCAACGTCCTGGAACGCTCGACGATCATGTGCGAAAAGGATTTGATCACGCGGGGTAACCTGCCCGATGAGTTCGGCAAATCGCAAGCCAAGGGGCCGAGCGATTTGTCGAACATTAAATTCCCGGTGGGCACGACGGTGGATGCCATGGAACGCGAGCTGATCCTGCAAACGTTGAACGCCACGGGAAACAACAAGACTCGCGCTGCGGACTTGTTGGGCATCAGCCTGAAGACTTTGCACAACAAACTAAAAGAATACGGCGGCGAACGCGCCGAAACGGTGTAGAGACGCTCGATGCAGCTGCGGCTGCGCACGAAACTCACGCTGATTATGACGGGCCTGGTGTTGCTCGTGGTGGCAGCCTTATCCGTCGTGTTCGTGGCGCAACTTCTCGATCAGGTTCTCCAGCAAACGGACAAACGCACCCACGAAATCGCGCATCAGGTGTTCGTGCAAGCTGCGCGAGCCTTGAAGGACGCGGCCGAGGAGGGCCAGCGGCCATTGTCGAACGAACCCCAGGACGTCCGCGATTACGTGCGTCGAGCGTTTCAATCCAGTGAAAATCTGCAGGCCGAATTGAAAACCGCGAAGCTGGATGCGCCGGCGATTTATGAAGTATCCATCACGGATCAACAGGGAATCGTTCTGTCCTCAACCGACGAGAAATTGCCGGGAAAATTTCTGCCCAGACGCGCAGCGCTCTCGCAGCTAACGGAACGAGGTTTCGTGCACAAGGTCAAGGTCCTGGCAGGACCCGGCCGGCAGTATGAGTATGATTTTCTGTTCAGCAGCCAGAGTGGGGAGCCATTTGGTGAGGTGCGCGTAGTGGTGGATTCCGGCCTTCTTCTGGCGACGGAGATTTCCCCCAGCCTGCGAAAATTCGGCACGATTGTCTTGCTGGCGCTGGTGATTTCGACAGTGCTGGCGGCAGTAGTCAGCCGGGCGACCCTGGCGCCGCTGAGCGATATCTCCGCGCAACTGGATCGCATTTCCGCCGGGCAATATGATGCGCCGGCGCCGGAGGCGAAGGGATTTGCCGGCAGCACCGACGAGCTTGGTCAGGTGAGCCGAAAAATCACGCAAGTCGGGCAGCAGCTTCGCGGCGTCCACGAAATCTTCAGCACCTTGCGCGAGAACATGGATTCCGTAATGGCTGGGCTGGAAGACGGCTTGCTGCTGTTCACGCGTGACGCGCGCGCCGTGATGGTCAGCCCTGCAGCGGAGAAATTTCTCGGCGCGCCCGCCGGGCACTTTTTGGGGCGCCGTGTGAACGAAATTTTTCCGCTGGGGCATCCCTTGCACGATGTCCTGCACGTAGAGGGCGACGAATTGAGCGAGATCGCGGCAGAAACGGACCTGGACACCGTCGGTGGAACCAGGCGCGTCGGCGTCAGCGTGCAGGCCATCCAGGAAAATGGCGAGCGCATGGGCGCGCTGGTGACGCTGCGGGACCTCGACTCCATCGAAAGCATCAATACACAGTTGCAAGTCAGCGAGCGTCTCGCGGCGCTGGGGCGCATCACCGCGGGCGTTGCGCACGAAGTGAAGAATCCGCTGAACTCCATGCGTCTGTGGCTCGAAAACCTAAAGGAGTCTTTGCCGGCGGAACCGGACAGCGGCTCGCAACAAGCTGTGCAGGTGCTGGACAAAGAGATCGACCGTCTCGACGCGGTAGTTAAGCGCTTCCTTGATTTTACGCGCCCGATGGACGTGCGCCTGGAAGCCACGCAGCTCGCCGATGTCTTGAAGGAAGTTATGGAGGTTGCTAAGCCACAATTGCAGAGAGCAAAAATACAAGTGGCGCAGCTTTTGCCGATTGATGTCCCTGAAGTCTACGTGGATCGCGCGCTGTTGAAACAAGCGGTGCTAAATCTCGTGCTCAACGCCGTCGAGGCCATGCCCAGCGGCGGGCAACTGCGCTTGATGCTCAGCCGCCGCGGCGAAATGGCCGAGATTGCCGTGGGGGATACGGGCAAAGGCATTCCGGTTGAAAATCGCCAAAAAATTTTCCAACTCTTCTTTACAACGCGACCCGGCGGCAGCGGCATCGGATTGGCCAGTACGTTCCGAATTGTACAGCTCCACAACGGTTCGATAGACTTTACAACGGAGGTTGGCCGGGGAACGACATTCCGCATCGAGCTGCCGCTCGCGGCCTGAGAATGACGGGAACTACTCAGCTCTGTCACCATTCGCAGCACTGGTTCGCGCGATTTGGCGTTGCTGCTTCGTGCGCTTTGATGCTGTTGCTGAGCGGATGCGCCGAGCGGCGAGTAAAGGCCAAGCCATTTCCGTGGAGCACGTTTGCGTACACGCGTCCTCTGGCGCCGGGGATCGCGCCGACGCAGATCGATGAGAGCGAAGATCCTCTCAACGACGCAACGCTGGACGTTGCGCCTCCGCCTTCGGCGCTGGTCATCGCGCGCAGCGTCCCTCCGCGGCCGCGCCTGCCCGCGGGCAATTCTTCGCAAAGTGATGCAGGCAAACCCGATGTACCCCAGATCGCTCCGCAGCTGACCGCCGCGGAAACCAGCGCGGCGCAGCAGCAAACCACCCAGAGCTTGAACGTCGCGGAACGCAATATCGGCTCCACTGAAGGGAAAACGCTGAACACCACGCAGCAAGACCTGGCTTCGAAAGTGCGCAGCTTCATGGCCGAAGCCCGCGCCGCGGCGAACAGCGGAGACTGGACGCGCGCGAGAAACGCAGCCAAGAAGGCCGAGGTACTTTCGCAGGAGCTGGCAAGCTCGCTGTAAGGCGATTCGATTTGCCGCGCGGCAGGCTGAGAGGCCTACCAAGAGAAAATGACGAGAAATTTTGAGGCCGTCATCGCCGGAGGGGGGCTCATCGGCGGAGCTATCGCGCTCGAGCTTGCGCTCGCCGGCGCGCGCGTCGCCGTTTTCGATCAGGGCGAGCCAGGGCGGGAAGCCTCCTGGGCTGGCGCGGGAATCTTGTCACCCGCTCCGGAAAATCTCGCAACGATTCCGCTGGTCCCGCTTGGCAAGGCCAGCATGGCGCTCTATCCGGAGTTCGTTGCGCGCGTCGAGGAAATATCTGGCAAAGATGTTGGCTTCCGTGCTAAGGGGACTCTGGAGGCGCTGTTTTCGCGTGACGCCGCGCGCGAGCTGAGCACGCACGTTGCGCTGCACCATGGATGGGGATTGAGGGCCGAGGCGATTAGCGCCGAAGACGCCCGCGAACTGGAGGCTGGGCTCAGTCCCGAATTGGAAGCTGCGGTGCTCCGGCCTGACGAAGCGTCGGTGGACAATCGAGCGTTAACGCAAGCGGTTCTGGAGGCCGCGCGAAAAAGTGGCGCCGAGATCTTCGCGCACAGCGAAGTGCAAGGAGTTTGGCGGGAAAAGCAGCGCTGCATAGGATTGCTGTTCGAGAATGAGAAGCTTTCCGCGAAGTGGACGATTATCGCCGCAGGCGCTTTCTCCGCGAGCATCGCAGGAGTGGATACGTACGCGCCGGTGCGCCCCGCGAAGGGGCAAATGGTGTCGTTGCGGGCCGAACGACTAAAAATCGAGCGCGTGCTATGGTCGAACAAGATTTATCTGGTGCCGCGAAATGATGGCCGGATTTTGGCCGGCGCTACGGTCGAATATGTGGGCTTTGACAGGAAAGTGACCGCGGGCGCGTTGGAAAAACTGCTAAGCGGCGCCATCGAGCTTGCGCCGGACCTTGCCCACGCTCGAGTGGAGGAAACCTGGGCCGGATTTCGCCCCGACTCTCCTGATCACCTACCGATTCTGGGACCGGCGGACATCGATGGGCTACTGATAGCGACAGGCCACTTCCGCAGCGGCATTTTGCTAACGCCCATTACCGCGCGACTCATTCGCGAATGGATCACCGAGCAGAGTGTGTCCGTTGATTGGGAGCGCTTCAGTCCCCTTCGATTCGTCGAGGCACAGAAAGAAACCAGCGCGTAAATCGTCGCCGGCTGAGTTACTACGGGCGTGCAGGGGGCGGTGTGATCGGTGACGAGTCGCCCACATGCCTGTATTGAATCTGATCGCCTTCCAGCGTGAGCGCATGCTCAAGAACCACGTCCAGCGTTGAACCTCGCGGTAGCTCCGCTTCCGGCCCGCGCGTCAGCAGCACAGCGCCAAGACCGGCAAGTCCGCCAATGCCGGCTCCAATTCCGGCGCCTTTGCCTCCGCCCGCAATAGCGCCGATGCCCGCGCCGGTCACCGTCGTGGCCGCGACGGTTTCCACGTCTTTTCCCTTGCCGCCGGATCCGGTCACTTTACCCTCTGGATCCATGGTTTCTTTGCCGCCCGTGTCTGCGCTGCGTGGCGCAGCATTCAGATCAACGGTATAGCCGTTCGGAAAAATCAGCGTGTTTAGGCGCATGCGAAATTCACCGCGTCCCTTGATGCGGCCCGGACGCTTGGATTCAAGCAATTCGCCGCGAAGATAGGAGCCAACAGGAACAACCACGCGATTGTTCTGCGTGATCGGAAACGAGGTGCGGAAATAAAGGGAATCGCCGGCTTTGGCGCTGCGCGTGGAGATGCCGTTTTCCAGAACAACCGCAACACGCGTGCCGGCGGGAACGGTAATCTTGTCATTCGCGCCCGCGCGCCTCTCCACGGTAGGACGTGCTTCCGGAGCAACCGGCGGCGGCGCGGATGTTTGCGGCCCTTCAGGCTGTTGCGCGAAGGCCAAGCTGGACGAAGCAAGAACCAAGAGGGGGAGAGCAAAAAGTGGGCGCGTGCGGTTCACGGCGATCCTCCATGCTGTGGTGCGATGCAGGCTACAGAGGTACGGATGCCTCTAGTATACGCTTGCGGCGCACACCAAAGCGCAGATCCGTTCGGCCGCTGCATTTGACCGCCCGATTCGCGCGGTCTAGGCTGATGGGAGTGGCAGGAGGACGGCATGGCGAAACTGGCGCTCATCTACGGGATGCGATTGCTGCCGGCGGAAGACCTCGGCGAAGTGAAGGACGCCACGGTAGTGCTGAAGAACGGGCGCACGGCGCGCGTCACGATGCACTTGATTGAGGGTAGCAAGGAAGAAATCGAATCGACGTTTCGCCAGTCGATCGAAGCCTTTTTCGATATGTATCCGGAGATCTAGAGGTTTTCAGCTTTCGGCTGTCGAGTTTTCAGCAAGAGCACTCGAATTTCCTAAATGGATTTAGTCGATCGCAGCCATCCGCGACCTACATGATTTGAAACTGATGCTGATGGCTGATGGCTGGTGGCTGTCTCAGCGATTCCCGAAATTTTCCGGGTCCACGTTGGGATCGCCCAGCGCGTCGGAGATGAGCACCGTCGATTGTCCTGTCAACTCAAACCGTTTGCGGCACTTATAGCAAGCCACTAAATCATCCAGGCGCACCATATACGAACTGGCTTTGGCAAATTTCTTCCGGTCTTCTTCGCCGGCGCCGCGCGGAAGCTCTTTCCTCTTCCTGCACACTTTCCATCGCACCGGCGCTTCAAACTCGCCGCGGCAACTGGGGCACACCAGCTTGACCTTCCGCGTCTCTTCCTTCTCGGTATAAAAGGTTCTCTCGTCCATATTCACTGTGCGGGCGCACTCACCGCGTCATCGATTGTAACAAATTCAAGCCCGAGGTCACGCCAGCGCGGCAGCCAGTGCTCCAACGCCGCCAGCGTGCGTGTTCGATCGGCGTTCTGCTCGCGGTGATTACCATCATGAAGGCATAGGATTTCGCCGGTGCCCGACGCGTGGGTTAACGCACGCTTGGCGCCGGACGCGATGGGCTGCATGCGACGAATCAGCCATTCCGCCGAAGGCGCGCGCCAGTCGCCGGGAAGCAACGTCCACATCACCACGCGCATGTTGAGCTCGCGCGCTTCCGCGGCAAGCCACGGATTGCGCAATCCAAACGGCGGGCGAAACCATTTCGGTGGCGCACCGAGCGCGTTCTTGATCGCCGAATGAGTCAAGCGCAGCTCAACTCGTATCTCCGCCGAGCTCTTCCAAAACAGATTCGGGTGCGACTCCGTGTGATTACCGATGGCATGGCCACGCGTGGAAATCTCGCTGACTAACTCCGGGCATTCGCGGATGTAGCGGCCGATTAGAAAAAAAGTCGCCGGCGCTTTGTAGCGATCGAGCAGGTCGAGCAGTTTTGGCGTGATCGCCAGATTAGGTCCGTCGTCAAAGGTGATTGCCAGCTTGCGTGGCGAGTTGGTGCTGGAAATCGTGGGGCCAAAAAGCTGCGCGCGCGGGTGCACGCCGCCATAAGCGGCTACTCCCGCCGCAGCAGCCGCGATCGCCGGCGCTCCTATCAGCCACGGATTCACCGCGCCATTCTCGCACGGCAATGGCTCCGTGTGATACTTCTCTCCCGGTGGGCCGCGCTGATTTGAGAAGTCTACGATGCTCTTCATCCTGGCAAACGACGCCGAGCCTTCAAGTCCGCCAATAAGCGATCGATCTCAACGTCGCGGTCCATCCGCGTAAGCCGCTCGCCTGGATCATCGGCGACGAGCTCCACCTCGGCAGTGGCAACGGCCTCAGTGTGATGCACGCGATCTTTGAGCCGGTCGAACGTGGCGCTCTTGGAGTGATCCCCAATGGCCGTCTGGGCGCGCGCCGCCTTGCCGAGCGCAATGCTCCGCCGGTGCCGCGCCAGCAACAAATCACGCTTTGATTTTGCTTCGTCCAATTTTTGCTCGAGTTTTTGCAAGGCGCCTTTGAGCGTTTCCACTTGCGCTTTCTGATCGTCCACTTGTTCGCGATAGCGTTGCGCCAGGCGCAGCGAAGTTTGGTAACGGTCCAGCGCCGCTCGCGCCAAGTCGTCCTCGCTTTTGTCCACGGCACGCTCCGCCTTGCGCATCCAATCGTTCCCGGTATCTTCGTTTTCCTTCAGTTTTTTCTCCAACATATGCTGGTCCGCGATGGAAACCGCCACCTGCGTCTTCACCTGCAGGTATTGGTTCTCCATATCGAGGATCACCTGCTTGATCATTTTCTCGGGATCCTCGGCGCGGTCGATCATGTCGTTGAGATTAGCGCGAATTAAGGTGCTGACTCTTTCTAGAAGGCCCATGACGATTCTCCTTTCCAACTGCAATGATTTCTTACCGTTTTCACGAGCGCAGTACCGGCAAAACCAATGCGAAGCAATTCTCCAGTACAAACGCCAGGTGACCCGCAACGTGCGTTACAACGAACGCCACGATCACCATCAAAAAGACCCAAAGGATCAGCAACTTTTCCTTCATCGTCATGACACGCCCCCTCCGAAGACGCCCGAAGCACAAGCAGCGTCTGGGCAGGGCCCCCGCCTGCCCAGACGGAACCCATCGTTAGGAGTTGTTCGGCAGCGGCGGTGCCGCCTTCGCTGCTTTGTCGCCGATCAGCCGCACTTTCGAAAGCAGGTCGGACATCTGCATGCCGGAGAGCGCCTCAAACAGCGCAGGCACTTGCGCCGCGATTTTGGTGATGTCGCCAGTGAGCTTGTACGCGCCGGCCGCATCGCCGTTGCCGGTCGATACGATAGTCACCTTGTCGATCTTGCTGAGCGGCTCGGAGAGCGCGCGCACGACCTCGGGCAGCCCGGTGATCAGTTTGTCTACCACTGCAGCCTGGTTGTATTCCTGGTAGGCCTCGGCCTTTACGTTCATGGCCTTGGCTTCGGCTTCGCCCTTCTTGAAGATGATCTCGGCTTCCGCTTCGCCCTGCGCGCGTATCGAAGAGGCGCGGCCTTCCGCTTCCATGATCAAGCGCTGGCGTTCGGCTTCGGCGAGCGTCTGAATGCGCTGCCGCTCGACTTCCGCCTGCTTCAGCACTGTGGCGATCAGCTCGCGTTCGCGCCGCGCGATCTCGGCTTCCTGCACCTTGACTTGCGCTTCGCGCTCGACTTGCTGCACGCGGACCGCTTCGGTGATCACCTGCTGCTGCTGGATATTGGTTTCGATTTCGTAGGCTTTGTCCGCCTGCGCCTGGGCTTTCTTCGTGGCCTCCACGTAAGCGGCTTTCTTGATGTCCAGGTCGCGCTGTGCTTCGGCTTGCTTCGCTAACGAAGCTGTTTCCGCGGCAACACGCTCCTGATCCGCCTGAGCTCTGGCGACCGCGGAGGCACGCTGCATCTCAGCCCGCTTGATAGCGATGTCCCGGTCCGCTTCGGCAGCGGCTACTTCCGCATCGCGCTTGATGCGCGCCACGTCCGGCCGGCCCATATTAGTGATGTACTCGTTTTTATCGCGGACTTCCTTGATGGTGAAACTCACCACCTCGAGTCCCATCTTGCTTATGTCGTCCGCGCACGTGGAGCGCATGCGGTCGCCGACCATCTCCGGTTCCTTGACGATCTGCTCGACGGTGAGCTGGCCCATGATTCCACGCAGGTGCCCTTCCATCACCAGCCGGATCAAGGCTTCGCGCTGCTCCGGCCGCTTGGTCAGAAACTGCTCGGCGGCGGTGAGAATCGACTCTTGGTCCGACTTCACTTTGATCTGCGCGACCGCTTCCACCGTTACGGCCACGCCCTGGTTGGTGTACAGGTTCTGCTGCGGAGCGACGTCAAACGACATCAACTCCAGTGAAAGGTCGCGGCAAGTTTGCACCATCGGAAAAATGATAGCGCCCCGGCCGGTATAGACCCGCGTGCCGCCCATCCCATAAACGATCAATGCTTCGTGCGGTCCCGCTTTCCGATACATCCTGGCGACCACGATCATCACCATCAGAAGAACCAGAACGAGAAGCCCCGCACCTACCACCACTTCCATTGGCAAGCCAAACATAAGAGCCTCCTTTTTCTATCGCGCGGACTGTTGCGTCGTGCGTCAGTCCGAAAATCTACTTCGTGAACTCTTCCCACCGCTTCACGTACGCTATTCCCTTCTCGTATCGCTCGATCACCACTTCGGCTCCTTTGTCCACGGGCTTGCCGTCGTCCGTGCGCGCACCTGCACAACGTCGCGCGCCTCCCAGAGAGAAAATGATTTCGCCCGTCCCGTTTTGGCGGATCGGCATGCTGACCGTTCCCACTGATCCCTCAATTCGGTAATCCTCGCTCTTGAGCGGCTCGTCTGAATGCATTAGCTTCACCATGAACTTGAACACCGTCCACCCGGCAACCAGCCCCGCAATGATCGAAATGCCCAGCGACGCCAGTGCGACCAGGTGCGCGTGCCGCGTCAACAAATAGCCAGTGCCCCCGAACCACGCCAGGAACACCATCGCGGACGAGGCGTTGAACCACGAAATATGCGTCCCGCTCCTGAAACCGCTGCCCACACCTCCGCCAGCACCGCCGTGATGTGTAGCGTGAAAGGGCAAGTGCATCTTGAATGGGAGATGTAGGTGCACGGCGCCCGCGAAGAATGACAACACGCTAAGCGCGAAGCCCACAATGAAACAGAAGACGTAGAAGTCTGTCCAGGTCATACATCACCTCGCACACACCCATGCGCGAACAAGAATCCAAGGCGAAGACCGCCCGTATCTAGTTGTGAGTTGGCGGTGGATGTCCGCTGCCCTGCTGCCCGCCATTGTGTTGGGCGCTGGGTCGCAGCACTTCGCTCAACCGGTCCGCCAGGCCCGGTGCGCGAAGAATTTCCGCAAGCAGCAAGAGCGCGCGCCGCGAATCCGGCTCTTGGGCGACGGCCAACAACGCATCGCTCAGCTCCGGATCAGCCGAAAACTGTTCGGCGCCTGCAAAGAGCAAGGAATCGATCTTGGCGTCTTCCGCGCGCAGCTCGGACTGCAGCGTCGCGGTGTAGCCTTCCGGATCGTCCACTAGAAAGCCAGGGTACACGCGGAAGAATCGCGCCAGCAGTTCGCGCGTCGTGTGCGTCAAGTGCGGCCGCGCGCCGCTCTCAATCTGCGAGAGATACGCTTGGCTCAAACCGCGCCCCACTTCGCGCTTCATCGCCTCCGCCAGCTCGAATTGCGTCATTGCGCGGCCCAAACCGCGCAGCGAACCTTCGACGGAGCGTAGAGACCGGAGTTTGTCGCCAAGAGTCATGAGGAACCTGCCTATTGCAATATGCAAAATATATATCGCGGATTGCAATTTGTTGTCAAGCACAAAATTGACCCTGTTTTCAATAACTTACAGCGTCCTCGGCAGGTCTCGAGATTTATTCAGGTTTGCGCAGCGACTGTAAATCAATTCCTAACTGTTGACATTTCTTGTAGAGATGACTCCGTTCCAGGCCCAATGCACGCGCCACATTCGTCATATGAAAGTTGTGACGCCGAATCTCGGCCAGCAGCACTTCCCTTTCAAACGCTTCGGTCCTCTCAGCGAGCGTTCCAGACGATTCAGCTCCCGCGGCGCCAACAAGTCTCTCCGCCACGCCGCCGCTCGCGCTCGGCAAAATCATCCGGACATCCGCGCCGCCCACCGCTCCTTCTCCCGCCAGCAGCACCAGCCGCTCCACCACATTGCGCAGCTCGCGCACATTTCCGGGCCAGCCGTAGCGTCGCAGCTCCGCGATCGCATCGTCGGCGAAAATCTTCTCTTTCCACCCGTTCTGCGCCGCCACTTGCCGCGCAAAGTGCCCCACTAGCACCGGAAAATCCTCCAGCCGCTCGCGCAGCGGCGGCAGCGCCAGCGGAAAAACATACACGCGATGAAACAAATCCCGCCGAAACGCATTCTGCTTCACCAGTTCTTCCAGGTTCCGGTGCGTAGCCACCAGAACGCGCACGTTTACGCGAATGGGCTTGTCGCCTCCGACTCGTTCGACTTCGCCTTCCTCCAGCACACGCAGCAATTTCGCTTGCATGGCCACCGGCATGTCGCCAATCTCGTCCAAAAACAGCGTGCCGCCATCCGCTTGCTCGAATTTGCCAGCGTGTTTCGCCGCCGCCCCGGTGAACGCGCCTTTCTCATGCCCAAACAGCTCCGACTCGATCAATTCCGCCGGCACCGCCGCGCAGTTCAGCGTCACAAACGCATTTTCGCGCCGCGTGGATTTTTCATGAATTGCGCGCGCCACCAACTCTTTGCCTGTTCCTGTTTCGCCCAGAATGCACACCCGCGTTTCGCTCGCCGCCACGCGGTCAATTTGCGCCAGCAGCCGCGCCATCGCCGCTCCCGATCCAATCAGCTCGTGCTTGCCCAGACGCTGGCGCAGTTCGCGATTTTCATCTTCCAGGCGCGACAATCGCAGCGCATTTTCCACGGTAACCAGCAATTTGTCCGTGGAAAGCGGCTTCTCCAGAAAATCCAGCGCTCCGAGCTTCGTCGCGTGCACCGCCATCTCAATATTCGCCTGCCCGGAAATCAAAACGATGGGCGTCTTTACACCGGCCTTCTTCAAGTCTTCCAGAAGCTCCAGCCCGCTTTTCCCTGGCATCACCACGTCGGAAAGGATTAAATCGAAACTCTCGGTACGCAAAAGCTCGAGCGCACGTCCGGCGTTGTCGCACACGGTCGCTTCATGGCCGGCCAAGCGGAAAGCACGGGAAAGAGAAGCCAGGGTGTTCGGGTCGTCGTCAACGAGTAGCAGGTGAGCTTTACGCGGCAAGCATCGGTCCTTTGCGCCGCGTCAGTCGCTTGCCGCCGCCAAAGTCTTCGGCGAGTTCTTTGCATCGGCGGCTGCGCCTTCGGCAGGAGCCGGCCGTTGCCCGGCCTGTCGCTGTGGCAAATCAATCCTAAAGGAGGTCCCGCGCCCTTCGTCGCTGGTCACGCTGATCGTTCCATGGTGATCGCTCACCACCGATTGCACGATAGCAAGTCCCAAACCAGTTCCCTGCTGCTTCGTCGTGTAGTACGGCGTGAAGAGCCGCGAGCATTCCTCGGGTGTCAGACCCTTGCCCGTGTCTGCAACTTCAATGCGAATGTTGCGCTCGTGCTCGAACGTGCGCAGAGTCAGCGTGCCGCCCGCGGGCATGGCATCCAACGCGTTCAATACCAAATTCTGGAAAGCCTTGTGCAAGAGGTCCGCGTCCGCGTCAATTTCCGGCAATGGCTCGGTCAAGAAGAGTTCGGTTGTAATCGTGGGCTTCCCCACGGCATTGAACTGCGCCTCAAATACTCGGACCGCGGTGCGCAAAATCTCGTTCACACTCACTTTCGTAAATTGCGGCGTCGGCATCTTCGAGAAATCGCTGAAGCGGCCGACAATGGTATTTAGATTTGCCAGCTCCGTCTTCAGTGTGGCCGTGGACTCATTGAACACTTCCAGGAACTGCTTGGCCTCCAGTTGCTTGGCCCGCTGCATGTTCTCCACCGTGATTTGCATGGGAAACAGCGGATTGCGTAGCTCATGCGCCAGCCGCCGCGCCAATTCCCGCCACGCCGCCACGCGCTCCGTCTGCACCAATCGTTCCTTCTGCACAGCCAGCGTGCGTGTCATATCGTTGAACGCAGTTCCCAGTTGCCCGATTTCGTCCGTCCCGCGCACATCAATCCGCGTGTCCCACCGCCCTGTCGCGACTTCGCGCGCCCCTTCCGCCAGCTCTTTCACCGGCCGTGTGATGCGTGCTGCCACCCACAAGCTCACCAGCAAGCCCACAAGCATCGCCGCCGCAGCAACCACCGCCGCAATCGTCACGATGCGCCGCGTCAGGAGCACCAATTCCTTCCGCGAACTGCCAACCAGAAGCACTCCAAGCAGCTCATTATTCCGTCCCAGCAAAGGCATCGCATGAAACGTCTCGGCAGAAGCCGCATCCGCCTTCCAGTTGATCGTCTCCACGATCGGCTGCGGCTTTCTTTGCACTTGCTCGATCAGCGGGCGAAAGCGGTCCGGATCGTCGGCGCTGCCGTTCACATCCGTCAGCGCCGCCCCCACAAAATTCGGCTCCAGGTTGCGATACAGCAACGCACGCATGCCGGACGGGAGAACCAGCGACGCAAGAAAGTTCTGGTCCAACCGTCGCCCGCCGATAATGTAGAGATTCTTGTTGTTGCCGCCAGAAACCGTGCGAACCGCGGCGACGGAGAGAGCCACGCCATCCGGCAGCTCTTCCCGCTTCAAAAATGCCCGTGTACCGTGCCACTCTTTCGTGGCCGTAACCCAGTCATTCTTGTAGCCCACGCGTGCCGGATACTGCGCCGAAGAAATGATTGTGCCATCCCAATTCACGAACTCCACGTACTGCATGCCATGATCTTGTGACACGCCGATGGCGTCGTGCACGTACAGCGACTGGTCCGCGTTTGGCCGCGCCAGGTCCATGGCCACTCTCAGGGTAATCTCGCCATTCGCCACATTTTCAACTTGCTGCACCACCTCGCTGCCGCGCTGCTCGAATTCCTTGTTGAATTGCGCCACCAGCGCCTCGGTACGCTCCGTGTCCATCTCTTCGAACGCGGCCCGCGTGTAATGCGCCACGCCGTAGGCGACGACGGAAACCGACGCCAACACGGTGACCAGGAAGATGAGAAACAGCTTCGCCCGAAAGCTCATCCGCGCGCTCCCTGCGCCAGGCGGTTGCACCTCTCCCAAACGCGTTGAAAACAAGTATTCATGTTGTACCCGGAAGCATATCCTGACAGCGACATCCGCAAAAGGCCTCCTTCGCCATAAACTTCCTGCGGAGCAACACGCAGCCACCGCGCCGGAGATCCCAAAATTTGCCGGCGAAAATCTTCGCCCGGAGTGATTATACGTCGGCTCGTAAAAGCGAGTACTCCGGCGCAATCAGTGTCGCGAAAATCGGTGTAAGCATTCCGCGAGATTTCTCGTCTATAAACATGGTGACGGCCAACAGCCCTGTGCCGATTTCCTGCTTGGCGCAGCAAACGTAAGCTCGAAAAATATCGGAGAAGGCGCGATGAAGAGAAAGCCGCCGACGAGAAAAGGAAGGACAAGAAGGAAGACAACGATAAGAAAGACGACAAGAAACCCTCCGACCCACAGAAGACCGACGAAAAAAAGGATGAAAAAAAAACGAGAAGAAAGAAGAACCCGTCAAGCCCATCCAAATCGACCTCGGCGGCATCGGCAACCGCATCGCCGCTGTTCCTCTTCCCGCCGCGAGTCTCAGCGGCCTTGCCGCTCGCAAGGACAAATTCTTTTACCTCACCACGCCGCAGGAAGCCCGGCAGTTCGGCACCGATGACCAGCAAAACCCTCGCCACGTCCTGCACGTGTACGATGTCACCAAGCGTGAGGACAAAGTTCTCCTCGAGGGCATCGACGGCTACGACCTCGACAAGGAAGGAAAAAAGTCATCTACAAAGCCGGCCCTGTGTACGGCGTTGTCGAAGCTGTCCCCGGCAAAGCCAAAGTCGGTGAAGGCAAGCTCGACCTGAGCGGCTTCCTGGTGCAGATCGATCCCCGCGAAGAATGGAAGCAAATCTTCCACGAAGCCTGGCGTATCGAGCGCGACTTCTATTGGGATCCCGCCATGACCGGCCACAACTGGAAGCAGATCGGCGATCGCTACGAAGCGCTGCTCCCCTGGGTCGCGCATCGCGCTGACTTGAACTACATCGTCGGCGAGATGATCGCCGAGCCGAGCACCTCGCACACCTACGTCGGCGGCGGCGACCAGCCGCAGCCTCCGAAAATCGGCGTAGGCTTGCTTGGCGCTGACTTCGAGCCCGACGGCAACTAGTCCCCTGCGCGATGGCGGGTTCGTCACCGCCCCTGAATTCGCCTTCTGGTCCACCGACAACGGCGGCGAATGGATCGTCGAGAACCATGGCGTCGACCCCGACTACGAAGTACCGCAACGCCCGGATCTGGTGGTCAGCGGACGCGACCCCCAACTCGAAAAAGCCATCGAGCTGGCCAACGAAGCCCTGAAAAGCTACAAGGGCATTCCGCCCAGACCCAAGTACCCAGTAGCTAAACCCTGACCGGGTTTCCTGGGCGTTATATTCCTCCCGGACTGATAGCTCGGCTCAGTCAGTACGCTCTCCACCCGGGAGCGAGATCCGACTTCGCCTCACGTTGTGCCCAACTACCAACCGCACAAAACGGCACATATCGTTGACGATCTTCATAGTTGGCATCTACGCTTTTGCAATGTCCCCCACGCTCTCTCGCCGCGGAAAACTTTTCGGAATTCTTGTCTGCTTCTTTCTTTCTGGCGCGGCTGGCCTCATCTATCAGGTCGCCTGGGGCAAGGAACTTGGCCTGATCTTTGGGCACACCGTCTACGCTATCGCCACCGTCCTCGCAGTCTTCATGGCTGGTCTTGCCGCAGGGAGCGCCTATCTCGGCTCTTGGAACGAGCGCCACGCACGTCCTATCGTCCTTTACGCCTGGATCGAGCTCGCCGTAGCCGCGGCTGGGGCCTTCTCCCTCATCGGTCTCGTCGGCGTTCGCCTTCTCTATTTCGCCGCCTACCCAGCCATCGGCGCAGCAACGCCGCTTCTTCTCGTTCTCCGATTTCTCGGCATCGCTCTTGTCCTGTTTATTCCCACATTTCTGATGGGCGGCACGCTCCCCATTCTGGTTCGTGGTTTGACTCGTGAAGATGAATTGGGCGCCCGCATCAGTCGGCTCTATTGGGTCAACACGCTCGGTGCGGTCACGGGCACGCTGCTCGCCGGCTTTGTTCTTCTTCCTACCCTCGGCCTACGCTTGACCATCGCTTGCGCCGTCGTCCTGAACGTTCTCGCCGGCCTCATCGCTCTGCAACTGTCTTCCGCTTCATCCCATGCTGAAGCTTCCGCAGCCGCGCAGACTCCGTCTGAAAGCGTCTCCGCCGAAACTGCAGCCGAAGACTCCTCTCAACCCTCGCGCAGCTTTTTGTTCTTTGCCTTCGGAGTCGTCGGCGCCACCGCCATCGCCTACGAAGTCGCGTGGACGCGCCTTCTCGCTACTATGCTCGGCAGCTCCACCTATGCCTTCACTTTGATGCTTGCCACTTTCCTGGCAGGCATCGTCATCGGCAGCTTCATTTTCGAGCGCTGGTTCTTGCGCGCCCGACGTTCGGTTTCTTTCGACACGTTCTCTCGCACACAAACCTGCACCGGCCTCGCCGCTCTCATTTTCCTCAGCCTCTTCCGTTACATCCCCGCCGTTGTTCCCCCGATTCTGCGTGCCACGCACGAATCCTTTGGTGGCCTCATCCTCGCTCAATTCGTCACCAGTGCACTGGCCATGCTGCCTGCCGCCATCATTTTCGGTTTCAATTTTCCCTCCGTCATTCTCCTGTTCACCGGAGGCGCTTGTTCTGAATCCGGCTATTCCGCGGTCGTTGGCCGCGCCTATGCCGCCAACACCCTCGGCGCGATTGTAGGCGCCATCATCACTGGCTTCTGGCTGGTTCCTGCGCTCGGTAGCTTCCGGGTGGTGGCGCTCATCGCGGCCATCAATCTTCTTCTCGCCGTAGCGCCTGAACTGTCCGCCACGCCGCGCCGCGCGCTCCCTCTCGCTCTCAACGCCGCGCTGCTCCTCCTCGTTGCTTTCGCAGGTTTTTCCCCAGTCTTTTACAATCGTGCGCTCACTTCCTTCTCCACCGTCCTTTACTTCAATCTTCACAACGGCAAACTCACGCTCGCCGAAAACGCCGCTACGGTCGATCTTCCGTTCGTCGCCGACGGTCTCAACGCCTCCATCGCCGTCAACCGCACCGACAATTACCTCGCTCTAACCACCAACGGCAAAGTCGATGCCTCGAGCGCTGACACGCCCACGCAACTTCTTCTCGGCCACCTGGGAGCCGTCGTCGATCAGGCGCCTCGCCACGTCCTCATCGTGGGCTTTGGCAGCGGCATGACCATTTCCGCGGTTGCCCGCTATCCCGATGTCCAACACATCGATTGCGTCGAAATCGAGCCCGCCGTCATTCAAGCGGCTCCGTATCTTGAAAAGCTAAATCGTGGAGTCCTCCGCGATCCGCGTGTGCACGTCGTCCTGGACGACGCTCGCAATTTCCTTCTCTCTTCCCGCGAACAGTACGATCTCATCATTTCTGAGCCTTCCAATCCTTGGATCGCCGGCGTAGCCACTCTCTTCACCGATGAATATTACGCCGCCGCGCGCAATCACCTCACTCCGGGTGGCCGTTTCGTCCAGTGGATCCAGGCGTATTCGCTCGATCCAGCTGACCTCCGCATGATCCTCGCCACGCTCTCCAGGCATTTTCCTGAAAACACTGTGTGGCGCGTCCCCGGGGGAGACCTGATCGCTCTCAATCGCACTGAGACCACGCCGATGAATTTTGATCGCCTCCGCACTCTCTGGCAAACACCCGATCTCCGCGAAGATTACGAAACGCTCGAACTCCGCCATCCCGAAGGTTTGGTCGCCTACTATGCGCTCAACGACTCTGCGGTCCGTCGCATCGCTGCTGGCAGCGTGCTTAACACCGACGACCGCACCCTGCTCGAATATCACGCCCCGCGATCTCTCCTTAACCGCAGCCTCCTTGACAGCAATGCAAAGCTGCTCGCTGATAATCGCGAGGGCCTTCTCCCCATCAATCTGGATCCCTCCGAAACTCGCCGCGCTCTCGAAGCCGCTGCCGAAACCAATCTTCGCCTCGCCAACTATCCAAACGCCGTCGCGTATCTTAAGGTGCTCGAGAACGAGCCTCCCTCTTCCAATCTCGAAATCCTTCGCGGTCTCGTGCAGTTGTCAGACAATCACATGGACGCCGCGCAAGCTCATTTTGAAAACGCCGCGCGCCTCGATCCAGATTCCCTCTCCGCCCTCCACTGGCTCGCCATTGTCTCCCACAACAAAAAGGAAGAAGCCTCTGCCGATTTTCGCGTCTCGCAAATCCTTCGGCGCGACCCGAAATTCCACGCGGCTCTCGCCGATCGCGTGAAGTTTGCCAGGGACCGCCAGGATTGGCCCACCGCTGTCGCCGCACAAACCACGCTGATCAACGCCGCTAAGAATCCTCCCGCCATCGAATTCTGCCGCCTCGGCGAATTTCTCTTGCGCACGCAAAATCTTGCCGAAGCCGAAAAAGCCTTCCTCAACGGCGTTCTGGTTGATCCCTACAGCTATTCCTGCAATCGCAATCTCGCCGAACTCGATCGCCAAACCGGTTTCATGGACCGCGCTCACAAGCGTCTCGACTTCATCGTCCGCCTTTTCCCCGACGCCGACCCCACCGTTTACACTTCGCTGTTCACTGTGAACACCGCTCTTGGTAATCACGCCGCTGCCGATGCCGCTATCCAAAAAGGTCGCCGACTCTTCCCCCAAAACGAACCTCTCCGCCAACCCATTCTCCCATCCCCGTAGCAGCGGCGCGCCTACAATGCCTCTCCGGCTTGCAGTACACTCTTCCTCCGGGCTGTCCGTGTGAAGCCCGCCTTACGGCAACCCTCATGGACAAACGCATCGCCTCTGCCGACGCCGCCATCACAAAGCTCACCGACGGCGCCACCATCCTGGTCGGCGGCTTCGGTCTCTGCGGCGTCCCCGAACACCTGATCGACGCCGTCCGCCGCAAAGGCACCAAGAATCTGACCATTGCCAGCAACAATGCCGGCACCGACGGCGCCGGCCTCGGCCTGCTGTTGCAAAATCGCCAGATCAAAAAAATGATCTCCACCTACGTTGGCGAAAACAAACTCTTCGAGCAGCTAGTGTTAAGTGGCGAAGTCCAAGTCGAGTTGAATCCGCAAGGCACTTTCTCCGAGCGCATCCGAGCCGGCGGCGCCGGCATTCCCGCCTTCTTCACGCCCACCGGCTACGGCACGATGGTGGCCGAAGGCAAAGAAACCCGCGAGTTCGATGGCCGCCAGTACGTTCTCGAACGCGGCCTGCGCGGCGATTTCGCCTTCATCAAAGCGTGGAAGGGCGACCGCTGGGGCAATCTCATCTACCGCAAGACCTCGCGCAACTTCAATCCCATGATGGCCACCGCCGCAGATTATGTGATCGCCGAAGTCGAGCAACTGGTCGAGCTGGGCCAACTGCCGCCAGATCAGATCCACACCCCTGGCATCTTCGTCGACGCCATCTTCCAAGGCCCCCACTACGATAAAAAGATCGAGCGCCGCACAGTGCGCAAAGCCTGAGCCTCATGCCACTCACTGACGAACAAAAACGCGAACGCATCGCACGCCGCATCGCGCAAGAGCTGCGCGACGGTTTCTACGTTAACCTCGGCATCGGCATGCCAACGTTGGTTGCGAATTACGTCCCCAAAGGCATCGAAGTCGTTCTGCAATCAGAAAACGGCATGCTCGGCGTCGGCCCCTATCCTCTCGAATCGGAAATCGACGCCGATCTCATCAACGCCGGAAAAGAAACTGTTACCGAACTCCCCGGCACAAGTTATTTCTCTTCCGCGGATTCTTTTGGCATGATTCGCGGCGGCCACGTGGACCTCACCGTTCTCGGCGCGTTGCAAGTCGATGAAAAGGGTAATCTCGCCAACTGGGCCATTCCCGGCAAGATGCTGAAAGGCATGGGCGGCGCTATGGATCTGGTCGCCGGCGCCAAGCGCGTTTTCATCGCCATGGAGCACGCCACCCGCGACAACCAGCCCAAAATTCTGAAAAAGTGCTCGCTCCCGCTCACCGGAGTCGAAGTCGTCGACCACATCGTCACCGAGCTTGCCTTGATTGACGTCACCCCGGAAGGCCTCCTGCTCCGCGAGCTGGCACCTGACACCACGCTAGAGCAAGTGCAATCCCTCACCGAACCCAAGCTCTTGCTCCTGCCAAACGGTCCGCGCCCGATGCCGACGTGAAAACCAAAAAGACAAAACGCCCGCGCCCGAAAATGCCGCGCACCAGCGAGGAAACGAAGCAATTTTCCGCCATGCTCGGGAATGAGCTAAGCACTTGGCCCAAAGTTACGACGCGCCCGGTGTTCGGCCTGCGCGGCTTCTATCGCAGGAAGAAGATCTTTGCAGCGTTGCCAGTGACCCGCGCAATCAAAAATCCAAATTCGCTCATCTTCCGACTCAAACCCTTGCCGCCGGACCTTCTGGAGCGTGCAAAGAAAGAACCCCGCATCGACATCGAAAACGCAGTCCCCGGAGCAAAATGGCTTTCCTTTATGCTGAATTCCGAAGCCGACTTCCGCGATGTGTTGTGGTGGCTGAACCAAGCCTACGAACATGCCAAGTAACTGCTCGGCGGCAAAGTGCTGGCACACACACTAGCTTGCGGTAAGCTAGAAAAAGAGGCAGCGCGCACTCCATGGACCCACACTCCATCGTTGTCGTGAGTTTGCACAGCCCCAAAGAAAAAATCTGGGGCGAACTCTTGGCCGTCAGCACCGCGGGAGTCACGTTGCGCGGCATTGATCTGAATTCCTTCGACCATTTTATCCGCCAGCTCAATGAGCCTGACGGCGAGCGCGTCGGCGTCCCCACGCTTTTCTTTCCCATGACCCGCGTCGAGCGCATCACGCTCGACGAGCCCACCGGCTCCATTCCTTCCATGGACGAGCTTTTCGCGCGCAAAATCGGCCGCCGCCTGATCGACTATCTCGCGCAGTTCGCCTGAACTGCGTTATCCTGAAGCACAATGCAAGGCCGCATCTGGACGGTTCCCAATCAAATCACACTCTTGCGCCTCGGCTTCCTGCCGTTCTTTCTGATTCTGATTTCGTACGAACATTACCGCTGGGCGCTCGCGTTGCTCGTCTTGGCGGGGCTCAGCGACGGAATCGACGGCCTGCTCGCGCGCAAGCTCAATCAGCGATCGTCGCTTGGCGCGTATCTAGATCCTATTGCTGACAAACTGCTGCTCTCTTCTTCGTTCGTGATTCTCGCGATGGAGAAGAAAATCGCCTGGTGGTTGACCATCATCGTGCTGAGTCGCGACATTCTCATCCTGGTGGTCGGCGCGGTAATCATCTTGATTTTCGGCTATCGCCCATTTCCGCCAAGCATCCTCGGTAAGCTCACCACCATGTTTCAGATCATTCTGGTCTTCACGGTGGTCCTATCGGCTTCGTATCCGAGTCTGCCACTGGCAGGCATCAATGAAGTGTTAATCTACGTAGTCGCCACGCTGGCGATTATTTCCGGATTCCATTATTCCGTTTCGATCGCGCGCCGGCTTAGCTCGCCGGCGCAACCAAACAGCTAAGCCTGTCCCGGTAGCGGATCGCGATAGTGCAAGGTCATCAGCGCGAAGCTCGCGATGACGGCGATTCCCGCCAGCCAGCCTAACGCATTCGCGATCTGCCGCTCGCGCACGGTCATAGGCTGGCGGTCCGCAAATATTTTGCCGAGAACAAATCCGGAAGCGAGGCCCGCCATGTGCGCTTTGTTGTCCATACCCATGCCCATGAATCCCAGCACAAAAAGAATGACAACCGAGCTGATCAGGCGCGAACGCAACTCACGCATGTATGCGCCGCCGCGCTTCGTCGTGACTGCCAGCATCACTCCAACTAGTCCCAGCAGCCCGCCGCTGGCGCCGAGTGAGTACGTGCCAAAAAACGAGCTGACCAGGAAGCCGAACGCGCCAGTGAAGATGTACATGAAAAAGTAGCGGGAAGATCCGTACAGCTCCTCTAAAGCCGGACCAAACTGCATCAGCGCCATCATGTTGAAGCCGATGTGAATGAGCCCACCATGCAAGAACATAGCGGTGATCAAGCGATACCACTGATGCTGGACGTAAATCGCATAAGGCGCGCTCATCCCCAGCCGGTAGGCCGGCTCGCCGCCCATGCTCCACAAAATGCTGAGCCCACCGCCGCGACCCTGGGCTGCGGCCGCCATCCACTCCACTCCGAACATCAGAAGATTTGCAACCAGCAGCGCGGTGGTCACCGGCGCGGGTCCCGCAAAAACTCCGGACAGGCTGCGATTGATGGCAGCCATGGAAAATTTCAAGTTTGTGCCGCACTCGTGACAGCGTGTAGCATTAATTCCCACCAGCGAGCCGCAGGAGGGGCACATTTTAGGGCGCGGTTGCTGGTTGCCACCGCCGAAAAAACCTTGCAGCGCGGCCTTCCAGCGGTCCAGCCGATACTGCCATTGATAGGGAAGCGCCAACTCTCCTCCTTGCGGCACTCGCGGAGCGTTCCTATAATACCGGAATCGCCATGCCCGGTCCGGCGATCACACCTATGGACAAATTTGAAGAGTTTGGCAAACGCATCGATGAAGAGCTGACGCGCCTTCGCCGCTACATCGAGCAGGAAGTCGCGCCGGAAACGGAGCGGCGCAGCGCGGAATTTCTGCGCGAAGTCTCCGCGAAGCTAACTGAAGCGGCCAGCAAGCTGGAAGCGCGCATGGCTGCACGCCGCAACGCGCCTCCGCCGAACTCTGAATCGTGACCCGTCTCCGCTGTCTCCGTGCTCTCTGCGCGCTTTGCGCGCTCTGTGTTTGTTTTCTTTGCGGCTGCGTCTCGCGCCGCACCGCCGCAAATCGCCGCGAGCCACCACAGCCTCAGCCTACGGCAAACGCATCGACGTCCGCTCCCGCCGCGGCTCCGAAGAGCGACAGCGCAATACCAAGTCCTGCGACGTCCGCATACACCGAAGAGGGCAACGCCTCCTGGTATGGCGTGCCGTTCCATGGGCGCCGCGCTTCCAATGGCGAAGTCTACGACATGAATAAACTGACGGCGGCGCATCGCACGCTGCCGTTTGACACCGTGGTGCGCGTCACGAACTTGAGCAATGGCAAAGCCACAGTGGTACGCATCACCGACCGCGGACCGTTTGTGGATAACCGCATCATTGATTTGTCCATGGCAGCAGCGCGCGAAATTGATTCCATCGGCCCTGGCGTGGTTCCGGTGCGGCTGGAAATTCTGTCGGCCGGTATCGATCCCAGTTCGGGATTTTTCACCGTACAAGTCGGGGCCTTTCGAGATCGCGGCAATGCGGAGCGACTTCGCCAGAGGCTGAATGCTTCGTACTCGCCAATCTTCATTCAGCCGTATGATTCGCCCGATGGTTTGTTCTATCGCGTGCGTGTCGGCAAAGTCCCTGGAGAAGACGCCGCGCACCAGTTCGGCGAGCAGTTGCGCAATCGTGAGGGATTCACGCCGATGGTGGTTCGCCTGGATGAAGGCGGGGCCGCAGGAGGAATGAATGAGCGCTGACTGCTTGTTCTGCAAAATCGCGGCGAAGAAAATTCCGTCCAAGATCCTCTACGAAGACGACGACGTCTTCGCGTTTGAAGACATCGGCCCGCAAGCTCCGACGCATATCCTGATTTGCCCGCGTAAGCATATTGCCTCTCTAAATGAAGCCACTCCTGAGGATCAAGCAGTGCTTGGGAAGTTGCAGCTCGTCGCCGCTCAACTTGCTCGGAAGCTAGATCTTCTTGAGGGATACCGTACGGTGTTGAACAACGGCCGCGGCGCAGGCCAGTCAGTCCTTCACTTGCATTTGCATCTTCTCGGCGGCCGCGATTTTCGCTGGCCTCCGGGGTAGCGCAGCAAAGCATTCAACCACAACATCTGCGCGCCAGGAACACGGCGTGCTGCGCGCCTACACGATGTGCCAGCGGTCACGCTAAACTATGTACCGTTCTCAGGAGGGCTCATGCGGCGGTCGGTCGGCACCAGTGTATTCGTTCGCTCCATTTTGTTGCTCGTTTCCACGGTTCCTTCGCTCATCTCCCGGGCGCAACAGCCTGCGGCGCCTGCCCCAGCGGCAGCGCCCGCGTCGTACAAGCCTCTTACCGTAGATCGCATTTATAGCGAGCCCAGCCTCAGCGGTCGGTTGACCCGCGGGATTGCCTGGACGCCGGACTCGAAGCAGATCAGTTTCTTTGAGAGCAAGGGTGCGGGAAAGGAACCAAAGACCGATTTGTGGGCATTGGAGGTCGCCTCCGGACAGCGCCGGTCACTGCTTTCGGCGGAAAAGCTGGAATCGGTGTTGCCTGCCGATTCCGAGCGAACCACGCAGGCAACCGGGCTCGGACGGCATGCGCCGGCGCAATATCAGTGGGCGCCGGAAGGAGGCGCGCTACTTTTTCAAGGGCCCACATCACTGGCTTGGTTCGATCTAAAAACGCAGGCTTCGCGCATACTAATTTCCGGCAAGGAAAACATCGCCGACCCCAAGATTTCGCCCGACGGTCGGTTCGTGAGTTTCGTGCGCAATCATAATTTGTGGCTGATCAGCGTGGCGGATGGGAAAGAGCGCGCGTTTACGGAAGGCGGCACAGAGGAAGTGCGCAAAGGCGAGCTTGATTGGGTTTATCCGGAGGAGCTGGAGATCACCACTGCATATTGGTGGGCGCCGGATTCCTCCGCGATTGCTTACTTTGAAATGGACGAACGCAAAGTGGCGAAATATCCGTTGGTGGATTTTTCCTCGCCCACAGGCGAAGCTGAAGAGGAGCGCTATCCCCCCGCGGGAGGCGGCAATCCAATTGTGCGCGTGTTCGTTGCGCCGGTTGGCGGCGGCGAGGCCCACGCACTGGACACCGGCGAGAACAAAGACATTTACATCGCGCGTGTGAACTGGCTCACCGACTCAAAGCATTTGGCGATTCAGCGGCTGAATCGCCAGCAAACGGTTTTGGATCTATTGATCGCGGACGCAACGAACGGCCAGACACGCACAGTCTTGAATGAAACGGATCAGTATTGGATCAACATCAGCAACGATCTGCATTTCCTGAAAGATGGGAAGCGGTTTTTGTGGTCCAGCGAGCGCTCCGGCTACCGCCATCTTTATCTCTATGACCTTGAGGGAAAGCAGCGTGCGCAGATCACCAAAGGCGAATGGGAAGTTTCCGCCGTGGTCGCCGTGGACGAAGGAAAAGGACTTGTGTACTTCACGGGCACAGCGAAATCGCCCCTGGAGCGGCACCTGTATCGCGTCTCGCTAGATGGCTCAGCCATCAGCCGCATCACCATCCACAACGGCACGCATGGCGTGAACATGGCGCCGGATGCCTCGGCATTTGTGGACACCTACTCCGACGTGCTGACGCCGCCGCGGCAGGACATCGCCCGCGCAGATGGTTCGTTGTTGCGCGTGATCAATGAAAACAAAGTTTCGGAGCTCGCGGAATATCATCTCTCCGCACCGCAATTTCTTTCCGTGAAGGCGCGCGATGGCATGCCGCTCAACGCCGTGATGATCAAGCCGCCGGATTTCGACGCCTCGAAAAAATACCCCGTGCTAATTTTTACCTATGGAGGGCCGCACGCCCAGGTGGTCTTGAACGCCTGGGGCGGCAACACGGCCCTGTGGCACCAGTCGATGGCCCAGAAGGGTTACATAATTTTCTCGCTGGATAACCGCGGTTCGGCCGGTCGCGGCCATGTTTTTGAGGAACCGATCCACTATAGCTTGGGCGCACAGGAGCTGTTGGACCAGCGCGACGGCGTGGCCTATCTGAAGTCGCTTCCTTATGTGGACGCGGAGCGCATCGGCATCTGGGGCTGGAGTTACGGCGGTCACATGACGCTCCACGCCATGTTTGAAGCGGGCGGAGAGTTCAAGGCCGGTTTCGCGGGCGGGCCGGTCACGGACTGGCATTTCTACGATTCAATCTATACGGAGCGCTATCTGGGGCTCCTTCCGCAGAATGAACAGAGCTATCGCGCTTCTTCGCCGATCGATAGGGCTGAGGGGTTGAAGGGCAAGCTGCTCATCGCGCATGGCACCGGCGACGACAACGTACACTTCGCAAACACGCTTTCGCTGATCAACAAGCTGATCGACTTGGGGAAGTACGTCGAAGTGATGCCGTTTCCCGGACGCGGCCACGGGGTCAACGATCCCGCCGCGCGCAAAGTGCTGATGAACCGCGTAACACAATTTTTCCTGGACAACTTGTAGGACGGGTGACGAGCGATATATGTAGTTCTGTGACAGCGGAGCAGACTATTCGGTTGGCAGTAGAAAAATTCGTGCAAAATTACAATACGGGCGATTTCGAGCGGCTGCCGGAAATCTTCGCCGACGACTTGATAGACATGTCGGCGGGAGGACCGACGTTGACCGGGGCTGAGGCCAGGAGACATTTCGTGGAACGAGTCGCCAGGACGCATGAAAGATTCCACCCGCATCTGCTAATTCACATCGATCAGATTCAAGTCGCGGGTAACTGGGCGTATCAGCGCGGCAGCTTGGTGGTGACACTCGTGCCGAAAGGTGGCGGCGAAACTTCCTTTATTCGGCAGCGTTACCTGGAGATTTGGCGCCGCGAGCCGAGCGGGCAATGGAAAATCACGATTGAAATGGATAATGCAGAGGAAAATCCGAACGACTCGCAAGCGCACGTCGAGAAAGAGCAAACATCCAGGAACATCGAAGATGATCCACTGCTCGCCCTCAGAGGCTCTGGCAGAGATCTATGGCGCGACGAGCATGCAGACGAGTACGTGCGCCGCTTGCGAGAGGGCTGGGAGTAAGAACGGGTTAAGTTAGTGCATGCCGGAAAATTCGACGTGGACGTAGCGGCCTAGCCGCGAATTGAAGAGCAGATACCAACCGGGATGATGGTCGTCGTCGTAGACGTAAACCTGATCGCGGTCCCAATACCAATCGCGGCAGCGGTCGAGGTCATAGGCGGCCACTACCCAGTTGGAATTGTCGTACAGCACGACGCGGCGCGTGCGGTAGTCGACTCGACGGGCGATGAAGACGCTACGCACATGCTCGTAGCGGCCGAAGGGATAAGCGCGGCCGGGACGAATGCGTTCGTGGTCATCGTCCCAACCGCGATGATCCTCGCGCGCCTCGTGCTTTTCCCAGCCTTTATGATTGCCATTGTCGTGACGCTCATCGTCGCCGCCGTGCTTGTCCCAACCTTTGTGCTTTCCGTTGTCGCGATGCTCGTCGCGGTCGCGGTGTTCATCGCGGTCTTGGGACGGAGCGGCCAGAGCCAAAGTGCCGGCCAGGGCGCACAACGCAGTCCCCAAGATTAGCTTCTTCATCGTGCCTCTCTTTGCATGGGCTCCCGACTCGTGGGCCAGGGAGCCATCGTGTGTGGGTACTATCTAATTGTCGCGCAATTTCGCGAGCTGGCTAAATGAGTTGTGGAGCGAGGTCGCCCATTCGGCACGGGTCGCCGGTCCATAAGTGTCTGTGTCGCCAGGCACGAATGAAGATCAAGGCTTGTTCGGCTTCTTGTCTTCCTTGATTTCCACCGGCGTGCCGATTTTGATGGTCGCGCCGAAACGTTTGTAGTTCGCATAGCGCACGGTCATCCGAATGTGGACGGCGCCGGTGCTAAAACGCAGCTCGTCGTCGGAGCGCGTGTACGTGGGAAACCAATAGTGGCCTTCAATATTTTCACGGAACGTTTCAAAACGCGGGAAAACGTTTTCGTTTCCCTTCTTGACGATGTCCGGGACGGCTTTTCCATCGCTCTTGACGATATTGAGATCCTTGTCGTCGACCCAGATGCGGCCTTGAAAGTAGCGCTGATTTTTCTCGATTTTCTTGGGGCCGACGTCGAAGACGTACGTGCTGAGCTCGTCCAACTGTTCGCGCCCGATGTATTTCACGTCGTATTTCGGCAGCTCCTGGCTGGTGAGCACAAAAGGCTGCACGTGCTCGAGGTCGTCCATATCCTGCTGGGACAGCGAAATACGTTGCAGGGTCGGGGGCGGCGCGGAAATCACCTTTTCGTAGCGCTTGCCATCCGGAGTGAAAAGAATATCGCTGGTCATACGATATTCGCCGTCGGGCCGGCCGTCCATGTCAATGGTCTGCACCACGAAAGTCTGCGTGTACGTGTAGTTGTCGCGCTCTTTCCTGAACTCCAGCTCGCGATCGCCAAATTTTTGAATGATTTGCTCGACCGGAATGGCGGGAGGCTCATGGGTGATGTTGCCGGAATCGCTTTGGGGTTTCGCGGCGGGAGCAGGAGATGCAGCGGCGGGCGGAGCGGCAGGCTGCCTGGCTTCAGAGGGCGGAGGAGGCGGCAGCGGTCCCTGTTGTTGTCCAGTGAGTGAGGAGGCGAGTACGGGAGCGGCCAGAATCAATATCGCGGCCATTCGTCTTTGCAGTTTGCGGGTTCGAAATGCGAATTCATTGGCCATTTCTCTTGGGCTCCTTGCCTCTGGGCATCTGCTCATTGGACCGCGCGGGACGCGTCGCGGGTTGCATGCCAACGCGCGCACACACTCCAATTATGGCGCGTTCCGCGGAGGACTCCAAACAGCGCGCGCGGGGAAGGGCTCACAGCGATTTCAGGATTTCGATTTCGCCGCTGCGGCGCAAGACTTCCACGGCAACGCCTTCGTCATGGCGATGAATCAGAAGGTCGACGCTAGCGTCGACCAGTCTTAGGTTTTCGATTTGCACTTCGTCCACGTTTAGCGGAAGGATCGGTTTGTCGAAACAAATCTGGCGCTCGGGAGCGCGCACGGTCATGCCCAGGCAAGCGCGCAGCAGCAGGAAGACCGCGCCGGCGGACCAGGCTTGCGGTGCGCAAGCTACTGGGTAAAGAGTGGGGCCGTTGGTCCCCGGCCGCTTGTGAAACCCACAGAACAGCTCCGGCAGCCGCTGGAGTTCGACGTCGCGGCTCACTTCAAACAATGCGTGAAGAATCTCGCCAGCTTGCCGATGAAAGCCGTAAAGCGAAAATCCCAGACCGATCAGCGCATTGTCGTGCGGCCATACGGAACCGTTGTGGTAGGACATGGGATTGTAGCGAGACTCGCCCGCGCCGACGGTGCGGATACCCCAGCCGGAGAAAAGCTGCTCGGTCATCAACGAAGCAACCAGAGTTCCGACGCGCTCTTCTTTCGCAATTCTGCAGAACAACGCATGCCCGGCGTTGGAGGTGCGCACGCGGCACTGATCTTTTTTGCCGTCAAGGGCGAGCGCGTACATGCCCAGTTCGTCGCACCAGAAAGCCTGGTCGAATGTGTCGCGCAGCGCTTCGGCTTGCGCTTCAAGCCTCTCCGCGAATTCGATTTCCTGGAATGCGCGCGCGATCAGCGCTGCCGAGCGTTTTGCAGCGTAGACATAGCCTTGCACCTCGCACAAAGCGATGGGCGGATCGGCCATGCGGCCGTCGTCATGAAAAACGGAATCGTAAGAATCCTTCCAACCTTGCTGCACCAGGCCTCTGGAGGAGCGCTGTTCATATTCGACAAAGCCATCTTTGTCGCGATCCCCGTAGACATCCATCCATTCGATGGCACGCTTGATGTTTGGCCATACTTCCTTCAGGAAAGAGAGATTGGCCGTGCGGCGATAGTACGCGCCGGCGAGCATCACGAAGAGCGGCGTGGAATCCACGCTGCCGTAGTAACGCGCGAACGGCACTTCGTTCAAGGCGGACATTTCGCCGCGGCGCATTTCATGCAGGATCTTGCCTGGCTCGGCGTCCCGCTCCGGGACTTCTTCCGTCGCTTGAGTTTCCGCAAGATATTTCAACACGCCCTCGGCGATGCGCGGCGCCATCCACAAGCATTCGAGCGCGGTGAGGATGCCGTCGCGTCCGAATACTGTGTTGAACCACGGCACGCCGGCGTAGGGGTAAGGGCCTTCTGGATTGCCCTCGATGAGCATGCGTAAATCCGCCGAAGAACGGGTGAGCCAGGCATTGAAGGTTTCGCTGGGAGTCGTAATCGAGCACTCATCGATTCCGGGGCGCTCGAATTCATGCTCAAGTCCGCGGAACGCGGTGTGAAAGGGCGCAACGGTTTTGGATTCCCCGTCGCGTTCGCAGCAAATCGTGCAGGACACGCACTTTTCCTCTTTCGGGTCCAGCGCAACCTCGAAGCTCGCTTCCCGCGTGCTCAAGGAAGTGGGCTGGGGCGAAAACTCGAGGAAGGTGGCGCGGAGCACATCGTCCAGACCGTGGTAGGAAAGTACAGCGCGATTGCTCTCCGCGCGATCCGGGAGGCGCTCGCCTTTACGGGCGCGCTTGGTGCCGCGCACTTCGAAGATGTCCGCGAAATCCGCGTCGAATTGCAGCAGCAGGGAGACTTTCACGGGCTGCAGGCCGTAATTGAGCAAACGAAAATACTGGTAACAGGTCGCACCGCGCAAAAACTGCAGGCGGAACAGGTGCACGATTCCCCGGGGAAGCTCGTCGTTCCCGTTGAGATTGATATCCACATTGGTGAGGTCCACGGACAGGAACGCGTTGTCTTCGCGGACGGTGGAGCTGAGCAGCAAGGGCTGCTTCTGATTGAGGCGCAGCGTGAATCGCGAAAGGTGGCGGGTTTCGGCGTGAAAGAGGCCGAAACGGGAGGTGCCCAGCGGCTCGATATCTCCGTAACGGTTGAAGACGGCGAAAGTGTCGCCGTACTTGAGCACACGCGTGCGGTCGTCCGCAAGCGCGGAAGAAGCGCGGACGTAGTATTCGTCTTCGACGCGGACAATGTCCGTCAAAACAAAACCGTCCTAGAGCGTGAGCAACGTGTCGATTTCGGTATCCGGGTCAGCGGATTTAGCTGCGACGCTCGCCTCGTACAGCTTAGCGTACCGCTGCGCCATTTTGGGCGCGCTGAAGCGCTCCATGAATTCGGCGCGGCACGCGGCGCGATCGAGAGTGGCCGCTTGCTGCACGGCATTCACCGCTTCGTCTATATTCTCCACGATAAAGCCGCTGACTCCATTGGTAATCACTTCGGGCACGGAGCCGCAATTGAAAGCGATGGTCGGCGTGCCGCAGGCCATTGACTCGATCATTGTGAGACCGAAGGGCTCCGGCCAGTCGATGGGAAACAGATAGGCGTAGGCATTGCCGAGGAATTCGCCCTTTTGCTGCTCGTTGATTTCGCCGACGAACTCGACGTTCGGCGTTTTCAGCAGCGGCTCGATTTCGCGTTCGTAGTAGAGGCGATCTGAGGGGTCCACCTTCGCGGCAATTTTCAGCGGCCTGTTGAGCTTCTTGGCAATTTCAATGGCGCGGTCGACGCGCTTTTCCGGTGAAATGCGACCCAGGAATGCCAGGTAATTTCCGCGGCCGTCGCCCAAGGGAAGAAGATCCTCGGGCAGGCCGTGATATACGTTGCCAATCCAGTTCACCCAAGGCAACGGCTTGCGCTGGTTGAGCGAAATGGAAGTCACTGGCATGTTTTTGTATTTACGGTAAAGAGGAACTAGGTCGGGAGAATCGAGGCGGCCATGCAGCGTCGAGACGTGCACGAGTCCAGAGAGCTTCGACAAGGGAAAGTGCATGTAGTCGACATGAAAGTGAATGATATCGAATCGATCGGCGCGCTCCAGCACTTCCTCGAGCATCACAAAATGGTGCGCAAGCTGATCGATGCAGTCATGGTTGTTCAGCCGCAGCGATTTCGCGCAGCATGGCACCAACCGTGCCGACGTTTCGGAATCCCCGCTAGCAAACAGTGTGACGTCGTGACCCGCTTCGACCAGCGCCTCCGTCAAATACGAAACCACCCGCTCCGTGCCTCCGTAGAGCTTCGGTGGAACGCTCTCGTACAGAGGTGCTACCTGGGCTATCCTCAATGCTCCTCCTCTCCGTAGGGCCATCAAAACACTGAGGATAGAAGCATGTGCGGCATTTTAGTATCAAGAGAACTCCCGAGCGCCCTTGGGGGACTTCAGTTAGACGCCCTCATCCAGATAGGCAGAGACGAGTCAAGGGTTCGTCATAAGAAAGGCCCCAGCGATGTAGTCAGTAGGGCGTCGAACTAGCTGGCCAAATGTTTGCAAAATTATACGGGAACAAATTCACAGCCTGTGGAAAAGTGTAAATTTCATCTTTACCCATTCGCGTTAGACCATAATAGATTACTTTCTCGCGCTCTTCGCCTTTCCCTCAACCGCTCCCGAGAAATTCATCTGCCGGCGGAAGCGCTCCCGAAGTCATGCATGAGGTTACCGCGATGAAAGACCTAAATCGCAACGGCCCAGAATCCCCGCTGGCGTACCCTCTCGCGGACCCAAATGATTTTTGTGTCTGCCGCGTGGTCGAGGATTGCGCTCTGATCAAAATCGAATCGCTGGGCAAATTGCGCGCGGCCAAGAAGTATATGCGCCGCGTCGCCGCGCATGTCCCCGGTTCCTACGTCGTATTCAGCTATCGCAGCAAGCGAGTCCTTGGCAAGGTAGTCAGCCACGCCGCAGCCTAAGAAGCTGGGCGGCTCGCCAACTGGACTTTCTGGCTGGAAGTGTGGGCGGAGAAATCCATTTAATAAAGCGGGACTCTACGGCGTGACGATGTCCTTCGGCTTGGGCCTGACTTGTACGGCCGCAAGGCTGGAGGCGTCCCAACCTCCGCCAAGCGCCTTGACCAGCAGCACGCTGGACACCAGCCGCTGCCCTCGGATCACCGCGAGTTGCTGCTCGTCGGCAAGCAGATCGCGTTGCGCCGTCACCACGTCCAGGTAGCTGACCAAGCCTCCACTATAACGGCTCGTTGAGATATCCAGCGTGCGCCGCGCCGCATCCACTGCTTGCTGCTGCGATTGCTGGGCCTGGATCAGTACGGTCAATCCGGTGATTTCGTCCTGCACTTCTTCGAACGCGCCCAGCACCGTCTGGCGATAGTTTGCGACGTTCGCGTCATAGCCCGCGCGCGCAAATTGCACCTGTGCGCGGCGCGCTCCTCCGGTGAAGATTTCCTGCGCCACATTCGCGCCGAGCGCCCAAAACGCGCTCCCTGCGTTGGCCAGTTTCGCGATGTCCGCCGCTTGCCAGCCGCCCTGCCCGAAAATATTCAGCGACGGATAATAGGCGGCTTGCGCCACACCAATCTGCGCGTTGGCCACGGCCATTTGGCGCTCAGCCTCCGCGATGTCCGGACGGCGCTCGAGCAAATCGGAAGGCAGCCCGGCGTCGAGCGTGGGAGGCTCCGCATTCAACGCGTATGAGGCAATGTGAAAATCCGGCGCGGGTTGCCCGACCAGTACCGCGATGGCGTCTTCAAATTGCTTGCGCTGCTGCTGCAGCAGGATGGCTTGCGTGCGCGTGGTGTTGAGCAGAGTTTCTTCCTGCGCAACGTCCAGGCCGGAGGCCACGCCGCCGCTGTGCCGCGAATTCACCAAGTCCAGGCCTTTCTGCAGGGCCTCCACCGTGCGCGTCAGAATTTTGAGCTCGGAATCCAACTCGCGCAGATTGAAGTAGTCGCCGGCGAGCTGCGCAGTAACCAGCAGACGCACATTTTCAACATCCGCGGCGTTGGCCTGATAGGCTGCTTCCGCCGCCTCGATGCTGCGCCTTCTGCGGCCAAACAAGTCCACCTCGTAACTGACGGTGAACGGCACGGTGAAAGTGTTTTGCGTGGCCGGCCGCAGCGTGATTGGCAAGCCGTTGGTGGGGCGATTCCCGGATAGCCGCTGTCTCTCGGCGCTGGGCGACGTGCTCAGCGTTGGAAAGAGAGTGGACACCTGAATCGCCGCAGTGGCTCGAGCCTGCTCCAAACGCGCGATGGAAATTTTGATCGTCTGATTGGCACTGAGCGCCTGCGTCTCCAGCGCGTTCAGGTCTTGATCGTGAAATACCGTCCACCACTGCCCCTTGGGGATGGAGTCCTTGGGAGCGCCTTCCCGCCACGGCTCGGCAAGGTCCCATTTTGTTGTGGAGGGAGCCGCAGGACGTTTGTAATTTGGGCCTACGGAGCAGCCTGCGATGAAAATCCCGGCGGCAAGCGCGCTCCCCGCGCGCACGAACCCGGCCGTGCGCACGCCCGTGATAAAGGCGCGCATCGCCTTGCGCATTATTTCTTTTCTCCCTGCGGTGACTTACCGTTGGTGGTGGGCGGCACGTTGCCAGGCGGCGGGGTGGGACCATTATTAGGAGCGCCGGGTACTGCCTTTTGCGGCGCTTCTTTCACATTGACTTGCATGCCTTCATCGAGCGAGTCTGGAGGATTCAGCACGATCCAATCGTCTGGGCGCAGGCCCTGCAGCACTTCCAACGCAGTGCCATAGTCGCGGCCGATGGCCAACTGTTGCAAATGGGTTTTGTGATTTGCGTCGACGACCACTGCTCGCAAGCCCTCCGCCCGGAAAAGCAGCGCGTTGACCGGCACCTGCAAGCGCGTACCCGTCACGCCAACCAGCAAATGCACCTGAGCGTACCCTCCCGGCAGCAATCGACCATTTCTGTTTGGCACATCCACTTCGGTGTTCAAGGTGCGGCTGGCCAAATCGATGGCGTCCGCAGTTCGCACAACCTTCGCCTGGAATTTCTCGCCGGGGAATTGCGTCAGTTCCAGGTACGCGCCAAGTCCGGGATGCACGGCAACGGCGTATACTTCCGGCACGCTGACGTAGGCGCGAATGGGGTCGGTGGCCGCGAGAAAGAAGAGTTCTTGCGCGCTCCCGCCATTGCCCGCATTGATTAGGTTTCCGATATCCACGTTCCGGCGCGTGATAACGCCGCCAAAAGGCGCGTAAACGTGCTTAAACGACTCCAATTCCTCCAGGCGCCGCACGTTAGCCTGCGCCGAAGCCACCGCGGCGCGCCTTGCGGCGTAGTCGCCGACAGCGTTATCGACCTCCTGCTTGGATACGCCGTCCGTCTTGATCAGTTCTTCATAGCGCGTGGCGGTGATGCGGGAAAGATTCTCGTTGGCCTGCACGGTGCCGAGATCGGCGCGCGCTTGGGAAAGCTGTTGGTCCACTTCCGGCGTGTCGATGTCGGCGAGCAGTTCGCCCTTTTGCACGTGGCTCCCGATATCGTGGTACCACTTCTTGAGGTAGCCGGTGGTGCGCGCGTAAATCGGCGATTCCGTGTACGCCAGCAACGTGGACGGAAGCACCAAATCTTCCTGGGCCGGTTCCATCGTAGGATGAATTACCGCAACCGTGGGCACCGCCAGCCTTTCGGTTTCCTTGGCGAGCGCATTGTATTGCTCGCGGCGCTGCAGGAGCGTGAAAATTCCAACGATCACCAGAACTACGGCAATTCCAATCAGAAACAGAAATAGCCGGCTCTTTTTCTCGGCACCCTGATACGCGCCTTCCCGCGCGATCTGTTTGTTACCTTCCGTCGTCATTCTCTGCTCCGAATTCAGTGTAAGACTTCCTTGTCACGATGTCGCCGCCTCCGGCGTTGCGCCATGCAGCCTGCGGCGCTCCCGCCGCCCGTGAATGATAGAGAAGACGCACGGCACGAAGAAAAGCGTGGCGAACGTGGCGAACAGCAAGCCGCCGATAACCGCGCGGCCGAGCGGAGCGTTCTGCTCGCCGCCCTCGCCAAGACCGATAGCCATGGGCACCATGCCGATGATCATGGCCAATGCGGTCATAATCACCGGGCGCATGCGCACAAAACCCGCTTCCAGCGCGGCTTCCAGCGCGTTCTTTCCTTCATTCATCTGTTCGCGCGCGAAGGACACCATCAAGATGCTGTTCGATGTGGCCACGCCCACACTCATGATCGCGCCGGTCAGCGACGGCACGTTCAGCGTGGTGTGGGTCACTAACAACATCCAGCAGATGCCCGCGAGGGCGCCCGGTAGCGCGGTAATAATGATAAAGGGGTCGAGCCAGGACTGAAAGTTCACCACGATCAGCAGATAGACCAGGACGATGGCGCCAATCAGTCCGAAGCCGAGCCCGGTAAACGAGCTCTTCATCGTCTGCACTTGCCCGCGGATGACCACGTGGCTGCCGCGCGGGAGATCCTTCTCAATTTCCTTCACGCGCTTGGCGACCTCATCGGAAACCCCGCCGAGGTCGCGGCCGTCCACCGCCGCGTACACATTAATCATGGGCTGCGCGTTGAAGTGCGAGATCGTGGCGGGGCGCGCCGTGGTCGTGGAACGCACGAGATTGCCGAGAATTTGCGGCGCGGCCCCGGGCAGGCTGCCGCTCACCGGAGTGTTCTGCAGCGCCTGAAAGGAATCCATGCGGTATTGCGGCGTCTGCACGGCAACGTTGTAGCTCACTCCATTTTTCGGATCGAGCCAGAAAGCCGGCGCCGTCTGGAAACTGGAGCTGAGTGATACAAGCAGGTTTTGCGCCACGTCCCTAGCTTGCAAACCAACCGTCTGCGCGCGCGTGCGGTCGATGTCCATATGCAGCGTGGGACCGTCGAAAGCCTGCTGCACGTGGACGTCGACGGCGCCGGGAATGTGGCGCATTTCGTTCGCCAGTTTTTCTGCCACCAAGAAATTGGCCTGCTGATTGTTGCCGGTAATGGCCACGTCGATCGGCGCTGGCGTCCCGAAATTCAAAATCTGGGTGACAATGTCCGCGGGCTGAAAGAAAAACTGCACGCCCGGGAACCTTTGTGGAAACTTCTCGCGTAGTGCGGCGATATAGGCGCTGGTCGGCTTGCCGCGCACTTCTTTCAATTGCACCAAGATCTCCCCGTCGGCGGTTCCAAACGTGCCGGAGTTGCTGTAACTGAGATTAAGCCCGCTGTAAGGCACGCCCAGGTTGTCCAGGATGGTCTGCAATTCATCGCTCGGAATCGTTTCACGGATCACCGCATCGATCTGGTCAGCCAGCCGCGCGGTTTCTTCGATGCGCAGCCCCGTGCGCGCACGGAAGTGCAGCCGGATCTGTCCGGCGTCAATCTTCGGAAAGAAATCACGGCCGAGCACAAAAATCAATCCCGCGGAAAGCAGGCAGAATCCGAGGAAACACGCCGCGAATAAAGTGGAACTCGCAAGAGCGGCACTCAGTGCGCGGCGGTAGCCTTCTCGGAAGCGCTCAAACCGGTGCTCGAAGCGCTGCTGGTAGCGGCGGAAGAAGCCTTGCTTTTCTCCCTTGTGTTCTTCCGCATGGTATTCGTCTTCCGCGGAGAGCAGGTACATCGCCAGCGTCGGCACTATCGTCCGCGACCACATGTACGACGCGAGCATCGCGAAGGAAACGGCTTCAGCCAGCGGCACGAACAAGAAGCGCGCCACTCCCGACAGGAAAAACATGGGAATGAACACAATGCAGATGCACAGTGTGGAAACAAACGCGGGCACGGCGATTTGCTGCGCGCCGTCGAGAATGGCCTGCACCGTTTCCTTGCCCATGGCCAGGTTGCGGTTAATGTTCTCGATTTCCACGGTGGCGTCATCCACCAAAATGCCCACCGCGAGGGCCAGTCCACCCAGCGTCATAATGTTGATGGTCTCGTTCAGCGCGCTGAGCAGTAGGACGCTCACCAGGATGGATAGCGGAATCGAAATGGCGATGATCAGCGTGCTTTTCCAATTGCCGAGGAAGAGCAGGATCATGATGGCCGTCAAGCACGCCGCGATCAGCGCTTCGCGCAACACGCCCTGAATGGAAGCGCGCACGAAGAGGGACTGGTCGAAAAACATTGTGATGTGTAGGCTCTCCGGCAAAGAGCCCGTGTAGTTCTGAATGGTCTGCTTGACGCGTGCGACGATATCCAGCGTTGAGGAGCCGCCCGTCTTGTACACCGCCATCAGCGCGCCGCGTTGCCCGTTGGCGCGCACGATGTTCGTTTGCGGGGAAAAGCCATCGCGCACGTGCGCTACGTCGCGCATGTAAATCGTCGCGCCATTTATGGTTTTCACCGGCAGATCGTTCAGCTCCTGGATGGTCTGTGGGCTGCCGTTCATTTCCACGTTGTATTCCAGCGTGCCCAGCTTTGCCGTTCCTGTTGGCAAAATCAGGTTCTGCGCGTTCACCGCGTTCACAATGTCCACGGGCGAAAGACCCTTGGACTGCAGCGCCTGCGAATTCAGATCCACGGTGATTTGCCGCTGCTTCCCGCCATACGGGAACGGCAGCGCGGCGCCCTGCACGGTCGCCAACTGCGTGCGAATAAAATTGTTCCCGAAATCGAAGATGGCCTGCTCGCTCAAGCTGTCGCTGGTCAAACCGATCTGAATGACCGGCACGGTGGAAGCCGAATAGATCGCCACCAACGGTGCCGTCGTTCCTGGCGGCAAAAATCTCAAAATCGTCTGCACGATGGCGGTGGTTTGCGCCAGCGCCGTCTGAATATTCGCGTTGGGCTGAAAATAAATCTTCACCACCGCGATGCCGCTCAGCGATTGCGATTCTATGTGCTCGACATCATTGACCAGCGTGGTCACCGCGCGCTCGGAGTTCGCCGTGATGCGCTGCTCCATGTCTTGTGGCGAGAGTCCGTTGTAGTTCCACACCAGGCTGATGACCGGAATGTTGATTTCCGGAAAAATGTCCGTCGGCGTGCGCTGCAGCACCACCGGGGTCAGCAAAATCACCACGAGCGCCATCACGATGAACGTGTACGGCCTCGATAGCGCTAGACGGACAATCCACATACTTTCAGCTTCCCTGTAAGGAGAGTTCCGGAGCACCGCCGCCGTTTGCAGCGGTCATGCGTGCTTTGGGGAATCCATCCGCTTCCGTTTAGATTCACCGCGGCAGTGATTTGGGTACGCCGCAGAGCCGGGTCCAGGCGGCCACCCGCGAGTCTCTGAAGTCTAATCGGCTAAAAGGCTTAGAGACAAGCTCCAATCCTTTCGCCTCGCGTGCACGGTAGGATGCTGGCGCTCACTCTGCTGTTACATGGATGGACGGTGGCGCCGAAGCGGATCCGCGCTCCAAAGTTACACTTGGGGGGACTCGGCTACTCCCGGAAGACGAAACTCAGGCGCAGCCCGCAAATTTCGATCACGTCTCCGTCGTTCAGCCGCACTGGGCCTTGGATCGGCTTGGAGTTGACGAGCGGGGTCTTGTCGCCCGGCCCGATGTAATAACCGTCGTCGCGCTGGTTGATTTGCGCCGCGACTTCCGGCTTGAACCAGCCCTTGAGCCTCACCGTCGCCATTTTCGATTTACCGATAACCGCCAGCTTGCTGGTGATCACATATTCTTTCTGGTCGGACCTGCCTGCCAGCACCGACAGCGTTGGCATCTTCAGCCGGCCCACGAATTGCGAGCGCTCGCCCATCGCCGCTGCTTGCTGCAACATTTCGCGGCGCTGCTTGGTGTCCAGCACCATCGTCTCGTTAATTGCCGGCGCCGCCGGCTTGCGCCGCGAGTCCACCGCAATCGGCGTGTCCCCGCTGGCATCCACCTTTATGTGGTGCTTGCCGATCCAAATGGAATCGCCGTCGTGCAGTGTGGCACGCTCCACGCGCAGGTCGTTCACGAAAGTGCCGTTCAGGCTGTCCAGGTCCTCGACCACCAGACGTCCGGCCTCGAAGAACACGCGCGCGTGATGGTTCGACACCGCTAGATTGTCGACCGGCAGGTCATTGTCCGGGGAACGCCCGATGCCCACCGGCCGGCTCCCGATCGGCACTTCCTTCACCAATCGGTTCTCAAACATCAGGCTTAGCTTCGCCATGCTACTTTCCTCCCGCGGTCCCGTTTTCGGCCGCATGTTTCCGCGCCCCCGGGCGCAGCCACGAAAACCAACCCTTCGATTCCGCCCCAATACGCACCACAATCACGGTGACGTTGTCGGTGCCGCCGCGATCGTTCGCCAGGTCCACTAGCTTCTGCGCCGCTTTCGTCGCGTCGGGCTCGGACTGCAGCGTTCCCGCAATTTCCGGCTCGATGACCATGCGCGTGAGCCCGTCCGAGCACAGCAGCAAAATGTCTCGCGCGATCACCATGTGCTCTTCGGCATCCACTTCCACTTCCGCCTGCGAGCCCAGCGCCCGCAGCAGCACGCTTTGCATCTGGCTCTCCTCGGCCTCCGCCGCCGTCAAAATCCCGTGCCGCACTTGCTCCGCCACCAGCGAATGATCGCTGGTCAATTGCTGCAGTGTGCCGCTGCGCAGCAGGTACGCGCGGCTGTCCCCCACGTGCGCGATGCTCAGCTTTGCGCCGTCAATCCACGCCGCCGTCAGCGTCGCGCCCATGCCGTGCTGTTCCGCATGCTCTTGCGCGGAAGCAAAAATCTTTGTATTGGCCAGGTGCGCCGCGCTGCTCAATCGCTTGGTTTTCTCGCTCCGTGTCGGCTGCTGCTCGCCATAGAGTGTCACCGCCGGATTGTCCAGCGCCTCGATGACGTGCTTCACGACTGTTTCCACGGCTAGCGCGCTGGCCACTTCCCCGTGCGCCTCGCCGCCCATCCCGTCCGACAACACAAACAAGTGCAGCGGGGCCACAATGCGAAAACAGTCCTCGTTGTTGGTGCGCACGCGACCCACATCGGTCACGCCGCCGCTCACAATCTGCACGGAGATTCCCCTGCCCTGGCCGGGCACACCCGGCCTGCACGTACCGCTGGCAACCCCGTTCTCAAGCTAACAGACACATTACTACCGTGAAAGCCTTTGAACCCTACTAATTACTCGCTTTTTCGCCACATTCACCTCGTATCAGACACGAGTCCGGACGGCATCGCTAGCAGGGTCCAAGGTGTAATGGGCCCTTTTCGTCTACAATCTCACCATGCTCTCGCGATGTTCGGCGTGTTCATTCATGCTGTGTTGCGCATTGTCGCTAACCCTTCCTTTGGCGCTGCTGCCGCAACAAGCACCGCCGGCCTCCTCCGCTCGCATTCTGCTGCTGCCTAAACGTATTGTTTCAGGCGAACCCGCCACTCTTGCCGTGCTGGACGCGAACGGGCGTCTCACACCGGGCGTGACCGTAAATTTCTCGAACGGCGACCACCTGGTCACCAACGCCACCGGCCGCGCCTTGTTCGTTGCTCCCCTGAATCCCGGCGTGATTTACGCCACCATTGCCTCGCGGCCCACCCGCGTTTACACCACCATCCTTGCGCCCGCGGAAGTCAGTTCCGCTTCTCTCCACATTTCCTCCGCGCCCCGCTTCGCTTCACTCGCCGACCGATTTGATCTCTCCGGCAGCGGCTTTTGCGGCGAAGCCGACGCGAACATAGTGCGCGTTGCAGGGAAGCCAGCGCTCGTGCTGGCGTCTTCACCGGCGGTCTTGGTCGCATTGCCTCCAGCCGACCTGGAGCCGGGCCGTAGCGCTGTAGAAGCCTCTTGCGCCGGGCGCCCCGCCTCACCGTTTTCGATTACCTTCCTGGCTTTGACCTTGGACGCGGACTCTTCACCTCTTGCCCCGGGCGAACACCGCACGCTCACCGTGCGTGTTCGCGGCACCGTCGCCAAGGTCACGCTCGAAGCACGCAATCTTTCGCCCGAAGTCGCCGAGCTTGCCGGGGGCAATCCGGCAAGGGTTTCCAGCAATGGCGGCGCTGAAAATGCCGCGCAATTCGAGCTCACCGGACGCCAGCGCGGCAACTTCCTCATTTCCGTGCGCCTTCCGCCCACACCAACTCCCTTGCGCCCTTAATCCATCTCTGGATAGATTGTTTCAGGAAACAATACAGCCAACTCGTCCGTCTACACGATAGGGCGAAGTGGCATTCCCAAACTTGGGTGGAACTGTGTTCCGACGCCGCTCCGCCTCGCACAGTCGGAGACGCAAACCATGCAAACTCTTTGGCAAGACATCCGTTACGCCATCCGCATGCTCACCAAGAATCCTGGCTTCAGCGCCATTGCCATCCTTTCTTTGGCTCTCGGGATCGGCGCCAACACCACCATCTTCACCGTGGTCAACGCCATCCTGCTGAATCCCCTGCCGGTCAAGGATGTCTCGCGCGTGGTCGAGGTGGACACCATAGACAGCAAGACTCGCGTGACCGCGGCCAACTCGACCAAACTCGGCATGTCCTACATGAATTTTCAGGATTATGCACGCCAGGCTCAACTTTTCTCGGCGATGACCTGCGTCGTTGGCCCCCTTCCCTTGACCTGGAGCGGCAGCGCCGAGCCCCGCCAACTTCAAGGCCAAATGGTCAGCGCCATTTATTTTGACCTCTTAGGCGTGCGCCCCGCCGCCGGGCGCTTCTTCTTACCCGATGAAGACACCAAGCCCGGTGGAAACAATGTCGCCGTGCTCAGCTACAGCCTGTGGACCAACAAGTTCGGCGCCAATCCCAATATCGTCGGCCAAACTCTCACCTTCAACGCCACTCCCTACACGATTATCGGCGTCGCTCCGCGCGGATTTAAGGGCACATTCACTTTCAACAACGCGGAAGAAATCTGGATTCCTGTCAGCATGTACCCGCAAGTGCTCGCCGGCTTCTTCAAGGACAATTTCAACACCCGCCGCTTTTTGGCGACCACCGTGTATGGTCGCTTGAAAGACGGAGTCTCCCTGGCCGCAGCGGAAGCTTCGCTCAAAACGGTTGCCGCTGGTCTCGAGAACGCCTTCCCCACGGATAATGCCGGCCGCAGTGTGGCTCTGACACCTCTCGCCGAAGCCGCCGTGGGCGCCAACAATCGCAGCCAGATTACTCTCGCCGGGGGACTCATGATGGGCATCGTTGGACTTGTCCTCCTGATTGCCTGCGTCAATCTCGCCAACTTGCTTCTCGCCCAGGCCGCTGGCCGCGAAAAAGAAATTGGTGTCCGCGCCGCAATGGGCGCCAGCCGCGGCCGCGTCATCCAGCAACTCCTCACCGAAAGCATAGTGCTCGCTTTTCTTTCCGCGCTAGCTGGCCTGGCCATCGCTTATGGTGGGCGCTCCGTCTTGTGGTCATTCCGTCCGCCGTTCATCGCTGACAGCGATCTCGATCTCGGTTTCGATACCCACGTGCTGTTGTTCACGCTGAGCATCGCGCTGCTCACCGCCTTGCTCATCGGCGTCGCTCCGGCATTGAAGGCTGCGCGCCCCAACCTGATCGAAGTCCTGAAAGTGGGCGGCCGGGGCAATACGGTCGGATGGGCCAGCAGCCCCTTCCGCAGCATGCTGGTGGTCACTGAGATTGCTCTCGCCCTCGTCGCGCTGGTGGGCGCCGGCCTTTTCATTCGCAGCATGCAAAATGCGCAGCGCATCGATCCCGGCTTCGAATCCACGAACCTTTTCATGTTCAACTTCGATCTCGGCGCTTTGCACTACGATGAGGGGCGCGGCCAGCAATTTTTCCGCGCCACCATCGAGCGCGCCAAAGCTTCTCCCGGCGTTGAGTCCGCCACCATCGCCGATGCTCCGCCGCTGATCGGGGGCTTTGCGCGCACAATCTTCCCCGAAGGCCAGGACGAAACTTCTGGCTATCGCGGAACCCTGACGCAGCTCAACGATATCGCTCCCAACTTTTTTGACACCCTCCGCATACCGCTCGTCGGCGGCCGCGAATTCACCGACTCCGATCGCGCAACCACAAAACCCGTTGCCATTGCCAATGAAGCGATGGCCAAGCATTTCTGGCCCAATGAAAATGCCGTCGGCAAGCGCTTCCATTTCTTTGGCGATCCTACGCTGCGCGAAATCGTCGGCGTCGTTCGTAACACCGTGGTGAATAACATCGGCGAAGAGCCGCAGCCGCTCGCCTATTTGCCCCTGATGCAAAACTATTCGCCCGCTGTGACCCTGCAAGTGCGCACCAGGGGCCGGCCGGAAGCGGTGATCTCCACCGTTCGCAGCCAAGTGCAATCGCTGGATTCAAATCTCGCGCTCACCAACGTGCAAACCATCGGAGAGCTGCTGAGCCAGAGCCTTTGGGCTCCGCGCATGGGCGCCGCGCTGCTCGCCGTCTTCGGCGCGCTCGCACTCATCCTCGCGGTAGTCGGCGTGTATGGCGTGCTTTCTTATTCCGTCAACCAGCAAACGCGCGAAATTGGCATTCGCATGGCCATGGGCGCGCAAACGGGCCGCGTACTTCGCCTCGTGGTCGGCCAGGGTATGCGCCTCGCCGCGGCGGGTTTAGCCCTCGGATTGCTCGTCGCCTTTGCCGCCATGCGCGTGCTCTCTAGCTTGCTCTTCGGCGTCAGCGCCCACGATCCGCTTACCTTCGGTGCCGTGTCCCTGGTCCTCGCCTTGGCCGCCGTGCTCGCGTGCTACATTCCCGCGCGCCGTGCGACCAAGGTCGACCCCATTATTGCCTTGCGCTACGAATAGCCGCACTTCGTAATGTCGGCTTCGTTTGCCGTCTCTTTCGGGCTGAAACGGAAGCAGATTCCATTCGTCTTGTACTTTGGCAAAGGAAACGGTATCGTCCCTGTCGAAGCAATAGGGGAACGCGCGGCCATCCGCGACCTTGCATCCTAAACAGGGAGCGCCTCATGTTCAGCGATTTTCTCTTCCGCCGTCGTCTTCCAAATTGCTCTAGGCATGGTGCTGCTCGTCGGCTTTGGTCTCCTCTTACACAGTCTCAGCAACGTGGAGTCTGCACCAATTGGATACGCCCCGCGCAATGTTTTGACAGCCACTCTCAAGCCGCCGCCATCGTGCTATACCGAGCCATCCGCTCGCGTCCGCCTGATCCACGAAGCTCTCGATCAGTCCGTCGCGGCGGTCGATACCGTCCCTATGCGCGAGGGCAACAATCAAATCGGCTACTGGACTAGTGCGGACGTGCCGCCAGCGAATAAGCAACCCATGGCATTGGCCACCAGCGTGACGCCGGAGTACTTGACGGTGATGGGCATACCGTTGCGCCGAGGCCGATTCTTCGATGACCGCGACCGCATGGGCAGCGAGTTCGTCATCGTTATTGACGACGTTCTGGCGCAAAGCGCTTTTGGCGGACAGGACCCCGTCGGGAAGCGCCTGTGGATGCCAGACATGGGCTACGGCCCCTTTGTGGTAGTTGGCGTAGTTGGCCATGTACGGCATTGGGGGTTTGCCGGCGACGATCAAGCCCAAGTACGCGCGCAGTTCTACTATCCTTTTTCTCAACTCCCAGACCGATTCTTGCGTCGTTGGTCCGAACTCATGTCGGTGGCCGTGCGGACGAGTGTCGCACCATTAAGTATTGTCGAATCACTGCGGCGGGAAGTGCGCGGGGCTACCGGCGATCAAGTGCTCTACGAGGTCCGCACCATGGAGCAGCTCGCGAGTAGCACACTGGATCAGCATCGCTTCCTCTTGTTGCTGTTCGGCGTATTCGCCGGCTTGGCCTTGCTGCTTGCGTGCATCGGCATTTATGGCGTGCTGGCGTACTTGACCGGGCAGCGCGTGCCGGAAATCGGTGTGCGCATCGCCCTAGGCGCTAGCGCGCGCGAGGTCGTCTGGCTTGTGCTCCGGCAGAGCCTCGCAATGATTTTCGGTGGCGTTGCCGCGGGAATATTTGCCGCCTTGGCAGCCGCGCGTTTGTTGGAACGCTCCGTGGCCGGAGTTCGATCCGTCGAACCGCTGGCGTTTACGATCATGATCGCGATCCTGGTTGTTGCCGGCCTATTCGCGAGTTGGCTACCCGCTCGCCGCGCCAGCAAAGTCGACCCAATTGTCGCGCTCCGTTACGAATGAGTCCGGAGAGTCCTGATCTTCTCCTTCAGGCTATAAGGGACGCATAAAGTTTTTCTAACTTACTCTAACCCTCTGGAAACATATTTCGTCTAAGTCCGTATCTCTGGATACGGAGACAACCATGTGGACCCTGTTGCAAGACCTGCGCTTCGCGTTTCGCCAGTTTCGCAAGTCGCCCGGCTTCGTCATTACCGCGATTCTCTCCCTGATGCTTGGCATCGGCGCCACCACGGCTATCTTCAGTGTTGTCTATGGCGTACTGCTCGATCCCTATCCGTACAAGGACAATGACCGGATGGTCCATGTGCAGCTCAACGACAAAAAGAACGAACGCGGAGGACTTTTCCGCGTTAATGGCACCGGATACAAAGAGCTGCGGCAAATCTCTTCCCTGGATGACGTCTTTTTGCAGGACGAGAGGCAGGAGAACTTGACCGGCGATCAGGTGCCGGTTTCCGTGAATGTCGGTTTGTACTCGCCGAACCTGTTTGAATACATGGGCGTGCCGCCGGTTCTGGGCCGCGAATTCACGACTGCTGACGCTCCCGGAGGAAACGCTGCTCCCGTTGCCGTGCTCAGCTATCTGTTTTGGCAGCGCCAGTTCGGCGGAAGCCGCGACGTCGTTGGGAAACCCATTGAGTTGGATCATCAGCTCTACACCGTCATCGGTGTTGTGCCGCCGCGTTTCACCTGGGGCGACTCCGACGTGTACATCCCTGCTGTAGCGACCGCTGATCCGCATGAGTATTGGCTTTCCTTCGTGAAGCTGAAACCGGGAACGAAGTTTCCGGCGGCCGAAGCACAGTTTCAGGCTCTCGCCGACGAGTTTGCCAAACAGGACAAGAACTATCCGCAAGACCGCAAGGTGAAGATCGTCAGTCTGAACGAGCAGGTGCTCGGCAAGTTCGCCGGAACGCTTGCGCTGTTATTTGGCGCCGTGCTTGCCCTGCTGATCATCGGGTGCGCGAACGTTTCGATATTGCTGCTGGCGCGGGGAACGGCGCGGCAGCACGAACTGGCCGTGCGCGTTTCCGTCGGCGCGGGACGCCAGCGGCTGATTCGCCAGTTGCTGACGGAATCCGTGGTTCTGTCGGTCACCGGCGCGGCGCTGGGCGTACTCGCTGCTTACAAAGGCGTCGCGGCGCTGGCCACGTTTCTTCCCTACTATTCCTTTCCGCATGAAGCCGCGATTCACGTCAATGCCGTTGTGCTGGTATTCAGCGCGGCGGTGGCGCTGCTTACCGGAATTCTTTTCGGCGTTTCACCGGCTTGGCAGCTTTCGCGGCCGCAGCTTGGGCATTTGATCCAGGCGAGCAGCGGTAAGCACAGCGGCAGCGCGCACAATCGAAACACCCACCGGCTGCTGATTGCCGGCCAAGTAGCTCTGACCCTGGTGTTGCTGGCCGCGGCTGGCGCGGCGATGAGAGCGTTTGTGGCGCGCATCCACACGCCGCTGGGTTTCGAGCCGGACCATGTGATTTCCATCAACGTTGGTTTCCCCAAGGGCGCGAATCCCAACTGGCAGGCGCGGCTGAATGCTAACGAAGCGGTTCGCAAAGCGATTACCGAAGCGCCTGGGGTGGACACCGCCAGCATTTCCACCACGTGGTTTCCCGGGTTCGGCGGCTTCACAGCGAAAGTCGAAGTGCAGGGTAAACCGTCGCTGACGGACGCGCAGGCGATGTTTTGCCTGGTCAGCCCGCAGGAATTTCTAACCCTGCGCATTCCACTGCTGGCCGGACGGGTGTACGACGAAGCGGAGACGATGCGGGCGGCGCACTTCGCGGTGGTCAACCAGTCCTTCGTCAAACAATTTATCGGCGATGGCGATCCGATTGGGCAAAGCGTGCGCAGCCCGATGCTGAAGATCGAGCAGCCGTCACTGCTGCTGGCCTCCGCGCCGGATGAATGGCTGCAAGTGATTGGAGTTGTCGGCGACGCGCGCAATGATGGCTTGGACCATCCTATAAAGCCGGCAATCTTCTTGCCGTACAGTTTCGTGCTGCCAACGGATGAATCGCTGCTAGTGCGCGCGACCGGAGATCCGGACGCAGCGGTGAGGGCGATCAAGGAGCGGCTGCGGCAATTGAATCCGGAGATGGTTGTGGGCAACACGCACACGCTGCTGTGGTGGCTGGAGACGCAGGGCTGGGGACAGGAGCGATTTATCGCGACGCTGTTTTCGCTGTTTGCGGTGCTCGCGCTGGCACTGGCGGCTACCGGGCTGTATAGCGTGGTTTCGTTCGCGGTGACGCAGCGGACGCAGGAAGTGGGCATTCGCATGGCGCTGGGCGCGGGGCGGACGAGCATCATCCGGCTGGTCCTGGCTTCGACGGGGACCATGCTGGGCCTTGGGCTGGCGATCGGGCTGGGCCTGAGCGTGGCGCTGAACAGGGTGGTCGTGTCGTGGGCGCGCGGCAGCTCGCGCGATCCACTCACGCTGCTGGCCTCGGCGATGCTGTTGCTGCTGGTAGCCACTGCGGCCTGCGTAGTGCCAGCCTGGCGCGCAGCCACAATCGATCCGATGCGGGCGCTGCGAACGGAATAGACACGGCTACCAGGGGGCAGTGGAGATCGAATTGTTATTTAACTTTACTAAGTCTCACGTTTTCACGGTGCTACCCACTGCCAGCCAAATGAATTGGAGGCAAATGGAGCTAACTTACACGAAGCACCGAGAAATAGTTACGAGAAGCGGCTTTCCCCGATAGTTATCGGCGTCCCTTGCTCCCTCGACTTGTCCGATTACCCGCCTTATCGTCCACTGACACGCGGACCGACCAAGCCATGACCCAGACTCACTTTTCCCCCGACATCTGTCCGGAGCGTCTGAGTCGTAAAGTAGTCGATGCATTGACTGTTGAATGTCTATATATGTAGACTATTCCCATGAAGACTCCTCGACTTTCCCCCCAGACGCTTCGTGTCCTCGAACAGTTTGCCGAACGTCCGACTGCCTGGCGCTATGGTTACGAATTGAGCAGCGAAACGGGGCTAAAGTCTGGGACGCTTTACCCGATTCTTATGCGCCTTGCCAAGTACTCATTGCTCGAAACCAAATGGGTCATGACAGAGGACGGCGTTCCGCCGCGCCACACCTACCGGCTCACTGCAAACGGCATGGAACTAGCCCGGGCAAAGCAAACAACCTCGCGTTCCGGCGTGCGCGTTCGCCGCACCGCCTTCAGCGGAAGCAAAGCATGATCCCGCACGCCTTGCCACGCCGCGTCGCAGCTTTCCTCCTGCAGTCCGCAATCTCCATCGCGCCGCGCGACACGCTGGACTGGGCCCACGCCATGCTCGCCGAACTGCGCCACGTGCAAGGGAATTGGGCCGCTCTGCTCTGGTCTCTCGGCAGCGCCGGTGTTCTCGCCAAACACGCCTTGCGCTCCCTGATTTTTCCAAGCCGCAACCGCCCGACCGTCCTTTCGGGGGGCGATCTTTTCTCAAAGGATGGTCCCATGCGAAGACCTGCTCTCGCCATCACCGCCGCCTGCCTCATCGCCTCTCTCCTTTTCTTCGTCGCACCGGTGTTTCGCCAAGCCTTCCGCGTTTCTCTCTTTCCATGGCAATTCCTTTTCAAAACTGACTACAGCCGTTTGAGTCCGGAATTGCAATCTATTATGAAGAAGGCCGAACAAGATAATGATGCCGAAGCCTTGGCCTTCGTCGCCTTTCGCCATCCCCAGTCATCAGAAAGCGCGCGCCTCGCCGATGAAGCCGTTCGTCTCGACCCAAACCTCGTCTGGGTCTACGCCATCGTTCCCGTGAGAGCGTCCTCGCTTCCAGATCGCTGGGTTTCCACGCTCGAAAGATTTGATCCACAAAACGCTCTTCCCCACCTCATAGCCGCTAAAAAAATCGACATCGATCAAGTCGTGCGCGGCAACGTCCCTCATCGAGCCGAGGACAACCCCCCCGCGTGGCAAAGCGCCATGGCCGCTGCCTTCAAATCCGCGAAGCTCGACACCTATTTCAGTCAGCGCAAGGCGCTCGATTGCCGAGTCCTCCTTCGTTATCACGTCGGCGACCCAGATCTGATTGCCGATAATGCGTGGTTTTATGGCCTGCCTTCCTACAGCCTCTCGGACGCCTACAGGTATGCGGAGGTGATTCTTGCATCCGCACAAGTTCTTGAGGCGCAAGGCCACACCAAAGCCGCCTCCGAAAAATATCTGTCCATTGCGCGCTTTGGACAGTTGCTGAGCCCGGACGTCAGGGCCTGGTTTTGTGAACGGACGCAACAAGCCTACACACGGCTTGCTATCCTAGCCGCTAAATCCAGTCGTCCCGAGGAAGCTGCTTTTTATGCCGTCCTTGCAGATCCGAAGCGTCAAACCGAGGCACAGGAATCTTCTTTTAGCCACCGCGGATTCAGGAGCAATCAGGTAGCGCGTTGGGATGCCGATTTGGCCAGGAGGTCCGGTGCGGTGATGCTTCTCTCCGGCGCCCTTCTGGTCGCCACCCTCTTCGCGGTTTTTCTGCGTAGCAGGTCACTCCGTCTGCGTTCGCTCCGGCCGGGTCGGCTTGCTATCGCGCTTGGCGTCAGTTCGTCCGCCGCTTTTTTGGTCTCAAGCCTTGTTCTGCGTCTTAGCTATCAGCCCTATGCTGAAATCTGGCAGCATTTTATCCGTTACGGGGACGAAACCGGCCTCACTAATCTTCGCGATTTTTTTGCCCGCGCCTATGCCCCCATCGGGTCGGGATGGCTCACTCCAGAGCAGGACTACTTATCCTATTTTTGGTTCGCCGTGATAGTTTTGTGTGCGCTCGCACTTCTCGTCGCTGTTCTGCGCTACTTCCAGTCCCGTCCGCGGGCCAACGCCACGATATAGCCTCGATTCTGTGGCATGCGCTGAATGGGTCGTCGGCTTTCCAGTGCCTGAATAACGCATTATAAAAGGGCGCCCCTTTGGAGTAGGTTTTGATCGTTCTCATCATCGCCTACAGAAAGGAGCACCCTTATGAATGATGCCAAGTATATTGGGCTGGATGTTCATCAGGCAACGATCTCCGCGACAGTTCTGGATTCCACCGGCAAGTTGCCGGTGCCGCATGCTTGTGCCTTGCAAGCGTGCGAGTTTTGACTTACTCGCGTGTTCAAAGAAGTGTCCGCAATTCATTCACTCGCTTCAACTTACAAGTTTACTATTGACATACGTCCAGATATGTAATATCGTTGCGCGTGTTATCTCGAACAAACCCGCCATCCCGCAGCAACCCTAACTCGTTTAGATTCCGCACTTCCGTGAAACCCCGCATTCTGCACCATTTTGGTGCAAATAAGCCCCTTAGAATCAACACTTGCAAAAGTGTATCAAAACAAATGACTTTAACTTCCTTTAGAATGAACACTTATGAAAAATATGGGGGGAGGGGGGTAGATCTCTTTCGCGTCCGCCCGTCACTCGAGAAAGTGCATGCGCAGGCCAGTCTGTAAGAAGCACACATCCATACACAGGAGACGGAAATGAAAATTGCATCGACAATCGCGCGCTACCTCTTGGGGCTAATCTTTCTCGTGTTTGGCTTGAACGGCTTTCTGCACTTTATACCCATGCCGCCTCCCAAGGGGGTATTAGCCGGCCAATTCGGTGGGGCGATTTTCGCCTCGCATTTCTGGGTCATCATTTTCGGTATTCAAGTGATCGGCGGCGTGCTGCTTTTGGTGAATAGGTTTGTGCCACTCGCGCTGGTGTTGCTTGGACCGGTGATCGTGAACATCTTTTTCTTTCACGCTCTGATGGCTCCCGAGGGGATTCCGCTGGCGATTGTGGTGGTTGTGCTCTGGCTGATTCTCGCGGTGCGCTACAAGCAATATCTGGCGGGAATTTTCGTGCAGCGCGCAGCGTAGTAAAAAGGCAACGCACGAAACGCGTCAGAGCACGATGTTCGGGGTGACCGTAGACGTGTTCGCGTTTGTGCCAGGGTCCCTCCACTATGCGGCGTGTCCGATAGATGTAATGTCATCGTCAGATCTGCCCGCTGATGGTCTCCCACATTATTTGAGGGCCGCGTTGAGCCAGTGCTATTTTGGCTCTGGCAGGGGTAGGGTGGCTTGGGCAGGAGCTTGGCCGAGCATGCCGCCGAGAGTGTCTTGGGCTTTTTCGAAGCGCTTGTCGGCTTCGGCGTAGCTCTGCTGGGCGTTTTTCAGGTGGTTGCCGAGTTTTTCGAAGACGTCGGCGAAGGTTTCCATCTGCTTTTTCATGCCGTCGAGACTGCCAAGAATGCGACGCGCGTTTTCTTCGATCTGCATGCCGCGCATGCCCATGGCGATGACGCAGAGATTGGCGTAGAGGGTGTTGGGGGAGACGGCGACGATTTTTTTGTCGCGGCAGTAGGCGTCGATGGCTTGGCCTTTGTTGTCGAGCGTGTTGAGCATTTCGCAATAAACATTTTCGGAGGGGACGAACATGAGGGCGACGTCGAGCGTGCCTTCGTTGGGAACGATGTATTTTTTGGCGATGGAATCGGCGTGGCCTTTGACGGCGGTGGCGAAGGCGCGGCGGGCTTCGTCGCCGTCGGATTCGATGCGGCGGAAGGCGTCAAGGGGAAACTTGGAGTCGATGACCATTAGCTTTTTGTCGCGGAGGAAGATGACCGCGTCGGCGGCTTCTCCAGTGGAGAAGCGGTACTGCAGGGAAAACTGCGAAGGAGGAAGAGAATCTTCGAGGAGCCGCTGCAGGGTGACTTCCCCGAGGAGGCCGCGGGTCTTGGTGCCGCCGAGAATGTTTTCGATGGATTGCGTGGCGAGGGAGAGGCCGCGGCTTTGTTCGTGAACGGCGCCGATTTGTTCCTGAAGCTGGAGGATTTGGTCGCGGGTGTTCTTTAGCTCGGCGGCGATGGCGGTTTGGCCTTGCGTGGCGATTTGGGCGGAATTGGTGACGCCGTCGTGCAGGGCTTTAGTGACGCTTTCGAGGCGCTGGGAGACGGAAGTGCCGATGGATTGGATTTGGCCGGCGCTTTGCGATTGCGTTTGCGCGATGGAGAGGAGATCGCGGCGGAGCTCGGTGAGCTGGGATTCGAGAGTGGAGCTTTTCCTTTGGGATTGGGAGATTTGGATCAGGAGCCAGAGGATTAGAGCGACCAGAATTATGGCGACGATTACAAAGACCGAATTCATGGTTAGTACTTTACTCGCACGGAAAAGAATTCACCACAGAGGGGCGGAGGCGAAGAGATTCAACACGGAGGACGTGAAGGTTGGAGCACGGAGGGCACGGAGGGCACGGAGAACGCAGAGACCAACTTGCAGGAAATCCACTTTTTATGGAGTGCGCTCCAAACGGTTCCTATTTCCTCAAATGGAATTGGTTCCGTCCCAATGTGGTGTGTTTCGATTCATCAAGCGAACCATTTCTAGCGGACATTAACGAACTCAAATTGTCGTCCCCTTTGGAATCGGCGTGTTAGCAGCGTGACATGATCGAGAGTATCGATGCGCCATAAATCTGCTTTGGCATAGGTTTTGCACGATCTCTCGCGGGGGAACAGGACTCCTATCAAGAGAGCGGAGAATATTAGCCAGAAAAACGGCGGTAAAGGCAGCAGAGCCTTAGCCGGGTTTTCGGCTAACTTTTCCGGCTTGCGCCCTGGCATCAAGTCCTCAACCACGCTGCAACTCTCCTGATTACAGAGAAAAGTCTCACACGGAACTCAGCTGGACTAAACCTGCTGCGGCGACGATCTGCTGATACCTAGTTCGTCCGGATCTGAACGCTTGACGGGTATTAGTGCCAGAACACGTGTGAGAGTCCAAAGACTCGAACGTACGGCGGCCATGGAATCGAAATGGGAACGCCTTTTTCACCGGTTAAACAGAAGAAGCTAATGCGCAAATTGATGGTCAGCAAAATTTGGATCTGGGCATTGCTGCTGACCGTTCTGGTGGCCGGATGCGGCGACTGGGACAAGAACGCGAGGAACCCTGGCGATCCGCTGACGCCGCCTACAGTGACCTCCGTAACTCCCCCGGACGGCTCTACCGGGGCTAACGACGCGGTTATCACCGCAACATTCAGCAAGGCAATGAACCCTGCGACGATCAACACGTCTACGTTTACTTTGACCTCCGGCGGGGCAAGGATGTCTGGGCAAGTTACCTACGTTGCAGCGACCAATATCGCCACCTTCGGGCCCTCGGCCAGTCTTGCACCGGGCACCACTTTTACTGTCACGATCACCACTGGGGCGAACGACACGTTCGGCAATGCGCTGGCAGCTAGTTTCGTGTGGAGCTTCACAACCGGTGCGCCGACCGTTATTTCCACGGTCCCGGCGAACGGCGCGACCGCAGTGCCCGTTAACACTCTGGTTTCGGCTGCGTTCGGCGAGGCGATGAACGCGGCGACGATTGACGCGGCTACGTTTACTTTGACGGGACCGGGCGCAACTCCCGTGGCGGGAGTAGTCACCTATGCAGGCACCAAGGCGACGTTCACCCCGAGCGGAGTTCTCGCCAACAGCACCTTATATACAGCCACGATTACCAGCGGAGCGAAAGATGCCACAGGCGTTCCACTGGCAGCCAACTTTGTGTGGACCTTTACAACGGCTCCGCCGCCCACGGTCGTTTCCACAGTGCCCGTAAATGGGGCCGCATCTGTGGCTGTCAACACGACGATTTCCGGTACGTTCAGCGAGGCGATGAGCCCGGCGACGATTGACGCGGCTACGTTTACTTTGACGGGGCCGGGCGCAACCCCCGTCGCGGGAATGGTTACGTACGCCGGTGTCACCGCGACGTTTACGCCGACTGTGCCACTTGCAACCAGCACTTTATATACGGTAACGGTTACCACGGGAGCGAAAGATCTCACAGGTGCTCCACTAGCAGCAAACTTTGTGCGGACATTTACGACGGCAGCTCCGCCCACGGTTGTTTCCACAATTCCCGTAAGTGGGGCCACCACTGTGGCCGTTAACGCGACCATCTCCGCTACGTTCAGCGCGGCCATGAACACCACAACCATTAATGCGGCAACGTTCACGGTGACCGGCCCGGGAGCCACTCCCGTGGCGGGTGCCGTCACTTATGCTGGCACCACGGCGACGTTTACGCCGACGGCAGCTCTCGCCAACGGCACCTTGTTTACGGCCACGATTACCAGCGGCGCGAAGGACGCCGCAGGCGCTGCTCTGGCAGCGAACTTTGCATGGACTTTCACTATAACATCCACGCCCACGGTGACCTCCACGGTTCCCGCCAACGGGGCCGCCAACGTCCCCCTCAATCAGAAAATTACCGCAACTTTCAGTGGCCCGATGACGGCATCCACGGTCACTGCGGTGGGGACCGTTACATTGGCAGTGGCAGGTGGCGGAGCTGCCGTGGCAGGTACGGTCACCTATGATGCGCCAAGCAATACCGCAACTTTTGCACCGACAGCCGCTCTCGCGGCCAGCACCCAATATACGGCCACCGTTACACCCGCCGCGCAAAGCACCCAAGGCAATGCCCTGGCTGCCAACTTTGTGTGGGCTTTTACAACGGCTCCGCCGCCAAGCGTGGTTTCCACGGTTCCGGTAAACGGGGCCACCGCTGTGGCCGTCAACACGACCATCTCCGCTACGTTCAGCGAGGCCATGAACGCTGCAACCATCAGTGCGGCGACCTTCACGGTGACCGGCCCGGGAGCCACTCCCGTGGCGGGAGTAGTCACCTATGCGGGCACCACAGCAACGTTTGCGCCGACGGCGATTCTCGCCAACAGCACCTTGTTTACGGCCACGATTTCCACGGGAGCAAAAAACCCCGCGGGCACTCCACTAGCCGCCAACTTCGTGTGGACCTTTACAACGGCTCCGCCGCCCACGGTCGTTTCCACAGTGCCGGTAAATGGGGCCACCGCTGTGGCCGTCAACACGACCATCTCCGCTACGTTCAGCGAGGCCATGAACGCTACAACCATCAATGCCGCAACTTTCACGGTGACCGGCCCAGGAGCCACTCCCGTGGCGGGAGTAGTCACCTACACCGGTGTCACCGCGACGTTTACGCCGACAGTCGCTCTTGCAACCAGCATTTTATATACGGCCACGATTACCACCGGGGCGAAAGATCCTACAGGCGCTCCCCTAGCAGCGAACTTTGTGCGGACATTTACAACGGCTGGGCCACCCACGGTTGTTTCCACAGTTCCGGTAAATGGGGCCACCGCTGTGGCCGTCAACACGACCATCTCCGCTACGTTCAGCGAGGCGATGAACCCTACAACCATCAATGCGGCAACGTTCACCGTGACCGGCCCAGGGGCCACTCCCGTGGCGGGTACCGTCACCTACGCAGGCGTCACCGCCACGTTTACGCCGACAGTCGTTCTTGCAAGCGGCACCCTATATACGGCTACGATTACCACCGGAGCGAAAAACCCCGCGGGCGCCGCGCTGGCAGCCAACTTTGTGTGGACCCTTACAACGGCTCCACCGCCCACGGTTGTTTCCACAGTTCCCGCGAACGGCGCCACTGCAGTGCCCGTAAACACTCTAGTCTCCGCGACGTTCAGCGGGGCGATGAACCCGGCGACGATTGGCGCGGCTACGTTTACTGTGACGGGGCCCGGCGCAACTCCCGTCGCTGGTGCCGTCACCTACGCAGGTGTCACCGCGACGTTTACGCCGACGGCGGTTTTGGCCAACAGCACCCTGTTTACGGCCACGATTACCACCGGAGCGAAGGATCCCGCAGGCGCTCCGCTAGCCGCCAATTTTGTGTGGACTTTTACAACGGCTGCTCCACCCACTGTGGTTTCCACAGTTCCGGTAAATGGGGCCACGGCTGTGGCCGTCAACACGACCATCTCCGCCACGTTCAGCGAGGTAATGAACGCCGCAACTATCAATGCGGCAACCTTCACGGTGACCGGCCCAGGAGCCACTCCCGTGGCCGGTGCCGTCACCTATGCCGGTGTCACCGCGACGTTTACGCCCGCAGCCGTTCTTGCAACCAGCATCTTATATACGGCCACGATTACCACCGGAGCAAAGGATCCCGCAGGTGTTCCACTAGCAGCCAATTTTGTGTGGACCTTTACGACGGCTCCGCCGCCCACCGTGGTTTCCACAGTTCCAGCGAACGGCGCTGTCAATGTGGCGGAGAGTACCACCGTGACTGCCACGTTCAGCGTCCCGATGGACGCCACAACGATCAACACAACTACGTTCACGCTGACGGGACCAGGCGCAACCGTAGTAACCGGTTCCGTCAACTACGCCGGGAACATAGCGACATTCACGCCGGGAGTGCTTCTGGCGGCCTCTACCTTGTATACAGCCACGATTACGACCGGCGCGAAGGACGCCACACGCGCTGCACTGGCAGCCAACTTTGTGTGGACTTTCACCACAGCACCCGCACCCACGGTGACCTCCACAGTTCCTGCTAGTGGGGCCACCAACGTCCCACTCAATCAGAAAATTACCGCAACTTTCAGTATCCCGATGACCGCAGCCACGATTACCTCGGCGGGAACCTTTACGGTAGCGGTGGCGGGCGGCGGAGCTGCCGTGGCGGGAACGGTCACCTATGATACGCCAAGCAATACGGCCAGTTTTGCGCCGACAGCGGCTCTCGCGGCCAGCACGCAGTATACGGCCACGACTACCACCGCTGCGAAAAGCGCCCAAGGAAACGCGCTGGCCGGCAACTATATTTGGAGTTTCACCACGGGCGTAGCGGCGAACGCTAGCGCACCATTCGTAACTTCCACCGATCCTGCCAATGCAGCGACCAATGTGCCCCTCAATCAACGAATCGCCGCGACGTTCAGCACGTTCATGGACCCTGCCACGATCACTGCGGCGGGGACCTTCACGGTGGCTGTGGCGGGTGGGGGAGCCGCAGTACCGGGAACTGTATCTTATGCGGACAGAACCGCAATCTTTAGTCCAACCGCCAATTTAGCTGCGAGCACGCAATACACAGCAACGATCACGACGACCGCCAAAGATCTTACCGGCGTCGCCATGGCAGCTAATTTCGTCTGGAGCTTTACGACCGGTTTGACTATAAACGCCGTCGCCCCCACGATCACCTTCACGAACCCGGCCAACGCGGCCGTGAATGTGCCCATCAACAAGAGCGTCAACGCCACATTCAGTAAGGCGATGGATCCTACAACGATCACCAATGCGACTTTCACGCTAGCAGTGGCGGGTGGCGGAGCGCCCGTAAACGGAACCGTGGCTTACGATCCGGCAAGCCAGATCGCCACCTTTACACCCTCAGCCAATCTCGCAGGCAATACGCAATATACAGCGACGGTTTCCAATATGGTCAAGGATCTGTCAGGCAATTCGTTGGCAACGGGGGCTGCGCCGAATCCGTGGAGCTTTACAACCAGTGGAGTGGTCGGCACGGGCCCCGCGACGATCAACCTCGGAGCAGCAGGCAGCTTCGCGGTTATGGCCGCGGCAACGATCACCAGCACTGGACTGACATTGATCAATGGGGACGTTGGGTTGAGACCAGGTACCGCACAGGGAATTCCCGCGGGACAAGTCAACGGGACAATACACATCAACGATCCCGTGGTAACCAAAGCCCAAGCCGATTTGCTGGCCGCCTATAACGACGCCGTTAGCCGCACGATCAACGCTCAAGCCTTGCCCGCAAACATTGGAGGACTGACATTCACACCTGGGCTCTATGTGAACGCGACATCGGCCCTGCTATCGGGAGCAGGGCCAAACAACAATGTCACTCTGGACGCCCAGGGGGATCCCAATGCGGTTTTCCTGTTCAAGATGGGGTCTACACTCACCACGGCGCCCGCTTCTCAGGTAATCCTGGCCGGCGGTGCTAAGGCAAGCAACATCTTCTGGCAGGTTGGCTCTTCAGCGACGATCGACACCACCACTATATTCAAAGGAAATGTGCTCGCCGCGGTCAGCATCACGCTCAATGCCGGAGCAGTAGTGGAAGGAAGAATGTTTGCCGGTTCTGACGGGACACCAAGCGGCGCGGTCACGTTGGACTCCAACACGGTCACCGTGCCTGCGCCATAAGGCAGAGGCCATTCGCAGGGAACGCGCGACGCAATGATCGATGCGGCCTAAATTACGAGGCTAGTTTTGAGGCGAATTGGGAATTGGCGGGCGTCGTAGGACGCGGTTGGTTGGCCCGCCAAGCAGGTGGCGCCTGCCGTGGGGTCGCAGAGTTGGTTGACCGCGGCGATGTTGTAGGACGCAAAAAAAAGAAGGGCGGCGTGAAAGGCGCAGCCCTTCGTGCTGACAGTTAATCGCTGAACGCTGTGTCTACCAGCTAACTTTTAAGGCAAACTGGAAGGTTCGCGGATCGAGAGCGGCGGTCGGCTGGCCGGCATTACAGCCTGCCGGATCCGTTGGATTGCAGAGTGGACTTACGTCGCCGACGTTGAAGCGGTTAAACAGGTTGAACATGTCCGCTATGGCGTCCAGCTTCAGTCGTTCGGTGAGAGAGAAACGCCGCGCAACGCGCATGTCCCACTGGAAAAAGCCGGGACGGACGAAGGCGTTGCGTCCCAGATTGCCCGTGCAGCCGACAGGCGGGGTGATGGCGACCGCCGGAGGGATGGGCACAGGAGCCGGAGGAAACTGAGACGCAAACGGCGCGCCGCTGTTGTCCACGCAGACATTCGGAAGGATAAATGTTTTACCGGGAATGGCTGGTGAAGAGACGCCGCCGGAGCCCAGAGACGGACGGCCGCCTTCGCCCGAGAAATCGAATCGGAAGTCCGTGCCGGTGAGCACTGTGAACGGCCGGCCGGAAGCCACCTCGACGATTGGGGAGACGGTGAAATTAGCGAAGAACTTGCGCATAAACGTGTCGCTCGAGTGCGAATCTAAGCTCTGGAAAATGGCGCTGGTCACCCAGCGGTGGCGCTGATCGAAGCTGGAGTTCGCGCGCTCGAGGTTTGGAAAACGGTTGTCCTGAGGTTCGAGCAGTGTCTGCAAGTCAGTCGAATCGTCAATCGCGTGCGACCACGTATAGCTCGACAAGAATTCGAAGTGGCTGGTGAAACGCTTCGAGAAATTCACGGTCAGCCCATGGTATACGGAATTCCCAGACGATTCTTGTTGGTCCACGCTGGCCCAAGGCACTTCCACTCCCGGAAAGCCCGTGGGATAGCCGGCCAACGCCGCTAGGGCCACCTCGTTTGGGTATCCCCCTGCCACCGTTGCGAACGAGGGGTTAGGGCCCGAGGGCTTGAAGAAGTTGAAGAATGCGGCGGTGCCGAGGAACTGGCCATTCAGCGATGCGAGTAGCGCAGGACAGTTCAAGAGAACGCCCAGCGCCCTGGGCGCAATCACGTGGACCCCGCAGCTGCCGGAGGTTGCACCCACGTCGGAGCTGGGGGCAACGACACCAAAGGGATTATTGCCGGACATGCCCGCAGCCAGCGCGTTGCGTAAGTTCAGCGCCAATCGTTTGGGGTCGGTGGAATCGATGTTTCGCGGGCGGTTCAGGTGAACGCCGTGCGTATAGGAATACCCGATGCTGAACTTGTAGTTGTGGCCGAATTCGCGCTCGATCGTCAAGTTGCCCTGCTGCGCGTAGGCGTATTGGAAGTTGCCGGCGATCGGCAGCGTAAATGGTAGAAGGGCGACTGGGAGGCCGGTACCGAGGAAGTTCTGGTTGTTAAAGAAGGGGCTGTTCTTGGGGTCGAAGCGCTGCTCGTTCGGCAGGTAAGTAATTCCCGGGATGCCGGTCGTGTTCAGGACCCCCTGAAAGATAGTAGCGCCGTTGGCAGCGGTGGGGTTGGAGGCCATGGGGGCGCGTGTCGGCGTACCGCCGAAGATGAGGAGTTGGGAAGAGAGCGCGCCGTCGGCCGTGGTGGACAGGAACGCGGAAGCAAACGACGGGTGATCATAAAACAATCCGTAGCCTGCACGGACGACCGTTTTTCCGTTGCCCATGGGATCCCAGGCCAAGGCGAACCGCGGAGCCACATTGTTCAAGTCGCGGGGATAGCCCTCGGTCACATTAAATGCCTTTTCTGCCGCAGCGTTGCGGGCAGTGGCGGGTTGAAATTGCGCTGTCAATTCGAGGTCGTAGCGCACGCCATAGTTGAGCGTGAGCCGGGGATGGATCTTCCAGCTATCCTGGATGAAGAAGCCCATGCCAGGGTCGTCGAACAGGCGGTTGGAATTCCCGATGCCCTGGATGAAAGTCGTTGGCAGACCCAAACCGTAAGCTTGCACGCCGGTAAAGCCGGGCACAGTCACGCCATTGACTGTGCTGGGGAAGAAGGTGGAAGCGGGAAGGCCACCAAAATTCATCACGCCGCCGAAATTGAGCTCAAAGACCTGAGGCTTCTTGGAGCGAAGCTGGATGTAATTGATGTCCGCACCGGTCTTGAAGCTGTGGTGACCCTTGACCCAGGCGAGGTTGTCCGTCCACTGGAAGCGCCGTTCGATGCGGTCCTCTGTCGAGAACGGCTCACGGCCAAAGAAAGCAAACCCCGTGACATTCACGCCAAGGCCGCTGCCGCCAGGAAGCTGCGAAAACCCGTAGTGCAAGCCGCGGCGCGCATACTGGAAGCGGAAGGTGTTGAAGAGCGATTGGCTGAGAATTGTGTCGTGCTGGAGGACGCCGGAAAGATCGCGGGTCTGTTGCAAGGAAGTCCGTGAGCCCGCGTTCTGGCCGAAATTCTGGTTCTGCGCGTTGACTTGAATTCCCGTGACCAGGGACGGCGACACGCTGACGCGCAAGAACGAGTTGTTCTTTGAGTTCCAGTGATGATCGAGACGGCCCGACCATAGGCTCGTGCCCTCAGATACGGGGTAGTTTCCCCTGAGGGAATTCAGCCGAACGAACGAGCCCGGCAAGGTGACGAGATTTGAGGAAGCGCAGGCGCTGGACGGGTTTAGGATTCCGCAGTCAATCGGAATTGGAAAGCGCGCTCCAGGTGCCACAGGCACTCCTTCCCCGAACGCGACTAACCCAGGGTCCACGCCATTTAAGGCAACGCTCGACGATGAACCGGCCAGCGCAAAAACGTTCGCTGCCAACCGTTGACCCTGCGGAGTTGCAAGTACTGCTGGGTTGTTGACGAATGCAGACTGAGCCGAGGTCAGAAGCAAAGTGACGCCGGGGACTACGGGGGTGGTCGTCGGCACAAGGCCGAAGTTATTCGCACCAATGTTCGTGAATCCAGTCTCTTGCCGCCGCGTGGTTTCGTACGAGAAAAAGTAAAATGTCTTATCTTTTACGATTGGCCCGCCGAGAGTCGCCCCTGCCTGCACGCGGGTGTAAGCCTGTTTCACGGGATTCACCGCCCCGGTCGCAGGATCGACTTCTACCGAAAACGGATTCCGCGCCTGGAAGGCCTTATTCCGCAGGAATCCAAAGACGTTGCCGTGTATGTCATTCGCGCCGCCCTTGGTCACGATGTTGACGACACCACCCATTGCGCGGCCATATTCCGCGTTGTAGTTACTCAGAATGATCTGGAATTCCTGCACGGCTTCCTGCGACACCGTGGCCCGAATGCCGTTCACCGAATTGTCCACGGCATCGGCGCCATCCACGGAAACTTCATTCGAACGCGCGCGCTGCCCGCCGAAATTCAGGCCGCTCGTCGGCGCCGCTCCGATGGAAGGAGAGGCGTCGCGGTTCGTCTGCGAATTTGTCAATGTGAAGTTGATATAGTTTCGTCCATTGATTGGGAGGTTGTCGATGCGCCGCTCGTCGATCGTCTGCGAGACCTCGGTTTTCTGCGTCTCGACTAGCGCCGTCGTACCTTCGATTACAATTGTTTGTGATTGCGTGCGCAATTGGAGGTGCGCGTCGTAGGTCGCGGCGGAGCCGACTGTTAGCACCAGGTCGGAGATTTCCAGCGTGGCAAAGTCGGCGCCGGCGTCCACCGAAAGCTTGTAGCGTCCCGGAGTAAGCTGCAAAAACGTATAGTGGCCGGATTCATCCGTAGTTGCAGAGCGAACGGCTCCGGTGGATAAAAACGTGACGGTCACCTTTGCGTTGTTCACGGTAGCGCCGGAGGGATCGGCAACCGTGCCGGATAGGTCCGCGCTGTTGACCTGCCCGGTGGCCATGGCGGCGCAGCTCAGAAGCAGCACGCCCAAAATCACCCACGCACACACACCCTGTCCGCGTCGCATGTTTCCTCCTCGTTGAAACCCGGTGAGTCTTCGAAGCACGTTCCGCTACCCCTAGCGGCGGCGGGGCCTCCCGCCATATTCCTCGACGAAAGCAATTGGATATAGGGCTTTTACTGCAATAAACAAATCCTTTCAATCGAAAACTTGGCGGCTGGGACGGGTGAGTAATCTTCCCGCGGAGCAGACCAAGTGAGTGCAGGATGTCTTGGATTAGGAAGGGTGGCAAGCGACAAGGTGCGAAAAAGGGCTGGGAGTTCGGGGATGTCGCGGGTTGTCGTGCGTCAAACTGAATTGCCAGCGGCGATATGGGGGCGCGGACGACTAGAAGTGGAGGTGGCGCTGGACTAGTTTGCGGAGTTTCTCGCGGTCTTCGTCTTTCATGTGCACGAATTCAACGCCGTTGCCTTCGGCGCCGATATTGCGAACCACGGCGGTGAAATGGATTCTGCGAAGGCCGGAGCGGACCTCGAGCTTGATGGAATCACCGACGCTGAGTTTTTTGGGCGATTCGAGATACGCGCCACCGAGGCTAATGGTTTTGACCCGCGCGAGTCCGGCTTGGGATCCGTCAATTTGCGCGCGCAGAGGCGATTCGAGGGGAACGCGGGTGTAGCGGCGCGGAACGACGAAACTGGAATTCGAGTTGCCGGCTGCGGCGAATGCGGCGCGAGCGCGAGCAGATGTAGGGCGATCTTCGAGCATAGCCAGCGCATCTTCAGCGGCCGCGCGGAGACCGGAGGGCTCGGCATAAGTAAGGCCGTCGCGGCGGCTGGCCAGCGTGCGCAGCAATTCGGCGGCGTCTTGCGCGCGCATGCGGCCAAGGGCTTCAATGGCTTTGATGCGGACGAATTGATCACGAAGAATGTCGTGTTCGCCGGCGGCGATTTCCATGAGCTGCGGCACGGCAGCGGTTTCCTGGGAGAGGCCGATCTGGTCGATCATCATGGGCACGACCAGGGGATGCGCGTCCGCGAGGACAGCGGAAAAGACAAAGGCGGCGCTTTGCGCGGATGCTACGTTGGCAGGACGAGCTAATTCGCTGACGGCAAGATCCTGAAGGTTCCACTCCCAACTGGCGAGCGCGCGCGCAAAACCGCGGAGGAGGCGATCGGCATCGGCGGCGGCGAGAAGCCTGATGGCGGCACTGACGCGCTGGCGGCGCGCTTCGTACAAGCGAGTCTCCAGTAAATTCAGAACCGGCACTCCGATGGTGCGTATGAGGCGGGCCATGGCAGGGAGAAACTCCGCGCTGCGCGGCTCCGTGAGCAGCAGAGTCAAGCGGTCGAGAAGGCGGTCGGGATCGCGCTGCAAGAGACGCGGGAGAACGGGATCGAGTGCACGATTAGCGAGCGAAGCATCGACGAGGAGCAGCCAACGGTCCTGTGCGACGAGACGATGCGCGAGCGCGGAAATATGATCGTGGGCGACATCATGCGGGGCTTTTTCGAGCGCATCAAGAATGGATTCAAAACCGGCGTAGTCGCCACGAGTGACGGCGACGCGCCCGAGATTCTCGAGGAAGGCCGCGAGCAATGCGGCGGTTTCCGGCGTGGTTTCCTTCTCGAGAGCCTTGAGCGTGCCGCGGCTTAGGTCCTCGGGAACCTGGTTGGGCCAAAGCGATTCGATAATGGGGGAAAGCTCGTTCAGACCGGCAGAGACAGCACGTCTAACAGCGGCTTCCGTGCTGTCCATGCGTCGCGCGTAATTCAGCAGGATGTTGCGGGCTTCACGGCGCGGCGCGTCAGCCCCGGAACCTGCGAGTTGGCCGAGGCTTTGCTTGAGAGCGACGATGGAAACGCACCAGACGTCCAATCCGCGCAGCGCCGCCGATTTTTCGCGCGGCGGAAGTCCGAGCCAGAATTTCTCGATCAATTTTTCGCGATGCGTATCGGTGGCCCAGATGGCCGCAAAAGACGACAGGTGCGCGGAGGCGTGCGGACCGGTGTAGCCACCGGCGGTGACGAGCACTTCCGCAAGGCGATGGAACATGGGACGCAGGCCGGGAGGCTTGAGCGTTCCGGCGGAGAATTCCGGACCGAGAAATTCGAAGATTAAGCTTTCGGACAAGCGGAGAAGATAGGGCTGCGGGCGCTCGCCGTCGCGCGGAGGATATTGGGTGACTGAGCTGAGCAGCAAGCGGACCGTTTCACGGCTGGCTTCTTCCATGGCGCCGTGGATAGCGCGGGCGGCTTCTTCCGGGGAGATGTTGCGGGCCGCTTCGAGCGGTGGCGTTAGGCGGGCCAATAAGCGTAGCGTCGCCTCCAAATCGTCGATTTCCGGAATCTCGATGGGCGCTTCGAGGGCCTCGCGCGGGGAGTGCCCGCCGTAGGCGACCAGCGCCGCGATCAGGCTGGCCAGTACGGTATCGACCTTGCGCTCAGTCTCCGCGTTTATCGCAATGCCTTCCACGCGATGCTCCCTAAGCTTTGCGGGCCACCAGGCCAGCGCTTGTTGCTTTGTAGGTTGCCCTGATTTTAGCAACGAAGCTTTAGCAAGTTGCGCCAGCGTGTCCAGTTCGCCTACATGGAACTTGGGAGCGAAAACGAGGTTGTAGACTCCGACGCGCTGCAGATCCTTGGTGAGGGCGTACAGATCGCCGCGCGCGTCGGGGAGGGGTGCTTCGTTGAGCCTCGGCGCCACAAGTCCACCACGCTCGACGCGAATTTCCAGGCCGTTCATGTTGGCGACGACGGAGCGCAGGGATTCGTAGGCGCCATCAAGGCTCTGCAGAAGGCGGGGATGCTGCCGATCGTAGAGGCGTGCTGAACGCAGCAACAGGTGAAGCTCTCGAAGAGAGCGAATGAGTTCCAGGAGCAATGGCTCGGTCTGCGGCAGTACCGGGAAGGCGTCGGATGCGGCAACTTTTTCTTGAAGTTGCGGACCAAGCTTGGGGCGTGAAGCACGCCTTTGCTGTTCGACCGGAAGTACGGCGCGTAGTACCAAAGTTCTCCTTTAGAGTTCCGCAGGTGTTTCCTTACTCATCGAGAGGAAATCTGCCATTTGCCAGCGCCCAAAAGGCAGGGTAGCTCTACCCAATACCAGCACGCTCCCTACCTCGAAGCTGGGGCCCCAAGCGCTTTATTTGCATAAACATAGGACAATAGTACTAGAACGGGATTACTGCAGTCCGTTACAAAATGTAACCAACCAGGTAGTCTGGACAGGCTCGAATAGACCCAAATTCACTGTCGTTTTAGGGACTCGGTGATGGGGACGGTGCCGCCCTCGGTGGCGGACACGATGCGCTTGGCCGGCTGATAACCGGTTAGCTTGAGCGTTACGGTGTGCGTCCCTGCCGGAAGCTCCACGCGAGCCGGAGTGACCCTGCCAGTGGAGTTTCCGTCCACGAAGATTTCGGCGCCGACGGGATCAGTTCTTACTTGCGCCCAGGCGATGTGAACGGTGGAGCGTTCGCCAAGCTTGGTATTGAGCTGGGTTTGGACGTTTTCCTTCACTTGCACGCTGCCAACATAGGGATCGTAGCCTTGCAGGCGCAGCACAAGATTGTACTGCCCGGCGGCCAGCGGCAGAGTCACCGGAGTTTGGCCGGACTGCTTGGCGCCGTTGATGAATACATCGGCACCGGGCGGCTCGCTGGTGATGTACAAACCTTTGGCCAAGGATTCCAGAGAGAGTTTTTGGTCCGCGACGCCGCCCTGCTTTACTTGCAAGGCGGTCTGCACCGGCTGATAGCCATCCTTCTTTACTTCCAGGCTGTAGCGGTCCGGCGTGAGATTGTTGAAGCTGCATGGAGTGAGGCATTGGCTGACCACACGGCCTGACGGCCCGTGCAGCATAGCCGTGGCGCCGATGACGTCGGTGACGACGTGAATGGCGCCGAATCCTGGCCCTGGAATCGGATGGCCGCCCGCGCTCGAATCTGCATTTGCGCTTGCGTTTGCCGGTGCAGGCTCGGGTGCATCGTCATACTCAATGTGGTCAATCAGGTGGATGCTCGGAGGCGCGTCACGCAAAAACTTAAGCAGCGCTCCATGTTCGGCCGGACGCAGCTTGCCGGAAAGCGTCAGCGTGGTGCCCACGCCTTGCACCTTGGCACGAGAGCCCAATCCTCGTTCGGAAATGGCTTCCTCGATGCGGCCTTTGTATTCCGCCGCTTTCGCAGTGAGAACTGGCTCGAGTTTCTTGACCGGGGCTCTCTCGACGTGCGCGGACTTGACGTCCAGCACCGGAGGGGTGGCCGACGCGGCCGCATCTTTCGGTTTTGCATCGGGCGCGGCGGTGTCTGAATTCTCCGGCGACGATTCACTGCCAGCGTCACTTGCGGCATCGTTCTGCGCGGAGGCCGGCTCGGTCACAGCAGGCGGTGAGTTAGTCTCGCTTGAAGCCGCGGGGCCGCTACGATGCTGGCGAACGTCATCATAGATAGGACGAAGCTTGTTGGCGCCATAGGCTATGACGCCAAGCAGCAGAAGCGCAACGACGACGGTGCCGAACACGCTTTTCTTGGGCTTAGGCTCGGGAACCGGCGCTATGGCTCCGGTGCGGCGAAGAATGGGGGTCTGACCTGGATGCGCGGCGCGAGTGGATAGGGAGCGGGAGATGGCGGCAGTGTCGTCACTATGCACGCCGCGGAGTCCTGCAGGGCTCATGGCCACGGTAGCATTTATGACGTCGGAGCTCATAGCCATTGTGGACTGTGGATTGCCGGGCACTGCGCTGAGCGAGCGATAGTTGCGCAGGTCTTCGAGCATCTCGCGGCAGCTCTGGTAACGCGTATCGGGATCTTTTGCGAGGGCGCGCATGACAACGGCACTGATTCCGGCGTGAATCGAAGGATCCACTTGCTTTGGCGGAACGGGTTCCTCGTTCACGATTTTGTAGATTACGGTGGTGATGTTTTGACCGGGGAAAGGCTTTTCGCCGGTGACCATTTCGTAGAGCATGACGCCGAGGGAGAAGATGTCACTGCGTCCATCGACGGCGCGACCTTTGACTTGTTCGGGCGACATATAGCTGGGCGTGCCCATGACGTGCGCGGTCTGTTGCACGGTGCCGAATTGCAGGATTTTGGCGGTGCCGAAATCGGTGACCTTAACGGTGTCATCGCCGGTGAGCATCAGGTTCGCGGGTTTTATGTCGCGATGCACAACGTTGCGCTCGTGAGCAAACTGCAGGGCGCTGCAGGCCTGCTCCATGATGCGCAGAACGCGCGGCAAGGGAAAGGAATGGCCATCGTCGAGGAGCGCCTGCAAGCTGCGGCCTTCGACAAGCTCCATGGTGATGTAATAGAGGCCATCTTCTTCACCGGCGTCGAAGACTACGACGATGTTGGCGTGGGTCAGGAGGCCCGCGGCGCGCGCTTCGGTCTGAAAGCGGGCGAGAAGCTCCGGGCGCGTGAGGCCAGTGCCTTCGGCGCTGAGCTTGATCGTTTTGACCGCGACGGTGCGGCCGATGACAGGGTCGGTGGCCTTGTAGACGACACCCATAGCACCGCGGCCCAGTTCGCCGACAATTTCGTAACGCCCGGCCTTCGCAAGCGTCGTCATGGGTACGTCAGACATGGAAGATACGCCGGTTATCCTTTAACTTTTGCATCCGCAGTACGGTAGCGGCTCCCGACAGGTGCGGCCGCGCACACGGATACGCCTAATTTGACAGTACGCAGCAAATTTTCGGCTGGTCAACGTGACCGGGGTACTAGTGTTTCGCACTCGCCACCCGTAGCCGCCCAGGCATCTAAGAGCGCGCGTGTGCTCACCTTTACTGCGGGTTTGCGGTCATCGGAAGCGGCATGTTGACCTCACGCACGGGCTTGTCGATGCCGCCTGGTTGTGCAGGAGCTTCGAGTCCGTCGGTGAGCAAGTAGGACTGGAGAAAAAGGGAGCTCGTGGCGAAACTCTCCAATGCATTGATGTAGGAGACTTCTAGCTGCATCAGGGTTCTCTGGGCGATGAGGACTTGCGGGTAAGCCGCAGCCATCTCTTGGTATTTCTTGCTGTACATCTTGTACGCCTTCTGTGCTCTCGGTATCATCTGGTTTTTATAGCGGTCGACTGCAGTCTGCGAGAACGTGTAGTTCTGGACGACGCTTGCCGCTCGTTCCCGCAAAAGGAGCTTCACGCGGTCCACTTCGCGCTTCGCCCGTTCTGCATCAGCCTTAGCAGTGGCAATGTTTCCCTGGTTGCGGTTAAAAATAGGAATTCTCACCCCCACGTCGGCAAAACCCTGCAGTCCCACAGCTCTCCCGCTAGGCGGAGACAACAACTCGCCATTCTGCTGCATGCCGCCGCGCAGTTGCAGGTCGGGAATGGGTTCCCGCCTTTCGCGGGCCAAGGCCGCTTCGGCTCGCTTGACACCGAGTTCGGCGATCCTGACGGCCGGACTTTCGTTGACGATTTTCTCCACGAGGTCCTCCGCATTCACCGGCGGGGTGTCTTCGAGTTTTCCTTCGAGTTGCATCAAGGAAAGGCGCGGATTCCCCACGACGGCGGCCAGTGCTTTCCAAACCCGCTGCTGGTTCTGTTCGGCCATGGTGACCGCGAGTTGCGCCTGTTCCGCTTCCACTTCCGATGCGAGCGCGTCGGGAGCGTCCGCTTGGCCGACATTCACCAGTTGGTGGGTGGTCTCAACGGCGTCGTTGGCTAGCTTGCCGAGGTTTTGCCGCAACTCCAGCGTCTGCTGGGCAGCCAGTGCTTGGATGTAGGACATCCGCACGTTCGTGACTACCCGCACTTTTTGCTCCTCGGCTTCTGTTTCTGCCTGTTTAAGCTCCTGGTCAAAAATCTTTCGATTCAGGCCCAGCTTTCCACCCAGCACGATGTCCTGCTGAACGAAAAACCCTTGCTCGCCCCCGTGAAACGACCCGCCTCGGATCTGTTCGCCCTGGTAACCGATGGTTGGGTTCGGATAGAGTCCCGATTGCTTCTTCCTGCCTTCCGCGGCTCGGATGTTAGCGGCCGATTGCGCGAACGTGGGGTTGTTCTGTAAGGCGATCTGTTGCAGTTCTTCGAGTGTGATCGTCTTCTGCTCGGAAGCTGGAGTTTGCGCTCGGCCCGGCAAGGTGACCAGGAACAAAGCCCAGGAAAAGCAGAGGAGGAATCGGGTTGCACCACGGAGTAGTGACACTGTTTCGATCCTCACTTCCATAAACTTCACCGCCGTAGTCAGGTTATTCATCTTTGTGCTCCATTTCCGGCATGTTCATCTTCATGCTTCTTGCCTTCCTGCTTTTTTCGAAGCTCCATGATTTGGTCGTACTTGTCTTGAGGCAGCACGCGTACGAACGTCATCATTCCCGCCATGAAGCCGCTCCAGCCGGGACGCAAGCCAAAATTTTCAGGTTTGTCGACCATCTGATCCATCGCCATCATGGGACCTTCCATGAAGGCATCCTGCGGAAAGCCCGGCACGGAATTCGCATCCTTGCTGATTTCGGGCTTGCCCATTTGCATCCCTTGGTGCTGCATCGGACTTCCGGCTTTCAGCGGAGAATTCGATACGGTTTGCTCCCATGTCGAACCGACGCCCATTCCGCGACCCAGGCTTGGACCGTTTTCCTCAGACGTGGCACTTCCCTGTCGCAGCATTCCCATGCCTCGCTCCATGTCGAGACCCGCGGGCATTCCATTTCGGCGTGACATCGGGCCAACCATCGACGACATCTGGTTCATCATGTGGTGAGGAAGATGGCAATGCAGCATCCAGTCGCCGGGATTGTTGGCGACAAACTCGACGTCGCGTGATTGCGCCACACCCACGAGCACCGTGTTTCCCGGACCCCAGGTCGACTCCGGCTGTCGTCCTCCTTCTGTTCCCGTGACCATAAACTGATGGCCGTGGAGGTGGATCGGGTGATGGTCCATGCCGAGGTTGATTAGGCGAATCCGTACTCGCTCACCGTGCCGCACGATCAAGGGAGTCGTCGCTGGTGCCGCTTTGCCGTTGAACGTGAGCCAGTTGAACTCCATATTCATGGAGTTGGGGACGGTGATATTGGGCAAGATGGCGTACTCCTGGAGAATGATCACGAAGTCTTTGTCGACGCGCGGTTTGTAGCTATCCTTTGCGTGCATCACGAATGCACCGATCATTCCCATCATTTCCTGCATGGCCATGTGGGAATGGTAGAAGTACGTTCCTTCCTGGCGAAGGGTGAATTCGTAGACGAACCGACCGCCAGGCGGGATTGGGTCTTGACTTGCCCCCGGCGCGCCGTCCATTTCGTTTGGGATTTCGAAGCCGTGCCAGTGCATCGATGTCGATTCCGGCAGGTGGTTGTCCACGATGACGCGAACGCGATCGCCTTGGTTCACTTGAATCGTGGGGCCCGGCGCGCTGCCGTTGTAACCCCAAAGGTCCACGACACGCCCGGGGTTGATTTCCTGTTTGACGGGTTCGGCGATGAGATGGAACTCCTTTACATTTCCGTCCATGCGCCAGGGTAGGTTAGGCACGTCCGGTGTCTCGACAAGAACAGGAGAGCCGTGGTCATGCACGGATTGCTTCTTTCCTTTCATCTTCATTCCGGGCATGTCTCCCGGCATTTGCATCTCTTGGGCGGACAGCACTTTCGCGGAAGCCACCACTCCTGCTCCAGCCAGCACACTTCGCAAAAACCCACGTCTGCTACTCATCTTTTTTCCTTTCAAGGTCGAATGACCGAATTTCGAAAGTGTATTGGTTACGAGGAACACTGAATGCAGACGGACTTGCACGGAAGCGCCGTCCGCGAACAAGCGGACTGACTAGTTAGAGGGTTTCCTAGATACGAAGGGGAACCGAAGCAGAGTTGGAATTTCTGATTGTGCGAGAAGCGTAAAAGGCCAAAGAGCGCTCGCCATCACAAGCTGATCCGAGGGTGTAGCCAGGACTGTCGGCAACATGGACCTGCGCGGCTCCACTCGGTGCATCAAGAGAGAAGAAACCTTCCTTGAGCGCCTGAACTTGAACCAAGCTGGCACAATCGGCCTTCTGGTTCAGGCTGTTCCCTGACTTGGGCGGACACTCCGTGCACTCGGCACCCTTATGATGAGCATGGATATGATCGCTGATGCTTGTCGAGCCTGGCTGCGACTCCATATGATGATGAACAGACACAGATGACATGCAATAAGCGGCGCACATCGAGGCGACACCAGAATTGTCTGCCGACAGCGCCAGCACCAGAATCGCGATTACCAGCTTAGGTCGCATCAAGTTTTGAGGATACACACAAGATAGTTCTTCTACAAGGATGTGTACTCGTCCAACGACTGGCGGCTGGTACCAAAATGCCGGCAGGTGCGCACGGCGTTCCGGCCGTTGAAGAAATAAAACAACATCCCCTGAAGCCGGCACGGGCTGCCGGGCAACCTCTTCATCCATCTCGGTTCTCTCATCCAGACACTCTACCGGGTGGCACCAATCATTCTGAACGAGCACACTTATCCGCACGAGGCGGTTTCGCGCCGCCGTTCAGGCTCAGTGATAAGTCTGGTCCTTCGCAACCACGACTTTGCCTGCGAAGAAGCGGTAGACGTAGGTGAAGTATCCAGCCGCGAGCAGGATACCAATCGTCCACCACACGGCGCCTATTTTCAGGCCGTAGTCTCCCGCTTTGGCGCTCGCAATGGTAAGTGAATAAATAGGATTGCGCGCGGGTAGAACCAGCGGATACAGGCCGAAGACGACGCTGGTCAGCATCCCTGTCAAGTATGCGCAAGAGGCGAAGAATGCTTTTCGCTCGTCGCGTTTCACCAACTCGAAGCGCACGCCGGCAATCCCCGCAATGGCCAGAAGCGGGAAAACAAATCCCCACGGCCAGGTGACAAAGTTTTCTTTCACTTGCGGCTGAATCTTGAAAGTGATTGCCGTTACAACAGCGGTCACGATAATTACGCCCCACCATATGTTAGTGGCGACCTTGGTGGAGCGCTGATTCACTGCGCCGGTGGTTTTCATCCGCACCCACAGCGCGCCGTGCATCACCAGGACGAGCAGCGACAGTACGCCGACCAGAATCGTGAACCAATCCAGAATTCCGGTTTGTTCACCCAGCCGAAAGTCCGTCCACAACGGCTCGAAGAAATACCCGCTGGCATCGAGCGGAACGCCGCGCACGACATTCCCCAGAGCGGCGCCAAACAAAATAGCTAGAAGCAAGCTTGAGGCGAAAAACAGAAAGTCCCAGAACGGGTCCCAGACCTTGCTGATGATCTCATTGCGAAACGCGATCGAGATTCCACGCAAAATCAGCAGCCACAAAACAATCATCAGCGGCAAATAGAATCCGCTGAACCCGCTGGCGTAGAGAGCAGGGAAAGCGAAATAGAGCGTGCCGCCGGCCGCTATCAGCCACACTTCGTTGCCATCCCAGACGGGTCCGATGCTTGCCAGAACCTGGCGGCGTTCTTCGTCTGTTTTCGCCACGAAAAGATGAATTGCACCGGCGCCGAGATCGAAGCCATCCAGCAAGACGTACACGGTGATCATGAGGGCGACGAGGCAAAACCAGATTGTTCCCATCCGCGCTCCTCAATCCGCCGCGATGGCGACCGCGGGCTCGCTGTGCAAAGAGTCATCGGGCTCGGGTCCGTGCTCGATCTCGCGATACACGAGAAACAGCCACAAAATACCGAGCACGGCATACAAACCCATGAAGCCGATCAGCGTGAACCACGCATTGCCCGCGCCGACCTGCGGCGACGCTCCGTGAGCTGTGCGCATCAGCCCATAGATGATCCAGGGTTGACGCCCCAGCTCCGCGGTCATCCATCCCGCGGTATTCGCGATGTAGGGCAGTGGGACGCAAAGCATGAGCACCCAGAGCATCCCGCGGGACTCGTAGAGCCTTTGGCGCCACAGCATCAACACAGCTAAAACCATAACGGCAATGAAAATTGTGCCAAGCCCGACCATGACGTGGTAGCTGTAATACAGCAGCGCGATCATATCCGGCCATTGATCCTGCGGGAACGCATCGAGTCCGCGGACATTAGCTTTCCATTGCCGGTAAGTCAGAAAGCTCAGCATGGTGGGAATTTCAATCGGATTGTCGAGCCGGCGTTTTTGGACGTCTGGCTGGCCGATGATGACCAGCGGGGCGCCACTTTGAGTTTCAAAGAGACCCTCCATGGCTGCGAGTGTGACGGGCTGGTGATCCGCGATTAATTTTCCTTGCGCGTCGCCGGTGGGAAAGAGTTGCAGGATCGCTGCCACTACGCCAACCAACACGCCTGCCTTCACGAAGGTTCTTCCGTAAGACTCGTGGCGCTTGGTGAGCAAATAAAATGCGCCGACGGCGGCCATCACGAAGGTAGCCGTCTGCACGGCACCCAGCATCGTATGCGCGTATTGCCAGAACACCCATTTGTTGAGCAGCAGCGACCAGAAGCTGGCGAGTTCTATTTGCCCGTGCGAGTCAACGCGATGGCCGGTCGGATATTGCATCCAGGCGTTGGTCGCGACGATGAAGTAGCCGGAAAGCCACGAGCCCAACCAAACGAGAAATGCCGACCACCAGTGGCCGATACGTCCCAGCCTCTTTTCGCCGAAAAGAAACAGGCCCAGAAAACTGGATTCGAGAAAGAAAGAAAACACGCCTTCCATGGCGAGGGTCTGCCCGATGACTCCGCCGGCAGCTCTGGAAAACGCGGCCCAGTTGGTGCCGAACTGAAATTCCATGGGAATCCCGGTGACCACGCCGACGGCGAAGTTGATTCCGAAGATTCGCCCCCAAAATCGGGCCGCGCGATTGTAGTGTTCGTCATTGGTGCGCAGCGCTTTCGTTTTCAAATAGACGAGCAGCAGCGCCAGACCCATTGTCAACTGCGGGAAAATGTAGTGAAACGCGATTGTGAAGGCGAAGTGAAGTCGGTGCACTCCGAGGGCTTGTTCCATTTAAACTACCTCGTAACCGCTGAGCACGAGGCCGATCTAAAAACTCGTGCGGCTAAATTCGCCGATGAATCAATCATACCAATTCTGTCACCTAAGTTGCCGCTCAATTCTCTCGCGGTATTGTTCATAGACGGAATTCACGGTGCTGGAGATTTTGTCCTGCACGAGTTTGCAGTTGCCGCCGAGAGCCAGAGTGACGGCGAGTTCATGCCAGGTATATTCCGCGTGCCCGGCTGAAACAGCACGGAATTGGAGAAAACAACGATGCGTCCCGTAGGATAGAGATCCACACTGGTGCCGGCGAGCTCCATTAGATATAAACGTACCAGGCCGATATCGAGCACATCGCCGGTCACGCCCGCGATGCTGATGCGATCGCCAACGCGGATTCCATATCGCCCGACCACAAAGAAATATGCCGCGACGGATAAAAGCAGCGCTTGCAACACGGCAATACCGGCGGTGACAAAACCGGCAAAAGTGGCCAACGAGCTGAACTCGCTCACAAATCCCATGATTAAGACAATTCCGACCAAGAAGCCAATCACGAACCGGCGCAGCAAGAGAAACTGGCGTCGGCGCCGCGGGTCGCGGATGTAGCGTGAGACGCACAGCACAAAAGGTCTACAATGTGGTCGTGAGCAACGGCGTACAATTGCCCGCTTTTCGCAAGCCCAGCACCGTGGAAGCGCTTTTCAATCGCACGCTCGGATTCTTGGTTGGTCTCGGGATCGGGCCGGGCTACATGCAGCTCTTGCAGGTGCGCGGGCGAAAAACTGGGCGCGTTTACTCGACGCCTGTAAATCTGCTTCAGGTCGGCGGCAAGCTGTACCTTGTGGCCCCGCGCGGCAGGACGCAATGGGTGCGCAACGCGGAAGCTACTGGAGAAATCCTGCTTAAGAGGGGAAGCACGCGGCGGAAATTCCGGCTGCGGCCCATCCCAGACTCTGAAAAACTCGAGATTCTGAAATTATACTTAGAGAGCTACAAACCCGCAGTGCAGCGGTACTTTCCCGTGCCCGCTGGCTCACCAGTCGCAGCCTTCCGCGACATTGCGCCCAACTATCCCGTCTTTGAGCTGCTCCCCACGTGAATTGATATCTCCGCCGTCGATGGGGTTCATCGCGGCTCATTCTAAAGCGAATCCCGTACAACTGATGCATTCCCCGCAACGAATTCGAGGATTCACCTGCTTGAGATTTTCCGCGGCGCCGGTAAGCTGCAATCAGAAAACGCCGGGAGGTCCACTTTTGCCGGGACACTGAATTCGCTTGCGATCAACCGCCCGTCAGATGGGCCTCCGGTCTTATGAGGAAATGAAAACAGAATGGTATCGGCCGCGTATGACATCTTGAAAAAAGATGCTGCCAACCTGGTGTGGATCGAAGCCGTGCATGATCTGGAAACTGCAAAATCGCGGGCAAAGGAACTAGCCGCCAGCTCGCAGGGAGAGTACGTAATCTTCGATCAGCGCACCCGAAAAATCGTTGCGAACTTCAGCACCCAAAACGCGCGCCTTTAGACGCGCCCAACTACGCGGACACTCCCGCCAATTTGCAAATCAGAGTGAGGGCTTCAACACCGCACGGGCCTGCCATATCAGGTTCTGCATACCGTCCGGTTTCGAGAAGACTGCCGTAACACCGGAAGCCAGCGCCTCTTTTTCCGCGGCACTGCTGTGATAGCAGGTAAGCATCATCAGCGGAACTTGCGGGAACAGTTTCTTAAGTTCCCGCGCAGCCTCCAGGCCATCCATCACCGGCATGCGGAAGTCCAGAATAATCAGACCCGGCGCGAGTTTCTTGGCTTTGCCGATGGCGTCGAATCCATCTTCAGCTTCGCCGCACACGCTAAACCCCGGCTGGCGCTCGAACGCCGCGCGAAGGGCCCGGCGGATCGCCGGATGGTCGTCGACTACTATGAGTACCGATGCCAAAACGCTCCTGCTGACCTGGAATGCACCGCGGGCTTGAAATTCCAGTGCAATCCCCAGACGTCATTTAGTCACGCAAGATGCCTGGCGGCAATGCGGGGTTCACCTTAGTACCTTTCCTTAGCTCGTTGACAGACACTCATCCTCAGCGATGAACTTAGATCTCCTGGCGCTTCCAGCGGCCCCTCTTGAACAACACAACGCCGGCCGCGGCAATCGCCGCTTCGGCAATCACGATGGAGAGGAAGACACCTTTTGAGCGCATGTGCAACGGAATCGCCAGCGCATACGCCAGGGGAATTTCCAGCAGCCAGAAGCCGAAGAAGTTGACGATGGTCGGCGTCACGGTGTCACCCGCGCCATTGAAAGCTTGTAGCATGACCATGCCATAGGCGTAGCCGATGTTTCCGTAGCTCAGGATGCGCAGGCAGGACGCTGCAAGCGGCACCACTTCGGGATCGTTCGTGAATAGCCGAACGGCCGGCTCGGCGAAGAAAATGAAGAACACGCCGATGGCGCCGAGGAACAGCATGTTGTAGAAGCCGGTGCGCCATACGGAGGCTTCCGCGCGCTCCGGTTGTTTTGCGCCCAGGTTTTGGCCAACGAGCGTGGCGGCGGCGTTGCTCAGCCCCCAGCTCGGCAGAATGATGAAAATAAGAATCCGGATTGCGATGGTGTAGCCGGCGAGCGCTGCCGAGCCAAACAGGCTGACAATGCGCACCAACCCTATCCAACTCGTGTGCGCAATGGCGAATTGCAAGATGCCCGTCAGCGACACGCGTACCAACCTCCACAACACGCCGAGCTCCAGGCGAATTTGATGTCGTAAGATGCGGATGCGTTCCGTGCCGCGCAGCAAACGATAAAACTGATACAACACGCCGACGCTGCGCCCGGTGAATGTCGCCAGGGCTGCCCCTGTCACGCCGAGCTTGGGGAAAGGTCCCCAGCCGAAAATGAGGCACGGATCGAGCACTAAGTTGATGATGTTTGAGACCCACAGCAAGCGCATCGCTATCGCGGCATCGCCTGCTCCGCGAAAAATTGCATTGTTGAGGAACAGCAGCATGATGGCGCCGCTGCCGCCCAAGGCGATACGTGCATAGCCGCTACCGACCGCGACGATCTGCGGAGACGCGCCCATCAAGCCAAGCAGGCGCGGAGCCAGAAACACGCACGGGATGCCGACCAGCAGCGAGATCGCGATGCCGATGATGATGGCTTGCACGCCCGCCACCGCTGCGCCTGCGGGATCTTTCTCGCCGATGCGCCGCGCGACCATTGCCGTGGTCGAGAGGCTCAACCCGAGTCCCACCGCAAAAACTAGACTGAGCAGCGACTCCGTGAGGCCGACAGTGGCGACAGCGTCCGCGCCCAACCGACCGACCCAGAACACGTCGACCACCGCGAAGAGCGACTCCAGCACCATCTCCAGCACCATGGGGATGGCCAGCAGGAGAATGGCGCGATTGAGGCTGCCGGTGGTGAAATCCTGATGCGAACCGCGCAGCGCTTCGCGAATGGAGCTCCAGATAGGAACCGGCGGTGTCGCGGGCGTAATTTCTTGCGTTTCCATAGGAACCTGTACATTTCTGCGAGAGCGCGGTGCAAACGGGCTCGCGCGACTGCAATTAGTGTGGTTGAAACGGGAGAGAGTTGGTCCGCCTAAGCAGCGGATTTACGCGACAGCGACGAATGAGATGTAGCGAGGCATAAACATCTTTTTTTCCTAGGGAAAACCGATGCGGAGGATTGTAGCTTGGGCAGCTTTGCCTTGGCTAGTGAAAACTGCGGCAGCTGGCGGAGTCCAGGAGGCAGTCGGCGACCCGCGCGACTTGGGCCATTTCCGCTACGTCGTGGACGCGCACAATGTGCGCCCCGCCGAGAATGCTAGCGGTCACGGTTGCGGCGGTGGCCCAGAGGCGCTCCTCGGGCGGTGCCGGTTTGCCATTGCGTGCCAGGGTCGCGCCCAAGAAACCTTTGCGGGATGCGCCCACCAGTAGAGGACAGCCGAGCTTCGCCAGTTCGGGCAGTTTCCGTAGCAATTCGTAGTTTTGCTCGAAGCTTTTCCCGAACCCGATGCCCGGATCGATGATGATCTGTGATTTTCGGATTCCAGCCTTTCGCGCCTTTGTGATTGACGCCAGCAAACCCTGGGCCACGTCCTTCATCACGTCGCGCGCGAATGGCTTTTTCTGCATGGTCCGTGGCTCGCCGCGCATGTGCATCAGGATTATGGGTACGCCGCGTCGCTGCGCAACTTCGGCGATGCGCGGATCGCTACGCAGGCCGGAGATGTCGTTGATGATTTGCGCGCCCGCGCTAATGGCGGCTTCCGCTACCTGGGATTTGCGTGTGTCGATACAAATGGGAATTTTTAGCGCGCCGCGCAGGCCTTCCAACACCGGCAGAATGCGCGCGAGTTCCGTCTCCGCCGCCGTGCCGGTCGAGCCCGGCCGCGTCGATTCCCCGCCAATGTCGAGCAGGTCGGCGCCGGCTCGCTCCATTTCCAACGCATGTTCTACCGCGCGTTGCGGGTCAAGGAATTTGCCGCCATCGGAAAAACTGTCCGGCGTAACGTTCAGGACGCCCATCACGAGCGTACGGTCGCCCAGATTCAGAGTTCTCGAGCGCAGCTTTAACTGAAGTCTTTTTCGGATAACCATTCAGCAGGCAGGGAAAACACAGATAAAATGCGACTCTACACAAGAGAGATTTTCACGAGTCACGAGTCACCAGTCACGAGTCACTGCTTAATCCAGGTCGAAATCCCGGATGGGCTTACCCACAGGCGCATCCTTGGCTTTTTTCATCGCTTCTTCAAACTTCTTGGCCAGGATGTCTTCCTTGTTGGTTTCCCGGAACCAGGAATCGGCGAATTTATCTTCGCGCTGCCGCTGCTGCTCGCTCAAGATTCCCGCTGCATTGGTCAGGTCCACGTCAGGCCCTTTGCGCGGCGGTTCTTCGTGAGAAAGCACCACCCCCAGCGCCGCATCGACGGACAATTTCGCCTTGCAGCACGGGCACGTGACCTTAAGCGGCTCTTGATTCTTTCCCATGGCGCTATTCTAAACCTTCTGACCAAAAAAGAGTCATCGCTTTTCGAAAAAAAGAGGCGCGGATTCCCGCGCCTCTAAAATTTCCAAAATCAAGAACCTACAGTTTACGACTCACGCCTTCGCTGGGTTCTCACCGCGTGTAAATCCCGGGGCCGGCCGCAATTCCGGCCGTACCACCTTCGGATCCGTGCTCGGCGCCGCCTGTGGAGTTGTGGGGGGCGTCCGCGGCTTTTCCGGCAGCGGCTTGCCTTCCATCAGCAGCTTCACTTCGTTGGCGTCGATGACTTCGCGCTCGAGCAGCGCCAGCGCGATGCGTTCCAGGGTTTTTCGGTTATTCGACAACAGGCTTTTAGCACTCTCGTAGCCACCGTTGACGATGCGTTTCACTTCTTTGTCGATCTGGATCGCGGTGTCTTCGGAGTAGTCCCGGTGCTGCGCAATCTCGCGGCCCAAGAAGATGGCTTCATCTTTCTTGCCGTAGGCCAGCGGGCCAAGCTCGCTCATGCCCCATTCGCAGACCATGTTGCGGGCGATGTCCGTGGCGCGCTCGATGTCGTTGCCGGCGCCGGTAGTGATGTGGCCAAGGAAAATTTCTTCGGCCGAACGTCCGCCCATCAACACCGCCAGCATCGCCTCGAGATATTCGCGCGTGTATGTGTGCTTGTCGTCTTCCGGCAACTGCATGGTCAAGCCCAGCGCCATGCCGCGCGGAATAATCGTGACCTTGTGCACCGGGTCCGCGCCTGGAGTCATGGCCGCCACCAGCGCGTGTCCGGCCTCGTGATACGCCGTGTTCTTCTTTTCCTCGTCAGACAGAATCATGGACTTGCGTTCGACGCCCATCAGGACTTTGTCCTTGGACATTTCGAAGTCCGACATCATCACGAACTTGCGGTTCTGCCGCGCCGCCCAAAGCGCCGCTTCATTCACCAGGTTTGCCAGGTCCGCGCCGGAAAATCCCGGCGTGCCGCGCGCGATGATGGACAAATCCACGTCGTCGGCAATCGGCACCTTGCGCGTGTGCACACGAAGAATTTCCTCGCGGCCCTTCACGTCCGGTCGGGCGACCACCACGCGGCGGTCAAAACGGCCCGGGCGCAGCAGCGCCGGATCGAGCACGTCCGGCCGGTTCGTCGCCGCGATCAGGATCACGCCTTCGTTGGACTCAAAACCGTCCATCTCAACGAGCAACGCGTTCAAGGTCTGCTCGCGCTCGTCGTGACCCCCGCCAAGACCTGCGCCGCGATGGCGCCCGACGGCGTCAATTTCGTCGATAAAGATGATGCAAGGCGCATTCTTTTTGCCTTGCTCGAAAAGATCGCGGACGCGGCTCGCGCCGACACCTACAAACATTTCCACAAAGTCCGAGCCGGAAATCGAAAAGAAGGGCACGTTCGCCTCGCCGGCAATCGCACGAGCCAGCAAAGTCTTGCCCGTTCCCGGAGGTCCGACGAGCAGCACACCTTTCGGGATGCGCCCGCCAAGCTTTTGGAATTTCTGGGGATCCTTCAGGAACTCAATGATTTCTTGCAGCTCTTCCTTGGCTTCATCCGTTCCAGCGACATCCTTAAACGTCGCTTTCTTCTGTTGTGCGGAAAGAAGCCGCGCCCGCGACTTCCCAAAGCTCAGCGCTTTGTTTCCGCCGGCCTGCATCTGGCGCATCAGGAACAGGCAGAATCCCACAAGCAAAATCAGCGGAGCCGCGTTCAGCAAAATCAAAACCCAGTCGCCGCTGCGCACTTCCTTTACCTTGATCTGAACGGCTTTGTCTTTCAGTTGCTTGGTCAGGTCCGGAGCCGCTTCCTTGAAAATCGTTACGTGGAACTTCCGGTTCGCCGGCCGCGCGTATTCGCCCTGCAATTCATAGCTGTTCGGCGACAAATACATGGTGACTTCCTTGACGTCGCCGTTATCAACTTTTGACATGAACTCGCTGTAGCTTGGATCATCATCGCGCGCCGCCTGTCCGTTCGCGGACACCAATCTCCAGAGCATCACGCCCAGGAACACGATCGATATCCAGAACAGAATCGTCTTCGCCGTAGAACTAGAATTCACGTCATCCTCACCTTTGTTCCGAGCCCCGAGGGTTTTTTCCCTTGTAGCACCGGATCGCCTCTTATCTATTCCGCCCTCGCCGCCTCCCTGCAAGCGGCTTCATCGACAAACCTTTTTCATTGCGGCCCATCCCATTAGACGCCGCCAGGCCGTATCCTACCCATAAACCATTAGATGCGGTCCGGAACCCAAAGTAATCGGGCTCGAGGCCCACTCGACGCTGTTCCGGCTTGTCCAGCAATACGGCCAAACGCAACGACCTTGGCTGGCTTTCACCAAGCCTTCGCAGCAGAAATTCCTGCGTCACCCCGCTGTCCAGCACCGCGTCCACCAACAACACATCGCGGCCTTTTACGTCGGGTCCACTACCAAAAGCCACTTCGCGCCGCAGATGCCCCCCCTGATCCACGTCGCGAACCTCCTCGCGAACAAAGTGGCATACGGTTGGCGCGTCAATGTGGCGTATCAGATCCGCTCCGAATACAAAGCCTCGGTCCAGAGTGATCACCACATCCAAGCGCTTACCTCCGCACGCTCTCGAAATCTGTCGGCCTAGTTCTGCCACTCTCGTGGCAATTCGTGCTGGAGAAAATACCGAACCGCGGTTGGTGTTGTCCTTCCCTCCTCGACCTCTCCTCACGAAATCGCTTCCTCACTGATCACGATGCCGGCCCGAGTCTTCTCACCCGCCGCGAATTCCGTCGCCACTGCAAAGCCGCGCGCCCATACCAGCACTCCGCGACTCGTCAATACCGGCCAACCTTCGCGCTCCCACCGGCTCATGCGCTTTTTGCTCAACAAGCGTTTCAGCTTGTGCTCGCTTCGGTGGCCGCAAGGCCGCAGTTTGTCGCCCGGGCGCCAGTTCCGCAACACCAGCGGAGACTGCAGTGCGTCGCGATCCAGTACAAACCCCTTCTCGATAGTGTCGCCTCTCTTCGCGGGCCAGTCAATCACCCTGAAGCGGAAGACGCAACCTAGTTCCCGCACGCTAACGACGGCTTCCATAGCATTAAAGTTAATCGCGCGCTCGAATTGCAAGGGTTTGTGTTTGGGTTCAGCAACGCTGCTTGCAGCGCGGAAAATCAGCGCGTCATGCTCGCGCCGCACCTGTAGCCCCCCGGGCAATTGCAGGTATTTGCCGTTCTCGCCGCTTTCCGCCAACTCCACTATTGAGTGCACATGCTCCGCGTTGAGCTGCCCCTCGCGCGGTTTCAGTTCTCCGACGATCCGCCGCACCATTCGTCGGCTAATCGCCCGATTTTTCTCTTCAGCACTCCCCGCGGCGAGATCTCCTGTCTTTTTGCAAGCCAATAGATCTCGAACCAGGATGTGCACGCTGCCCGTCTTCCTCTGGATCGATCCTTCAGCGCGCTCCTTTGCCAGGGCCTCAAGAAGCGCCTCGTCCTCTCGCGCAAACTCTGCTAGCGCCGCTAGATGTTCCACCACCGCCGACTGGAACTGCCTCACCAGAATGGGAATCAGTTTCCTACGAATTCGCGCCCGCGTTCTCGTCGTATCGCGATTCGTCGAATCCTCGCGCCACGTTTGTTTCTTCGATCGGAGATAAGCGCGCAATTCTGGTCTCCGCACGCCGAGCAAGGGCCGCACAACGTGCCCCACTTCAGGATGAATTCCGCCCAGCCCTGCCAGTCCAGTTCCCCGCAAAATATGCGCAAGCACCGTCTCCGCCTGGTCGTCCGCCGTATGCGCCACCGCTACCTTGTCTAAATGCCCTCCCTGAACTAGCGTCGCGAAAAACTCGTAGCGTGCTCGCCGCGCGGTATCCTCCAGATTGGTTTTGTTTCGTTTCGCCTTGGCCGCAACATCCGCGTGCGCCGAATGAAAAGCCAATCCATACCCCGCCGCCAGCCTCGCCGCGAATTTTTCATCCGCTTCGGAATCTTTGCCGCGCAATTTGTGATTGAAATGGGCAACGCTGAGCACGACACCAAGCTGTTTCCGTAACTCCAAGAGCAGCAGCAGCAGCGCCACCGAATCGGCGCCGCCCGACACCGCAACGCCCACGCGCTCTCCCGCGCGCAGCAACCCTTGCTTTTCGATCGCCCCGCGAACCGTGTTGACTAGACTCTGCCCCATGACCGCACATGGTAACAGCGGCAGAGCCGAAAGGCAGCCGGCCTTTTGCCGTTTGAAGAATCTGAAATCCGCACTGCACGTCGCGTTCACGGTGAGAGAGCTGCGGCTGCGCCCAAGACGGCGAAAGTCCAGCCATTGTCATTCTTGGTGAATCCTGGCGGATGAGCGAGGGACGGGCGATTGCTAAAACCGCCATGCCGGCGGCTTGATGTTCTTCACTCGCAGATAGACTTCGGCCTGCCCGCGATGATGTGCCATATGCGTGAACGTATACCACAGCGCCTCGCCCGCGAGCACCGACTTGCCTTGAAATTTGTAAACCTCTTTGTTCCACTGCTCCGGCGGCATGGCATCAATTTCTTTGGCGCACTTGTCAAAAGAAGTGGTGAGTAATTTGATAGCCGTCTGCTTATCCATCGCGGGCGGCTCGGCGTTCGAGGACGGCATTGATGGTGGCGGCTCTGTTCCGGTGGCGGTCGCACAACTGTCCGAGTTCTGCGCCGCAATATGGATCATAAGCTGGCCGAAGCTCAACTCTTGCGGGTTAGGCTTGAAGCCGTACCCTTCGGCGGGCATGGCTTCGGCCACAGCCAAGGTAAATTCCTTCGCGACCTGCCAGTGTTTGGCGAACATCGTTTTGGGATCGTTCTCCGCGGCCACTACAGGCATGGTGAGCAGCAGAACGCATAGAAGCCTCGGCATTTGCATAAAACCCCCCTCCGGCGAGTGATCTTAGTTCTTACACCTCTCAGCCACAACAAGGGTCTTGGGATTCCCACGGCCTCTGTGGATTTCCTGATTTTCAAGTGTTGACAACCCTGTAGGCCCACCCGTATACTTCTTTAGTTGTTTGCATCGCCTTTCTGCTGGACAGGGGGGCTTATCGCTCTTTGACAATCGATACGATGTGCCAGAATCCGTTCGTACCATTCGCCCTTTTCGAGCGTGAATGGTTTGAGTAAATCGAGCGACAATAATTTGCTTGGTAGGCTGGCCTGGGTGCAAACCCAGGCATTTTTTTCGCCAAGCGACAGGCTTCAAACGAGAGTTTGATCCTGGCTCAGAGCGAACGCTGGCGGCGTGCTTAACACATGCAAGTCGAGTGCGCGTTTCCGTAGCAATACGGAAATGGCGCACGGCGCACGGGTGCGTAACACGTGGGTAATCTGCCCTCTGATGGGGAATAACCCGCCGAAAGGCGGGCTAATACCGCATAACATTCCTTGGACTCCGGTTCGAGGATTCAAAGGCGTAAGTCGTCGGAGGTGGAGCCCGCGCACGATTAGCTAGTTGGTGAGGTAATGGCTCACCAAGGCTTTGATCGTTAGCTGGTCTGAGAGGATGGCCAGCCACACTGGAACTGAGACACGGTCCAGACTCCTACGGGAGGCAGCAGTGGGGAATCTTGCACAATGGGCGAAAGCCTGATGCAGCGACGCCGCGTGGGGG
>DATNMD010000015.1:0-90451 GCA_035602505.1 Candidatus Acidiferrum sp.
ACCCAACGAACTCACATCAAGCCGTAGAGATATTGCGGAGATTGGGGTTCGAGACCCGTTACACAAAGGAACAGCCCGAGGTGGGTGCACGGGAGGAAAAAGAATCCCTACAGAAGAAGGGATTGAATTCGATTTTGGAGATCGTTTCGGCTGCGACGAAGGAAGTGCCCGACAGCGCGTGGAAGCGTCTTCCGACAGATTTGGCCAAAAATGTTGATCATTATCTCTATGGAAGCAAGAAGAAGGATGAATGACGCGGATTTTCGCTGATACCAGTTACTGGATGGGTCTTGTGAATCCGCGAGACCAGATTCATCAGAAGGCCATCAGTGTCAGTCAACAGGTCTCATCGGAGAGTCTGGTGACTACCGAGATGGTCCTCGTGGAGGTGCTCAATAGTTTGAGCGATAGTCTATACCGCGAAGCCGTGGGCAGAATGGTCGTGAGGCTTCGACAAGATCAGAACCTGACGATCATCCCGCAGACGCCGGCACAATTTGAGAGCGCGCTGCAGCGCTACCAGCGGGCGGCAGATAAGGGCTGGAGCCTGACGGACTGCGCGAGCTTTCAAGTGATGGAAGCGGAGCAAATTCGAGCGGCGTTGACGCATGATCAGCATTTTGCGCAAGCAGGGTTTGAGACTTTGCTGCGCTAGGGAAGTCTTCTGCGCAAAGAGGGCAAGGCGCCGTCCCGCTGAGCCTCCTCGAGCCGCATGTGAAGAGTCGGGTCGAAGCACAATCGCGCTGATGCGCGATCGGGCCCGGGTTAACACATCCCTTCTGCTGGGCGAGGCGCAGTTCGTAGGGAGTCTGGGTGCAGGAAGCATCATCCTTTTTATTTGAGTTGGAGGACGGAAACCACAGAGACTGATTCAGGTCCGCCGGATTACAAGCCTCTCGACATATATGCACAACTGTGCATACAATGGGAATTGCGTTGAGCTACGAATGGGACGCGGCAAAGGCGAAGGCCAACTATGCGAAACATGGTGTCCGTTTCGCCGACGCTACGGCGGCGCTAGAAGATGATCTTGCGTTGACGATGCGCGATCCTTACTGCGATGAGGAGGAGCGCTGGGTGACCATGGGCAAGGATGCGCTTGGCCGAATACTGGTGGTGGTGTATGCGTGGCGCGGAGACGCAGTCCGCCTAATCTCAGCACGCCGGGCATCGGCGCGTGAGAAGAAGGCCTATGAGGAACACGATGAAACGTGAATACGATTTCAGCAAGGCCAAGCGTGGCGCGGTCGTCTCCGTGCCCAAGGGCAAGACGCGCATAACGATACGTCTGGATGACGAAATCCTTGCGTGGTTCCGCGATCAAGTGGAGCGCGCCGGCGGCGGGAGCTACCAGGCAGCTATCAATGAGGTCTTGCGGCAACACGTCCGGCACGCCAAGGAGCCGCTCGAAAAAACCCTGCGCCGCGTGATACGGCAAGAGTTACGCCGCGCGAGTTAGTCGCGAGCAGGAAGCGAATTTGTTTGCGCTGCGGGGCGGGCGGCGCTAGGATTTGCGCAAATTGCGTTTGCAGGCGACCTAGGACGAGGTTGGCCTGGGAGGCATCCATGTGGCGAGAGAAAGTGCTCGTTGGGGCTCTCCTTTTTGCGGTGGGCATCGCTTGCACGGCGAATCCAACCTGCGCGCAGCAGATTGGGAAGTTCGTTCCGATTCCTGCGAATTCGGATGCCGATCACGCGTTGACGGAAATCAACGCTACTGCCGACCCGGCGCAGAAGCTGGCGCTGATCGACAAATTTGCGGCCAGCGCGCAGGGAGACATGGCCATCCTTGCCGACGACCAGTACGTCAACTACTACATCGGCGCGAAGAATTACGACAAGGCGCTGGAATACGGAGACAAATTGTTTGCGCTGGACCCGGACAGCCTCTCAAATGGGGTGAACATGGTGCGCGCGGCGCAGGGCAAGGGCGACGTCAACCGGATGTTCTCCTATGGAGAAAAGACGGCGCAGATTCTGCAGAGGTACAAAGAGCAGGCGGCGCCCGAAGGAATGAATCAGGCGACCTGGGAAAGCCAGAAGACGCAAACGCTTCAGGATGTCCACGAAACCGTCGTCTACATGGAGCAACTGCTGGTCGACGCAGCCAATCGCACTACCGACGCGGCCAAGCGCGCGGCGCTGCTGGTACGCTTTGCGCAACTTTTTCCGAATTCTCCGTTTGCAAACCAAGCTTTGGGAGTGGCGGCCGCCTCTTACCGGCAGACGCAGAACACCGCGAAAATGCTGGACGTAGCCAACGGGCTGCTCGCCAAGGATCCCGATAATCTCGGCATGTTGCTCCTGCTGGCCGACTACTACAGCGAGAAAGGCGAGCAGCTCGATAAAGCGGAAGCGTTTGCCAAGAAATCCGTTGCGCTTCTGGAGACGGCTAAAAAGCCGGACGGCGTTACCGACGAGCAGTGGAAACAGCAGAGCGCGTTGCAGAAGGGACTGGCGTTGAGCGCCTTGGGCCAGGTGAATATCGAGAAGAAGAACAACGCGCAAGCGGTCGACAACTTGAAGTCGGCCGCGCCTCTGCTCAGAGCCGATGACGGAAGCTATGCGCGCAACCAATACCGCCTGGGATTCGCGCTGCTCAATCTAAAGCGCGTGCCGGAAGCTAAAGCGGCGTTCACCGACGCGGCTTCGGTGAATAGCCCGTACAAGGCGCTGGCGCAGGAGAAGCTGAAGGCGCTGCCGCCCACTGCCGCGAATAAGTCCTGAACAGGAACATCTAAGAGCCCGCCTCAGAAGGCGGGCGCTACAAAGGCGGGGACGCGCTAGAGCACGCCTCTACATAGGTGGAGGATCAGGTGGGGGCGGACATGGAGGCGAGGAACTCGGCGTTGGATTTGGTTTTGGTGAGGCGGCTGAGCAAGAGTTCCATGGCTTCCACGGTGGAGAGCGGGCTGAGAACCTTGCGCAGAACCCAGACGCGGCTTAGCTCGTCGGGGGGAAGCAGCAATTCGTCCTTGCGGGTGCCGGAGCGCTGGATGTCGATGGCCGGGAAAACGCGCTTATCGGAGAGACGGCGGTCGAGATAAATTTCCATGTTGCCGGTGCCCTTGAACTCTTCGAAGATGACGTCGTCCATACGGCTGCCGGTGTCGATGAGCGCGGTGGCCACGATGGTGAGCGAGCCGCCCTCTTCGACGTTGCGTGCGGCGGCGAAGAAACGGCGCGGGCGCTGCAACGCGTTGGCGTCGATACCGCCGGAGAGCACCTTGCCGGAAGGTGGCGTGACAGCGTTGTAGGCGCGCGCGAGACGCGTGATGGAGTCCAGCAGCACGACCACGTCGCGCTTGTGCTCGACGAGGCGCTTGGCTTTCTCGAGGACCATTTCGGCGACCTGGATGTGGCGCTGCGGCGGTTCGTCAAACGTGGAGCTGATGACTTCACCCTTGACGGTGCGCTGCATGTCGGTGACTTCTTCGGGGCGCTCGTCGATCAGCAGCACGATCAGCGCGACTTCCGGATGATTGGTGGCGACGGCATTGGCCATGGCCTGCAGCATCATGGTCTTGCCGGTCCGCGGCGGCGAGTTGATCAGTCCGCGCTGGCCTTTGCCGACTGGGCAGAGAAGATCGAGCACGCGGCCGGTCATCAATTCCTTGGTGGTCTCCATCTTGAGGCGGCCCTGGGGATAGAGCGGCGTCAGGTTATCGAAGAAGATTTTGCTGCGGGCAACTTCGGGATCCTCGAAGTTGACTGCTTCCACTTTGATTAACGCGAAGTAGCGCTCGCCATCCTTGGGCGGGCGAACCTGGCCGGAGACGGTGTCGCCGGTGCGTAAGTCGAATTTCCGAATTTGCGACGGAGAAACGTAGATATCGTCGGGGCCGGGGAGATAGTTGTACTCCGGGGCGCGGAGAAAGCCGAAGCCGTCGGGGAGGCATTCGAGGACGCCTTCGGAGAAGATCAAACCGTTTTTCTCGGTTTGCGCGCGGAGGATCTGGAAGATCAGCTCCTGCTTGCGCATGCCGCTGGCGCCGGGAATGTTCAGTTCCTTGGCGATCTTAGCCAGGTCGGTGATATTTTTTTCCTTCAGCTCGGCAAGGCTGATGCTCATCTGATTGTTTCCTTCAACGCTTGTTTCTTTCATATGTCCTTAACTTTTTAGGGTGAACCCTGATTTTGAAAACGATCTGGTTGTGAAATCGACCTGAACTTCGGATTACCGTACGAGGCGACGCTCCGAACTGGCAGACGAACGCAAAACCGGCCAGGAAAAGGCAGACCAAATTTCAGATTTCCGACAAACCGGAGGCAGCGTCGACGGAGCGAACTAGCGACCGCTTTTCCGTGTAACCGCGGAGCGGGATACACGGCAGGGCGGGCCTCGCCCGAAACAACGCCGCTTTAGTTGGTCAAACTCTTGTCTTTCTCTGCGCCGGCCACAAAAGTATTGGCGGCGACGGGCGCAACGGCGTCGTGCTCAATGGGCACGATAGGCCGCTCAAGCGCAACCTGCAGCACTTCATCCATGGTCTCTACAAAATGTACCGTAAGGCTCGAGAGGATTTCCTGCGGAATGTCCGCCAGGTCCTTCTCATTGTCCTTCGGAAGCAGCACGGTGCGCAAGCCCATTCGGTGGGCGGCCAGGAGTTTTTCCTTGACGCCGCCGATGGGCAGAACCTTGCCGCGCAAGGTGATTTCGCCGGTCATGGTGACATCGCAGCGCACGGGAATCTTGGTGAGGGCGCTGACGATGGAATTGCAGATGGTAATGCCGGCGGAGGGGCCGTCCTTGGGGATGGCGCCTTCCGGGACGTGCACGTGAATATCGATGTTGCGGTAGAAATCTTTCGGGAGGCCGTAGGTATTCGAGCGCGAGCGAATGAAGCTCATGGCGGCTTGCGCGGACTCTTGCATGACGTCGCCTAGTTTTCCGGTGAGCGTCAAGCGGCCTTTGCCTTCCATCAAGGTGGCTTCGGTGGCGAGCACGGAGCCGCCGACTTCGGTCCAGGCGAGGCCGGTGGTGAGGCCGATTTCATTGTGCTTTTCGAGCCAGAACTCGCGGAACTTGAGAACGCCGAGAAAATCGTTGACGTTGGCCGGAGTAATTTCGGCCTTGACCTTGGCGTCCACGCCTTCGGTGACGACCTTGCGCGCCATCTTGCGGGAAATATTCTGGATTTCGCGCTCGAGGCTGCGCACACCGGCTTCGTGGGTGTAATGGCGAATGATGTGGAGCAGACCTTCGTCGGTGAGCGTGAGATTCTTGTCGGTCAAGCCGGTGGCTTCGCGGGCGCGACGCACGAGGAAGCGCTTGGCGATTTCGAGCTTTTCCTGCTCGGTGTAACCCGGGAGGCGCAGGATTTCCATGCGATCCTGCAGTGGCTGCGGGATGGTGTGCAGGACGTTGGCGGTGCAGACAAACATCACTTTGGAAAGATCGTACTCGACGTCGAGATAGTGATCGGTGAAGGAGTGATTGAGCTCGGGGTCGAGGACTTCCATGAGCGCGGCGGACGGATCGCCGCGGAAATCGGTGGACATTTTGTCGACTTCGTCGAGCACGAAAATCGGATTGACCGTGCCGGCCTTCTTCATCATCTGGATGATCTGTCCGGGCAAAGCGCCGATGTAGGTGCGGCGATGGCCGCGAATTTCGGCTTCATCGCGCACGCCGCCCAGCGAGACGCGAACGAATTTGCGGCCGGTGGCGTGACCGATGGACATGGCGAGCGAGGTCTTGCCGACGCCCGGAGGTCCGACGAAGCAAAGGATGGAGCCTTTGGGATTTTTTACGAGCTGGCGGACGGCGAGGAACTCGAGGATGCGCTCTTTGACTTTCTCGAGGCCGTAATGCTCGTCGTTGAGAATTTTTTCGGCGGCTTTGATGTCACGAATCTCTTTGGAACGCTTTTTCCAGGGAACAGCGAGCAGCCAATCGAGGTAGTTGCGGCTGACCGTGGATTCGGCGGACATCGGGGGCATCAGCTCGAGGCGCTTGAGCTCCTGGATGGCTTTTTCGTGGACTTCCTTGCTCATGCCGGCGGTGTCTATTTTCTTTTTCAGCTCGTCGATTTCGCTTTTTTCGCCGCGGCCAAGCTCTTTCTGAATGGCTTTGAGCTTCTCGTTAAGGTAGTACTCTTTTTGGGCGCGCTCCATCTGGCGCTTGACGCGAGTGTTGATGTTGCGATCGACATTGAGCTTTTCGAGCTCGATTTCGAGAATGTCGCCAATGCGGTTGAGGCGCTCGAGAGGATCGACGGTTTCGAGCAGGTCCTGCTTTTCGTCGACGGGAAGCTGCAGGTTGGCGGCGATGGTGTCGGAAAGGCGCGCGGGATCGTCGACGCGGGCCGCGGCGATCATGGTGTCGTAATTCAGGCTTTGCGAGAGCTTGATGAATTGTTCGTAGAGGCCGGTAATTTTCTGTACCGTCTGGTCGACTTGCGGGGAAGGCTCTACGCGAGCGCCGAGGAGACGAACGGTGGCGCGGAAAAAGCCTTCTTCGGTGGCGATGGAGACGGCACGGGCGCGCTCGACTCCTTCGACCAAGACTTTGATATTGCCGTCGGGGAGCTTGACGCTCTGAACGATGTTGGCGAGCGTGCCGACCGCATAGATTTCTTCAGGCTTGGGGTCGTCGATCGAAGCATCGTGCTGGGTGGACAGGAAAATCTTTTTGTCGCCGGCCAGGGCCTCTTCGAGAGCGCGGACGCTGGCTTCGCGGCCGACGATGAAGGGAGTCATCTGCTGCGGGAAAATAACCATGTCGCGCACCGGCATCATGGGTACGCGCTTCATTTCCTGTTTTTCTCGGTTGAACATTCGGGCCCCTGAAATTCAATTTCGCGGCCACGCCAAGCGGCCGCAAGCGGAACGAACCGGTTTAGCCGGCCTTTTCCAGCAAACTCCAGTTGATCTCGCGAGTGCGCACCATGTCCGCGCTGACCACAAAGTCGCGTACTTTGCGCTGCATGGGCAGGTGATACATCAACTCCAGCATGAGGTCTTCGAGAATCATACGCAAGCCGCGCGCGCCGACCTTGCGCTGAAGCGCCAACTCGGCGACGGTCTCGAGGGCGTCGTCGGTAAAGCGGAGGCGGACGTTTTCGAATTCGAAGAGGCGCTGGTATTGCTTGAGGAGCGCGTTTTTCGGCTCCGTGAGAATGCGCACGAGGGCGTTTTTGTCGAGGTCGTTCATGACGCCGGCGACGGGCAAACGGCCGACGAATTCGGGGATCAAGCCGTAGCGGATAAGATCGCCGGGCTGCACCTGCTCGAGCAATTCGGTGTTGCGCTTCTGCGGCGTGGTGGGAGCGGCATCGGTGTGGAAACCGAGCGAGCGACGGCCGGCGCGCTTCTCAATAATCTTTTCCAGGCCGACAAAGGCGCCGCCGCAGATAAACAAAATGTTGGTGGTATCGACAGGGGTAAATTCCTGATGCGGATGTTTGCGGCCGCCCTGGGGAGGCACGTTGGCGACGGTGCCCTCCAAAATCTTGAGCAACGCTTGTTGCACGCCTTCGCCGGAGACATCGCGAGTGATGGAGGGGTTCTCGTCTTTTTTGGCGATTTTATCGATCTCGTCGATATAGATGATGCCCTGCTGGGCTTTTTGCACGTCGCCATCGGCGGCTTGCAGGAGTTTCAGGATGATGTTTTCGACGTCTTCACCGACGTAGCCGGCTTCGGTGAGGGTGGTGGCGTCGACGATGGCGAAGGGAACATCGAGCATGCGCGAGAGGGTTTGCGCGAGGAGCGTCTTGCCCGTTCCGGTAGGCCCAATCAGCAAAATATTGGATTTGCTGAGTTCGCAATCGCCGGGCTGCTTGTTAAGGAAGATACGCTTGTAGTGGTTATAGACGGCGACGGCGAGTTTTTTCTTGGTGCGATCCTGGCCGATGACGTAGCCGTCGAGAAATTGTTTGATTTCCGGGGGCGGGGAAGGCGACGGGCCGGGGCTGCGGCCTGTTCGCGCTTTTCATCTTCGAGAATAGTCTGGCAGACGCTGACACATTCGTTGCAGATGTAGGCGCGCGGATAGTCGGAGGGCGAACTAATCAGCTTCTCGACCTGCTCCTGGGTCTTGTGGCAGAAGGAGCAGCGCAATGGCTCGTCTGGATTAAATTTTTTCACAGGTGTGAAGGCCCCTGGCCCCGCCGGGCTGCGGACGGAGTCACTATCGGTATTCTAGGCCGAAAAATCCCCCAAGCGAAACAAAAACCTGAAAGGCTACTAACTTTTTGGAACCAGGCACTCGCTCCGGCAAAATGAGCTTCCACCAGGGCACGCTTAACGATGCTTGTAAATAATTTCGTCGATCATGCCGTATTCCTTGGCTTGTTCGGGATTCATGATGAAATCCCGCTCGACGTCTTTCTCGATGCGCTCCATGGACTGACCGCTGTGCTGGGAGAGCAGTCTGTTGATCATAGTACGCATGCGCAGGATTTCCTTGGCATGCAGATCGATGTCGGTGGCCTGGCCGCCGAGACCGGAGAGCCAGGGTTGATGGATAAGGATGCGCGCGTTAGGCAGCGCGAAACGCTTCTTGGGAGTACCGCCGGCGAGCAGCACGGCGGCAATGGAGGCAGCTTGTCCGACGCAGGTGGTGACGACGTCGGGCTTTACAAACTGCATGGTGTCATAGATGGCGAAACCGGCAGTGATGGAGCCGCCCGGGGAATTGATGTAAAGCTGGATATCGCGTTCGGGATCTTCGGCCTGAAGGAAGAGCATCTGCGCTGTGGCGAGATTGGCAACGTGATCGTCGATCGGCGTGCCGATAAAGATGATGTGCTCTTTTAAGAGCCGCGAGTAGATGTCATAGGCGCGTTCGCCCCGGCTGGTCTGTTCCACCACCATGGGTACAAGGGTTGTTGCCTGGTAAACCGGATCGTCGAAATTTTTCATGAGATTTTTTCGCGCTTAGGAGCGAACCGCTGTTTCACTTTGAAGCTGCCGCGGCCACAGTGCGAATTCGGGAATTCTGCGCGAGCCAGTCGAGAGTTTTATCACTCCGCAGCTTAGCTTTCATCCTATCGAGCGTACCTTGCTTTGTCAAACGAGCGCGAATCGCCTCCGCGGATTCGCCACTATGCGACGCAGCGTGCTCGAGCTCGTGATTGAGCTCTTCGTCGGTGACGTCGATGTTTTCGCTGGAAGCGATGCGGTCGACAATCAGTTCCGCTTTAACATCATCACTAGCGCGCTCTTGCTGGCGGCGGCGCAGCGTGACCCAGTCGACGTTCACGGCGCGGGGGTCGACGCCTTGCGCGGCCAGAGAGCGAACTACGCGCTCCAGGCGCACATCCATTTGATGCTCCACGAGCGATTCGGGCACCGGAAAATCGTGGAGTTTGACGATGGCAGCGAGAACTTTCTCGCGCAAGAGCTCTCTGTGCCGCTGGTCGCGGGCGGCTTCGAGGCTTTGGCGGAGTTTGGTCTTCAGTTCGTCAAGGGAGCCGGCATCGCTGACATCTTTGGCGAATTCGTCGTTCAGCTCGGGTAACTTTTTGGTCTTTAGGCCGAGAACTTCGATAGCATAGTGATAGGTCTTACCGGCGAGTTTGGCGTCCGGGTAATCCGCAGGGTAAACGACATCAAAGTTCTTGTGTTCGCCGATGCTGGCGCCGCGGAGATTTTCGTTGAATGGCTCCATGGTCTCTTCGGCGCCGATATGGCAGAGGACGCTATCGGCACGCAGGGGTTCGCCGCCGCCTTCGGGTGTGCCAACGAGCTTTAGCTGCACGAAGTCGCCGTTCTCGACGGCGCGGCCCTCGACCGGGGCAAAAGCCGCGGCACGCTCGGTCATTTCCTGTAGAGCTTTGTTGACGTCGTCGTCGGTGATGTCCATGACAGGCATTTCGAGTTCGAGATCTTTGTAGGCTCCCAGCTCGAATTCGGGGAGAACTTCGAAAACGGCACGGAATTTGAGCGGTTGGCCTTCGGTGAAATCGAGTTTGTCGACTTGGGGCTGGGAAACAGGTGTAAGTTTTTGCTCTGAGACGGCTTTTTCGACGCGCTCTGGCACAAGCGACTGTACGACTTCACCTTTTATATCGTCGGCGAAGCGGCGTCGGATCAACGATACGGGGGCTTTGCCGGGGCGGAACCCGGGAACGCGGGCGACGCGCGCAAATTCCTTGGCGATGCGGTCCATCGCTTTGGTGACTTCGTCGGCGGGAATCTCGAGGTCGAGTTCGCGACGGCAGGTAGCTTCGGCCATACTGAATCCTTTCCTGAGGGAGAAACAGCGCAAAGTGAGAGTTCGCGGGTCTCGACAGCGTCCGCCGGTTGGGAACGTCCGAGCAAACCTGTTAGAAGAGGCGAGACAGGTGAGATTCACCCTGCAAGTCAAAAAACAAGTATAGGCGACGCTTTCAGCAGCGTCAATGCGTGACGGTTCTGCGAAGATTTGAGTAAAATGGCCGACCGGGACGGGAGGCCAAGGTGAAAAACAGCGCCATCCTGCTTTTGAAATGTCCGGACCGCAAGGGACTTGACGCGGCGATCGCAGATTTCATTTACTGGCACGGCGGTGACATTCTTCACTTCGAACAACACCAGGCCGGAGAGGAGCGTTTCTATCTTGCCCGCGTCGAATGGGACCTGACAGGCTTCGAGTTCGATCTGAAAGATTTCCCCCAGTGGTTTAGGCCCATCGCTGAGCAATTCTCGATTCAGTGGCGCATTACTACTTCCCATTACCGGCCGCGGGTGGCCATTTTCGTTTCGAAATACGATCATTGCCTCGTCGATCTGCTCTATCGACAGCGGATCGGCGAACTCACTTGCGAGATTCCGCTGATGATTAGCAATCATCCGGACGCAAAGCGCCACGCGGATTTTTACGGCGTTCCCTACCACATAATTCCGGTCACGAAGGAAAACAAGCCCGAGGCCGAGAGGCAGGAGATTGAGCTGCTTAAGAAGAGCAACATCGACTTGGTCGTGCTGGCGCGCTATATGCAGGTGCTTTCGGCGGATTTCATCAAGCAGTATCCGCAGCAAATCATCAATATCCATCATTCGTTCTTGCCTGCTTTTATAGGGGCGAAGCCGCACCATCAGGCGTTTGAGCGCGGGGTGAAGCTCATTGGGGCGACGGCGCACTACGTCACGGTGGTGCTGGATGACGGGCCGATCATCGAGCAAGGGGTAACGCGAATTACGCACCGCGACGCGCTGGAGGAGCTTGTTGAGAAGGGGCGAGACCTAGAGAAAATGGTGCTGTCGCGCGCGGTTCGCTGGCATATCGAGAACCGCATCCTGTTGTATGCAAACAAGACGGTAATATTTGAGTGAGGGGGCTGGGAGGCGCCTGTTGCGCAGGCAGGCTGAAGCGCACACCTACAACGATTTGGTGGCGGCGCGCTGGCCGGGCTGAAGCCCGGTCTCCACATTGTTATGGAGGGCGGCGGTTAGGTCGGCATGGAGCAGGCGATGGAAAAGGTGCTCGCCGGCTTCGCGGCGTACGGAGAGGCGCCCGGCCACGTAGGCGCGGGAGCTGAGGCCGCGCTGCACGGAATCGCAGATGGCCATGTCTTCGTCCTGCACCCTTTCGCTGACGGCAATGCTCTCGCGATTGTGCTGGTCAGCAGCGCGGCTGATATCGGCGAAGTAGTAGTCGAAGATTACGGCGCACTTGTCGACCGCGAGAGGCACTACGAGGTTGGTGTCCATCACGCCTTCGTAGGCGTTAATCATGAAATTGGGATAGATCCACAGATAAAAGGCGCGGCCTTGACGCGTGGCGGCGACGCCGGCGCCGGCGCTAGGGGCGGAATTGGAACCGGACGAGAGCGGGCTGGATTGCAGGCAAGCGCGCTCGAAATTTTCGATTGTGTATTGCGTGTACTCGATGACGCTGCTCAGTTCCTTGTGGGCGTGCGGGACATGGTAGCCGCCGTCGAGATAATTGTCGACGTAGACTTTCCAATTGCAATTGAGCGTGTAGACGCGGCGATCGAAGTATTGCAGTTTTTGCGCGAGCTGGAGCGGCGCGACGAGTCCTGGGACGGCGCCAAGGAACTTGCGAAGCGGCGCGGCTTGCGGATCGAGGTTGACGAAGACGAAATTTTCCCAGGTTTCGACGCGGACAGGGACGAGTCCGTTTTGCGCGCGGTCGAAATTGCAGACACCATCGAACTCGACCATGCCCTTAAGGGCGCCGTCAATGCCGTAGGTCCAGCCGTGATAGGGACAGCGAAACTGCTTGGCGCAGCCGTGGGACTCCGGTACGACGGCGGCGGCATGATGGCGGCAAACATTGTAGAACGCGCGGAGTTGCGCGTCCTCGCCACGGACGACGACGATGGGCTCGCCGGCAATATCCGTGGTGAAGAACGCACCCTTTTCGCGAACTTGATCCAGGCGACCGGCGACCTGCCAGGTTTTTCCAAAAACGGCCGCGAGCTCCAATTCGTGAATGCGCGCATCGCGATACCACGGCGCCGGAATCGTCGAGGCCTTTTCCAGCGGATTGGCGGGATTGTACAGGTTCAGGATTTCGCGGACGCTTTGGTTCATGGGCGCTCCTCGATGCGGGCACAAGGACACTTCATACCTCGAAATCTGCGAGGGGAGAAGCGGAAAGTGAAGAGGGGTCTTAGGTTGTAACGAGAGGCTTGGATCGGTCCACTAAAAACACTTAGAGGAAGAAGGTCAATACCCCAGCTTCTTATCCACGACGTTTAGCAACGGCTCTCCGCGGCGGAATCTGTCGAATTGGGCAATGAAGAAACGCATGGCGTTGTCCAGCCAGTCGGGTGTGTGGTCTGCGCAATGCGGACAGAGCAGGACGTTTTCCATTTTGTAAAAAGGGTGCCCATTTGGCAGCGGCTCTTCAGCAAAGACGTCTAGCGCAGCCCCTTTGATTGTGTGTACCGAGAGCGCCTTGATCATTGCACGTTCCTCGATTACAGGGCCGCGGCCGACGTTGATGATCACAGCGCTCGGCTTCATGGCCGCGAATTCCTCTGCGCCAATCAGTCCGCGCGTCTCGGCATTTAGAGGCGCCGCCACGACGACGTAATCACAGTGCGACAGCATCTCAACGCGGTGATCCGGGCTGTAGATTTGATCCACAAAGGGGTCCGCATTGTTTTGCGTGGAGACATGACGCTTGATTGCGAGGACGTTCATTCCTAGCGGCCGAACCCTTGCAGCAACAGCGCGGCCTATATCACCGTATCCGACAATGCCGACCGTTTTGCCCGAAACGGGCAGCACATCAAAAGGTTCCCACACGCCCGCCATTTGGTTGCGAATCATGCGGCGGAAATCCTTGGCGAAATAGAGGATCGCGGCAAGAGCAAATTCTCCGAGCGACGGGCTGAACACGCCGCTTCCATTTGTCATTGTGACGTTGCTTGCGATGAGTTCGGGGAAAAGCGTCCGCTCCAATCCGGCCGAGCGAGAATGGACCCAGCGCACGCCGTGTGACATCAAGAAGACTTCGCGAATCGGGGAACGCGACCCCGACCAGTTCAAAATAATTCCGGCGTCGCCCGCGGCTTTTTCGAATGCAGCGGCTGAGTTTCCAATCACCACGTTCGCGGTTTCACGCAACTCGTCGAGCATCGAGAGCTGCGGCTCGTCAGGATCGGACAAGACGAGAATCGAAAGTTTTTTCATTGCTGCTTCGCTTCCGCGAACTTCTTCGAGTAAGCAGCCGAAGGCTGGCGGCGTCCTGCGCCGACCGCAAGCATTAGTATCCCCGAGACAAAAAAACTGCCCACCAGATACCAAAGACCTGCAGTAAAGGAGCGCGTGCGCGAAACCAAGTAGCCCATGATCAGCGGACCCAAGAACCCGCCAAGGTTGCCCACGGAATTGATAAAGCCGATGGACGCAGCTGCCGCAGACTCGCTCAGAAACTCAGTTGGCACAGCCCAGAAAGCGGGATGGAACGCATAATACGCGGCACCCACCAGGGTGAAGAAACTGATCGAGAGCGCCAAGTGCGATCCCGAGCTGATGGCGAGAAAAAGCGCCAGCCCGCTGAGCAACACCGGAACAGCTGCATGCCAGCGACGCTCGCGGCTTCGATCGGAATGCCATCCGTTTAGTTGCTGGGTCAGAAAACCTGCCAAGTAAGGCAGGGAGGCGAGCAGTGTCACTCGCAGATCGCTCTGCCCGGACAAGCGCTTCAGCATAGTGGGAAGCCAAAACGCGATTCCGTAGTTCCCAGTCACCGCAAAGAAATAGGAGGAGGTGAGCAGAATAACGTCACGGTGATGCAGGGCCTGCCAAATGCTGTAGGAGCGAACTTCCTGCTTCGCTTTTTTCTCGCGATCAAGTTGCGCGGTGATCCACTCGCGTTCCTCGGAACTGAGCCAATTCGCTTGCCGGGGCCAGTCCGTCAGGTAAACCAGGGTGATCAAGCCCAAAATGATTGCTGGCACTCCTTCAAGAATGAAAAGCCACCGCCAGCCTCTTAAGCCCAACCATGACAGTCCAAGCAGCAAGCCCGCGAGCGGCGAGCCAATGACGTAAGAAAGGGGCATGGCCGCATAAAAGCCCGCCACGGCCTTCGCGCGGTCGGCAGCTCGGAACCAATGGGTCAAGTAAACAATGACCGCAGGAAAGAAGCCGGCTTCGGCGGCGCCCACCAGGAAACGCACGATGTAAAATTCCCGAGCCGTGTGAATGAAAGCCATCAGGACGGTCAGCAGTCCCCAGGAGATCATGATGCGAGCGATCCAGCGGCGCGCACTCCAGCGTTCGGCAATCAGCGCGCCCGGAATTTCCAATAAGAAGTAACCAAGGAAAAAAATGCCGGCGCCCAGACCGACGGCGCGGTCGCTGAAACCCAGGTCCCCGGGCATTTGGAGGGCGGCGGCGCCCACGTTCATGCGGTCGAGGAAAGCGATAATGTACAAGACGAAGAGAAACGGCAGTAGCCGGCGGGCTATGCGGGGCCTTGCGCACTGCGCAACGCCGGTTGTGGCAGGGACCGGAATCGCGTCGTCGAGCTTCAGCGCTTGCTTTGTATTTTCAGGAAGCATTCTTGGGGATGCCGCCAAATTCCGCGCGTAGTATAGCGAAAAAGAACAGCGGAACATCGCGCACGGGATGTCGACTTCCTTTAAATCTTCTGGAATGCGGCTTGAATTTTCCTGACTTCGCTCCGCGCCGCGCTTGTGCCATCATACTGTCCGGTAATTAAATAAACGACGCACATCTCTTGTGTCGACCTCGGAGGCCACGCCCGCATGCGCGCTCTTAGTGGTGGGACAGCCGCAGCAGTTGTCCTCTTCGGTTTCGTGGTGTGCTGTGTCGCCGCAAGGCAGAATTCGCACGCGGAAAGAATCCGCATAGTCCCCAACGAAGCCGAACAGCGAGTCGACGTTGTCATCGATGGTGAGCTCTTTACCTCCTACATCTGGCCCGAAAAGCTTGCCAAGCCCGTTCTCTATCCTGTCCGCACCGCCAAAGGTGCCGTCGTCACCCGGGGCTTCCCGCTCGAGCCGCGGCCCGGCGAGCGTGTCGATCATCCGCACCACGCTGGCTTGTGGTTTAACTACGGCAACGTCAACGGCTTCGATTTCTGGAACAACTCCGAAGCCATCAAGTCCGACGACGCCCCCAAAATGGGTAACATTCGCCATCGCGCCATCACGCTGGCAAGGAGCGGCTCAAACGAAGGCGAGCTCGAAATCGAAGCCGACTGGATCTCCGGTAAGCAGCAACGCATTTTGAAGGAGCACACCCGCTTCGTATTCCGCGGCAGCCCGAATTTCCGGAGCATCGACCGCATCACTACCTTGCAAGCGCTCGGCGAAAAAGTCGCCTTCAATGACGACAAGGAAGGTGTTCTCGGCCTGCGCGTGACTCGCGCCTTGGAGGCTCCCTCCGACAAGCCCGAAGTCTTCACCGATGCCAACGGCCGCCCGACAAATGTCGCGAAGCTCGACAATACCGGTGTCAACGGTGTCTATCTCACCAGCGAAGGTAAAAAAGGCGATGCCGCCTGGGGCACGCGCGGCCGCTGGTGTAATCTCAGCGGCCAAGTCGGCGACGAGCCGGTCACCATCACCATCCTGGACCATCCCGCGAACCCCGGCTTTCCCACCTACTGGCACGCTCGCGGCTACGGCCTATTCGCCGCAAATCCACTAGGCCCAAAAATTTTCAGCAACGGTAAGCAAGAACTAAACTTTTCCCTCGCACCAAACCAAAGCGTGACCTTCCGCTACCGCGTCCTAATCTCCTCCGAAATTCTCACTCCAGAAAAATCCGAAGCCGCCTACCAAAGCTTCGAATCATCCAATCGCTGAGACGACGCAGTCGCGCTTTCTAATAGCCCTTTACTTTGACCACCTAGTACGTGAATTCGTGCGCGCCCTCGAGGAGGACCTGGTGTGCGGTGCGGGCGGGGATACGGATGATGTCGCCAGCGTAGAGCTTCTGACAGGTGCCGCCCTGAATGGTGCTGTTGCGTTTTTCGTCAACGGCAGTTTCACTGGCCAGCGGGGTGCCATCTCCTCGAAAAAGGACGCCCCCGCTTCGGTACACATGGGCATCGGGGTTAGAAGAGGAGTTTCAACGCCAATTGACCGATGCGCGAAGCTTGCCAGCCAGGAAATTTGTCAGGCCGTTGAAGCTGAATTCTGCTGGCTGGAAAAATTTGTTGTCCAAGTCCACGCGGCTGCGCTCGAGCACACCTCCGAAGCGCAGGGCATGCTTACCCAATACCCAGCTTACGTCGTCGCTCCACGTGAAGTTGTTGCGGACGAAGCTGGCGGAGGGGTTGTCGCCGAAATTGAACGCCCCGTTGACTCTGATCTGCTGGATGGCTTTCACCGGTTGATAAGGCAGAGCAACGCCCAAGTCCGACACGCTTAGCGCGTTGGCGGCCGGGCCTCGACTAGCCTTTTCGCGTGAATAGCTGAAGCGTGTGTCATTCAGCAGGCGAGAGCTGAAAACATGACTCTCATGAAGCAGGATGTTTTGCGAAACGATCGTTGAGCCGTCTCGATAGCTCAGAAAATTCGAAGAGTCAAACAGCGCACTTCGCTTAAAGCGGTCATAGGCGTAGCGTATCGATAGCCGGTCGCGCGCGCTGAATACGTGGTCGACCCTGCCCAAAATGTCGTGGAAGTCCTGCTGGTCCGGCTGGACAAGAGTAACCTGGCCGGTGACGGGGTCGCCGACAGGGATACCCTTCAGCAGGCTAATAACCGCCGGATCGGCAGCGGTCGCTCTCTGTGCCGCGGTGGGGACCGTCTGAGTGCTTGGCAACCCCACGTTGCGAAAACGCGTGGCCTGGTAGGCGCCGAAGAAGAACGTCTTGTCGCGGATAATCGGGCCGCCAAAGGTGCCACCGACTGGTTGCGCTTGATTGATCCCGGCCCTTATCCTTCAAGGAAACCGTCGATCCGTCCGCCAGCCTCGTAGTCAAGGGCGCAAAGAAGTTTCTCGCGTTGTGCTGCCTTCCCAGAAGGCACCGAACCAGCGCGTTCGCCGAGTTGAGCGACGTGTCGCTGGACGCCTTCCTCCGTCGGTGGGTACGTCAAGCGAGCAGCTTTGGGTGTGGTCGTGCGCGATAGTTTGCGATTCGCTCGGACACAAACCCCACCCGTTCTGCTAAAGTTGCCCTTGGCGGCGAAAGATAGGGTTGAGCGACGAGTGTGTCAAACGGGAAATACTAAAATTTCGATTTAAACAAGCTGAACGATTGATGCTTGATTGCACCCGCGGTGCCGGCGGGCAAGAGCTGAGAAGAGACTGCATGGACGTTCATCAACTGGAACTGTTTCTGGCGGTGATGGAATCGTCGAGCATGACGCGCGCCGCGGAGAAAATCCACTTGTCGCCGGGCGCGGTCAGCTTGCAATTGCACAATCTGGCCACGGAACTGAACACGGAATTATTCGTTCGCTCTGGAAAGCGGTTGATCCCCACGCCCGCGGCTTCGCGCCTGGCGGAACACGCGAAGGCAGTGATCAAACGGATGAGCCAGATCCGGCAGGAATTTGCGAACGATTTATCCAAAGATACGCGCCCGTTTCATTTCGCAACCGGAGTGACCACACTGATTTATCAGCTCGGCGGGCCGCTGCGGCAACTGCGAAAGCAGTTCCCGAACACGGAGATTCGCGTTACGGTGGGGGTTACCGAAGATATCGTGGCGGGTGTGCTGGACCGCCGATTCGACCTCGGACTTATTTCGCTGCCCGTTTCGGAAGAGAAGCTAAAGATCATGCCGCTCTTCGAGGAAGAGCTCCTATTGTTGCGGCCCTCGGCGACGAAAGTGCGCGGCGGACACATAGGCTCGATACAGCCGGCCGAACTCGCCGGCGTTCCTTTTCTTTTGTATCCGACGCGCAGCAACATTCGCCTGGTTATCGATCAGTTTTTCCGGGAGCTCGACCTGGTGCCCAACGTGCTGATGGAGGCGGAAGACACTGAAGCGATCAAGCGCTTGGTGGAGTCTGGCTTCGGCTATTCGATTCTTCCGGACCATGCTGTGCGGGGGACGTATTTCTTCCATACGCTGCGGGTGAAGGGGCATCGCTTGACGCGAAGCCTGGCGCTCACCATAGCGCAGGCAGACTATCCCCGAAGATTGACGGAATCGATTGCCGTTTTTCTGCAAGGCGCTTTGAAACAAGAATAACGCGACGGCGAGGGGAAGCGCTCAGTGCCCGTTGAGGTTCATCCAGCTTTCCGCGTTGGAGCGGAATAGGCGCGTGACATCGCGCTGAATATCCTCGCGCGTGACGCCGCGGCCGTCTTCGGCTAACAGGCGATAGGAGTTAGAGAGGATGGGAGCGAGGGTTCGGCGCGTGTTGCTCCATTTATAGATCACTTGTTCGAGAACGCGGGCATCCGAATGCTGCGGAATGAAGCTGGTGCCCAGCATTTCGATGCGCTCGCGGGTAATCTCTTCGACGATGGAGGGATTGTTCATGAACCACCAACAGCCGAAGGGCATGAGGTTGCTGAACTTTCGCGCATAGACGCATAGCTCGTGCTGGTTTTCGCGGCTTAGCACACTCACCAGGAAACGATTCTTCGGAAAAGTACTGCAAAGATTTTCGAGCGAGCGTAGGTCCGCGCGGCCTACGGCATCGCCGGCCAGACGCAGGGCTGGGTTTGCTTGCGGGCGCACACCGATCATAAGCGATAGCGGAAGGTCGAGTTCGCGGCAAGAAGGCAGTACGGCTTCTGCCAGCAGATGGTTGCCGAGGGTTTCGGCCGGATAGAAGAAAGCGTCGGGAAGGGAGACGGCCATATACTTGGGCCGCATGCGCTCGTACCAATCGAAAAGGAAGCGCTGGACCTCAGCCGTGGATTTTCCCGAGGCTTGCGCGTCGACGTTATAGCCCTGGGTGGCCAGCACCTGCCAGTTGACTGCCCAATGCCTGAGAATTTTGTCGAGCCGGAGTGCGGCGCGAAATTGCGGATGCTCGCGAGCGCCGTTCAACCAAGCTGGAGCTTCCTCGGGGTCCAGGGGGTCGTTGGTCATTACCACAACGCTGATTCCAGCCATGTCAAACACGCGCCGGATGTGGGCATCGAGGGATTGGGTCTGGAAAAAGGCGCGCGCTTCGGCCAGGTCCAAGCGGTCGGTGTGCAAGCCAAAAGCCTTGAGGACGGCGACAACGCCTCGCGTGGATTCGGATATCGGGGTGTTTTCGACAAATAGCGCGCGCCAGATGGCGTCGGCCTGTTGCGCCTTGGAAAGAGCGAAATACTGCTCGGGCTTGGTGTGCGAGGAGCGGAAAAATTCAGCCTCGAGATAGTGGTATGTGAGCAGTTCGTCGATACCCCACAAACCGAGCTTGCCGAACGAGGGAGCAAACAGGTGCGTGTGGATGTCGATGAACGGGGTGGCCGCCAAAACGTCTTCGACCACCATGGAGATTTGCGCGATTTCGAGCACTTTCGCGTCGTTTGATTCGGGACGCGCGCTGGCCTGCTTGGGAAGTGTGGCTTTCATACGGAAGTCCGACCTCGACGCCTGGAGTGCTGAAATATCAATTCTAGCAGCGATTCGTTCACTGGCCATTCGGGACGCGAAGAGTCAGTTGGCCGCGAGACGGTGAGGCTATTCAGCGTTTGATGGAGTGTCAACCTGTAAAAACTAAAGTTAGGATTCAGCGATACTTAATGAACGCAAGGCCGTTCTCGAAACCTAGCGATTCGACTGTTTGGGCGGAAGGCTGCTAGCAAACAGACCGTGGCTCCCCGCACGTCAAGGATGGTAGCGCCCGAGGAAGGGAACGCGTCCGGTCATCGGGCGCCCTCCAACAATCCCAGCGCCGCCAACCAATCCCGAAATCGTTCTATCCAGGAATCCACCGGCAAACCCCTCTTGCGCATCCCGAATCCATGTCCCCCTTGCGCATAAATGTGCATCTCCGCAGGTAAGCCCGCTTTTTTCCACGCCGCATACAATCGAATCGAGTTCTCCATTGGAGACACGGTCTTGTCGTCATCGGCATGCACCAGAAACAATGGCGGCGCGTCAGCCGCGGGCGTCACATCCTCCGGAGTACCCGGATATATGGGCGCAGCGAAACTCGGCCGGCTCTTCGCATCGAACTGCAGTGCAACCGCGGCCGTGACATAGCCTCCCGCCGAAAATCCGATTATGCCGATGCGATCCGGTGCGATGCCCCACTCCGTTGCATGAGCGCGCACCACGCGAATAGCTTGCTGCCCGTCGGCAATCGCAAGCGGAATCACCGTTTTCCGCCGTTCCGCCATCTTAGCTGTGCCGCCCTCGTCGACATCGCCCGTGCGCACGACGCGATACTTCAGTACGATGGCGGTCACACCGAACGAGTTCAGCCGGCGCGCGACATCGCCTCCCTCATTGTCGATCGACAGCCAGCGAAAGCCGCCACCCGGGCAAATAATGATCGCGGTCCGCGTCGCTGCGGAAGAGTCAGGGAAATACACGGTAAGCGTAGGATGAGTGACGTTGCTGACCCGCCGCACGTTGTCGTGCGGCCCAATGGCGTCTGTTTCGGGGTAATCCCAGCTTTCAGACCCCGGCGCCGCCGCCGGCCACAGAGGGATCACCTTGGGTTCCGCCGCCAAAGCGGCACCTGACAGCATCACGCTGCAAAAGATTCCGCCAAGTATCTTCATGGCGGTGAAGTCTATCACTCAATTTTGGAGTGTGGCAGCTTGCCGCCGGTTTAAGAAAAACCAAACCTGTCGTTGAGGTTTTACCGTTTGACTCCGCAACCTACGCGTACCAGAATACAAACCCTCCAAAGCCAATGCCGCCGAAGGACCCCAAGTCTCTCCGCAGCTATCGCTGGTACGGCCCCGATGACCTGCGTTCGTTCGGGCATCGCTCGCGCGCCGCTTCCATGGGCTGCGTGCAAGCCGATTATGCTGGCAAGCCGGTCATCGCCATCATTAACACGTGGAGCGACATCAATCCCTGCCACAGTCATTTGCGCGAACGCGCGGAAGACGTGAAGCGCGGCGTGTGGCAAGCGGGCGGCTTCCCGGTGGAGATGCCCGCCATCACCCTCGGCGAGACATTTCAGAAGCCGACCACGATGATGTATCGCAATCTCCTGGCCATGGAGACCGAAGAGTTGCTGCGCTCCTATCCCGCGGACGGCTGCGTGCTCCTCGGAGGGTGCGACAAAACCACGCCGGCACTGCTCATGGGTGCGATCAGCGCGAATCTTCCTGCAATTTTTGTTCCCGCAGGTCCGATGCTCCGGGGCAACTGGCGCGGCCAGATACTTGGCAGCGGCTCGGATGTTTCCAAATATTGGGCCGAGCGACGTGCCGGCAATATCGATCAGCAAGCCTGGATGCAAATCGAGGAGGGCATCGCGCGCTCCGCGGGGACATGCATGACCATGGGCACCGCCTCCACGATGACCAGCGTGGCGGAAGTCCTTGGCCTTTCCTTACCGGGCGCCAGCAGCATTCCCGCGGTCGACGCCAATCATCCCAAAATGGCCAATCGATCCGGACGCCGCATCGTGGAGATGGTCTGGGAGGACCTCAAGCCGCGAAACATTTTGCGCGAAGCTTCTTTCAACAACGCAATCGCCACCGTGCTCGCGCTTGGCGGCTCCACAAACGCCGTGATTCACATGCTGGCGATCGGAGGGCGTGCGGGAGTCAAGCTGACCATCGACCGCTTCGACGAACTTTCCCGCAAGACGCCCCTGCTGGCCAACTTGCGCCCCAGCGGCAAGTATTTGATGGAGGATTTTTACTACTCAGGCGGTTTGCCGGCATTGCTGAAAGCTCTCGCTGCTCACCTGGATCTGCAATCGCTGACGGTCACGGGCAAAACTCTGGGCGAAAATATCGCAAGCTCGGAAATCTACAACGCTGATGTGATTCGCGGCACCGATAACCCCGTTTTCGAATCAGGCGGCTTGGCTATCCTGCACGGCAATCTGGCTCCCAGCGGCGCTGTCATCAAGCCCGCAGCCGCCGAACCCGCCCTGTGGAAGCATGCCGGGCGTGCCATCGTCTTTGACAGCTATGACGAAATGAACGCTCGAATCGATGACCCCACTCTCGATGTGGACGCAAACAGCGTGCTGGTTCTGCGTAACGCCGGCCCCAAAGGCGCGCCAGGCATGCCCGAATGGGGCAATCTGCCCATTCCGCAGAAGCTTCTGAGAGCGGGCGTACGCGACATGGTGCGTATCTCCGACGCAAGAATGAGCGGCACAAGTTACGGCGCGTGCGTGCTGCATGTCGCGCCGGAATCGTTTGTCGGCGGACCTCTCGCGCTGCTGAAAGAAGGCGACATCGTCGAGCTGGACGTAACCGCGCGCCAAGTGAATATGCTCGTAAGCGAAGAGGAATTGGCTCGACGCCGAGCTGCGTGGCGGCCGAAGGAAGGCATCTATCCGCGCGGCTACGGCAAATTGTTTCTGCAACACATCACCCAAGCCCACGAAGGATGCGACTTCGATTTTCTCGAAGGCACCGCGTCGATCCCCGAACCGGAGATCCACTGAAACGGGGCCTAGGATAGAAGGCGCTTGCGGAACGAAGTCGCTGGCCTACGAGCGGGGGTATCGAGAGAAAGGCTCAAAGGTTTTGTCGGGAGGCATCAAGGTCGGAACGAAGATTGGTTCAGAAATCCTCACCCGATGGATTAAGCAACACTATGGTCAAGCGCGCGCTATGCCTGGCCGCCCTGCTTCCTGGCGGGATCGATTCATTCCAATTGGGAGACTTGGTTCACTGAGGGCCGGGCGAGTAGCAAAACCTCATAGCAATCAAACCTCACGCCCACACAAGTCGCACCCTGCGGAGCACCGTTCCGCTGGACATGGACGACATGACCCGTACAGCGCCATTCGGACGCGGGCTTATGTGTGACTTCTTCTGGCATCTCGAAAGCGACATGCACTGGCGTGCCCTTGCAAAGGGGCAAATTCGTTGCAAAGGATATGCCTCGTGTAGAAACATTCAGCGACTCCACTGTGTGCTCTAGCGCGGCAGACTTTGCAATGCGGACGCGAAGCGGAATTTTGAGGCCGAATCGTTCGGCAAGGCGTCGTTCGGTTCGAGTCATGGGAACGACATTCTCCCCTGGCTAATAAGGGAGCCTTGGAACCAAATTGATATACCTAACTGGCACAGAATGGCACATTTCCTCTTCCTCGATACGTAGCACTTTGCCTCGCTTTGCTTCGCCGGAATTGATGAAAACTCCAGTAAAAATCAACAAAAACGCGGGATTTTCAGAGATTCTGAAAAGCGGATGTGCGGGAGGAGGGATTTGAACCCCCACGGCCTTTCGGCCACAAGATCCTAAGTCTTGCGCGTCTGCCAGTTCCGCCACTCCCGCAGGGTGGACAGCGCATCCATTATACAAGCGATGTGTCGTGCAGGACGATGAGGTGGAGGCGGCGAACGGCCGGCATGTAACCGCTATATGGCGGGATCGGTGTTCGCGGCCGCAGCGGTTGCGTTCACACGGATTACATTGGTCTCATCGGTGAAGAAATGACGCTGGCCAGAAGCACCGGAAGTAGTCGGGTCGGCAGTGACGCTATAGCTGGTTATAATCGCGCCTGTGGGGATCGGAGTGTACACGAACTTATAGCCGCTCTTGGAACCGCTGGCCAGGGCGGCGTCGATCAAGCACGAAGAAGTCGCCGTGGGCGAGTTCGGAGGCGCACAGTTGGCCGCCGCGCCCCCGTCACTGAGGTCGGCAAGTGCTGCGGCGAAGCTAGCGCCGTAAGTGGACTGGTAGACGATTTGCGAAGTATTGATGGAACGCAGGGAGGCGACGGCCGAAGCTTCATTAGCAGCCATGCGGGAGCGCAGAAGGTTGGGAACGGCAATCGCCGCGATAACCAGGATGACGGCCACGACGATCAACAACTCGATTAGCGAAAAACCTCTTTGCTTCGAGGGCATCTGGTCTGGGCCTCCGCAAACCTTACGCAAACCGATTGTAAACGGCGACAACAGCATCGATCGCTCCCAGCTTGCCTCGAATGCGAAGCCACGCGCGAAATAGTTCCCACATAGTATATGTTTTTGACGGAGGAGGACGGGATTTTTCACTTGCCGTAAGCTCGGGTCGGGGCATTTGGCGGGCCCGCAGGCTCACCAGTCCACACTGGATTACCGGCCTGACGCAGAGCATAATAGTGGCAACGGTCCCAAGCGTTTGGCGCGCCTGAGCAGAGGAGTTGGCGCGCATCCAAAAATTCCCAAGTCGAGGAGTGGAGCTGCGAACGAAGACAGCGCAATGAATGATTGTCCAAGAGCAAGGCGATGAACTCGTTCTGATCCGGCAAACGGATCACGCGGTGCTGTCCGGCTTTTTCGCGCGCGAGTGGGGCAACGACCTTTTTCAGCGGCCGGAGCCTTTCGAGTCGGTGCGGCTGGCGGCCAGCGAACACGACAACGGCTGGCGGGAATGGGAGCTGCAGCCGCAAATCGACCCAAAAACGCGTTTGCCCTATAGCTTCATGTCGCTTCCCACGGACGCGCATATTGAGCTGTATCAGCGTGGGATTGAGCGTGTGGTCAAAAGCGATCGTTACGCCGCGTTGCTGGTGAGCGTGCACACATCGGGATTGTATGACCGGGCGCGCGCGACAATCCCCGGCTTTTCCGCGAAGTACGTGAAATCCACGGAGGCAGAGCTAGTCAGCGGGTTTCTACAAGGGTTGAAGCTGCAGCAATTGCGGCTGAAAGTGGATCTTCGCGGTGACGCGGCGACGAAGGAATTTGTCCTGGACAAATTGGTGGAGAACAATTCGCGGCGGCTCGAAGCCTTGGACCGTCTCTCGCTCTACTTCTGCATGAGCAGCACGCCGCACGATGCGACCATCGAGGGCGTCCCCGTGGATGACCAGGGCAGCGAAGTCGATTGGGAGTTGCGGCCGGATGGGCCTAATGCGGTTTCGCTGGGGCCTTATCCATTCCGAAGAGAACCGCTACAGTTGAGCATCCTAACAAGGCGGGTCCCGAAGCGTTTGTATACCGATAATCTCGACTTCCAGAAAACGCTGGCGCGCGCGCCATATACAGCCTTGAATTTTACGCTGCACGCCGGCGGTGCATTGTCCGCCGCCCGCTTTGCTGTCGCGTAGCTTACGTCAGCCGATTCCCGCGTGTTTCCGGCAGCATCAGAGAGAGCATCGCGGCGACAAAGAAAGCGCCCGCTTGCAACAAAAACGCAGGGCCGATGCCGTGCTGAATGGCCAGAGCGCCGACCGCGAAAGGCGCAACGGCTGAAACTCCGCGCCCAACGTTGTAGCTCAAACCCATGGCCGCGGCGCGGATTTCGCCAGGAAAGATTTCGCTGGCGATCGCGGCGTATCCCGAAAAAAATCCCGTTCCAAAAAACGCGACAAATGGCCCCAGGAGCAGCAGTAAAGTGGGGCTGCTGGTCATTCCGTAGATCGGCACAAGCATGGCGGCAATTAGCAGGTATGTGAAATAAGGCTTTCTGCGGCCGAATGCGTCGGCGAGGAAGCCGAAAGCTACATATCCCAGGAATTTTCCTGCGCACAACACCAGAAAGAATGTAGTTGTTTTTACCAGGCTGAGCCCGCGCCCGCCTTGTGCTGGTGGGAGAGACAAATAGGCAGGGATCCACGTGAACAACCCCCAGTATCCGAACAGGGCGCAGGTGTTCATCGTTGTTGCCAGCAGTCCGGTACGCAAGACTTTGCCGGAGAGCAGGCGACGGAGCGGCGGCCGCTGCGCGCTAACCAGTTGGCGTTCGCTCCACAAAGTGGGTTCCGGCACACTGGATTGAATCCAGAACACCAGCAGCGCCGGCAGAACGCCTACCAGGAAGACTGCGCGCCAGCCGAAGTTCGGCAGCACCAGCCGGACGACTAAGGCTGCGATCGCTTCACCAATCGCATATGCCGATTGCATCAGGCCCAGGGCCTTGCCGCGGTGTTCCGGCCTCCACGTCTCCGCGATTAGCGCGGCGGCGGCGGTCCATTCGCCGCCCATTCCCAGACCCAGAACAAAACGAAACGCCGCCAATTGCGTGACTGAGTGCGAAAAAGCGCAAGCCGCGCTGGCCAGCGAATACACCAAAATTGACAACATCAAGGAACGCGTGCGCCCGATGCGGTCCGCCACGAGTCCGAACAACAGCCCGCCAATCGCGGAGGCCACCAGAGTTAGGGAATTCAGAAAGCCCGCCGTCTGCGTGTCCATGGAGAATTCGCGGATCAGGTAGGTGAGCACGAGCGAATACAGCATCACGTCCATGGCGTCCAGCATCCAGCCGAGCCCGCCCGCGAGGAGCGATTTGCGCTCCGCGGCCGTGATCTGGCGAGGCCAGCCCAAGTGCCGTGACGAGTCGCTCGCCGCCGCAGCTTCCTTTTTGGCCGGTTGGAGAATGTCAGGCATCGCGCGCGATTTTATCTGACTTTGCTCATTGACCTGTCAATGTATTCACGGGCACAGTCCGAAAAAACTCGCGCTTTTGCTTTTGCGTGCGAGGATTTCCGCTTGACTTCCGAATGACCTGCTTGCATTGTTAAGAGCTTTGTTCCTCGGAAAATCCGCTCCGAGGGAGAGAAAGGCGCATTCCGGCTCGACATGACCCGCGTACGGCTCTGTTTTCACGATCGCTGCTTCGATGGCACCGCCTCCGCCGCGCTCTTCTACCGCTTCTACCGCGAACGCTTCGACTCCTCCGCCGAATTCCATTTCAGCGGCATGACGCACCGCGCAGCGCATCCCTGGGAGGGCGGGCTATTCGACGGCGATGAGAACGTGATCGTGGACTTCAAATATTCGAATTCACCAAAACTGACCTGGTGGTTCGATCATCACCAAAGCGCGTTCCTCACTCCGGAAGATGCCCGGCATTTTCGAGAACATCGCGGCCCGCACATGTTTTATGAGCCCGACTACCGCTCGTGCACCAAGCTGATCGCCACGGTGGCAAAGGAGAAATTCGGATTTGACACGCGGCCGCTGGACGATTTGATCCACTGGGGCGACATCATTGATGGCGCGCAGTATCCCACGCCGCAGGCCGCCGTAGAGATCGCCGAGCCCGCCACGCAGCTTGCGTTGGTGATTGAAGCTGCGCCGGAAGACGGCCTGCCCGCGCGCATTATTCCCGAGCTGGCCTATCGCCCGCTCGCGGAGATGGTCCAGTTGCCGCTCGTGGCCAAACACTTGGGCCCTTTGCTCGAGCGCCACCGCCGCTCGATTGAAGTTCTTCGCCAGCGTGCGGAAGCCCGCGACAACGTCATCTTTTTTGACGTCAGCGATCTGGACCTCGAAGGCTACAACAAATTCATTCCCTACCTGCTGCACCCGGAATGCGTCTATTCGGTCAGCGTGAGCGCGTCAGCCGTGCGCGCGAAAGTCAGCCTCGGGACAAATCCGTGGAATCAAGCGAGCGCCGACAAAAACCTGGCGTCGCTGGCGGAGAAGTTTGGCGGCGGCGGCCACCCGCGAGTGGCCGCTATTTCTTTCGAACCGAGCGACCTTCCCCGCGCCCGCGAAGTCGCCCGCGAACTCACCGCCGTCCTCCGCGCCTGAAACCTACGTTGTGGATTCGCGCACAAGGAATTGCCGCTCAGCCACCGCGTTCGACAAAGTTGCGCGGCCAATGTAAAATTCTAAAGTTGTCTGTGGGCCGGTAGCTCAATGGTAGAGCAGCTGACTCTTAATCAGCGGGTTGCAGGTTCGAGTCCTGCCCGGCTCACCACTTGTTTTCAACACCTTAGCATCAAAATTGGTACCGCTGTCGTTGTCCACTGGAATCCGTAAACCAGCGGGGTTGCAACACGTTCATACATTGCGGCCTTCTATGGGGATAGCAGTGCCGCTGATGTGGGCGGCGCGTTCATCGCAAAGCCAAAGCACCAGGTCAGCGACGTCGCTGGGCTGAAGCCATTTCGAAAAATCGGCGTTGGGCATCGCTTTGCGGTTGGCCGGCGTGTCCATAGTGCCGGGCAGCACTACGTTTGCCGTGACACCGGCGTCCTTGTTTTCGAGGGCTACGCTGCGTACGAGCATGGCAAGCGCGGATTTGAAGGTAACGTAAGCGGCAAGCCCGGCGTGCGGTTCGACGGCGGTGAGGCTGCCGATGGCGACGATGCGGCCCGACCCAGACTTACGTAGATGCGGGAGGGCGGCGCGCAGCGTATAAAACGCGGAGGTAAGATTGAGGTCGCGCATCTGCTCCCAGGTGGCGTCGTCCGTTTCGGCGACGGACTTGCCGCCGGCGAAACCGCCCAAAACGTGTACGAGAACGTCGAGCTTCCGGTAGCGGTCGATAATGGAGTTGACAGCGCTGCTTACCGCGGCGGACTTGGTGAAATCGACCGGCAGCGCTGCGAAATTGGGCAGCGGGAAGTCTTGCTGAGAGACGCTACGAGAGGCGCCGACGACCGTTGCGCCCGTGGCGAGGAAACGCCGGGTGATGAAGGAGCCGAGGCCGCCTTTCGCTCCGGTGATAAAAACAACTCTATCGCTCATTTTGGTGCGAACCCCCGGAGAGATTGTCGCTCAGCAGATATGAGTCTGAAAACGGAAAAAGGTTTCAAAAGAGTTGGCGGCGCCGGTATCATGCAGTCATGTTTAGTTGCAGATTTCTAGCCTCACTCTTGCTAATCAGCAAAATAATTTCATGCGTTTAAAGGTAGTAGAGCCGCGGGACGCGACGTTGTACTGGACAAAGAACGCTGTCCATTGTTGAATGTCGTCGCGCCTGTCGATTTCTTGCCGCCCCTATCGGACTTGCGTTTGGCATAATCGACGTTCCGCAAAGCGAGCGGGTCTAGTCTGGTTGCTGCAAGGAGAGCTTTCTCATGGCGGAGTCCGAAGTAAATCTAACCAAAACCTACGACGCGATCGTCATCGGATCCGGCGCAGCAGGCGGGATGGCTGCACACGTTCTTACCAGCCACGGTTTGCAGGTGCTCCTGCTCGAGGCAGGGAAAAAACTCCCCATCGAGAAGGAATTGCGCTCCATGGAGTGGCCTTATGATAATCCTCACCGCGGAGCGCTTCCTCCCGACTCGCATTCCCTCACGTTCAACGAATACACTATCCGCAATCCTCCCTACGGCCCCGGCTTCGAAAAAGCCAAGCATCTCAAGAGCTATGTCGGCAACACCGACTATGTGAAGAATATCGTGGTCGACGAGCGCGAGAATCCCTTCACCGGTACGAACTACGCCTGGGTTCGCGCGCGCTGCCTCGGCGGAAAAACAAATATTTGGGGACGCCTCGCGCTGCGCCTGTCCGATTACGACTTCAAGGCCAAGAGCCGCGACGGCTACGGCGAAGATTGGCCCATCAGCTACAACGACATCGCGCCTTACTACGACAAGGTGGACTTGTATCTCGGCATCACCGGCGTGAAGGAAAATCTGCCGCATCTTCCCGACAGCATTTTTCAGCGTCCCACCAAGCTGAACTGCGCCGAGGTCACGCTGAAAGAAAGCCTCGCAAAAATGGGCCGCGTGCTTACCCAATATCGCGCCGGCGTCACCAGCGACGGGCTCAAGCACAATAAGTATCGCAGCCGCTGTTATGGGCGCGGCGCTTGCGAACGCAAGGGTGGTTGCGACATTCACGCCGCGTTTGATTCTCCCACCGGCCTGATCTATCCCGCAATGGACACGGGAAATTTGGCGCTGCGCACCAATGCCGTGGTGCGTGAAATCACCGTTGATCCGCAGACCGGCAAGGCTAGCGGCGTGCATTTCATCGACTCCCAGACAATGAAGGACTACGCCGTCCGCGCAAAGGTGGTCGTCGTCGCTGCTTCCACGCTGGAGTCCGCTCGCCTTCTCTTGCTTTCCAAGTCGCGGCTCCATCCCAACGGCTTGGCAAACTCCAGCGGCCACGTCGGCCACAATTTCTGCGAACACATCATGGGGCCCGGCGTCGCGGGCCGAGCGAAGAATCTCGTGGGAAAGCCGCCTACGCTCGATGACGGCCGGCCCGGCGGCTTCTACCTGACGCGCTTCCGTAATCTAGCGGAGAAGCATCCCAAATTCATCCGCGGCTACGGATTCGAAGGCGGCAGCGGCAGCACCATGTTTCCTCGCGGCACAGACGCGCACGGTTTCGGCGCCGCCTTCAAAGAGGAAGTTCGCAAGAATCAGGGAGCCTTCGTCGGCATGGGTGCCTTCGGCGAAGTTCTGGCGCGCTACGAGAACTACGTCGACCTTGATCCCGTTGTGAAAGATAAGTGGGGAATCCCCGCGCTGCGTTTTCACTACAAGTTCGGTGACAACGAACACCGCATGGCCGAGGACATGAAGGAAACCGCTCAGGAGATGTTCGAAGCCGCTGGTTTCGAGATTGTGCATGTGAGCAGCCGCGTTCTCACCGAAGGCTGGTCCATTCATGAACTCGGCACCGCGCGCATGGGCAACGATCCGAAGACCTCCGTTCTGAACCAATTCCAGCAGTCATATGACGTCAAGAATTTATTCGTCGTCGATGGCAGCGCGTTCGTCAACGCCAGTTGTCAGAATCCCACCTGGACCATCATGTCGTTGTGCTGGCGTTCCTGCGACTACCTGGCGGACGAATTCAAAAAGGGCAATCTGTAGGAGGGGCAATGTCAACGAATGACCCGATTGATTTGAGACAAGATCGCCGCCAATGGCTGAAAACTTCCGCTACCATTCTCGGCGCAACGCTCCTCCCATTGCCGGCCGTCGCTGCGGAAACATCCCAAGCCGAAACCGCGCCCGTCGCGCCGCAAGCAAAACCAGCCGCCGAAGCCAAGCCCCCTGCTCGCTTCTTCACTCCCGCGCAACACGCTCTCGTCGACGAGTTGTGTGAGACAATCATCCCAGCGGACAACCATTCTGGCGGCGCCAAGGCCGCGAAAGTTGCGGACTTCATCGATCAAGAGCTGCGGGAAAGCTTTGACGACGCCCAGAAGGCGCTCTGGCGAGAAGGGCTGCGGCTTATCGACCTGATGAGTCGCCACTACAGCGGAAAATCTTTCGTGGACGCCGGCCCCGAGGATAGGATCGCGGTCCTCACCGTGCTTTCCACCAACGAGCGCATGACCGACCTTCCCGAGGTTCGTTTTTTCATTGAGCTAAAGCGCCTAACCGTTCGAGGCTATTACACCTCCAAGCTAGGCATTCACGACGAACTGGAGTACAAGGGCAATCGCATTCTGCGAGAGTACGTCGGCTGCGACGACCAAGGTCCCGCAACTTCATAGCTTTTGGAGTGCGACGGTCTTGTTTACCCTGAGCTTCGAAGGGCCGCCGCTTTTACGGTGTAAGAACCACCTTACATGACACCTTCTTCGGAGAGGCAATGGCGGAAGGCAGGGTAAAGGTCGGCATCATCGGATCGCAATTTCAGGCGGATATTCACGCCGCATCGTTCCAAATCATACCGCACGAGGCGGAAGTCGTCGCAATTGCCTCTCCGACACCGGGTAACGCCGCTACGCTCGCAAAGCGATTCGGCATCCCACGGGTGTTCACCGATTATCGCGAGATGCTCAAAGATCGCGACATTGAGATGGTCACCATCGCCGCGCCCAACAGTCTGCACGCCCAGATGACCAAAGACATCGCCGCCGCCGGCAAACACATCGTCTGCGAAAAACCTCTGGCCATGACCATTGCCGAAGGCGAAGAGATGATCGCCGCTGCGAAGCAACACGGCGTCCTGCTGATGTATGGCGAAGAGCTCTTCTTCACGCCAAAATATCTGAAGGCCAAGGAAATGGCCGATGCCGGCGCGTTCGGAAAAATCTATCTCGTAAAGCAAAGCGAAAAGCATTTCGGCCCGCACAGCCCCTGGTTTTGGGACGTGAATCGCTCCGGCGGCGGTGCGCTCATAGACCTCGGCTGCCACGGCATCGCCTTTTGCTACTGGTTTCTCGGACGCTCCCCGATTAAATCCGTTTACTGTCAGATGGGGACCTACGTTCACGGCGACAAAACCAAAGCCGAAGATGATTCGCTGTGCATTCTCGAATTCGCAAACGGCGCCGTAGGACTGGTCGAAAACAGTTGGGCCCGCCGCGGTGGTATGGACGATCGCATCGAAGTCTTCGGCGAAGCTGGCGTAACCTACGCCAATCTGCACATGGGCAACGCCCTGCCAACATTCAGCGAAAACGGCTACGGCTACGCCGTCGAAAAAGCACCCACCACAAAAGGCTGGACCTATCCTGTCTTCGAGGAACTCTGGAATTACGGCACGCCGCAAGAGCTGACCCACTTCGCCCGCTGCGCTCGTGGCAAAGAGACTCCGCAAGCCACCGGAGAAGACGGCCTGGTAGTGATGGATGCGCTGTATGCTGGCTACGCCTCCGCGGGCGAAGGCCGCAAGATCAGCATGCCGTACCAGCCGCCGCCCGGCGTGAAGAGGCCGATCGATCTCTGGCTAAACGGTCCCGCTCACGCTAAAGCCGCGCAGCGATGAAGCGCCGAAGAATTTAGGTCGATACTGCTGTGAATCAGTGTTCCGAGAGGTGATTACGTGCTCCTGCAGATGAGAGGTCGGCTGTCTGTAATGATGTTCCTGGAGTATTTCATTTGGGGCGCTTGGTACGTGACGCTCGGAACGTGGCTCGGACAGCAGTTGCACTTCTCCGGCCAAGAGATCGGCCTCGCTGCCGGCACAACCGCTCTCGGCGCGATGCTTTCGCCATTTCTCGTCGGCCTGATGGCCGACGAGCTGTTCGCCAATCAGCGGCTGCTCGCCGCCCTCCACGGCGTCGGCGGAGTTCTCCTATGGATCGCTTCCACACAAAAGTCCTTCGGCCCTCTTTACTTCATTCTGCTGATCTATTCGCTGTGCTACATGCCGACTATGGCGCTCACAAATGCGCTCGCCTTCCGGCAGATGAAAGACCCTAGGCAGGATTTCGGTTCGATCCGCGTTCTGGGTACAGCCGGCTGGATCGTTGCCGGGCTGCTCATCGGCTACATGGGCGTGGAGTCAACCGCGGTTCCGGTTCGCGTAGCAGCTGTTTCATCGATCTTGATGGCCATGTACAGTCTCACGCTGCCGCATACTCCGCCTTTGCGCTCTGCTCATGGATTTAAGCTGAGCAACATCTTTCCCGCGGAAGCCTTCAATCTTTTCAAAGACAGGAACTTCGCCGTTTTCGCGCTCGCTTCGTTTCTAATCTGCATTCCGCTCCAGTTCTACTACACATTCACGAATCCCTTTCTGAACGAAATCGGCGTCCAAAACGCCGCCGGCAAAATGACCATGGGGCAGATGTCCGAGTTGCTTTTCATGGTCACCCTGCCGTGGTTTTTCCGCCGTCTCGGTGTGAAGTACACCTTAATGCTCGGCATGTTCGCGTGGGTCGTGCGCTACATCTGCTTCGGCACCGGGAACAGCAGCAGCCTCGTCTGGCTCCTCTACCTGGGCATCGTCCTCCACGGAATCTGTTACGACTTTTTCTTCGTCACCGGCCAAGTCTACGTCGACCAAAAAGCGCCCGCAGCGTTGCGCGCAGCCGCGCAAGGGCTGATCACCTTCATCACCTACGGAATTGGCATGTTCATTGGATCGTGGATTTGCGGCCGGGTCGTGGACTTGTACGTGAAATCGTCACCCACAGGCGGGGTTGTCCATGATTGGCGTTCAATTTGGATGGTACCGGCGATTGCATCGGCCCTGGTCTTGATTTTGTTTTGGGCCGGATTCCGGCGTGAAGAACGCACGCCGGCGGAACGCGCGCCCGTCGAAGTTTCCGTCAGCAGGCAGTGATCTTTCTTTCCGAGTTGCCGAGAACTTCTGGATGGGGCGTGGCTTCCTGCTCAAGGTGGTTCGCAGCCTCACGCCGCCATCCAGTCTTCGGTATCAGCTACTAGTGATCGGATCGGGTTGAGTTCTTCTCGTCGTCCTTATCGCGCGAGCGCCTTCGCGATTCGTCGGATGCGTGGTGAGCAACGCGCACCTGTGCTGTGGCCGAGGTTGCGTTGCCAGAAGCATCCGTAGCCGAATAAGTGATCGTGTAGACGACGTCCCTGCCGTGCTCGGAATCTTCGGCGCGGAGCAAGAATGACCTCACGTCGGTTCCGAAGGGAATGGGTCCGCCGCCCACGGCTTGGACGTCACTCCTGCGGCCACGGCGGCCCCGGTCGTCCGGATCATTGCTGGCGATGGAAACCAGCTTGACCGCGGGATTCGCGTCACAGGTATCGCGGGCGTCGATGGTGGCGGTGACCCGGACAAGTTTGTGTTCCCGCGGCCGAAGCACATTCGGTGACAGCGAGACGCGCAATGTGGGCGGATTCGTGTCACGAACAATAACGTGAGTCGCCGCCATATCCGTGAGACCTCCTGAGTCGGTAACCGTTAAAGTATACGAGTGTGCGCCAAGCGGCGCAGTGAACTGCACAACTGCGGAAGCGCCGACAAGATTCTTGGACTCGTCCCTCCATACGAAGCTGAGTGTATCCCCGTCGGGATCGCTAGATTTGGAGCCATCCAGCGTCACTAAAGCACAGCCATGCCCCGTGCACTCAACGGTCTGCTCGGGGCCGGCATTCGCGACGGGCGGATGATTCGTCACCTGCGGGCTGGAGAACCGGCTGAATAGGATTTGGTTCACGCCTGATGCATCGTCGGACCAGACCACGTTGAGATTGCCATTCTTATCCGCGGCAACATGGCCATTGGATGACGAGCCCGAGTCGTTTGAGACGTTGTGAGTGGCAAACGCGTCCATCGAGCTCGCAAAAAAGATGTTTGCGCGGCCGGGCGTCGTGTCCAGCCAATTCAGGTCGATACCGCCCGTGGCATCCACCGTAATCCACGGGTTGCTCGAATCTCCTGTGTTATTCGAGAGATTCGCTGGGTCAAAGAAGTTGGCGCCTCCATCGCTGGAGCGAGCGAGAAATATGTCGCCGTTAAAGGCCGGGGGAACGATCTCCTGCCAAGCCACATAGACACCGCCATTTGTGTCCACTCGGATCTGTGGATTAGTGGAGTCATACAGGCTGTTCGAGAGATTCTTTGCGCCCGAGAAAGTTGCGCCTTGGTCAGCCGAGCGGCTAAATAAAATTTGGTAATTGCCCGCACTGCTGTCCATCCAAGCGACGTCGATGTTGCCGCTCGGATCCACGGCAATCTGCGGACCGGGGGAGTTTCCGGAATTGTTGGAAAGATTCTTTGGGTCCGAGCGGGTCGCGAAATTATCTGTGGAGTGACTGAAGGAGATGTGAGACTGAAGAACGCCAGACGGAAGGGCAATATCGTCCTCCCAAACGACGTTGATGCTGCCGTTAACTCCGACGGCGAGCTGCGGTGAAAACGAGCCGCTCGTATTAGTAGCGAGATTGACCGGCGTCGAGAAGGTGGCGCCTCCATCGCTGGAGTGGCTGAAGAAAATGCCGTAAGTAATGTTCAAGTTTTCCCACACCACGCTGATGTTGCCGCCGGCATCCACGGCGATTTGAGGATTTGCGGAGTCCGGAGGGTCCGGATTTTGCGGGGCGGAGAGATTCTGCGGGGCGGAGAAGCTCGCACCACCATCGGTCGAGCGGCTGAAGAAGATGTCCCAATTGCCTGGAGTATCGTCCACCCAAACAACGTTGATGGCGCCGCTGGTGTCGACTGCAATGCGGGGATCGAAGCGAAAGCCCGAACCCTTGGAGAGGTTTTTGGGCGGCGTCGAGAACGACGCACCGCCGTCGGTCGAGCGGCTAAACACGATATTGGAATTGGAAGTATTCGGGATGTCATCTTCCCACACGACATAGATGTTGCCTGCGGCATCTACCGCGACTTGTGGAGTCAATGAGTAATCCGAGTTGTTAGAAACGTTCTTTGGGGCGGAGTACACCTGCGCCCCGGCTGTGGCGCACATCAATGCCAAACCTAAGCTTACGAATGCTACGATGCGACCCCAATGGCTGGGAACCATGGCAGGCCCTCCTTGTGGGCGATCGGCGGCCTACGAAAGGGGCATCCTCATCAGCAATGTGATAATCGGAGTGCAAATAAAGCGCCCTGGCCAGTTTTGCGGGGACGTTATGGCTGGCTCTTGCGTTAGGCTGCTTCAAACGCTTGTCTGCGGGGACTAACGGGAGACAAGCGCAATTCCATTCGTTCTAGTCATATAGTACCTATAGTACTAACGAAGGAAAAGAGAAAAATTGAGTACTATGTGTCGAAAATGATAACAGTGGTCACAACCTGGAATCGCAGCAAGGCCTCTTACGGGTGGCCCGTCGACCGCAGATGCCTTTGAGTCGAATTATTAGTAAATCGCTTTAAATGAATACTTTGTCTGCCGCTCCCGCTCTCCTCTAGCAGCGTGATTTGAGCATGAATTCTTGGACGCATTGCCATTACAATCGGCGCGGCGACTTAGGGCGTCCGGCAAGACGATGTGTTCCTAGCAATCGCGTCAGCACTGGTACGGGTTTTTTGGGGGATTGGCTTCCGAAACGGGGAGCGCCCCGTTAATGGCCGCCAATGCGCCAAGCAATTACAGTGGGGGGTCGGATGCCGAGGCAACCGCCGCAGGATTCACCCGCAATACGTGAGTCTGATCGGTATAGAAATGTCGCGGGTCGCCTGAGCCGACGTTGACCGGATCTCCGTTCAGGGTATAGGTGTTGTTCGCACCGCCGCCGCCTATCGGCGCGTACGTGAACAGATACCCGCTCTTCGTGCCGCTAGCAAGGACAGAGTCAATCAGGCACGCGGAGCTCACCGATGGAAGCGCCGGCGCTATGCAGTTGCCTGGTGCGCCGCCATCGCTCAGCGAGATCAAATCCGCGGAGAATCCGACTGTGTACGTCGTGGAATAGATGATTTCCGAGGCTGTGATGGTACGCATGGAAGCGACCGCCGATGCCTCGTTCGCCCTCCTACGGGAGCGCACGAGATTCGGAATTGCGACCGCCGCGATGACCAAAATAATCACCACGACGACCAGCAACTCGATTAGCGAGAACCCTCTCTCTTTACGCCTCATTTGGACCAAGCTCCTGCTTTAACTGCGCCCCTGGGACACCGGCTCGCAACAGGCGGGCATATGCCCACTAGGGTATTAGCACGTGTTCGCCCATTCCCTATTTTTGTGCAAGTCTTGTATCATCAGCATTGTACGGGCAGGACTGCTCACCCCTCCGGACACCGAGTGTCACCTATGATGACACAAATTGTCGTCCCAACTAAACCTGACCGTCGCGTACGTGGGATTCTTCCTGACCCTTCGCTCCCGCCGAAAATGCGGCAATTCCAATCGTGATACCATCCACCGCGTCCGTTCGGTGCCGCAATCACCGCGCGACCTGCGCAGACTTCATCTATGGAAGCCACCTCGCAAACCGTTGAGCGCACAAAGGTCGCGCCCGCCGCCAAGGCCGCCCCGGCCCGCTGGACCCGCATCATCCCCGTCGCGCTGGTCATGTACACCATCGCCTTCATCGACCGCACCAACATCTCTCTCGCCCTCCCGCGCATCAGCCGCGACCTCCATCTCGATCCCCAGCAAGCCGGCACCGTCGCCGGCATTTTCTTCTGGGGCTATCTCGCGCTGCAAATTCCCGGCGGCCATCTGGCCAAGCATTGGAGTCCCAAAAAATTCATCAGCGTACTGCTCGTGGCTTGGTCGCTCTTCGCCGTCGGCTGCGGTTTTGCGCGCACCTATCACGAGTTGCTGGTTCTCCGCCTGCTTCTCGGCGTAGCCGAAAGCGGCGTTTTCCCCGCCACGCTGATTCTACTTTCCCACTGGTTCTCGCGCGCCGAACGCGCGCGTGCCAACGCGCTGTGGCTGCTCTGTCTCCCCGGCGCCGTCATTCTCTCTTCGCCTTTTTCCGGCTGGATGCTCGATCATTGGGGCTGGCGCGTCATGCTCGTCGCCGAAGGCGCTCTGCCGCTCGTCTGGCTGGCCGTCTGGCTAGCCTTCATCCAAGATCATCCTGCCGAAGCGCGCTGGCTTCCTCCAACCGAACGCGAGTCCCTCGTAGCCACGCTGCGCGCCGAATCCGCCGATCTCGAGCGTTCCGAAAACGTTCCTTACCTGCGGGCCCTCATGCGCCCTCAGGTTTTCGTTCTCGCCGCCATTTATTTCTGTTTTGTCAGCGGCCAGATGGGCCTGCTTTTCTGGCTGCCTAGCGCCACCGAAACTTTCAAGAAGCTCAGCAGCCTGCACACCGGCATCGTCTACACGTTTCCATTCATAGTCGGCGCCATCGCGCTGCTCGTCGTCGCGCGTCACTCGGACAAAACTCGCGAGCGCAGCAAGCACGCCGCCACCGCCATGGCCCTTGGCGGATTTTTCATCCTTCTCGCCGTGGCCATTATTCCGTACTCCCTGTTGCTCGCCTTCGCCTTCATCGCGCTCAGTGGCGTCGGCGCCTATGGCCCCATGGGCCCGTTCTGGGCCATTCCCACCGAAACCCTGCCCGCCAAAACCGTCGGCTCCGTCATGGGTTTCGTAAATGCCATCGGCAACCTCGGTGCATACTTCGCCCCGCTCATTGTCGGCTACCTCAACAAGGAGACTGGCAATTTTGTTTCGGGCTTTGCGTACCTGGGTGCAATTACCGTGGTAGGAGCGGCATTTTGCCTCTTGCTCAAAACCGGTACAGCACGCTCCGCCGTGTCATCTACTGCCGAGGTTGCCGGATAGCAACCAGTGACAACAGGTATACCGCGATTCCGAGAATGAGGAGCGCGCCTCCGACGCTGATGAGCGCCAAAAACGAAAGCGGCCTGGCCCAGAAGAGGCACACCAATTCCGTCAGCAGGCCAAGGATCAGCAGTATCCCTGATATTTGCAGCCGCCGCTCAATCGGATTCTCGCTTAACTTCACGGCTGCCCCTTCCACATCTTCATTTTGTTGAGTGTCCCCACCTTGTGCACCACTCCATGGCAGCCGCTTGAGATGCACGACAACTTATTGGTTTTGACCGCGGGCAAAAGCTCCGGATCTGCATTGTGGACCGCCCCTTCTTCAAACGAGCGCGCCCCCAAATGGCAGTGCAGGCATTCGCGGTTGTTGTACGGTTCGTGCAACTTGATGTTTTCCGGCGCCGGCGGGGTGGTGAGGTAATAGATATAAATGTGCCGCAGCCCGGCCATCTTCGCCTTCACGGACCCGAACATCGCATAGTTCGTGTGGCAGGTATAGCAAGCGCTGTCCGCGGGAACACGGTGGTTCTGAAAATGCGCCGCCGCCAAATAAGAGGGATCGTCCACTCTCAAGCTCTGCCCGTAAGGCTCCATGATGTGGCAAGACAAGCAAAACTTTGTCGTCTTCGACCGCTCCAGCTCGCTCGAAGTTCCCATGGCACCGCACAAGATCGGCAGCAGAAAAAGCACCAGAAACGCCATGGTCTTCCCGCCGCGCGTCACAGTGATTGCCGGTCGCACCACGAACACACCGATCAGCAGGGCGTTCATCAAAAGCAGAGCAACAACGAGCGTGGTTTCATGCGGCATCAGTAAGTTCTACTCCTGCGCCTGGCGCGGTTTACTTTTTTTAGCGAAGGCGCGAATGTGAGCGACCAGATCTTTCACCTGCTCGGGCGTCATCGTTTTGTACGCCGGCATTTTCCCTTTGCCATTGGAAATAATCGCGCTCAGATCTGCGTCGCTCGCCTTCTGCACCTCTTCCGACGCAAAATCTTTCACCTTCATGGCCTTGCCGGTGGGTGTTTCCCCCTTTCCATCCGGGCCATGGCACATCTGACATTTGGCCTTGTAGGTCGCTTCGGCGGTGTTATCCGCTTTCGCCCGGGTCGTGAACAAACCAACCCCCATAAGTGTCAAACCGAACGCCGTCATCATCCGCAACATGCTTTTCTTCATGAGTCTCCTCCGATGAAATTTGCAAACCCTTCGCGCCGTTACTCCCTGTGGGCCGTATCATACAGAACTGCCGTTCATCGAGCCTCGAAAAATCCCCTGGCTGTGTGCCACGGGCGCGCGGCCCTATTAGGATTTTGCGGGCTCCCTCTCAATCTGCCGGATGTACAGAAACAACCCCACAACCGTCAGCAAAATGAACACCAGCGCAAGTCCCAAACCCCGGCGGCGATAGTCACGTTCCGCCAGCGCGTCTTTTCCCGCCTGCAAATCCTTCGCCGCGATTTTCAGGCCTTCCTTAATATCTTGGTCTATAAGCGCCTGCTGGAAGCTGTGGATGGTGACGCGAGCCTTGGTCAGCGCATCGCGCGCCTGATCCTGCTGCAGACGAGCTTCGCTCACCTCCATGCCTGAAGATTCCGCTACACCCACCACGTGCTCCGCGCCCTGTATGGCCTCGCCCAAACGAGTCAGCCCGGCAAGCATGTCCGCCCTGGCCTTGTCGCAGGCATCGCCCGGCTTGTGGCATTGCATGCAGACGCCCTCGGGCCCGGTGCCCGGCCGCGCGTCCGTGGGATGGGTCACGCCATGATTGCTGTGGCACACCACGCATCCGGGAAGACCGGCCGATTGAAAGGCAGTTTTATGCGTGCTTTTTTCGTACATCTGCGCCTGGAACACGTGGCAGTTGGAACAGACATTGCCGACCGAGTCCACGCCCGGCGGCGCAGCGCCATGATTTCCATGGCAGGTCGTGCACGTCGGCGCGCTCAAGTCCCCACGCACCACCATCGCTTCGTGGTGCACGCTGGTGTTGTACTTGGCGAACTGATCCGTGGGAATCGCATGCCCTTTCATGTGGACGGCGTCGGCATGGCAGCGCGCGCACATCTTCGCTACATTCAACGGATGAACCTTGGAGGCGGAGTCGCTCGGTGCCCGCAGGTCATGCACTCCATGACAGTCAATGCACAGCGCCACTTTCGTATCGCCCTTCGCCAGCAACCTCCCATGCACGCTGGTTTGGTACTGGCTCAACTGATCGGTTCGCAGAGAAGGGTACCTGATGCCGGCAGGCGCCGCACCGAAAGGGTCCGCCTTCGTACCCAATTCCCACGGCCATATCGCGGCAAGAGCGCCCAGCATGTCCGCTTTTGTAGGATCCCCTCCGTAAGTTTGCGGCCCAGGAATGGATCGATCGCACCAGCCATCCAAAACGCACCCGCGTCATGATGTACTGGACGCTCTCGAACGCCTCGTTCGCGCTCGGCCGGTAATACAGCAAGAGCAATAAATTCTCCAGCGCGCGCGCTGGCGGCCCCGAAATGTTTCGTCCGCTCAGGTCGTACAGGCCGTTGTGGCAGGCGCACCAGATTTGGTGCGTGTCATTGCGGTACTGCACCGTGCAGCCCAGGTGCGTGCACACTGCGGAAAGTGCCCGATATTCTCCTTCACCGGTCAGCAGCAACAATCCCGGCCGGCTCCCGAATCGGAAAATCTTCGAGCTGTTGGGCTTCAGGTCTCTTACCTTGCAAGCGACGATCTCATCTCCTCCGAGATTCGCCACGACCGGGGGAACCAGATAGCGCAGCACCGGGTACACAAACGAAATGATCGACGCCGCCAGCCCGCCGCCTAACAGCACCTCAACGAACCCCCGCCGCGCTGGCTTCGCGCGCTGGCGTTCGTGGTCTTCAACGGATGGTGCGTTTTCTTTTTTTGATTGGGTTCCCATTTGACTGGGATCAATGCTTCGCGAGCCCGCGGATGTACGCCACCAGCTTGTCGATCTGCTCTTTGTTCAGCTTGCCCTCATACGCGGGCATCTTGTCTTTGCCTTTGCCGATAACGCCCCGGAGCTCAACATCGCTCTTTTTCTCCACTGCTTCGGAATGCAGATCCGGGACTTTCAGCTTTTCGCCCATGACCGTTTTTCCGGAGGCGTCCGGCCCGTGACACATCGCGCACTTCGCCCTGAACACAGCTTCGTCCGCCTGTTGCGCTCTCACAGGTGAACACAATAGGGAAATAGCCAAGACTGTCGGGATGCTGCACCACGTGAACCGCGCGGCCGTGATTCCAAGCACGTTTCCCTCCACCTTACGTTTTTTAGAATGCGTAGCGCATGGAAAGCGTCACGAGATTGCCGCGAAAATTCCGCGGCACGAAGAGGTCCACAACTGCTCCTGCCGTGGGATCTTCGTGATAGCCGTAATAATCCCAATACGCTTTCGCCGTCCAGTGTCGGGCGAACTCACAGTCCACTCCGCCAAAGGGATGGAGCCACAGGGAATTCAGCGAGCCAGTAACTTGGTTGGGTATGAGCGCCTGGGGATCCAGTCGGAGCTGGGACCCGCTGGTTCCCGTGAGATTCGCGCCCAGTCGGGCGCTGATTCGGCGCACCGGAGTAAACGTAAAGTCGAAATATCCGTAATGTGAATTGTTCTTGTAGGTTGAAAGCTGCTGTACTAACCCCGGCACATCCGGGCAGGGCTGAATTCCCGGCCCCGGTTGGCCATTGGCCACGCTCACGTAGCAAATCAATATACTCGAGAACACATCGTTGTAATCGTAGCCGATTTCCATCCCAAATTTTTCCGTCGGTTGGATAATCGCGGCCAGGCCGTACGCGCGATTGTGCTGCAGGTGATTCGTCTCGAATACGTTGTTGCGCCCTTCCCAAATCATCACTGAGCCATTCACGTTCAGCCAATTCGCCACTTTGTACTTTGTCCTGACGCGGTATTCCTGCGACTGCCGCGGGCTGATCCGCGTGAAGGCGTTGTCCGCGCTCATAAGCTCAAGGTCGAAGCGCACCTGCCAGTTATTGGCCGGGCGCACCCAGATTCCAAACAAGCCGCCGTACTCGTGAATCGGGGTTTCCGCGGTATCTCCTTGTCCGGCCAGGGTCAAAAAGCATGGCCCGTTCACGCCCACGTTGTTTGCCACCGGACAGTTCACCGCGGCACCGTTCTGATCCGTATTGTAGGGAGCAGGTGGTGTACGGCTGTTTTGGAGGTTCGGGAAAAACACGAATGTGCCGCTCGTGAACTTTCCGTCCGCGATCGTGCGGCTGCGATAACGGAATCCGACCCTCGCGCCCAAACGCGGCGAAAATTGGTACTCCAGCTCGCTCAAATTCGTCTTTTCATCTTGCTTGAGGAACCGACTCAGGTTGAGAATGCTGATATCCGGGCCCGACGAGGTGCTGTGCACCGGTATCGCTCCTGCTGCCGTGTTGCCATCGGGCGGCGGCGTGCACGTCAAAGGCAGAGCCGCCGTGGTGGAGAAGACATTGGCGGGAGTCAGCAGGTTCCCGCTGAAGAACGCGCATTCCGAGGACAGGAACTGAACGGGATTGTGCCAATTCAAAAAGTGGAAAGAATCGATGAAGTTTAACTTATCGCTGATGTGCCACGTCGCTCCGAAATCCGCTGCGCCCGCGACCCGCCGGCCATCTACCGGACCCGTGAAGAGATCATTTCGAACATTGGTGCGCGAGACTCTTCCGAAAAAGCTTTCATTGTAATTAGCTACATTGGTGTCGCCGCCGGAATAACTGAAGTGCGCCGATAGCTCCCAGCTTCTCCAGTAGTTCGATTGCATGCTGAGTTGTTCGGTGGGCGTGCTAGTCCGCGTTCTTCTGGCATTCAGATAACTGAACGCCGAACTGCACGTCGGATTCAGAAAGCCTGTTGCAAGAAACGTCCCCGCGCAAGGCTGGTTCGCTCCGGCATTAAGAGGCAGGCCGGGATCGACGACCGCTCCGTTCGATAACCGGAACAGTGGGTTCAGGAAAGGATCGGTCGCGCCCGTGTCGCCCTTGTAATAATTCCAGATCTGGTCGTAGCTGATGTTCGTGCGCGGGAGTACTTTGTAATCCACTCCAATCCTATACGCGTTTACCGTCGTCTTGTACTCTTCGAACAGCGCCTGATCCGTGCCTTCGTGGATCGAAGAGAACCCCGGCCCTTCTACGGTGTTTCTCGAATACGCGGCTCGAAACCTGATCTTTGATTGCGGCAGCAACAACAAGCTGTAGTCTCCCAGCTTCCGCCGAGTGCTGAACAGGTGAGGCGAGAAGCCGACAACGCAGGACGTGCAAGCCGGCGGTCCATACCCGGCGGGACCATTTGCGAACGGCGTGGTCGGGTTCAGGGGGTTGGCCAGCAGCGAATAATTCCAGAAGTTTTGATCTTTCCGGAATAGCGCGTCAAATCCGTAAACCTTGTTCTTGCTGATGCGCAGCCGGGAAACCTCGTTCGGGTCCCCTCCGTAACCGAAGTTGCTGAAGTACAGCCGGTCGAACACCGTGGCGTGATGGTCCAATGACCGCATCTCCGTCGTAAATCCCAGCAAGCGAGCCCCTTGCTGCAAATTTACAAACGTATCGTAAACATCTTCGTTCCCGGAGATGCTTGTAAGCCGCCCTCCGAATTCGATCGACTGCTTGATGTTGTAATTCCCCTGATCAAGGCCCTTTTGCTCTTCCTGTTGCTGCGCTCTCGCCACGGGCACGAACAACGAAACCACGACGGTAGCGATAAGGAGACTCCTCGATACCTTCCGCTCATTCCATCGAAGATTCTGAGCGTTCCTTCTCTCTCGCATCGCCGCCTCCTTATGGCTTGAAGAAGAACTGGTCCGTATTCGAACCGTGAATCGAGGTATGGCACATGGTGCAGGCCTGATACTTCTGGGCCTGATTGTGGAAGGTGGGGGTCGCGGGTGCTCCCGCATCCGCGGAAAACGCGTGGCATTCCAGGCACAGTAAGTTCACCTGCGCACGCTTCAGCAGTCTCGCATTGGAGTTGCCGTGTGGCGTATGGCAGGCGATGCAACCTTCGGTTTTCACCGGCAGATGCTCGAACACGAACGGCCCGGCCTTATCGGTGTGACATTTGAAGCACGTGGTGTCTTGTGATGCCGTCGTGCGCAGTTGCCGGCTCTGGAATCCGCCATGCGGATTGTGGCAGTCATTGCATTGCACCAGGCCTTCGTTGACACGGTGGTGAAACGTGCGCGTAAACTGCTGCTTGATCTCCAGATGGCAGCCGTAGCACAACTGCGGCGCCTTTTCCTTCATCAAGAATTGACTTTCCCTGGCGTGATGTGGATCGTGGCAGTCCGTGCATCCGACGTTGTTTTGTAAATGGGCGGACCTGCCGAAGTTACTGTGTTCCTGGCCGTACTGGTGACAGTCGAGGCATCGCGCGCTGACATCTGCCGCCGACGCATTCTTGAACGTGAAAATCTTCGTCTTGTCCCCGCCGCCCTCTACGTGTGCTTTCCCCGGCCCATGGCAAGCCTCGCATCCATGCCATTCCGGCCCTTTCTTGGTGTCCAGCGTGGTCAAAAAGTGCGGCGACGCCTCATAGTTCTTGTAGAAATCCTTTGAAGGCATGTCCTCATGGCAGGTCTTGCAAGTCTCCGTCCCCACATACTGCGACGCGTCCGTCACCCGCGCATACTTTTTCGCCTGCTCTTGCCCAGCCTTCGACTTATCGCGACCATCCGCGGGTGCCCACACCGCCGCGCTCAGCAGGCTCACGCCAACCAATACCGGAAGGAGTCCGTGCAAACGCATTCTCGCGAAACCCATAGGCGGTCTCTCCCTCATCCGTTCGTTAGAAATCGTGTCCGGCCAGTTCTTGTGTCGATCTTCAAAGCATCTGTTCGATTAGTCTGTCACTTTCAGTACATAACGCTGTTCTTCTGTCACAACGAGCGCGTGGGCCGACTCCCATCGCAAATTGCCGCTCTTGTAGCCATCGTCGATGTTAGTTTCTCGTCTTCGCAGCGGAGGAATCGTAAGCCTCCTTTGACGCGTTCAAGGAAAGAAAAAGGATGGAAGGGTGGCAGCACGTTGACACTGTTCGTGACAGCGGTCAGCATTTTGTGTTTATTCCTGGTTTACATTTAGATAGGAACTAATACCCGCGCCATGTTCTACGCTGTTTAATAGAAATAACGGCGCATCCACTACGCCGGAATCAACGGCAGCAAATACTCCTGCAGCCGCTGGCTCTCCTCCAGCGTCAGCCGTCCCAGGTGAATCCCCATTTCTCCGCGCCCGTGAAAGCGCACCACTGAACCGACTCCCATAATCGGCTTCGCCCTCTTGCCCATTTGCAGGCACACCTCGACCGACGAGCCGATCGGCACCATCTTAAGCGTACGGATCAGCATCCCTTCCATGCTCAAGTTTATCGTCTCGCCCTCGATTTCCTGCCCGCGAAACTTGATCTGCACCGTCGACTTCAGCTCTACTCGCCGCGTTCGCCGCATCCCGTTCTCGATGGATGCTTGCGTGGCGCGTACCAATCTCTGTAGCCGTTCCTTGTCCACCGGCTTGTACAGAAAAAAACTCGCTCCCGCCTCGAATCCTTCCAACACCGCTCCAGGCCTCTGATCGTCGCTGATCATTACAATCGGCGTCCGGCGATTGGATCCCGACGCCCGCATCTGCCGCGCCAGCGCGCGCCCGTCTGGAAAATCCATGTGGTAATCCAGGAAGGCCACCGCGAACCTTCCTTGTCGCAGGATTTCTGGTGCCTCCTCGCTCTTCGTCACCGTAAGCGATTCAATCCCCGCCGACGTCAGCACCTTCTCGATCAACTCGCATGTGGCAAGTTCATCGTCCACAATAATCGCTCGTTTTTCCATAGTAGGATTTGGTCTCCGTTAGGTGCTGCGTCGGACATCATTCTCACCGGCACTCCTGTCCCTATCGCCACATCCACCGGCGTCGACCTCGACACCTCGTAGCAATCAAACTGAACTCCCACCCCCTGCTTCCCGCCGGAGGTGTTGGTTTCCTCCACTCGAACCACATGACCAGTGCATCGCCACTCGGTAGTCGGCTCCCCGACGATTTCTTCCGGCATGTTGAAATAAACCTCTACCGTCTCCCCTTTGCGCAGCACTGAATCCGTCGCAAAGTAGATTCCGCGTTGCGAAAGATTCAGCGATTCCGCCGTTTGTTCTGGCAACGCTGATTTCCAGACGCGCACGCGCAGTGGCGTTTTCACCTTGTATCTGTCTGCCAATCGGCGGTCTGTTCGAAAATTACTCATGTGTGGTTCCTCGCTGCGCCGATGGGGGTGTCTAGGGATGACGCGAATGACGTACAGAAGAGGGGAAACTAAACTCCTACAATTCCATTACTCTGTACAGACTCAAATTGGTACTGTTCAAAATGAGACAAATTGTCGAGTGCGCCGGGTCTTGTTTACCCTGAGCCTTGAAGCCCCGCCCCTATTACCCCGTATGCAGGATTCACCCTACTTTCCTTCATAGGGCGCTGTGCTATGGTTCCCCTCGGCCCATGCCCAAACGCATCCTCATTGTCGAAGACGAAGTCTCCGTAAGGACCGCGGTTCGCACCTTCCTCCAGCATCATTCTCGCCTTGAGGTCTGCGGCGAAGCTGTCAACGGTGTCGAAGCCCTGGAGAAAGCGGCCGCTCTTCATCCCGACCTCATTGTCTTGGATCTCTCGATGCCAGAAATGAATGGGGTAGAGGTTGCTTCTCTTCTCAGAGCCAGAATGCCCCTTATCCCCGTGGTCGTTTAACCAGGCCATCGTGAAGCGGAGTCGTCGCATACTGCCTGCGCATCCCATGCATCTAGGTTGTCGTGCCTCCCAATCGCCGGACCAAGGCTGGTACCACGACCCAGGACCCATTGCACCCCTGCCAAGGGGGTGTAATATGGGCACACGGGCGGAAACACAACCGCCTCCCCCGGTGTCTAAAAGAATAAAGCTCGACACCGGGTAGAAAAGGCACAGACAGCAGCAAATGCCGACCCCGGGTTTAGGCAGTGAATTTAGCCGCGATGGCTCGAGTGACCCCTCGGAGTTGATTCGCAAGCCCTTGCAGGCTTCGCGAGCGCCGCGATGGGGCGAGCCGGAAAGGCCGTCCGTGTCCGATTGGGCCAGCGCCCTCTCTTGGGGCCGCGATGAATCGGAGCTGGTGACCGAGCTGCAAGCCGGTTCCGAAACGGCGTTTGACTGGCTGGCCACGCACTACCACGGTCCGGTCTACAACTTGATCTTAAGCATGCTGGGTGACACTTCAGACGCTGCGGACGGAACGCAGGAAGTTTTCCTGAAAGCCTTTCGCGGGATTAGATGTTTTCGCCAGGGCAGCTCGCTGAAAACGTGGCTCTACCGCATCGCCCTCCGCGAAGCGCTGAATCATAAGCGCTGGTTCAAGCGCCACGTGCAAAAAAATGTCTCCATCGACGCAGAACCACCAGAGGGGCACAGTGCGATTGAAATCGAGGACTTGGGCGCCACCCCATTCGATCAGCTCGCCGCGCACGAAATTCAGCAGGCCGTGCACCAGGCGCTGCAGGAAATTCCCCAGGTGTTTCGCGGCGCCGTAATCCTCCGCGACCTCGAAGGCTTGAGCTATGAAGAAATCGCGGAAGTGCTGGAGTGCAGCGTCGGCACGGTAAAGTCGCGCATTTTGCGCGGTCGCCGCGCGCTGAAGGAGCTTTTGGAACCTCTGCTCGGCCAGCGGGAAACGGCTGCGCGCGCGGACACGGCCCATGAACATCGGGCCGGCCGCGACACTTGCACAGATTCGGGCCCAAGTTCGGGCCCAGGTTCAGGGATGATGCAGCAAGCGGCAAACGGGGAACTCCCATGAAGTGCAACACCGTGCGCACCAAGCTGGCTAGCTATCTGGATGACGCGGTGACGGGCGCCGCTCCTGTGGAAGAGCGCTCGCATATTCGCGAGCATCTGGAGGCCTGCGGTTATTGCCGCGAAGAGCTGCAGCGTTATCGCAAGCTCTCGATGCTATTGTCGCGTGTGCCCAGAAACTTGCCGCCCGCGGATTTGGCTGTGCGCATTCGCGTAGCCGCGGCACAGTCCGTGCCAACGCAGGATCTTCCTGGCCGCTTGCGCGATCGCGCGGAACTTCTGCTCGACAATGTTTTCCGCCCGCTTTCCGTTCCTGCTACGGGCGGATTCTTCTCCGCCATTCTCGTTTTTGTCCTGGTCTTGCAACTCATCGTGCCGGGAATCACCGTGCGCGCCGTTCCCAATGACGTGCCGCTGAATATCCTCCGCCCCGCGGAATTGATCACTCTTTCCGACTACCCATCCTCTTGGGCGCCTGAGCAGCACGACCTGGAGCTTTCTCTTCCGCACGGTTTGCTCATTGATGTCACCGTGGACCAACACGGACAAATGGTCGGCTATCAGATTCTTTCCGGCCCCAGGAGCATCGACTTGCGCCATCAGCTCGATCAGATGCTCCTGTTCTCCCGCTTCCGCCCGATGATGAGTTTCGGCCGCCCCACCTCCGGTGGCCACGTAATCCTAAGCTTCAGTGCCGTGCGGGTCCGCGGTTAAGTTCGGCGCAAGGTGAGTGCTCGCTCCTTCCCATGGTAGGCCATTGAGCCAGCGGCGAGGATTACTGCCTCACTCGACCTTGGCTATGCTGCTGTTCGCCTTCCCTTGCTCTTTGTCGGCGCAGAAGCCTTCGGCGGAGGAACAATTTTTCTTCGACTCCGCTAACCGCGAGCGTGTCGCGCAGCAACTGCCGCCCTTAAAGTGGAATAACGCGTTAGCGGAAGCGGCGCGCCAGCACGCGTCGCTTATGGCCGAACAAGAAAACCTTTCTCACCAACTTCCCGGCGAGCCTCCTCTGGATCAACGCGCCGGTCAGGCCGGCGCGCGTTTCTCGCGAGTCGGTGAGAACATCGCGATTGGCCCGCAGGCCCCGGCAATTCATACAGGATGGATGCACTCTCCCGGTCACCGCGCCAATATTTTGGACGTCCATTTCACGGCGCTGGGTGTCGGAGTCATCGAAGATAATGGCGAGTTGTACGCGGTGGAAGATTTTTCGGTGGCCGTAGCGAATTTGAATATCGAGGGGCAAGAGGAAAAAGTAACGGCGCTGCTTGCTGCCAGAGGGCTCGTAGTCAGCACCGAGAGGGAGAAAGCTCGCAAGCTGTGCTCTGACGAGCTTGCCGCTGCCGGACACCGGCCCACGCTCATCCTGAGCTATGAGGCGCCGGACATCAGCGAATTACCTGAAGCACTGGTGCGGAAGATTCGTGACGGTAAGTACCGGGAGGCAGCCGTCGGCGCGTGCCCGCCAAAGGAGAGCGCCACCGGGATTGCACGGTTTCGGATCACGGTACTGCTGTTCGGAGCCCCAGGGAAGCATGAAAAATAATGGTTGTATCCGCAAAGAAGGCAAAATAAACTATCCGCCATGATTCGCAACGCCCACTCGTATTGGTTTCGATTTTGGGTTCCACCTAAATAGGGGGCGAGGGGCGAATTTGTAAGCGCAGCAGCAAAAAGAAATTCCGACCCACTCGCAACCGAGTGGGTTTTTTATTTTTTAGCGGAAATAAGGACATACCAAAGAGGATAGCCATGATCATCTCGATGAAGCTGCATGCCACACGCCAGGAGATCGATGAAGTTCGCAATCAAGTCGAGCATTTCGGATACAAAGTGCATTCCATCGAGGGAGAGGAGCGTGTCGTGATCGGAGTGGTGGGAGTGGGCGATGTGACCGCGTGCTTGGAATCCGTGGAAGCCATGCCGCAGGTGGAAAAAGTGGTGCGCATTTCCGCGCCGTACAAATTCGTTAGCAAGGAATTTCGCGCCGGCCGCACGCAGATTCGCGTAAACGGACTGGAAATTGGCGGTGGCGAATTTATCGTGATGGCCGGACCATGTTCGGTGGAATCGGAAAAACAAATTATGCAAGCCGCGGAAGGCGTCGCAAAAGCGGGCGCGAGAATGTTGCGCGGCGGCGCGTTCAAGCCAAGAACGTCTCCGTACGATTTTCAGGGCATGGAAGTGGAAGGACTGAAGCTGTTGCAGAAAGCGAAAAAAGCAACGGGATTGGCAATCATCACGGAAGTGATGAGCGATCGCGACGTGGATCTGATTGCGGAATATGCGGATGTGATGCAGGTGGGCGCGCGGAACATGCAAAATTTCATTTTGCTGAAGGCGCTAGGGAAGTGCGGGCGTCCGGTTTTATTGAAACGGGGGATGAGCAGCACGATGAAAGAATTGCTGATGTCCGCGGAATACGTGGTAGCGCACGGAAATCCCGATGTGATTTTGTGCGAGCGCGGAATTCGCACCTTCGAAACGGCCACGCGCAACACCTGCGACATCGCGGCCATCCCCGCACTGAACGAATTGACGCACCTGCCGATAATTTTGGATCCGAGCCACGCAACCGGAAAGCGCAGCTTGGTGCCCGCAGTAGCCCGCGCCGGCGTAGCCATCGGCGCCGACGGCCTAATCGTCGAAGTCCATCCCGCACCGGAAAAAGCCATCAGCGACGGCGCGCAGTCCCTGGACCTGGTTCAGTTCGAACGCATGATGCTCGATCTGCGTCCCTACATCGAGCTGTGGGAGACATCGCGCAAGAGCGAAGCCCTCGCCGCCGCGAACTGAGGACGATGAACACAGCCAGGACTGGAGCGGCTGATTCGTCCGGCAAAGCGATTCACCGCACTGGAGAATGCCGCTTTTGGGGATGGCTGGCGATGTGTCCGGCTGCGAGCGCCTGTACCGAGAGGATCGCATTCGACGGGGTCAGCATTTTTTTTCCGCTATTTTCGGTACGATTGATTCGATGGCAATCCAGGATTTGAAGCTGGCGTCAGTCGAGCACTTGCATGCGCAGGTGTTCCTGCCAATCTCCGGAATAGCCACAGAGATGGCGCGAGCACGGCAGTTAGCATCCAGCACGGCTGACGCTCTTCAAGTACCAAACTTGTCGTCCGGCCACCGAGAACGATTTTACTCTTCACTTGTCACTCGAGAAATTCTTCCGCATTACGGTCGGCTCCTTGAGCACTATAACGAGCACCGCGCGGAGATCGCCCCTTGGGTGGGACATGACGCGGTTGCATTGGAGCATGAGCTGCGGTCGTCGCTAAGTGAGCCAAGCGGCGGCCTTTTCGCTGATGATCCTCCCATCATCTTGGCATTCCTGAGGGATGCGGAGGAAGTGTCGAAGCAGCTAGCGGTCCGATTGAGGGAGCTGGCTTACTGATACAACCAGACGACTGCAACGAGACTTGAAGCCTGTTAACACCTTTGGGTGGAATTGCGTCTTGAGAATTGGGGTTGGTGCGGAGTAGGAGCGGGGATGTACTTTGGGAACGCGGGTTGAGTTCGGGTTGGGGATGAGACCAGCGATGGTTAGCGCGGGGCGCGTTCCTGATGAGCGCGACGTAGTGTCGTTGGTGGCGGCTGCGCGAGAGGGGGATCAGGGGGCGTTTGGGCAGCTTTACGAGCGGTATGCGCGGATGGTGCATGGGATTTTGCTTGCGCGGGTGCCGGTCGTGGACGTCGAGGATTTGGTGCAGGACGTGTTTGTGCGGGCGATGCGGCAAGTGCATACCTTGCGGGACGTGAACTGTTTTGGGGGATGGCTGGCGACCGTTGCTCGGAATCGGGCAAATGATTATCACCGGAGGTCGGTGGAGTTGGTGGAGCTTAACGAGGAGGCGCCGAATCAGGCTCGGGAAAAGCGGAAGAGCGATGAGCCGGGCGATGACGGCGCGGCGATTTTGGGAGTGATCCGGGGGTTGCCGGAGGCTTACCGGGAGACGTTGATTTTGCGGTTGGTGGAGGGGATGACGGGGCCGGAGATTGCGGAGCGGACCGGGCTCACGGCGGGATCGGTGCGAGTGAACCTGCATCGGGGGATGCAGATGCTTCGGGAGAAGCTGGCGAGAGTTTAAGAGTTTAAGAGTTCAAGAGTTTAAGAGTGCAAGGGTGGCTTTGCTGAGATGGGTAAGGAACAAAGGTATGAGTAGCGAGAAGGATCTGCTGAAAAACGATTATTTGTGGGACGGCTCGGGCGAGCCGGACGCTGCGGTTGTGAAGCTGGAGCGGGCGCTGGGGAAGTTTCGTCACGCCGGCTTGGCGCCGGAGTTGCCGGAGACTTTTGTGGCAGCGCGCGAGTCGAAGAAAGCTTTGCGCGGCGCGCGGCTGTGGTTTCAGTTTGCCGCGGTGGCCGCAAGTGCGTTGATGATGTTTTCCGTTTGGACGGGACTGCGGAGCCCGAGCGAACCGGTTGCGAGCGGAGTTGGGTGGGGAGTGCAACAAGTGGCGGGAGCGCCGCGCGTGGGAACGAAGTCGATTGGACGGCCCGGTGAAAAAAGCACGCTGAGGATTGGGCAGACTCTAGAGACCGATCGGGAATCGCGAGCGAGCATCACGGTGTCCGAGGTCGGCCAAGTGGACATCGACCCGGAGACGCGGCTGCGGCTGGCAGAGTCGCGGTCATCGCGTACGCGGATGGAGCTGGAGCGCGGAACGATTCACGCGATGATCTGGGCGCCGCCGGGGGAGTTCCTGGTAGGTACGCCGTCGGCGCTCGCGGTCGATTTGGGGTGCGCGTACACCTTGCAGGTGGACGATTCCGGAGCGGGGATTTTGCGAACGAGGATGGGATGGGTGGGCTTCCGGCTGAATGGGCGCGAGGCGTTCATTCCGGCGGGCGCGGTGGGGGAAACGCGGAAGGGAATCGGGCCGGGCACGCCGTACTTCGAAGATGCCTCGGCGGAGTTTCGCACGGCGCTCCGGGAATTTGATTTTGGGAAGCTGAGCGACGAGGAGCGGAGCGCGCAACTTACGATTGTGCTGGCGAATGCTCGAAAGAATGATGCGTTGACGCTGTGGCATTTGCTGAGCCGTACCGATGTCGCGGATCGCGGTCGTGTCTTTGACGCGTTGAACGCGTCGGTTCCAGCGCCCGGCGGCGTTACGCGAGAAGGAATTGTGCGCGGCGAGCACGCCATGCTGGATGCCTGGTGGAATGAGCTGGGATACGACGATATCGGTGTCTGGAGAAAGTGGGAGAAGACGGACTTTTCCGCCCGTTAGCATGCGGGCGTTAACAGTTGTTTCCTTGCGGGGGTCTTTGTTTTTGCAGGACGTTCGCTAAGAGGAGACAACATGAAATTACGAAAACTGATGTCGCTGAAATATTTTGCCGCGATCGCTACGGCTTTGCTGGTGGGTGCCGCGCCCGCGGTGGCCGGGCCTCCGCTAATTTGCCACGCGATTGACATTGGATCCGCGCAGTCGCTGCCATGGACAAGCTCGGGATGGAACCTGAGCGGGCAAGAGAAATATGACGTGAGCCATTTGGTGCCGGATACGCTGTCGCTGCTTGCGCCGAGCACGCCGGTGCTGGTGCGCATGGAAACACTGCGGCGAGCGACGTTGTATGCACAGCAACGAACGGCGGTCGCGAAAGAGCTGCTGTTTCGGCTGGAAGCGAGGACTCGGGAGAATCCGAAGGATGCGCTGGCGGCGTTTGATTTCGGGTATCTCGTGGAGTGTTACAGGCAGACGAGCTGGCTGCATCAGCACACGGATTGGCTGAAGGCGTCCGGAGATTCGATGGGTGCGAATCTTGCGATGAAGGTCGACGGGTATGAATGGGTGCGCAAAGCGATCGCGCTTCGCGGAAGCGATCCGCAGATGGAGTTTGCCGCGGCGCTGATGACCACGGAAGCCGCGCGAAGCGAACACGACCGGCATGTGCAGAACGCGATGTCCGGAGCCAAGGCGGACGCGATGCTGGCGCGGAATCTGGCGAGCCGGTTTCCCAAAGGCGCAGCGTAAGGGGTAAGGGCAACTTTACCGGAATGAGGGTTGCGTGGCTTCGGCTGGACACCCTGTGGGGGAGCGTTGCTGGCTGAGTTGCGCGACCCAGCATTCTGCTTTCTGCTTGTTTTCGGGGTCTGAGGGCGCCCGCAAATAGTGGCGCAGCTCCGCTATTACCTGATCGGTTTGACCCATCGCGAAATGAATCTGCGCGAGAACCAGGCTGGCATTCGGGAATGCATTTTCACTCTGGCGGAGCATGTCGATGGCTTCCGGGGTGACGTGCCCCTGACCAACCAGAGCGCGGCCCAGCACATAGCGTGAGCCCACCGCCTGGGGATCGAGATCGAGAGCTTTGCGCGCTTCGGCTTCCGCTTCCTGAAATCGATTCAATAATGAGAGCGTGAAAGAAAGATCCTGATGCGTCTGAACGCTGCGGGAATCGAGGGAGAGAGCGGATTCATGCTCGGTTAGAGCTTTCTGATATTCGCCGAGTTGAACGAAGCGGAGTCCGAGCGCGTTGTGAGCCTGAATGAAATCGGGATAGATATGCAGAGCTCTTTTCAGATGCTCGGCGGAGGTGCGCACGTCGCCGGACTGAAAGGCCTTTTGTGAGCGCTCGAATTCTTTGAGGGCTTTGGAAGGGATGCGCAGTTGGCTCACTGGGACAGCGTTACCGGCGTGCGGCGTCGGGGTTGCGGGATCCGGTTCGGGGCGCAACCACACCGACGCGAAAGGATCAGGCGCTTCGCGAACAGTAGATATGCCCCCGGGGATTTGGGCGCCGACGGGGCGGCGGCGAGAATCGCTTTGTGCATGAAGGTTTGAAGTAAAAAGAAAAAACACGAACAGGCCGACGATGGTGCGTTTCATGTAGCTACCCTGACGATGGGCCATGTTTTGGAAGCTGGCCCACCGCGCCGTTCTGAAGCGGCAGAACTGAGGAGAGCGGAAATTTTTGTGAAGTTGCCGCTCAACGCGCTTCAAAGAGGAAGACGAAGAAGGTTGGGGATTTGTTTGGCATGCCGCGAGTAATTGTGTGTAAATTGCGGCTACATTCGCGGGTGTAACATAAAAAAGTTCTTAAGGTGAGCGGGCAGAAGTTGCGGGGCGTGCGAGTGATTGCAGTGTTCGTGGTAGCGGGCGAGGACTTCGGTGGCCAAGCGTTCGGGCTGAAGGCGTGTGCGTCGGATAGCGACAGCGAAAACTCGCGTCAGTCAACCGGTTGACAGTGCGGGGACTACAAAGCTTAGCCGGAACGCTTTTGGCCGTCTTTTTGGGCGGTGTCCAGCCAGCACTGGAGCACGGCGAGGGGCTGGGGTTCGACTTCGATGAATGAGAGGCCACATCCGAGGTTCGGCTGAACGTAGATGATTTTTGCTTTGGACTGGAAGAAATCCTCGCCGGCGAAAATTTTTACGCGCACAAAAGTGTCCTGTGGGAAGGGATTCATCATATCGAGATAGCAGCCGTGAAGGCTTAGCTCGCTGACGCGAGTGGCGATGCGCACGTCGGTTTTTTGTTCGATGAGTTCGGCGCTGGCGATGAAGGTGTAACGCGGCGTGCGGCGTTGTTCTCGTTTCAAGAAGATCGGCCTCTGAAATTGATATTCCCATGAAATAGCGCGGGGTTTGTCGCGGAGTTGCGGAATGGTTATTACTCGGAAGGAGGGCAGTGAGTGGGCTTGGTCAGCGCACTTCGCACGCCGGAACGTCCGTGGGTCCGGGAGGAGAATTCACACTCGGCGAATCCAAAAGAAGATTCAGAAGTAAGAGTGACGTCCGGGCATTCGGCAACGTCGCGTTGGGTGGTCGGTGGCTGGGCAGAGTTGTGCTACGTGCAAGCCCGCAATAGATGCGCTCGCCAGGGTCAACGGGAGCGCAAGCACGAACCTGACAGTGGTGAGCCCCCCTCCCCCCTTTTTTCACAAGTGTTGATTCTAAAGGGAGTTAAAGTGCTTTGTTTTCACACACTTTTGCAAGTGTTGATTCTAAACGTAGTTATTCAGGGACCGATGCGGTGCCGTTTGGAGGCGAGCTTTAGCAACCTAAAGGCGGCAATGGCCATACATTTCTGTTGGTACAACTTCTGCCGAGTCCACCAGACGTTGCGTGTCACACCCGCGATGCAGACAGGTATTGCAGACCGTGTTTGGCCTATTGAGGAATTGCTAGGCGCCGTCTCTTGAGATAATCGGTGAACCATACCCCGAGAAGCGTTGGAATTATAAGGACAACGATGGCAAGGACGAACCTCGTAATGATGTTGGTCGCGGACATATCGCCTAGCTTAGAATCAATGTTGCCTAACGTTCTTTGAGTTTCGTCCTTAAAATCCCTGAGAGATGTCTCAATCACAACCATTCGAGTATCTATTTTGTCGAGACGTTCTTCCTGCCTGTTCATCGAATCAAGATAGGGCTGTGGAATCGTTTGAGTGGAGGAAGAGGAGAGAGTTATCCGCTTTCGTTGTGGTTCTGCCAAAGCACACTGAGACAAAAGAAAAACAATCATCATATATCTGAGAATGTGCGTCATGGCTTCTTCTCCGCAGATGGAGGTGTCGCTTGTGGAAGCTTCATCGTGAGAATTTTTTCGGACTTAGACCGGTCAGCTACTGATTGCAATTCGGCTCGATTGAACAATAGAGTCTTGCTCCCAAGCAAATTCAGAAGATTTTCATCGAATTTTATGGGGTCGAAACCCTTCACACTAATCTCATCAGTCGCAAGTCTGCCAGCAAGTAACGTTCCAAAGGCCGCTGATCCGGAAGTTATGTTTGGAGAAATCTCCTCCACTTGTGGAGTGGATTGCGCCTTTACTATCACTGTTCGCATGGAGCCGAATATGAACCCAAGCACTAATCCGATTATTAACGTCGATATGTTTACGATGCTCCCCAAGAGATATTTCTGATCACGCATGGCAGTATCTCCTTGTTAAAAGCAGGGGGAGATACTGCCATAGCACTTAACTTCTGGCAACAAATGGTCACTTTTTGAAACCGCCTTCAAATGACACCACTACCCCAATCTGCAATCGTAGAAAATCGGCTAGAGCATTGGTGTATGCTTCAAATTTACATTCAGCCGGTTGGGGACTGGGATGAAGATAGAAATCGTTCACTGCCCTACGTGACAGAACAACAAGGCCAAGGTCACGAGTCTCGTGACCCTCATCAAGAAGCGCCTGGGCATTGAAGCCGTCATTACGCCTGGTAAGACCGGTCAGTTCGAGGTGATCGCGGACGGCGAGAGGATTGCCGAGCGCGGTGGGAACTGGTTCACACGGAGCTTTGGCGCGGGCTATCCCGATCTCGATAGCGTCGTCGAGCAGCTCGAGAAGCACCGTGCGAGAGACGCAGCGCGGTAGTCAGTTGGTCCCGAGTTGTCCAGGTCGGTCAGGCGCTCATCTTAAGTTTAGGGCAGGAGACGGGAACGCGCTGAGACGGAAGCGTCAACCCCCGCACCCCTAAAAACCAAAGGGTTGGCGGCACCCCGCCTTACTTCCGCGCCTCGATTCCAGTGACGAGAAACTGATCGCGATATCTCGTCGCCACCCGCCGCGTGTGAAAATCACATCCTATAATCAGCATTGCTCGGCTCCTCTCTTCCGAGCCCTGGTCGTTCTAACAGCAACCAAGTCTACTCGGGAGAAGGAGCCGACGCCGTCATCTAATCAGCCCACAACCTCACTTGTGAACAAGATGCGCCAGGTCTTTCCAGCCTGTTGGCAGTCCCAGCAGACTGATCGCTTGTAGCAGTGCCGCGATAAACACCACGAATCCCACAAGGGCCTTCACGATCTTGCCTCCGAGACTCTGCTCCAACGCACTCGCATTGAACCCAGCGGCTCCGAGAATCCGAAACGGGAAGCCGATCACCCAGAGGAACCCGAGTTTAAACCAGTAGAGCGGGTTCCATGAAGCTCGCCGCAACTTCACCAATTCGCGCTCGTAAATTCCTATCGTCCTCTCTAGATAGTCAATCGCCTTCGACACAGGAATCCGAAAGCGGTCCAAAGAGAAGAGATTTTCAATTAGGTTGATGCTGCCGTTGTAGCCAGTGGACGGGTCTAGGTAAGAGACCGACAGCCCTTGCCCGACGCGGTAACAAGACCTCACACTCTCGGGAATCATCTTGTTGATGTCGGTGCGTAGAGGGATGACGCTTTCCGAAGCATGACGTCGTCCCCTCGTATCGAAGCCCGTACCGGCGAAGTAGCTTTGGACGAGTTCTCGGAAGTGACGTAACTCAGCAAGTCGCCGTTTGCATTCCCAATAAAGCATCGCTACGCGTTCTCATTGCACTGCTAGGCACTCATGTTGAGCAGGGTCAATACGAATGGGCATCGAACCCTCATTTCGATCCTCAACTTTACGCAAAAGTTCTGCGATATTGAGAGACTTCACGAGCCGCCCTACTTCTGCCAATTTGTTAGGCAGGCCTTTTCCGTCAACCGAAATGGATTGACCTACCGCATTTTCTAGCATTTTCGCAAAAACCACCAACCGCAAGAGTCTATCGGACTCCTTGGTGATTTTTGACCTGTCGTTTTCCCATCTGGAGATAATGCTTTTCGAGTAGCCTGTCGCTTCGGCCAGTTCTGAGGCCGAATAACCGACCCACTTTCTCAAGTAACGAGCCTCTTCACCGGAGAGAATGGTCGCTTTGCGAAGAAGATCAAACGCGACTACAAAGTGAAGCTGTCCCACGGCGGGCAATTCAGCTACAATCGCGCCGCACTTGCAGTGGAACACCATCACGTTTGTCAACGTCACCGATTTCAACCCCACTTCGGTATATTGATAGTTCTCCCTCCGTCCAATCATCGTTCGCTTGCATTCGTAACACTCACGCTCGAAACAATCACGCAACACCTGCACCGGGCTTTCCTCCATGACTTTCATAATTCACTCTCCAAGCTGTGGCTTACCTGGACTTACAACATTCTGCTCGAACACCGTCACTAAAACCCCTAAGGGCGACGCCTCAAAATCTTCCGTTGGGTCGAGCGCAATTACGACTTCGATCTTCTTGTCATCGCTAGCACCAGCCATTCGATACTTCCAGTTCTTGTACGCCTCGCAATATTCCGTGCTGCGTACCACACCATTACGAATAACGTTTTCCAAGTCGATCATGTCCACGTTGCGCTCTATCATCCTGTTCTTGATATGCGTGCCTACGTGAACCCGGCCACTGCTCCATGCTTTCTGTATTACCGCCTTAGCATTCTCTGGTGAGAGAGCCGCATCATGGCCTTTCACTCTTGGCGGTTGGTTTTCAGGTCCTACATATTTGTACTCTCGCAAATTGACCCCCACTCCCAAGGCGAACGTAGTTTAACACATGAACTACAGTAGTCAAGGTGGATTTGACTGTAGTTCACCTAAGATGCCCTGTCAGAGTAGGAGTCTCTCAACAACTTGAGAAATTGGTTGTTACGGTGTTACAGCCCTGTCACGGCAACAGTAGAGCACGCGTTTCTGTTTGGAATGCATAATCACCGTTGAAGTCCTTTGTTTTGATACGCTTTTGGGAGCGTTGATTCCAACGCAGTTAGTAGAGGATACTTTTCAAGCCAGTTCAGAGGCAGGAGATGCGTCTGATGCCGCCGCGGGAGTTGGGGATCTGGGGCCGCATCCGGTTCCGGTTCTGGAGCAGGCGGCGATGGGGGATCGGGCGACATGTGGTCGGCAGACTGTTCATGGGAGGTGCGGATGGTTTCGCGCCAGGTATCGGTGTCGTAGGCGTTGATGTATTCGTCTTGGGCGAGGGGCAGGATTTGGACGAGGGTTTGGCCGAGATAGGCGAGGGTGGAGGCGGTTTTGGGTTTTACGGATCGCAGGCGGACACGAAGCTGCCGAATAGGTGATAGGGGCGCTCGCGGCCATCGCGCTGGCGGGTCTGAAGACCCGCCACTACAAGTTGGGAAGGCGCAGAGATAGGGATGGTCGGGGCGGCGAGGAATGCGGCAGCGGCGGCCATCGACAAAGGTGAAAGAACACAAATCGGAACGGTCCTTGGAGCGATTGGACATAGAAGTCTCCAGAAAGAAAGATTAGATTTTGGGGATTTTGGGGGAGCCTCGCGGGGGGCGAGGCGCACTACTGAACGAAAAGAGTCTACCAGAGTAACGATTACCATGTCAATAGAATTTTTCAGCGGTTCAGGCGCGAAATGGTGATGTCGATGATCCAGGGCTTTTTGTGGCGGGGCCTTTCGTGGACGTCGGTGGAAGGATATGGGGTGCACAGCCTGAAGGCTGTGCTACTGAAGGAACGGCGGTGCCGCTCAGATGCGGTTGAAGAGAAGAGGCGCGCCGAGTTTGGAGGTGTAGTTGGGGCGGTAGCGCTCGGTGTTGTACAGGGTGGGGATGTCGACTTTGCGGGCGCCCATGGAAGAAGCGGGAAGCGGCGCGTGGGCGTAGCAGCCGTTCTGCACGCCGACCATGCGGCCGGTGATGCCGTCGCGAAGCATGTCGACGGCGATGTTGGCGAAAGTGATGGCGACGAGCTGGTCGATGGCGTCGGGCTCGCCGCTGCGCAGGTCGTAGGTCAAGTCGCTGACCATGATTTCGTCGCCGGTGCGGCGGCGGATTTCTTCGCCGAGGGCCTGGCCGATATCAACTTTCTTGCGGTGGCCGTAGGCGTCGGCTTCCCCGTATTCCTTCACGGAGCCTTCTTTCCAGACGGCACCTTCGGAAACGACGACGAGAGCGTAGTGGCTGGGATTGTTGCGCTTGTCTTCGGAAAGAAGTTTTGCGACGCGGTCGATGTCGAAGGGATATTCAGGGATGAGGCAGCGAGTGGAAGTGACGTAGGCGGTGTAGAGCGCGGTGAAGCCGGCGTCGCGCCCGAAAATGCGGAAGACGCCGATGCGTTCGTGAGAGCCGAGAGTGGTGCGCTGGCGGGTGATGAGTTCTTTGGCGCGAGTGATGGCGGTGGAGAAGCCAATGCAGTATTCGGTGCCCTGGACGTCGTTGTCCATCGTCTTGGGGATGGCGATGACGGGCATGCCCGCAGCGGAAAGAGCGGCGGAGAAGCTGAGGGTGTCGTCGCCGCCGATGGTGATGAGGCAGCCGACGCCGAGGCGCTCGAGATTTTCGAGGACGATGGGAGTGAAGTCGTAATACTTGCCGTCGAAAGGAAGTTTCTTGACGCGATCGGGGGAGACGGTTTTGGGGAGTTTAGATTCGGCCATCTTGCGCGGGTTGGTGCGCGAGGTGTGGAGGACGGTGCCGCCGGTGCGATCGATGGCGCGGGTATTCTCACGGTCAAGCGGGCGAATGTAGGGATCGGCGGGATTGGAGGGATCCAGGTGCGTGAGGCCCTCCCATCCTTTGCGGATGCCGATCACCGAGCGGCCAAGTTCGGTGGCGCGATAGACAACGGACTTGATGACGGGATTTAGGCCGGGAACGTCGCCGCCGCCGGTTAGGATGGCGATTTTGTCTTTTGCTGGCACCGAGATGATTCTCCTTTAGGAGTGTGATTTTCTTAAGCGACGGCGCTGCGGAAAACCCTCGGGCCCAAAAAGCGGGCTTGAGCTACGGCGCAGCTTCCGCTCGGATCGACCGTGAAAGCGGCGGCCCTTCGAGGCTCAGGGTAAACAAGACCGCCGCACCCCAAATGAGTTTGCAACCGTATAGTTTCGCATAACTCCGGGGCTGCGGAATATTCGAGAAGACAAAAAAATAGATAGGACGAATTTAGTTTTCAAACCGTCGATTTGTGGCTAGTCTATGCGTTCGCGGAGGGGAATTCCATGGCAGAGAGCGGGGCTCGGACGGCCGAGGCGCATTTTGGCGAGACGTTGCGGCGGGATTCGTGGTGGGCGGAAACGATTCCGGTCGTGCTGCTGCTGGGAGGATTCGGCGTTTATGCGACGCTGCGCGCATTTGAGGGACGATTTTACGAATGGGGACCGTATCTTTCGCCATTTTATTCGCCGCTGATTGATGAGCATCATCGCTGGTGGAAACTTTCGCCGGCGCTGCTAATTCTGGGCGGGCCGCTGGGCTTCCGGGCCACGTGCTATTACTACCGCAAAGCGTACTATCGCGCGTTTTTCCTCGACCCGCCGGCTTGCGCGGTGAGCGAGGGGAAGCGGAATTACAAGGGCGAAACGAACTTTCCTTTCATTTTGCAGAACGTGCATCGATATTTTTTGTATTTCGCGGTGCTGTTCTTGTTTTTTCTTTGGAAAGACGCGATTCAAGCGTTCTTCTTCGACGGGAAATTCGGGATGGGCGTGGGTACGCTCGTGCTGCTGGTCAACATCATTCTGCTGACGATGTACACGCTGTCTTGCCACTCGCTGCGGCACTTGGCCGGCGGAAAGGTGGATTGCTTCTCATGCGCGACCTTCGGAAGGCCAAGGTACAAGGCGTGGGGCTGGCTGACGATGTTAAATGAGCGGCACATGCTATTTGCGTGGGCGAGCCTTATTTCGGTTGGATTGGCGGACTTGTATGTGAGGCTCGTGGCTTCCGGCGCGATCCAAGATATGAGGATCTTTTGAGCGACAGGTTCGAGACGCACGAACACGATGTGCTGGTGATTGGCGCCGGGGGAGCTGGATTGCGCGCAGCGATTGAAGCGCTCGGGCAGGGCGCCTCGGTGGGCGTGGTGAGCAAGTCGCTGCTGGGCAAAGCGCACACGGTGATGGCCGAGGGCGGAATCGCCGCGGCAATGGCTAATGTGGATTCCGCTGACGGGTGGAAACCACATTTTCGCGACACGATGCGCGGCGGAAAAATGCTGAATAACTGGCGCATGGCGCAATTGCACGCGCAGGAAGCGCCGGAGCGGGTCAAGGAGCTAGAGCAGTGGGGCGCGCTGTTTGACCGCACGGAGGACGGGCGGATTTTGCAGCGTGCGTTTGGCGGGCACACGTTCCGGCGGCTATGTCACGTGGGAGATCGCACGGGATTGGAAATGATTCGAACGCTGCAGGATCGTGGTGTACACATGGGCTTCGACGTGTACATGGAGTGCACGATCGTGCGACTGCTCACGGATGGGCAGCGATGCGGGGGGGCTGTGGCGTATTGGCGAGAGACGGGACGCTTCGTCTTGTTCAAAGCGAAGTCAGTGGTGATGGCTACGGGTGGCATTGGGAAAGCTTGGCCGATCACGTCAAATTCCTGGGAGTACACGGGCGATGGGATGGCGCTGGCTTATGAGGCGGGCGCTGAGCTGATGGACATGGAGTTTGTGCAGTTCCATCCGACGGGGATGGTGTGGCCGCCGGGCGTACAGGGGATTCTGGTGACGGAGGCGGTGCGCGGCGAGGGCGGAATCCTGCGCAACAAAAACGGCGAGCGGTTCATGCAGCGCTACGATCCGAAAAGGATGGAGCTTTCGACGCGGGACGTGGTGGCGCGGTCGATTTATACGGAAGTGAAAGAAGGGCGCGGTACGGAACATGGTGGCGCGTATCTGGATATTTCACACAAGCCCGCGGAGTACGTTAAAAAGAAATTGCCGAGCATGTATCACCAGTTCAAGGAACTGGCTGACGTAGACATCACGAAAGGGCCGATGGAAGTAGGGCCGACGTGCCACTACATGATGGGCGGCATTCGCGTGGAGGCAGAGACGGCACAAAGCTCGCTGCCGGGGCTGTTTGCCGCCGGGGAAGCGGCGGCGGGGTTGCACGGAGCGAACCGCTTAGGTGGGAATTCGCTTTCGGACTTGCTGGTGTTTGGGCGGCGGGCAGGACTAGCGGCGGCGCAGCACGCGAAGGAAGTTTCTGCTCCCAATTTGGACGAAGTGCAGATCAGCGCGGCCGAGAGCGAGGCGCTGAGTGCGTTTCAACGGCAGGGCGGGGAGAATCCTTACGCGGTGCACCGCGATTTACAGAATGTAATGCAGAACTTGGTGGGAATTTTCCGGATCCGCGAGGACATGGAAAAGGCGCTGGGTGAGCTAGCGAAACTAAAAGAGCGCGCGGCGCATACCAGCGTGGAAGGCTCGCGGATGTTCAATCCGGGGTGGCACATGGCCATCGAGTTGAAATCGATGCTTACGGTTTCGGAAGCGGTGACGCGCAGCGCGCTGGTGCGGGAAGAAAGCCGCGGGGCACACAGCCGGATTGATTTTCCGGAGCTGAGCCCGGAGTGGGGAACCAAGAATAATATTGTCTGGCAAGACGGAAATAAGATGGGGCTCCGGCAGGAGAGGCTCCCAGAGCTGCCCGCGGAGTTGAAACAGGTTTTGGCCGAGGACAAATAGCGGAGGGTTGATGGCGGACGCGACTCTAAAAGTGTTTCGCGGGAATAAGGACGGCGGTCAGTCCGTCGAATTCAAGGTGCCGGTGGCGCCGGGGATGGTTGTGCTGGACGCGCTGCACTACATTCAGGGACATTTGGCGCCGGACCTGGCCGTGCGTTGGAACTGCAAAGCAGGGAAGTGCGGTTCGTGCTCGGCGGAGGTCAATGGAAGGCCGCGGCTGACGTGCAAGACGCGCATGGATTCGCTGCCGCAAGACGAGGCGATTACGGTGATGCCGCTGAAGGCGTTTCCGGTGATCAAAGACTTGGTGACGGATGTTTCCTGGAATTACAAAGTGAACAAGAAAATTCCGCCGTTCGCACCGAAGGCCGGTGCGGATTGGAAGTTTTACCAGGATGACGTGGATCGGGTGCAGGAGTTTCGCAAGTGCATCGAGTGCTTTTTGTGCCAGGACGTGTGCCACGTCCTGCGAGATCATCACAAATACGAGCAGTTCGGCGGGCCAAGGTTCTTCGTGCGCGTGGCCGGCTTGGAGATGCACCCGATGGATGGCGTTTCGCGGACGAAACTGCTGAAGGATGAGCTGGGCATAGGGCTCTGCAATATCACGAAATGTTGCACAGAGGTCTGTCCGGAAGACATCCACATTACGGACAACGCGATCATTCCGCTGAAGGAGCGCGTGGTGGACGAGTTCTACGATCCGCTGGTGTGGATTGTGCGTAAAATCCGAGGAGCGCCGGCGAGCTAAGTGCACGCAGACTTTCCGAGTGGTTGAGTTGTGCGGAGGGCCCATGGACCTGAAACTGAAAACTATTTCAAAATCGGGGATTCCGGAGGCCATTGCAAAGGCGGAGTTGTATCGATATTTGAATGAGCCGGAAGAAGCGGAGTCGATTTGCCGGGATGTTTTAGCTGCAGACCCAAAACATATGATGGGTTTGCGCACTCTGGGGCTGGCGATAACGGATCAATTTACAGGCGGACCTTCGGACCGCTATGCAGAAGTGGAAGCGATTTTTCAGAGTTTAGTGGAGCCGTACGAACGGCTGTACTACACGGGTTTGCTGTGCGAGCGGCGGGTGAAGGCGCAGTTGCGCGGCGGGCGCGCTCCGCACACTCTATTGCCACTTTTGGAGAGGGCGCTGCAATGCTTCGCAGACGCAGAAAAGATTCATCCGCCTGGGAATGACGACGCGATCTTGCGATGGAATCGTTGCGTGAGGTTGTTGCAGAGCCAGCCGGATTTTGAGGCGGAAGAAGTGGCTTCCTTCGAAGCGCAGGACAGCCCACCGGCATAAGCGAAAAGCAGGTCTCTCGCTGCGCTCGGGATGACATTAGCCGTCAAGGGATGCGCTGCGTTTAGCAGCAGACTTACTGGCCATCTGCCATCTTGACGTGAAGCGCTTTTAGCCCGCGCAGACCGAGATTTTCCCGCCAAACGATTGGTGCAGACTCTAGTGTGAACTCCGGAAATCGCTTGAGCAGCGTGCCAATAGCGATTTGTCCCTCGATGCGTGCTAGAGGGGCGCCGAAACAGAAATGGGCGGCCCAGCCGAAGGCGAGATGTCGGTTGTCCTGGCGAGCGAGGTCGAGGCGATTGGGATCAGGGAAACGTTCGGGGTCGCGATTGCCGGCGCCCATCACGGCGATGACGGCTTGGCGTTTTCGGGTGGTCTTGCCGCCGAGCACCATGTCGGCTGGCGCAAGGCGCGCGGTGTGTTGGCTGGGGCTTTCGTACCGCAGCAACTCCTCGATTGCCGAGACAATCAGAGCAGGATCACTTTTCAGCCGCTGTATTTCGTCAGGATGGCGCAGCAGGGTGAGGACGCCGTTGCCGATGAGGTTGGTGGTGGTCTCGAGACCGCCGACCAAGTTGATGATGCAGTTGGCGATAATCTCTTCTTCGGTGAGGCGGTCGCCTTCGAGTTCGGCTCTCACAAGTGAGTGCTCGAGGCCGGGGCAAGGCTTGTTCTTTGATCCTCCACTGCCTTTCGGAAAAACTCGGTCAAGTTTTCCGCCTTGTACGAGAGCAATGTGCAACGGCGAGCGGGAAAGTTCCATCAAGTAAAATGTGTAGTTTGGACGAGAACTAGCTCGTAGGGCCAATAACGGATGGCGCAAGGCGAGGGAGTTTGGGCATTTCCTATTTCAACAGAGGCAGCACGATGGAACCGGGATTTTCCTTGGAACGGTAAACGCGCTCGGTAGCCTTCACAAAATCAGACTCCGCGGCATCCGGAATGTTCATGAACTTTTGCGGATTGCGATCGACCAGCGGAAACCAGGTGCTCTGGATTTGGATCATGATGCGGTGGCCGCGGCGAAAGGAGTGATTGATGTCGGGCAGGGAAAAATTGAGTGCCGTGGGCTGGTTGGGAATGAAGGGTTCCGGCTTCTCGAAGCTGTTGCGGAATTTTCCGCGGAAGGGTTCGCCGCGCACGAGTTGCTGATAGCCGCCCATTTCCACTTCTCTCGGATTGGGGTCGGGATTGCGGAAGTCCATGGGGTAGACGTCGATGAGTTTTACGACGAAGTCGGAGTCTGTCCCGGATGTCGAAACCCAAAGGCGCGGGGAAACGGGACCACTGACGGTGATGTCTTCTTCCAGTGGGTCGGTCTGATATGTCAGAACGTCAGGGCGCTTCGCGGCGAAGCGCTGATCGGCGTCCATGTAGGTCTGCGCAACGTCAGTGGTGGGGAAATTCACAAAGGGCACGGGGTGGTTGGGATCGCTGACGTACTCGTCGAAGGCGTTGGTTGTTTCGCTGGGGGCATCGAATAGGATGCGGCCATCGGCACGGAGATATAGCGTACGTGGCTTGGTGTCCTTCGGTGGCCAGCTATCGTAGCGGCGCCAGACATTAGTGCCGGTTTCAAAGACGTACGCGGTGGGTAGCTTGGGGTCTACAGCGTCTTTCAGGTGCTCACGGAAGAAAGGGAGAAGGATTTTTTCGTTGTAGAAGTCAGAGTTCTTGGCGGAAAAGTTTACGTCACCAAGGTGATCGCCGTCGGTTCTCGCCCAGCCGCCATGGACCCAGGGACCGAGGACGATTTTGTTGGATGTTTCGGGATTGAACTGTGCGACCGAGTGAAAAATTTTGTCTGGGCCTACGAGATCTTCCGCATCGAACCATCCTCCTACGGTAAGCACGGCGCAGTGCACATTCTTCATATGCGCGGAAATGTTGCGAGATTTCCAATACTGATCATAATTGGGGTGAAAGACCTGATCGTCCCAATAGCTGTTGGTGTCCTTGAGATAAATCCTCTTGGCATTGGAGAGCGGGCCCATGTGCAGAAAGAAATCATAGCTATCGGTGATGCCGTAATCGAAGCGGGGCTCGTGTGCGGGTGGCGCGATTTCTGTGCGCGGTCTGAAGAATGCGGCGTAGAAGCTAAAATTGGCCGCGAGCATGAAAGCACCATTGTGATACGCGTCGTCGCCCATATAGAGGTCGGTCACGGGTGCTTGAGGTGAAGCGGCTTTCAGCGCCGGATGTGAATCGATGATGCCGGCGGCGGCGAAAAATCCCGGATAGGAAATGCCCCAGATCCCGACTTTCCCGTTGTTTCCGGAAACATGATGCAATAGCCATTCAATGGTGTCGTAGGTATCGGTGCTCTCGTCGACGTCTTTGGGTGATGTCTTTACGTCTTTATGTGGCGTCATTTCCTCGAAAGTTCCTTCGGACATGTAGCGGCCACGAACATCCTGGTTGACGAAGATGAAACCGTCGCGCTGGAACACTGGCGCGGGGCCGAGACGTCTCGGGTACTGATCAGCGCCGTAAGGACTGACGCTGTACGGGGTACGAACCATAAGGAAGGGGTAGGCCTGGGCAGAGTCTTTCGGCACATAGACAGCGGTGAAGAGCCTGATGCCGTCGCGCATCGGAATGCGATATTCGTACTTTGTGTAGTGCGCTTGGACTTCCGCTTCGCCTGGAGTCTCCGTGTTGGATTGCGCGATGGACCAGCGCGCCGGCGCAGCCGCTAAGGCGGCAAGCGGCAGAACCGCACAAAACACAACAGACCGAAAATGGTTCACGCGAGTGTTCACGGAACTCTCCAAATTTTTTAGGTTTTCCGACCGCGGCAACGATACTTTTTCAAGCGGAGAGTGTCAACGAGTGGAAGGGAGTTTTTGCAGTACAACAGGCCGGCGGGGAATCGTTAATGGGGACTCGAGGATTTGGTGGAAACAGCTCCGGCGGATTCGTTGAGCTTTAGTATCAGAACACGGCCGTCCGAGTGGAACGAACCGCCAGTGGCGGTTCTTGCTTCTTTGAGCGCGTCGGCGGGCAGAACATGGGTGACTTCGGCAACCAGGCCTGTGGAGGTGAGGGTTTTCTCCACGTAATCGCGTTCGAGGTCGACGTCGGGATCAATCTTGTGGGTTATGCCGTCGTTGCGCTCGTCGCGTTCGAAGCCAATGTCATGGGTGGCCGCGCCGACCCAAAGCGTCCGGCCGTCAATTTCGAAAGGCGCTTTCCAGATGCGCAAGTGGTTGCGCGAAGCTACAACCTTGATGGGCTCGGCATGCGCCCACCCGTAATCCTGTGAACGGCCGAAGAGGTACAGCGGACTCATCGGCATCGTAAGGTACGATTCCTTGGAAATGCTTTCGATAATGCCGCGAAGCACCGTGCCGCGCACGTCGGCATCCACCTTGACCCATCCGGCAGCCGTGAAAACCTTCTGCATGGCGTCTTCCGAGCCGAGAACGAGGAAATTGACCATGTCACCGGGATTTCCGTCTTTGTCCGCGATGCGGCGCGGAACCTTCCCGAATACGGTGGCGCCCACACCCGAAATGGTTTTCACCTGGCGCACTGGGTGATACGCCGTATTTGAATCGGGTGCGTGGATATCGATGTGCACCGTGTAGGTGCCTTCGCCGGTGTCGTCGCTGGCTTGATTGATGCCGATGGCAAGGCGCCCGGCTACGGGAGCGACGAAATCGCGGTGTGCGCCCAGGAAAAAAGGCTGTGCGATTTCCGCGTCGCCGACGCGGCCGATGAGCGCGCCGCGGCCAGCAGCGTTAAACGGCAGAATCCGCAGCAGGTCCCTGAAGCCGCGCGTTATGCCATCGGGGCCGCTGTCCTCTTTGGCCTCGGCATAGTGGAGCTTGCCCGTCGCGGTGACAACGATGTGCTCGCCGGGCTGCACGTCGATTCCGGTGTCGGACCAAGACTGCTCGCCGGTAATTTGAACTTCCTGGGAAACGCGCCGCTTGCCGGAGGGGGTTTTCTTTGCTGTTAAGTCGCCTGATGAAGGCGCGGGGTTGTCTTGCCGGACGAGTTGCGCCGCAAGCCGCGCAGGGCAAGCGCACAGTACCGCCATGGCAGAGCACAGGAAAAAGGACTTAGCCAACTTTGCCATAGGGTTGGGTATCGCACCAACGGAGATACGGCATCTCACTCTAGAACAGATGCCTTCAGAGGACGCAAGTGTTGCTAAATAAGGCCGTGAAAATGTGCTCGATTCCTTGACTAGCCGCAGCACCGCCTTGTATGTTGGCAAGATGCAGGGGCTTTACAAAGAAAAACAAGGACGGCCTGCTTTACGCGCGCCAATCACACCAGCTGAACAACGGACTTTATGAAGAGAGTTGTTTTATCTGTTTTCACTTTGCTCTGCTGCAGCGGGGCGGCGTTGTCAGTCATGGCAACGCCACAAGCGGTGGCGCCGCAAGCCGCGGCTCCCGCTGGGCGGCGCATGCATCCCAGCCCGGTCACCAATGTTTCGGTGGATGGAAGCGAGGCGATGTTCACCACCATGTGCGCGCTGCTCGCGGCGGGGTTTGAGTCCGACGTGAGCGCGGCCAACTGGCATCCGTTGAGGGCGCAGCTTCGCGAACGAATGCAGCACCAGCAAGGGCCGGCAGTGGATGCGGTGCGCGAATTTTACAAGAAGCACCAACTCGCGGACGAAAGCGCGATGCTTTCGCAATACATTTGGTTTGGATTGGTTTCCGGGCCGGCGCCCAAATTTGAATTGACCCTGCGACGAGACGAATTGCCCCCGGAGGTTATCGCGCTCGAAGGATTTAGCGAAATCCTTGCGGCTTACCATCAAGAGCAGAAGATCGGGCGGTTGTGGCGCGAACTGCAGCCTTTATACAATCGCGACATTGAGCGTTTACATGATTCGGTGTCGCAGATCGTCTTCGTGGCCACGAACTATCTGCGCGAGATTATGAATAATTCGAATCCGCGCACGTTCACCGTGATTGTGGAGCCGCTGGTAGGGCGTATCACGAATGTGCGGAATTTTGGCGACCACTATGCCATCGTGCTGAGCGGAGCCGACGATCTGCCCGCTGACACAGTGCGCCACGCGTACTTGCATTTTCTGCTCGATTCGCTACCGCTCCGATATCCGCACGTCGTGGCGGTGAAGAGGCCCTTGTTTGAGTCGGCGGCCCGCGCGCCACGGTTGGTGCCGGACCTGAAGGACGATTTTCCTTCGTATTTCGCGGAGTGCACGGTGCGGGCCGTGGAGTTGAAGCTGAAACGGATGTCGCCGAGCGAACGCGCGGCGGCGATGGACATGGACGATGCCGATGGCTATGTTTTGGTGAGGCCGCTTTTTGCAGCGCTCGGAAACTTCGAGAGGTCCGAGCCCTCGATGAGGTTGTTTTTCCCCGAGATGGTAAGGTCCATTGACGTCAATGCGGAGGCGAAACGCTTGCAAACGGTAAAATTTGCGCCGGCGACCCCCGCAGCGAAGCCGGATGAAACGGCGAGCGAAGAAGTCGCGCGCAGAAGGAAGCTGGCCCCATCGACGATCCCGAACGATCCTGAAGCGATCGCTTCGCTGACGGAAGGAGAAAGAAGAATCGCGGAGAAGAATCCACGGGCAGCGGAATCGTCTTTTCAGAGAGTATTAGCGAAGTATCCGGACCAAACGCGCGCGTGGTACGGCATCGGACTGGTGGCGTTGATGGATCACGACGGCGTGAGGGCCAAGGAAGTCTTCGGCAGGTTGACCTCTGGTGAGCACGCAGCCGCCGATGACCCCATGGTGCTGGCTTGGTCGCATATTTATCTAGCCCGGATTTACGACGATGAAGGACAGGCCGATCAAGCCAAGGCCCAATATCAGGAAGCCCTGGCCGTCACCGGAAGTCCGGACCAGGCACGGCAAGCAGCGCAAAAGGGCCTTGCGGCGTTCAACGGAGGCAAGCCGCCGGAGAGGCCGTAAAGAAAACGGCGGGTGCGAGGCATCTAAATATTTGAAGGAGTGCGGCTCAAGCGTACCGACTCCAGAACTAAATCTTAAATCTGAGAGGTAAATTAATGAGAGGGAAATGGAACACATGGGTGGGCGCGGGGGCGCTCACGGCATTTTTGTTGTGCGGCGCTGCATCGGCCCGGGCCCACGGTGGACAAGGCGGGCAGAGCCAACCGGGCCAGCAACAGCAACAACCTCCGGCACAGCCGGACAAAGATAAGCAGCCCAATCCCGCTCCTCTTTCGATGGACAATGCGGCTGCCACCCCTGAAGAGGATGCCGCTTCCAAAGCCGTTCAACAAGCCGGCGAACCTAACAAAAAGATTCAACTCGCTGAGGAATTCCTGCAGAAATATCCGCAAAGCCGTTATCGGCCGGCAATATATCAGGCGTTGGTGTCCGGATATTTCGCGACGCAGCAGGTGCCCAAAATGTTGGACGCCGGAGAAAAGGAAATTGAAATGAATCCCAACGACGCTCCGGTGCTAGCGGTGATGGCGCAGACGCTGGCTCGCACGTACAACGCCAAGGCGCCCGATGCGGCGAAACAGTTGGATAAGGCCGAGCTTTATTCGAAGCGCGCCATTGAGATTACCCCGACGCTGCCGAAGCCAGAAAATCTGACCGACGAAGCTTTCATCAATGCCAAAAACGATACGCTGGTGATGGCGCATGGCGGGCTCGGATTGGTGTACATACGGAGGGGCAAATTTTCCGAAGCCATACCGGAGCTGGAGCAATCCGTAAAGGCCGATAATCACCCTGATCCGGACCCGGTGAATTACTACTTGCTTGGCATTGCGGACAAGCAGACATCGCACTTTGAAGCCGCGGCAGCCGCGTTCTCCAAATGCGCCGCGGTGCAAAGCTCTTTGCAAGCGGCGTGCAAGAACAGCGCGGAAGAGGCCAAGAAACAAGGCGCTACGCAGCTAAGCGCTCCGAATTAATCGCGCGGCAGGCGCGCTCGGCCGTTTTCACGATGACCAATAAGGATGAGCAGTTCGAGGACCGGCTGGGCCACAAGTTCCAGAACCACGAATTGCTCAGGCGCGCTCTGACGCACAGCTCGGTTCTTCCGGAGTTGCGAGCCGCGGACGCGGAGGGTGTTGAAGCAGCAGAGGACAATGAACAACTGGAGTTCCTAGGCGACGCGGTTCTGGATTTGCTGGCCAGCGAGTATCTGCTGGAGAAATTTCCAAAATGGAGCGAAGGGCAGCTTTCCAAGAGCCGCGCGCGGTTAGTCAACGCACAAGCTCTGGAGCTGGCCGCTCGCCGGCTACACGTGGGCGAACATCTCCGGCTTGGCCGGGGTGAGGAAAAAACCGGGGGCCGGGAGAAACCTGCTCTGCTGGCGGACGCGTTCGAAGCCGTCGTGGCTGCGATCTATCTCGATGCGGGCTTAGCGGCTGCAAAGGAGATGCTGCGAACCACGCTTTTCGAATCGTTGGAAGAGCGTGGAAGCACCCTGTTCGAGACTGACCGCAAATCGGCTTTGCAGGAATTCTTGCAGGGTCGCGGGAAGCCTCCCGCAGAATATCGACTTGCTGCCGAGAGCGGCCCCGATCACCACAAGACATTTCAGGTGGAAGTCTGGATCAATGGCTCTTGCATGGCTTCGGGGCAAGGGAGCACGAAGAAAGAAGCTGAACAGCGCGCTGCCGGCACAGCACTGGAGCGGCTGGAGCAAACCGCGGTGAGAAGCTGACACGAAATGTCCCAAGAGACCATAGGGCAAGAAGTTTCAACGCACGAAGGCGCCAAGAAGCCCGAGCGTCGCGGCGAGGAGGCGACTTTTTCGGAATACTTGGAGTCATTGCTGGTGACGGTGATCCTGGCACTTTTCGGAACGACGTTTATTGTGCAGGCCTTCAAGATCCCTTCGGCTTCGATGGAAGGAACTCTGCTGATTGGTGACCACTTGCTGGTGAATAAGTTCATTTTTGGAGGCCGCGGCGCGTGGTATGAAAGGCTGTTGCCTTACCGGCCGCTCGAGCGCGGCGACATCATCGTGTTCAAATACCCTTACTTGGATCACCAGCACTTTGTGAAGCGGGTGATTGGATTGCCGGGCGATCAGCTGAAGGTCGAGGACCAGCGCGTCTACGTGAATGGCAAGATGTTGAATGAACCGTACGTGGTGCACGATTCCGGCGCCGGGTACGATCCTCTGAACTATGCCTTTCCGCCGATGGGTAACCAGCTGTACTCCAGCCCGGTCGTCATGGAATGGGCGCATGAGATCAAGAAATACGTGCGCGGAGAAGAGATTGTCGTTCCGCCTGGAAAGTATTTCGCGATGGGAGATAATCGCGATCACAGCCTCGACAGCCGCTACTGGGGATTTGTAGACCGAGACGCCATCATGGGCCGGCCTTTTTTGATCTACTGGTCGGTCGAGGCCAACAGCGCGGATTATGGGCAGAGCAGCTTTTTGCAGCGTCTGAAAAGCGTCATTGATACGTTGCTGCACTTGCCGCAGCGCACGCGGTGGAGCCGAATGCTGCGCACCGTGCATTGAGTGGGTCCGTCCTCGCGTCGCTTCCCATTTCTTCGCCAGTCTGCGAAACTTTCGACCATCATGTACCGTGCACGCAAATGGCGGAGACTCGCGCTGTCGATCGCGACGCTCTTGATCGCAGCGCAAGTCGGGGCCTCCTTTCTGGCGCGCGCGCGGGGCATTCACAAATACCTGGTCGCACACCTCGAGCGCGCCTTTGGGAGAACAGTCGAGGTTCGCCACTTCAATATCTTTCTGCTGCCCGGCCCCATGCTGGACGCCGAGCAGGTGAGCATCGGGGAGGACCCCGCGTTCGGAAGCGAATATTTTCTGCGTGCTGAGCATCTAACAGCCGGATTGAGGTGGAGCGGCTTGCTGCGAGGCCACTTTGAATTTGGTACGCTGTCGCTGAGCCGGCCGAGTCTGATCCTGGTGCGCAACGACGAAGGACAATGGAATCTCGAGCGCTGGCTGCCGCCAGCGAAGTCGACCCTTGGGGCTGGCTCGCGGTTCTATGGCCCGCGCCCGCAACAAACACCTTCGAACCGGCTGCAGAAAATCGACATCGATGACGGCCGCATCAATTTCAAAACAGGCGATGAAAAATTACCGTTCGCGTTCCTAGGAGTATCCGGCAGCGTGGAGCAAGTCTCCTCCGGCCGATGGCGCTTGCAACTCGAAGCTCAGCCGTGGCGGAGCGGTGTGACGCTACAATCCACTGGTACCATATTGGTTCGCGGCGACGTAGCGGGCACCTCGGCCCGTTTACAACCTGCGGAGGTCCACGTACATTGGGGCAAGGTTTCGCTGGCGGACTTGTTCCGTCTGCTGCGCGGTCAGGACTATGGAGTGCGCGGCGTTTTCGCGTTGGATGGAACCGCCACGAGCGGCGCTAGCGACCGACTCGCCAGCGCTGACATGCAGCCCGGAGACTGGACATTTTCCGCGCAGGCGCGCGCTGCGCAGATTCATCGCTGGGATCTGACCGAACGGCCGGACAATCCCGCCGCCAACGTGAATCTTGACGGCCGCTGGAACGTCGGCATGCGCAACGTTTCCGCGGAGCGCGTTGTCGTGGAAACCGCGAGGTCTAACCTCCGGGGCAGCGCGCGCTTTGCGTTGCATGCTGCGCCCGCCTGGGAAATTCGGCTTGATTCCGCGGGGATCCAAGCGGCTGACCTGCTGGAGTGGTATCGAGCGTTCGACCCCAACGTGAACAACGCAATTGTGGCGCAGCAGTTCTTCACCGGAGCAATTACGTTGCGCGGGTGGCCGCTGGAGATTGACGAAGCAGCGTTCTCCAGCACGGGCGGAGAAATAAAGGTTCCCGGACTAGACGCACCTCTGCGAATCGGCGCGTTCCAAGGCGGGCGTCAGCGGGCAAGTCTGAATGTCGCGCCGGTTCGCATCTCTTATGCCGTGCATGAGGGCAGCGAAGCGGCGACGGCTGCAACAATAGCGAAACGGCGCAGTGCCGCTGAAAGCAACGGCGCGGTGGACATCGGCTTCACGCATGATTTCATCAAGCGGGCGGGCGGCTTGAGCATCGACGGCCGAATAGACAATGTGGAAGATGTGCTGAAAATTATGTCCGCGCTGGGAAGGCCAATGAATCGCGGGTGGGAATTGACCGGTCCTGTGTCGGCTGCGCTGCACTATCAATGGGACAATACGGCCGCGACGAGGGCGTGGAGCGGCCACGTCGATGTGAGCAAAACGGCATTGCAGGTTGCCGGACTTAACCAGCCGTTGCGGTTGAACAAGGCGCGGCTGGACTGGAACGATGGACTACGCAGCGCCAGCCTCACGGACGTGGAGGGTTTCGGCGCCACTTGGTCCGGACAGCTCGCGCAAGCCGGCGTCGCCGATGTGGATGGGGGCTCCAAGTGGAATTTCGCGCTTCATGCAAATCATTTGGACGCCACCGCTCTCGATCGTTGGATGGGTCCGCGGGCAAGGCCCGGCTGGCTGCAACGTTTACTGTCGTCACTGCTCGGCGCAAGTGCTGCGAATCCCGCGGCCAGCGAACTTTTGCGCCGCGTAAATGCGGAAGGTGAACTGCGCGTGGACGAATTTACGTTGGAGAGGATTAAGTTCGGCCAAGTACGCGCCAGCGGCGCTCTCCACGATTTGCACCTGGAGTTGCGCCAAGCCGAAGCTCGCTGCGCCGGCGGAAGACTGCGCGCCAAAATGCGTGCTGCATTCTTGCCACGCCCGTCCTACGATGTAACCGCGGAACTCGACCGCGTAGATCTGCAACAGGTTCCCGCTCCCGGCAATTTGCCGGAGCGCTTCGCAGGACTCGCTTCGGGGACTGTACATCTCACCACGCAAGGCGTGGGCCGAGACGAGCTGCTGCAGCACCTAGTCGGCAAGGGCGACCTAAAGCTGCGAGACCTCGAGTTTCGCGGCTGGGATGTGAACGCAAGCATGGCCGAAGGCGCGCCGCACGAAGGCGCGTCCCGTTGGGCCTCGGGACAGGGGACTTTCCTGGTGCACGATCGCGGCATCATCTTTCCGGGATTGCGGCTGGACGCCGGCTCGGAGATGACCTTGCTCAAAGGCACGCTGAGCTTTGTGCAAGATTCCGATTTGACATTGCAAACTTTGATTGACGATCAAACCGGCGCCGGTCTTCCGGAAGTGGGCTATGTGCTGAAGATTTCGGGCCCGCTTGATGTGCCGAAAATTTCGATTGAGCGTCTCGTCGCGCGCCGGCCGGCGGATTAGGCCTGCGCGGAAAAGCTCTCGGTTTCGCTCGGAACAACAAACGGCCGGAGATGAAGATGAAAAGGTGCGTTTTGCTAATGCTTACGATGGTGTGCTTTGCGTCGTGCACTTGGGCGCAGAATAGCGTCACTCTGGAAGAACTCATGAGTGCGCCATTTCCTGATAATTTGACGGCCGCCAAGACGGCCAATCGCGTCGCTTGGACGTTCAACCAGGAAGGGAAACGCAACATCTGGGTTGCGGAAGCGCCATCCTTCGCCGCACGCAGCGTCACGTCTTACGTCGAAGACGATGGACAACCGCTCTCGGAGCTGAATTTCTCTTACGATGGAAATACCATCGTTTACGTTCGCGGCGAAGGCAAGAATGCCTCAGGCCAATTCCCCAATCCCACCAGCAATCCCGCGGGAACGGAGCAGACAGTTTGGAGCGTCGCCTGGAGCGGCGGCGAGCCAAGAAGAGTCGACGCCGGCGATTCACCGAAAATTTCCGCGAAGGGCGTCGTCGCCTACGTGCGCGAAGGCCAAATCTGGGTCGCTCCATTGGACAGTGGCGAAAAGCCCAAACAACTGATTGTGCGCGGCCAAAATCATTCCGAAGAATGGTCGCCCGACGGCACGCAGCTGGTCTTCGTCTCCACGCGCGGCGATCATAGCTTTGTCGGTGTCTACAACGTTGCCGCAAAGACCGTGCGCTTCCTTGCCCCCTCCGTCGACACTGACAGCGATCCGGTCTGGTCGTTGGACGGCAAGCGCATCGCGTTTGTGCGGCGTCCTGCCGAGTCACGCGACACTCCCGCCGGCTACTTTCTTCAGCCCGATAAGCCGCATCCCTGGGCGATTTGGGTGGCGGACGTGTCCACAGGCAGCGCGCGCGAAATTTGGCACAGCAGCGCGTCGCCGGATGGGTCCTATCCTTTCATGGCCAAAGATACCGGCGGCGGTGTGATTCGCTGGGCCGCCGACAACCGTTTTCTCATCGGCTCGGAAGAAGGCGGCTGGCAGCATCTCTACTCCCTTTCCGCCGAAGGCGGGGCCCCGCGCCTGCTCACTCCGGGCACCTGCGAAGTCGAGCAATGGTCCCTGACTCCCGATCGCAAAACTGTGCTCTTCAATTCCAACTGCGGCGACATCGACCGCCGTCATCTCTGGTCTGTCAGCATCACCGGAGATCATCCCGAGCAGTTCACTCGCGGTGAAAGCAATGAGTGGAGTCCTGTAGCTCTGAGCGACGAAAAAACAATCGTTTACTTCGGCTCTGACGCAACGCATCCTGCGCGTCCGTTCAAGAGCATGCTGGTACCCGACAGCACGACGCCCCTTGCACGGGAGACTTGGCCCGCCAATTTTCCATCACAGCAACTGGTCGCGCCGCAGCAGGTAATCTTCCACGCCGCCGATGGCGTCGAAATTCACGGTCAGCTTTTTCTTCCGCCTGCCGCCGGCTCTAAGGAAAGGAAGCCGGCCCTCGTCTTCATGCATGGCGGCCCGATCCGCCAGATGTTGCTCGGCTGGCACTACATGTATTACTACGCGAATTCCTACGCGATGAATGAGTATCTCGTCAGCCGTGGGTACGTTGTGCTATCTGTTAACTATCGCAGCGGTATCGGCTACGGTCGCGCATTCCGCGAAGCTCCAGGCCGCGCCGGCCGGGGCGCCACCGAGTACAAAGACATCGTCGCCGCTGGAAAATATCTTCAGGGTCGCCCCGATGTCGATCCTTCACGCGTCGGCCTCTGGGGTGGCAGTTACGGAGGGTTCCTCACAGCCCTGGGCCTCGCGCGTAACTCAGACATCTTCGCGGCCGGCGTTGACTTCCATGGCGTTCACGATTGGCCTACCGACAATTGGGACGGCAAGAACATTCCTCCGGAGCTGACCAAGCTCGCTCACGAGTCTTCTCCGGTCACCTCCGTTGAAACGTGGAAGTCTCCTGTGCTCTTCATCCACGGCGATGACGATCGCAACGTCTACTTCGCACAAACGGTCGATCTCGTCGCCCGCCTGCGCGCTCGCGGGGTACCTATCGAGCAACTCGTTTTCCCGGATGACGTGCATGATTTTCTATTGCATCGCAACTGGCTCGCCGGTTATCGCGCCACCGCCGATTTCTTTGACCGCCATCTGAAAGAGCGTAGCGGTGCAAGTGGCGCGGCTATAAAGACGCAGTGAGCTTCGCTATGGCTGAGCGTTGATGAATTACACTCCCAATTTGACGCGGCGCACGAAATATTGCGTTTGTGGCTCAATCGCCTTGCTCGCAATGTCCGTTTGCGCCTCAAAAGACAGGCCTGAGCGCGTCAATCTGTTTCCACGATTGCGAGCCGGCCAAACCTTGGCCTATCAGATCAGCTATCACAGCGACAAACACATCAAAACAGAAAGTCCCGTGATCGTTGCCACTCCCGATGATTCTGCTAAAGTTGATGTGAATGCCTTGCTTCGTCTCGAGGTTCTCGGTGTTCAGGCTCAGGGTGACCGCGCAAGCATTCATGCACGCACACAATTTGAAGTCCTGGACTCCGATTCTCATTTCACGGTTCCACAAATCGAGCCGCCCGCGCCCCAGGTCCAAAAACAGGACGCCAAGGGAAAGTTCATCGAGTTCACGATTCTTCCGGACGGCCGCCTCGATCAAGTCACCGGACTCGAGGCACTTTTTCCCGAACAGCAGCAAGCCTGGCAGGAGTGGGCGTCCCGCTTTTTGCTCGCCGCCGCATTCCGAAACCCAAGAGTCCGCATCGCGCAAAAATGGAATTCCGAAGAAGCGGAGAAGTCCCCTTCACCCATCGCCGGCCTTCGCTGGATGCGCGCGTCCACCTACGTCCGCGATGAGCCTTGCCGCGGTGTGCAGCTGACCGTGCAAGGCAGTGTCGCTCTATCAGACGCCAAGCCGGAAACCTGCGCGGTGATTCTCACCACCGCCGTGCTAAGGCAGGCTTCCAACGCTAAGAATGCCACGCCGGAGGATTTCAAACTCCACGAATTGCGTACTGCGGGCACCGCGCGCGGCGCCAACCGCATCATCACCTATATTTCTTTGAAAAGCGGCCTCCTCGTCCGCGCCACCGAAGAAGCCAGTCAACAAATGAACGTCACGGTGGCCAAAGTCGACGGATCGAATCGCGTCCACTACGACGTAAATGCCAAAAGCCGCTCTGAAGTGGTTCTCGTTATCCAGACTCCATTGAATCCAAACAAATCTCAGTGACCTTTGCGCTGTGATCTCAGTGCCCTGGATTTAGACCTCGTTGTTCAGGGGGGGCACAGTTCACACCGATCGATATTTGGGGCCCGGGGTATAATGTAGGTTTCGGCTCGCCCCTGCGGGCCGCCAGGAGACTTCTCGGTGCAATTTCGATTGCGTAGCAACTACCAGCCTCGCGGCGATCAACCAGCCGCTATCGACCAACTCCTCCGCGGTGTCGAGGCGGGCGAGAAGCACCAGGTCCTCCTCGGCGTCACCGGCTCCGGGAAAACCTTCACCATGGCCAAGCTCATAGAAGCTGTGAACCGCCCCGCGCTTGTCCTCGCCCACAACAAAACGCTGGCCGCCCAGCTCTACCACGAGTTCAAGAGTTTTTTTCCCGAGAACGCCGTCGAATACTTCGTCAGCTATTACGATTTCTATCAGCCCGAAGCCTACGTGCCCTCCGCCGACGTCTACATCGAAAAAGAAGCCACCATCAATGATGAGCTGGACAAGCTGCGCATGAGTGCTACGCGCTCTCTTTTCGAGCGCCGCGATGTCATCATCGTCGCCTCCGTCTCCTGCATCTACGGCCTGGGCTCGCCCGAAGCGTATTACGGCATGCTCGTGATGCTCGAAAAAGGCCAGCACACTTCGCGCGAAGCCCTCCTGCGTCGCTTCGTCGATATTCAGTACGACCGCTCCGAGGATTTGCGCCGCGGCACCTTTCGCGTGCGCGGTGACATGATCGAGATCTATCCCACCTACGAAGACAACGCCTACCGCATCGAAATGTGGGGCGAGCAGATTGATGCGCTGCGGCAGATCGATCCCCTAACCGGCGAAGTCCGCGCCGGTCAGGAGGATTTGACCCGCGTGCCCATCTATCCCAAAACGCACTACGTGATGCCAACCGAACAGCGCGAGCGCGCCATCGTGACCATCTACGAAGAGCTTGAGTGGTGGAAAAAAGAGCTGGAGCGCGCAGGAAAGTTCGTGGAAGCGCAGCGCCTCACCCAGCGCACGCTCTTTGACATTGAAATGATGCGTACTATCGGCTACTGCCACGGCGTCGAGAATTACTCACGCCATCTCAGTGGCCGCCTGCCGGGTGAAGCTCCGCCCACGTTGCTCGATTACGTTCCGCAGGATTATTTGCTCTTTGTCGACGAATCGCACCAGACTATTCCCCAGGTGCGTGGAATGCACGCAGGCGACCGCTCCCGCAAAGAGACCCTGGTCAATTATGGTTTCCGCATGCCCTCTGCGCTCGACAATCGCCCGCTCACCTTCGAAGAGTTCGAGCACCGTGTAAACCAAGTCCTGTACGTCTCCGCAACGCCAGGTCCTTACGAGCTGACAAAATCCGGCGGCGGCTTCGTTGAACAAGTGATACGTCCCACCGGCCTCGTCGATCCCCAGGTGGAGATTCGGCCCGTGAAGGGCCAAGTCGACGATTTACTCGAGGAAATCCGCCTCCGTGCCGAGCGCAATGAGCGCGTGTTGGTTACTACGTTGACCAAGCGCATGGCCGAAGATCTGTCCGAATACTTCACTGAAATCGGTGTGCGTTGCCGTTATCTCCATTCTGAAGTGGAAACTCTCGACCGCATCAAAATCCTCCGCGACCTCCGCCGCGGCGAATTCGATGTCCTCATCGGCATCAACCTCTTGCGCGAGGGGCTGGACCTTCCCGAAGTTTCTCTCGTCGCGATTCTAGACGCGGACAAAGAAGGCTACCTGCGCAGCGCCACCTCGCTGATACAGACGATGGGCCGCTGCGCCCGCCATATTTCAGGCCGGGCCATTCTCTACGCCGATACGCGCACCGGCTCCATGAACCAGGCTATCAGCGAAACCAATCGCCGGCGCGACAAGCAGCTCGCCTACAACAAGGAAAACAACATCACGCCCGAATCCATCGTCAAATCTGTGGATATGGAACTCGCCCGCATCGTCGAAGCCGATTACGTCACCATTCCCGTCGACGACGTCGCGCTCGATACCGCCACCGCCAACGTCAAAAACGAGCAGCAGCTAGCCGAATTGCTGAAGCAGCTTGAGGGGCAAATGCGCGAAGCCGCCAAAAAATTCGAGTTCGAGAAAGCCGCCCAGCTCCGTGACCGTATCCGCGGCCTAAAACAGCGTGATCTTTCCGGCCTGTTTTCCACGGAAAAAGCGTCGGCGGCCTCCTGACGGAAATTCCAATACCTCCAAGGATCACACCACGCCGCGCTTTAGTTCCTCAAGCGGGTAGAACGTTCCACGCCAGGTCACGCCACCCTGCCACAACGTAACCACAGTCGAACGCAACAGCATGTAGCAAAACAACACCGCCCCAATCGGATGCGTCAAGGCATAAAGCGGCGACACACGCATCACGATATCGACCCCAATATGAAAACCCATCGCGATCGCCACCGCGATCGTGGCAAAGACGCGAATCCACCCGTGGCCGGCAAACACCGCAACGAACGGTGCTACGTTGAGCAACAACATCGCGATGGTCGCCACTAGCACCAGGGCTACGTTGTAACCGAGGGCCGCAAAGAAATTCTTGGTCACGCCGCGCACCAAATTCCCCAGCCCCGCATGCCAGCGAATGACCACGGCGTCTTGCGCAAGGCCAACAGAGCTCCGGAATCCCCCTTGCTTCACGATCTTTCCCAACTTCATGTCATCCACAACTTCCATCGCCAGCCGTCGGTGCGTGCCCGCCGCTTCATAAACCGATCGCTTGACAAGCTGGAATGCACCGATGCCCACATAGGTCCACGAATCGGGATTGCTCACTCGGTAGGGATCGGTTGCAATATGAAAAGCCAGCCCAAAAAATGTTATGAGCACCTTTTCCCAGAAGCCGACCATCTCGAGGTCGCCGAACAGTGTCAGATGATCAAGGTTTCGCTGCTTCACCAGCATAACCGCGCGCCGCAGAACCTCCGGCGAGAAGCGCACATCCGCATCCGTGAACAGTAGCCAATCTCCTGTCGAGCACTCATATCCTTTCTGCAAAGCGTGCGTTTTTCCTAGCCACCCTGCTGGCAATGCCCCGACGTGCACTACGCGAAGGCGCTCGTGTCCACGCGCAAATTCATCCAAGGTCTTCCCGGTGGAATCCTGCGAGCGATCATCTACCGCGATGATTTCAAGGCGCGGATAATCGATAGCGGCAAGCGCGGCCAGCGCGGCCGGCAGCTTTTCCTCTTCGTCGCGTGCCGCAAAAATCAGCGAGATGCGCGGGCAATCAGCGTCTCCAGCGGGGACAAAATCCCTGATCCACGGAAGCCTGAGCGCTCCCCATCCTGCGCGCAACCCATGAAAAATCCAAACAAATGCGATCAAGCCAAACAGCGTCAGTCCTGCGATGTGCTCGATTCTCGCCGCCAGAATTGGTGTCAACGCTCGCCTCGCGGTATCCTAGCACGTGACGCAGAACTCATTGAAACCAACATTCGGGTGAACGCATTGCAGATTCCCATCGAAACCACAACACTCCCCAACGGATTGAAAGTCGTCGTCGCGCCGGATACTACCGCGCCGGTCGTGACCGTCGGTGTCTACTACAAAATCGGTTTCCGCCTCGAGCCGCAAGGCCGCAGCGGTTTCGCGCATCTCTTCGAACACATGATGTTTCAGGGTTCAGCCAACGCCCCCAAAATGCAGCATATCAAGCTCATCAATTCCAGTGGCGGCACGCTCAACGGCTCCACGCATTACGACGTCACCAATTATTTCGAATCCGTTCCCTCCAACGCGCTCGAGCGCGTCCTTTGGCTCGAAGCCGATCGTATGCGCGCCCTCAAGGTCGATGACGAAAATCTCCGCAACCAGCGCGACGTGGTGAAGGAAGAGGTCCGCGTCAACGTCTTGAACCAGCCCTATGGCGGATTCCCGTGGCTCGACCTCCCGCCGATCGCCTTTCGCAATTGGGCCAACGCCCACAATTTCTACGGTGATTTCGCCGATCTTGACGCCGCCAGTCTCGCCGACGTGCAATCCTTCTTCAAGACCTACTACGCCCCTAACAACGCCGTGCTGCTGATCCTCGGCGACGTTAAACCAGAGGAAGGTCTCACTCTCGCCAAAAAATATTTCGGCGACATTCCCGCTGGCGCGGCGCCGCCCTTCGCCGATCCTCGCGAACCAGAGCAAACCGAAGAGCGCCGCGGCGAAGTCGGGGAAAAATTCGGCACCCTGCCGGCCATGGCCATCGGCTACACCGTTCCGCCGCGCCGCACCACTGACTGGCACGCGATGACTTTGCTCGATCAAGCGCTCCACGGTGGTCGCGCCGGACGCATGTATCGCCACCTCGTGCTCGAAAAGCAAGTCGCCGTCGAGGTCGACGGCGGTATCGAAGACATTTTTGGCTACAACGGCCCTACGCAAATGGTCACCAAAATTCTCCACAAGCCCGAATATTCCAGCGACGCCACGCTCGCCGAATTCGATTCGGTCATTCAAGAAGTCCAGCAAAACGGCATCTCACAGGACGAGCTCGATCAACTCAAAGTAAAATTCCGCTCCGACTATTACTCCACGCTGGAAGGCGGCCGCGGCGGCATGCCGCGCTATGGCCTAATGCATCTCCTCGCCTGCTTCTCGCTTTTCGATAATGAGCCGCATTTGGTTAACACCATTCTCGACGGCTTCCTCGCCGTGAAGCGCGAAGACATCCAAGCCGTCGCCAAAAAATATCTCCGCAATGATAAGCGCGCCATCGTCTTCCGCCGCCCGGCCAAAGCGCACGCTAAGGAGGCTGCATAATGGCCACCCGCGCCGCTGCCGAAATTCACACCGCCGTTCCGCCGCTTTCTCCGGAGCGCCAGGTCATCTGGCCCAGGCGCACCAGAGCGCGCCTAGACAACGGACTCGAAATCGTCCTCGCCGAGTCGCACACCATCCCCAAATTTCATGGCGAACTCTTTCTTCGCTCCGGTAATGCCGCCGCAGTGCACCGTGGCACCGGCCTCGCCGAAATGACCGCCACCGTAGTGCGCACCGGCACTGCCAAGCGCCCCAGCCGCCAGATCGAAGAAGATCTCCGTCGCATCGGCGCCGATCTCTCCTCCCACGCTGGTGCCGACAACAGCGCGATCGGCTTCGCCGGCCTTTCCGAACTCGCTGAGCCGCTTCTCGCCCTCGTTAACGAGCTGGCTCGCGAGGCCGCGTTCCCCGAACCCGAATTCGAACGCGAGCGCCGCCAACAACTCGAAGAGGTAAAACTTGACCGCACCCAGCCGGGTTTCCTCGCCAGCGAGCGCCTGCGCAAAGTTCTCTTCGGCGCCCACCCGTACGCGCAAGTCGCGCCCACGGAAGAACAAGTCGCCGCTTACAAGCGCGACGATCTCGTCTCTATCTATCGCGATTTCTACACCCCGGAAAACGCGCTTCTCGTGATGGTTGGCGACTTCGATTCCGGCGTCATGCTGAACACCATCGACAAAGTCTTCGGCGCCTGGAAGGGCAAAAAGCCCACCGTCCTACCCTCACCTGAGCCCGCAAAACCGCGCGGCCGCCGCGTCCACCTCGTACACGTTCCGGGCGCTGTGCAGGCACAAATTCTCGTGGGCTGCCACGCCATCACTCGCAAGCATCCCGATTGGATCAAGCTCGGCCTCACCAACAGCCTCTACGGCGGCGCCTTCAATTCGCGCCTGGTGATGAACATTCGCGAGGACAAGGGATACACCTACAGCCCGCGGAGCAGTGTCAATCCGCTGCGCCAGTACGGCTACTTCTCCATTTCCGCCGCCGTCCGAGACGACGTCGTCGCCGCCTCGCTCACCGAAATCTTCTACGAGCTCGACAAGCTCCGCAGTTTACCGGTGCCTGAGCCTGAGCTGGCCGATGCACGAAATTATGTCAGCGGTGTTTTCTCTCTAGGCCTCGCCACGCAAGATGGCCTGCTCTCGCAACTTGCCACCGTCGCGCTCAACGACCTCACCGACGATTATCTCGAAACCTATCGCGAAAAAGTCCGTGCGCTCACGCCTGACGATCTGCTCTCCGCCGCGCGAAAATATCTCGACTCCGCCAACATGCAAATCGTGGTAGTCGGCGACCGCACCCAAATCCAGCCGCAAGCCGCCCTCTTCGGCGACCTCGACGTTTACGACGCCCAAGGCAAGCACCTCGGTTAGTTGATAGTTATTTACTTAGCAAACTACCTTTGCTAGTATTCCACTGCTATGGTGCGCGACAAACGGAAGATTCGACTCTTACTTTCCCTGCTGGCTTTCTGCTTCGTTTTCGCGGCAGCGTCAGGTGCTACCAAGAAACCGCCGCTCAAGCCCATCAACATCAACACCGCCAACTCCGAGGAGTTACAGGAAGTCCCCGGAATAGGCCCTGTAACCGCCGAAAAAATCCTGCAGATGCGCAAATCCTATGGCGCTTTCAAAAGCGTCGATGATCTACTCTCCATCCGTGGCATCGGCAAGAAACGCCTCGAAAAAATGCGCAAATACCTGACCGTCACCAAATCCGCGCAGCCCAATAAGCCGGTCACCCGCACCAAGCCCGGCGCATCGCTCGGAAAAGCCCCGCCTCCAAAGAACGAAGCGGCGCCCACGCCAGCAGCCGAGCCCGAGGAGCCACCCGCAGTCATGGCTGGGGAACGCTGGTAGCCAGCATTGTGCTGACCCATCAGCCCTTGAGGGACCTTGCGTTTCTTTCTGGAATCTCGGCTACAGCCTCTGGTGTGTTTCGCGCCGCGCCTCAACCCGCAGCGGCACCTGGTCCGCAATGCGGATGCCGTAGCCTTCGAGCGCCACGACTTTTTTCGGATGGTTCGTAAGTACACGGATGTCTTTTAGCCCCAGATCAATCAAAATCTGCGCCCCAATCCCGCTTTCGTGCTGCACCATTCGTTGCCGCGCCGGCTCGCGGTCCAGTTGTCCGCGCGAATGAAAATGAATCTGCGGCAGCACACCAGGCTCCTCGGAAACCTCAATCCCAAACCCGCGCCCGGTGTGATGCAAATACAAAAATACGCCGCGATCCTCTTTTGCAATCGCTTCCAGCGACCGCGAAACCAGCTCTGCGCAATCGCATGTAACCGAGCCGAACACATCGCCGGTCAGGCAATGCGAATGCACCCGCACCAGCGGCGCCTTCTCGCCTTCCAACTCTCCGCGTACCAACGCCACGTGCTGGTCGTGATCCACGTCGCTCGAATACGCAATGATGCGAAACTCGCCGAACCGCGTCGGCAGAACGGCCTCCGCCACCCGCCGCACATAGCGTTCGTGCTGCATGCGGTAGCGGATCAGATCCGCCACCGTCAGCATCTTCAAATTGTGCTGCTTGCAAAACTCGATCAGCTGCGGCACGCGCGACATTGTGCCGTCTTCATTCATGATTTCACAAATCACGCCCGCGGGAGTCAGGCCCGCGATGCGCGCTAAATCCACGCTTGCTTCGGTTTGCCCCGCGCGCACCAGCACACCGCCATTCCGCGCCCGCAGCGGGAAAATATGCCCCGGCCGCGCCAAGTCCTGCGGCTTAGTTTTTGAGTCGACCGCCGTCAGAATCGTGATCGCGCGGTCGGAAGCGCTGATCCCAGTGGTGACTCCCAGCCGGCCGTCGATCGCCTCGCAAAACGCCGTCCCGTGCACGGAAGTATTGATCGGCGACATCAGCGGCAGGTGCAGCTCGTCACAGCGCTCCTCTGTCAGTGGCAAGCAAATGAGTCCCCGCGCATACTTAGCCATGAAGTTGATGGCCTCCGGCGTGATCTTCTCCGCCGCCATGGCCAAGTCGCCTTCGTTTTCGCGGTCCTCATCGTCAACAAGGACGATCATCCGCCCCTGCCGAATGTCCTCCACCGCCTCTTCCACGGTCGCGAAGTCAGCTCTCATCTCTTTCATATTACCGAATATAGCATTTCGTACGCGCGCTGTGCATGGTGAGGATTGTGTCTTTTGTGCAGCGTTCAGTCAGCACTAAGCGGCAGGCTTGGTGCCATTGTTGGAAGATTGGGGCCACGTGCGAATCAGGCCGATTGGCCGCCGTCCACTACCAGGACGTGGCCGGTGACGAAAATTGGAGGCGTCGGAAGCCAGGAAGACGGCCGCGCCTTTGAGGTCGTGATCGCTGCCGAAGCGGTTTAGCGGGATTCTGCTGAGGAATGCCTCTCGGTTTCGTTCGATGAGAACTTGAGACATGTTGGTAGGGAACCAGCCGGGAGCAATGGCATTGACTTGAATATTGTGCATACCCCATTTGCAGGCGAGATCCTTAGTCAAAATGATTATCCCGCCTTTGCTCGCGTGATAGCCGATCGCTTGAAATTGCGGCGGGGAGCCCGCGAGGCCAGCGACGGAAGCAATGTTGATAATTTTTCCGCGGCGCTGGGCGATCATGGTCTTGCCAACAGCCTGGCAGAAAAGAAATGTGCCGGTGAGGTTGGTCTCGATGACTTTGTTCCAATGTTCCAGGCGCATCTCTTCGATGGGAGCACCCCACGAAGTGCCCGCATTGTTGATGAGGACGTCGATCCGGCCGAAGGTAGAGAGCGTGGCCTCGACGACGGCGTGAACCTCGGCGGGATTCTTTACATCGCAGGCCCGTGCGAGAGTTTTCACGCCAAGTTTTTGCAGTTCTTCGGCGGCCTGTACGCAGCGATCTTTTTTTCTGGCACAGAGGACCAGGTTGGCACCCATTTCAGCGAGGGCTTCGGCCATTTGACGGCCGAGTCCGACGGAGCCACCCGAGATGATGGCGGTGCGGCCGCTGAGGTCGAATAGGTCGCGGACAGATTTGCCGGGAGTCGGGGACGTACCGTCCTCGAGCGGAGCCGCCTCTAATATGCCGCCGCTTCGCTCCGCACTTCTCGTCTTCCTGTGCTTCGCGTGTGCACTCATCAAGACGAATCTCCGTTCAGGACCGCGGATCGCGCTCCCGTCCCTTGCGCAGGCTAACTTCGCAGTGAATGAGTCGATCAAAACCAATCCGGGAAAATCAGCTCTACAAGGCCGGGAACCCAGTAGGAATAAAATCGCTCATCGCAGATTTTGTACTTTCCGTACTTCTTCCTGGCATGGTTGCCTCAGTGCGGCTGGGTGCCGTCGAGGTCGGTAAATCCGTACTCCCGTGCCAGTGCCCAGGAACTGAAGACACGTCCGCTCTTCTTTTTCACCTTCGAATCTGCCGCAAGGGCTACCACCGCCTGGCCTATGTACCTGGGCGATTCCGACACCAGGAAATCCGCAGGGGAGTCATTCTGATCTTTGGAGTTCACATTCGCGTCTTTGTTCTTCCCGGCTTCCTTCCAATTGGCCTCGTTGACTCCAAAATGGTCCAGTACCGCTTCAGAACGCAAGAAGCCCGGAGTCAAGGCCACCGAAACAATGTCTCGTTTGCGGAGTTCGCGGGCCATGGCGAAGGCCAGCCGTATGACGGAAATCTTCACCAGGTCATAGAAAATGTTACCGCGGTAGTAAAAAGCATCCCCATCGGTAATTTCTAAAATAATTCCCCGGTTTCTTTTTTTTGTTCTTCTAGCATTTCCTCGTCTTCCTCCGCTTCGTCGGGCTGAACCCACCATCAGCGGAACGGCGTAGTGGGAAGTGATGATGTGCGAATGGATGGCCTGCTTGAGCATACGCAGGCCGTTATCGAGATTGCACATCCAGAAAAGCTTGCCGAATTCCGTGAGCGCGTCGCCGCCCCACACGTCATTGACCAGAATGTCCAGTCCCTTGTGCCGCCGTTTGATCGCGGCGACCAA
>DATNMD010000030.1:0-4648 GCA_035602505.1 Candidatus Acidiferrum sp.
CACCTCGGGCGTTTCGCAGAAGCCGAAATAGCCGCGCCAGCCCCGCATATACGTAGCCAGCTCTTCCATTGTCGTCTTGATGCTGACGCCCTTGGCCCTTCGCGTGGTATCTCGGATTCGCTGCTTGAACCGTTCCAGCGATTTCGGCGCGATCGTGCGCTTGATGCCTGGACCAGCCGTGAAGCTGAACCCGAGGAACTTCCGTTCCTGCGGTCGTGCCACCGCACTCTTCGCCTCATTTACCTTGAGCTTGAGCTTTTGTGTGATGAAGCGCGAGATGCTCTCCATCACCCGCTGACCCGCGCGTTCGCTGCGAACGTAAATGTTACAGTCGTCCGCATAGCGAACAAAGCGATGTCCGCGGCGCTCCAACTCCCGATCGAGTTCGTCGAGCACGAGATTACTTAGCAGTGGCGAAAGCGGTCCTCCTTGCGGAGTTCCTTCCACGCTCGGGCTGACCAGTCCATTCTCCATCACCCCGGCATTCAGGAATGCCCGGATGAGCCTCAGCAGCCGCTTGTCTTCGATGCGTTTCGCGATCTGGCCCATCAGCTTGTCATGATTGACTCGATCGAAGAACTTTTCCAAATCGAGATCAATCACCCAGCTGTAGCCTTGCGCGATGTACTGCTGCGCTTGGGCCACGGCGTGATGCGCCGATCGACGCGGTCGAAACCCGTAGCTGTGTTGGGAGAACGTCGAGTTCCATCGCCTCTGCAGAACCTGCATCACCGCTTGCTGGATAAAGCGATCCAGCACGGTTGGGATGCCAAGCTTTCGCACCCCTCCGTCCGGCTTCGGGATTTCCACCCGCCTCACCGGTTTCGGTTCGTAGATTCCGTTCAGCAATTGCTCCCGAATGACCAGCCAGTGCTGCTTCAGGTAGTCACCGAGTTTATCAACGGTCATCCCATCGACGCCGGCGCTGCCCTTGTTGCTCCTCACTTGCCGCAATGCTTCCTTCAGGTTTTTTCGCTCACATACCTCCTCCATGATTCGACGCGTGTCGGCTGGGCGTTCGGGCTCATTCGCCACCGAGAGCGATTCGATGTCTTCCCCTCCCGCTTGCCGGGCTTCACCCGTCGGCGTCGATGAGAAGTCCAGTCTCAACTGGATGTTCAGCCGCTTGTCGCTCTCGAGATTCATGCCCTACTTGCCTCTCCTCTCGTTCGGGCCTTCAATCACCGTTTCCGACTTGGCCTATCTGTTGCTCCACCTTTCGGTTTTCGGAGTGCCTCACTAGTCGTGCGAGTCACTCGAACTGAGGGTACAGTCTCTTCAGCTTGACGCGGGCGTCGGCGGTTTTGAATTGCCAGTTGGCCTTGGCGTGGTGCTTGTTGCGGTGGTCCTGCCATGCGTTGACTTCGTGGGCGAGGATTTGCTTGTCGGCGATGCGGCGATCCAGACACTGCGACGCGAGCACGCCGAGTTCGGATTCGGCCATGTTGAGCCAACTGCCGTGCTTGGGCGTGTAGTGCCATTGTGTGCTGCAGAAAAACTATGGAGGGAGGAGTAATGACCTAACAACATAGGGAAGCTGTTTGAAAGATGGTGGTCGGCCCACCGGCATCGGCTTTCAGAGGCGGGTGTCAAACCGCTCCAAGCGGCGATGATTAAGAGTCATGGTCGTGAGCGTTGGAGGAAAAGTACGGATTAAACCGTGCAGGTGAGTGTCAAAGAGATGAGCGCAAGCAAACCCTCCGATCACGCGTCGTAAACACAACAATGCCGTCAAAATCAGAGGCGAATGGTACTTCTGAGAAAAGTCTGCCGGATATCTGATTACTGGGCAGGCGGCGGCCGGCGTAGAGGGGGCATGAATTTGACACAGGCTTTCAAACGGAACTGCAGGAACCAGTCGCTTTAATGCAAAGGGAAAAGCACAAGTGGTCGCAGCCATGAGGCGAAAGTACCGATGTGGAGCACTGGGGCGGAACGATCCGTACGAGCGTTGATGGTTCTGTAATGGAACTGGAGCAAAGGGATCGTGTCAGGTGTTGCATCTAACGTGCAACTGGAAACAGGATGAAACGATGGATGCAACAAAGACGAAGCCGTTTAATATCGACAAGAAGTTAGTGTACGACGCCTACAAAGCGGTCAAAGCCAATGCGGGCGCGGCCGGGGTGGATGGGCAGTCGCTCGAGATGTTCGACAAAGATCTTATGCGGAATCTTTATAAGATCTGGAATCGGATGAGCTCGGGCAGCTACTTTCCGCCACCGGTGCGCGCTGTTCCCATTCCGAAAAAGTCTGGCGGACAACGCATTTTGGGGGTGCCCACAGTGGCAGATCGTGTGGCGCAGATGGTGGTCAAGAAGATCGTGGAAAGAGAAGTCGAGCCTATCTTCCTGCCGGATTCCTATGGGTATCGGCCGAATAAATCGGCCATAGATGCCATAGGTGTAACGCGCAAGCGATGCTGGCAGTACGACTTTGTGCTTGAATTTGATATCCGCGGCCTTTTCGACAACATCGACCACACACTGTTATTACGTGCCGTTCGCAAACACGTGAAGTGCAAGTGGAGTTTGCTGTACATCGAAAGATGGCTGACAGCGCCGATGGAAATGGAGGATGGCACGCGGATTGAGAGATCCAAAGGCACTCCGCAAGGCGGTGTTGTCAGTCCTGTACTCGCGAATCTTTTTCTGCACTACGCGTTTGATGCATGGATGTCACGAGAGTACCCAGACCTCCCTTGGTGCCGGTATGCGGATGACGGGCTGGTACATTGTCGAACAGAAGCTGAAGCCGCAGCCGTAAAGGCAAAGCTTGCAGCTCGGTTCGCCGAATGCCACCTTGAAATGCATCCCGACAAAACCAAGATCGTCTACTGCAAAGATGCGAAACGCAAAGGCAAGCATCCGAATACGAGGTTTGACTTCCTCGGATATTGCTTTGGACCAAAGGCAGTGAAAAACAAGAAAACCAAAGAAGTCTTCACAAACTTCACACCACAGGTCAGTGCGTCGTCTCTCAAGTCGATGCGGAAGACGATCAGGGAGCTACAACTTCGCAGACGCACACATGTAGAGCTGGCGGATATAGCTCAGGAGATCAACCCAATCCTTCTAGGCTGGTTGAACTACTATGGAGCCTATACCCCGTCAGCTTTGCGACCGATATGGCATTACGTCAACGCCACATTGGTCGTGTGGGTCATGCGAAAGTACAAGCGCTACAGGGGCGCGAAGATACAGGCTGGCCGATTGATTGAGGTCATTGCGGTCAAAAGGCGCAGACTGTTCGTACATTGGAAGCTCGGTGTTACCGGCATGTTTGCCTGATGGGAGCAGTGTGAAGCGAGAGTTTCAAGCACTGTTCTGCGAGAAGCCGGAGGTGCAATCCCTTCGGCTTACTCTCCCGAAACGCTCGACGAGCCGGCGCGCCTCGGCGGCGGGGAAGGCTTCGTAGAGCGAGGCGGGCTTGTGGGTGTTGAGATTGTCCTGCACCAGCACGATCTTCGCCGCGTCGGGAAAATGCACGTCCGACACATCCCTGAGCATATGGGCATAATCGATGGCGGTGTGGCGGTCGGTCACCGTCACATGCCGCCACCCTTCCAGCGGCGCGAACACCATGAACAGATTGGCGACGCCATTGCGTTCGTATTCGTAATCGTGACGCGCCTTGCGTCCCGGCTTCGCGGGGATCGGCGCGCGCGTCTCGATGATCAGCTGCTTCGAGGTTTCGTCGAGGCACACGAGCGGACGCTGCGGATCGTGCGGCCTCTGATAGACCTCCAGCACGTCTTCCATGTTGGCGACAAAGGCCGCGCTGGCGTCCGGCGGGATCACCCATTGCTGCTTGCGATGCGGTTTGAGAATGTTTTTTTTAGCGTCCTGCCGATCGTGTTGTCGCTGGCGCGCTCGACAATGTGCAGTTCGACGACCTTCTCCTCGAGCAGGCGCAGGCTCCAACGGGCGAAACCCTCCGGGGCCGGAGAGAGGGTGAGCGCGATCAATTTTGCTTCTGCTGCGCCGTCGAAAATCCGCGGCCGGGCGGAATTGGGATTGTATTTGCGCCTCAACACCGCCTCGAACCCCTCCTCGACCAGCTGGCGCCTGGTCCGCTCGATAGTGGCGATGCTGGTGTCCAGCGCCGCAGCAATCCGGCCGTCGCTCCAGCCTTCGCCGAGTTCCGATACGTCCGCCTTCAGCAGGATGCGGGCCTTCGTCAGAAGCTGCGCGGAACGCTTGCCTTTGCGGATCAACACGTCGAGTTGGGCGCGTTCCTCCGCGCTCAACCGCACTACGTACTTCTTGACGGTAATCTCTTTCGCGGCCACGAATCACCTCCATCGCTGCCTTGCGGCGACAGAGATTCAGAAGTTCCCGTCATTTTCAATGACGGGAGCGACTAGGGTCGGAGGATCACCACCGCCTCAGCGAGGTTGTGCGCGCCAAGGACAAAATCGGCGAAAATCCCAACCACAAGCCATCCCATTAGTCCGGGCCATCGCGAGGATCGCTAGTTGGGCTCCGTCGAATTGCCATCGGTATCCCCATTCGGGCACCCGCTCACGCTGATTGCGGCGACGGATCCTAGATCTTTCTGACAATCAAAGGAGAACAAGATGAATCGACGTACCACAATCGCAATGACAACCACTGCGCTACTGTGCTTGGCAGTTGGCTTATCGGCA
>DATNMD010000053.1:0-38722 GCA_035602505.1 Candidatus Acidiferrum sp.
GACGTTGACAGTGACTGCCGCAGCAGTGGCACCCACGATCACCACCCAGCCCACGAACCAGACGATTACCTCGGGACAGGCGGCGTCGTTCACCGTAGTGGCCGCAGGCACCGCGCCACTCAACTACCAGTGGCAGAAGAATGGCGCGAGCATCGCGGGAGCTACAGCGACGAGCTACACCACGCCAGCGACAACGATAGCGGACAGCGGGGCGACCTTCGCGGCGGTGGTGAGCAACACCGCGGGGACAGTGACCAGCGCAGCCGCAACGCTGACAGTGACTGCCGCAGCGGTCGCGCCAACGATCACCACGCAGCCGACGAACCAGACAGTGACCGCGGGACAAACGGCGTCGTTCACGGTAGTGGCGGCAGGCACCGCCCCACTCAGCTATCAGTGGCAGAGGAACGGCGCAAACATCGCGGGCGCCACAGCGGCGACCTACACCACGCCAGCGACAACGACCGCGGACAGCGGAGCGACCTTCCGCGTGGTAGTCACAAACACCGCGGGGACCGTAACCAGCGCGGCAGCAACGCTCACGGTGAATGCTCCCGCTATCCAGGTGAGCTCCACCCTCAACTTGAGCAGCTCCGTGGTCGGGACCAGCGTGTCCCAGGTGCTGATTATCAGCAACACCGGAACGGCCACCCTGAGCATCAGCCAAATCAATGAAACTGGCGCAGCCTTCAGTGTCAGTGGATTCTCGCTGCCTGTTAACGTGAACGCGGGGCAGCAGACCACCATCACGGTGGCTTTCCTTCCCACTTCCGCCGGACCCGCGTCCGGGACGATCTCGATCGTCAGCAACGCGGCCACGTCGCCGATCTCCGTGACCCTCAGCGGCACAGGAGTCGCCGCCTCTTTCACTCTCGGCATCAGCCCGGCCAGCCTCAGCTTCGGCAATATTACGACCGGCACTTCGTCCGCTGCGCAAAGCATCACTATTACCAACACCGGCAATTCCAATGTGTCGGTCTCGCAGATCACCTTGACCGGAGCGGGTTACACGATGACCGGCGGAGGCGCGCCCGTCACACTGACTCCGTCCCAAATGATCACGTTGTTCGTGCAGTTCGGTCCCAATGTCGCCGGGACCGTGAACGGAAACATCTCGATTGTGAGCAACGCAACAGGCTCACCTGCTACGGTTTCTCTGACGGGAACAGGCGTTGCTCCCGTACAGCACTCGGCGGCGCTCACCTGGAGTGCGAGCAGCTCGCCCGTCGCAGGGTACAACGTCTACCGCAGCACCGTCAGTGGCGGCCCATATGCGAAGATCAACACCTCGCTGCTTGCTGCTCTTACCTACACTGATTCGACCGTACGGAGCGGCACTACGTACTACTATGTAGCAACAGCAGTGGATTCCAACGGGATCGAGAGCGTCTTCTCGAACCAAGTGTCCGCCACGATCCCGTAAGCGTCTCTGGACTCTATGCTGGCACCTATTCTTTGTCGAAACCAAGAATGGGTTTAGAGGCGGTAAGTCGCGCTTCAAGGACCGCACGCGTTAACTCGAATGAATACCTAAAAAAAAGAAGAGGGCAACCGTCTGTCTGGCGAGCCCGGTTTCACCCATGAACTTTTCCTTGCCGACCTCCGTACATCCTAAGAATGCTGAGGTGGGGTGGACTCATGGAAACCTTCCGGAAAGATTTACAGCTCGCCATCCGAATGCTGTTGAAGAAGCCAGGGTTCACCGCAGTCGCCGTGCTTACCCTGGCGTTGGGCATCGCCGTGAACGCCACGATGTTTAGTCTCGTGAGCGCTTTCCTGCTGCGGCGTCCGCCGGGCCGCGAACCCGAGCGCGTGGCGGTGGTTACTTCCGTCAACCCGGCGCCGGGTTTCCAAACCGACGCGAATCCTGTCTCCGCGCCCAATTACCTCGCTTGGCGCGAAGCAAACAACGTTTTCGCAGCGATGGCCGCTGCGGATGAAGATCGCACCGTCAGTTTGACCTCGCAGAGTCAGCCCGCCGCGGCGCGCCAGCCGGAGGCGCTCCATTCCGCGGCCGTGTCTGCCAACTATTTCAGCGTGCTGAGTGTCACGCCGCAGCTCGGGCGCAGCTTCGAAGCTGGCGAAGACCAGCCCGGACGGGAGCATGTCGTCATTCTCAGCCACGAGCTCTGGGAGCGGCAGTTCGGTTCCGACGCTTCGCTCATCGGCCGCGCCATCCGGCTAAACCGGGAAAACTACACGGTTATCGGTGTGATGCCCGCGAGTTTCCGTTTGCTGGGCTTCACGCCGCAACTCTGGACTCCGCTCGTGCTGGCCGCCGCCGATCAAACCGCAGCCGCCCGCAAGGACCGTTCCTTGTACCTGTTTGCGCGACTGAAATCCGGCGCAACCCTGGAACAGGCCCGCGCCGAGATGGTCACGCTGGCCCGCCGCGCCGCGGAAAGCTTCCCCGAGACCGAAAAAGGCTGGGGCGCTGCGCTGCGCACGCTGCCCGATTTCCTGATCTACAGTTTCAGTATTCGCAGCGCCTTAGCGGTGATGATGACCACGGTGGCGTTTGTTCTGATGATTGCCTGCGCCAATGTAGCCGGCCTGCTCTTGGCGCGCGCGGCGGGACGCCGCAAGGAACTGGCCATTCGCATTGCCCTCGGAGCCGGCCGCCTGCGCATTGTCCGGCAGTTGCTGACCGAAGGCCTGGTGATTGCCTTTCTCGGCGGCAGTATGGGTCTTCTGCTCACCTATTGGGGTATTAATTTTGTTCGGGCGAGTCTGACCTTCAACGAAGCCATCAGTGCCGTACCGTTGAGCCTCGACTGGAACGTTTTGCTGTTCGCCCTGAGCATCTCGCTGGTTTGCGCAGTGCTGTGCGGCCTCGCGCCCGCACTGAACGCATCGCGAACCGACATCAACACGAACCTGAAGGACGAAAGCCGCGCGGCCTCCCCGAGCCGTTCGCAGAGCCGTATCCGGACCGTGATGGTCACCGGCGAGATCTCGTTGGCTTTGTTCCTCTTGGTCGGAACCGGGCTGCTTTTCCGCGGAATTTTCCTTATCGAGCATCAGAATCTGGGCTTCCTGGCAGACCATCTCCTTACCGCCAGCGTGACCCTGGATAACGCTCGATACAAGGATGCCTCCCAGCAAACCCTCTTTATCCGGGATCTGATCCCCCGCCTCCAACACATTCCGGGCGCCGAGGCCGTCGCCGTCGCTTCCGATTTGCCGGCAATGGGACCCAGCGGTGTGACTCTGCGGATCAAAGGTCAGCCCGATTTGCCGTCGAACCAGCCGCTCAGCGCTCTCGATTCTGTCGCTACTCCGGATTTCTTCCGGGCGGCGGGCATCACGCTGCGGCGCGGCCGCACATTCACGGAGATGGATAACGCCTCAGCGCCACGCGTGGTCGTGGTTAACCAAGAGTTTGTGCATCGCCATCTGCACGACCAGGAACCTCTCGGAAAACAGATTTGGCTGGATGTCAGCAGCGCGGCGCCCGCGTGGAGTGAGATCGTGGGTGTCGTCGGCAACGTGAAATCGTATTCCGAAGACACTCGTGACGATCCCGAAGTCTACGAGCCGTTCCTTCAGCGGCCTGTACCTTCCTTCTCTCTTTTGGTTCGGGCAACTTCCGATCCGAACAGCCTCGCCTCGGCTCTCCGCAACGCCGTTGCGCAAGTGGATGCCGAGCTTCCGCTGGCTCGCGTGATGAGCATGCCCGCAGTGATTGACCGCCAGAAGGCGGGAAATCCATTTTTCGTACGCGTGCTGGGCAGCTTCGCCCTTCTGGCGCTGATCCTCGCGGCTATCGGCATTTACGGGCTTATCGCTTATTCCGTAGGCCAGCGAACGCACGAAATCGGCATTCGCATGGCCCTGGGGGCCAGAAGCCCGGACGTGCTGCGTATGGTTTTGTGGGAAGGCATGAAAATGACTGCAATCGGAGGCGCCATTGGACTCGTGATGGCGCTGCCGCTGCCGAGAATTTTCGACGCCATATTCTTTGGGCTTCACCTTCGCGAGCCTCGCCTCTACTTCATCGTGCCCATGGCTATCCTCGTTGTGGCCATGTTAGCGACGTACCTGCCCGCGCGCCGTGCTACCCGTGTGGACCCCATGGTGGCGTTGCACCAGGAATGATGTGTTGCGGGGCTGGTAGGGCACCCTCGTCACTTGGGCGAGGGTAGAGTGCGCCCATCGCAGTGTCAACTCGACCTGGCTGCTCAACAGAAGAAAAATAAAGGCTGTGCCACCCGCCGCCAGGAAACGTGACAAAATAACCCAACGTGAGACTCCTGCCTAGAATCCTGTGGTCCATGCTCGCGCTCTTCGCTTTTGTGAACGCGCTAGGGGCTCTTCGTTACCTGCTGCCCCACGTGCCCTTTCCCGCGGAACTCGACAACTTCAGCCAGCGGCGCATAGCGCTTTCGCTGCACGCCTTGGGTGGCGCGATCGCCTTGCTGGCGGGTCCGTTGCAGTTTGTCCCTCGCTTCCGTGAAAGCAGTTGGAATCGCCATCGCCTCTTGGGATGGGTCTACTGCAGCGCCGTCTTGCTTGGCTGGTGCGCTTCACTGTGGATCGCGCCGCATGCGCAGACCGGTTGGATCGCTTCCGCGGGATTTCTCACGCTCGGCGCGGCTTGGATTGTAGCCACCGGGCTCGCCGTGCGGTTCATTTTGCGAGGCGATGCGACCACGCACCGGCGCTGGATGATTCGCAGCTACGCCCTAACCGCCGCCGCCATCACTCTGCGCATCTACCTGTCTCTTATTGTCGTGTTCCATTGGAATTATTCGATCGGTTACCCCGCCATCGCGTGGCTCTGCTGGATCCCCAACGCGCTCGCCGCTGAGGTGTACCTGCGCTTCGTGCCAACGCCTTCGGGCATAGCTCTGCCAGCGAACATGGCCAGCAGTTCCGCCCTCTAGCGCGGCCCATGCTTGCGGGCGAGACGGCACGAGCGGACGAAGAGTGGAAAACAATGAGCGGAATGCCCCTCCCTTTCACAAACCGAAGGGACACTTACGATCGCACGTGCGCGCGTGTAACATTAGCGTTTATTCTCTTATACCCAGCTTCGCGGGTGGACCACACATTCTGAGCCAAGGACTCCTGGGTGGCCTACCCTTGCGGGGTTTGCAAGGGTGGGCTCTTCCGCCTTCGACGCGGCGTAACGAACCGAAGACTGTGCCCAATTTTGTGCGCACCCTCAATTAGAACCATCGCAAACGGTATAATCCGTTGGAAGCTTTCATGACCTCGATAGAAGATCGAACGGCTCGAAATCGTATGTCACACGCCCGGAAAATAATTAGCCAATTGACGTGGAACTTACCTTGTGGTTCACTCTCCGGCAATAGTACTGCCACTCTGACGGAGAGTACAGGTGGTCTGCGACAAAGCGAACAAGTGTCGGCCGGTCGATTGCTTATCCTCCCGATGCTGGCTGCGAAACGGTTCGGATCATGCAGGATTGACGCTGGCCCAGCGTCCTGGGACTGCTATGTCCGGACCCATGAAAACATCGCATCACTTGAGTCTCTCTTGCTCTAGAGCTGTCAGTCTGGCATTTGCACTATTGTGCTTCACTGGTTCCGCAGGCTCCGCACACGCAGCGTCTGTTGGCCCCCAGAGTCGGCCTTCTACTTCTACGCAGGTCACCTCACAATTTGCCATCGCCGATTTCGATGGTGACACTCGGCCCGACCTTGCCACCGTTCAGGCCGGAGTAAATAGCTCTTGGGATACACACTATTGGATCGCCTTTCAACTGAGCAGCGGACCACGACAGACCCTGAGCATCACGGTGCCGACAGGTGGACTCCAGATCACATCACGCGATGTAAACGGCGACTATTTTCTCGACGTCATCGTTACCGCGGCATGGACAAACCGGCCCGTGGCTGTCCTTCTAAACGATGGTCAGGGAAACTTTAGGGCTTTCAGCCCATCTGCATTTCCGGGAGCCTTCAGCACTTCCGAAAAATCTGGCGTTTCCACTAGGGATGAGGTTAGGGACGCCACCGCCGTCCTTCTTTCGCGCTATCCAACGGGCAATTGCTCAGAGCGCACCAGATTTTCGTCACCTCGAAACGTGACGCGGCAGCTTGTTCTGCGGCCTTCTCGTAATCTGCCTTACTGTCCAGTCGTTTCTTTCCTCGGTCGAGCTCCACCTCCTTCGTTCTTCAGTTAAACCGGCAGCTAGCGAATACGTAGACTGGCGCGTTCACGCGCACAAGCGCCGTACCTTACCTACACGTTGCAGTTCGCAATTGCAGGTGGCGTAGCCCAAACGTTGTGTTTCAGATGCTGCCAAGAAAGCCGGGAAGGCCTTCATGAAAGGTTTCATGAGTCGTCTGTGGGTTGGGTTGTTTGCGACTGACCAGGCGTGAACGAATGCCCAGCTCTCCTTTTCCCGAGGGCCGCCGCGCGATGCGGGTGATGTCGAAGAGGCGCGCCAGCCTAGTCATCAACCTGGACCGCAACCAGAGGAGGCTCCCGTGCCTCGTCCTCGATTCCTCGAAAGAAGGTTTCCGGCTGTGCGGAAGTTTTCACCTTAGGCGCGGCCAAGTAGTCGAAATTGTCCTCGATGAAGACCCGCTCACATCCCTGCGTTGCAGCGTGGTCTGGGTCGGCAAACGCGGCTCCGAGCAGGAAGGAGAAGTCGGCCTAGAAACCGTCTAGGCGATCAGAGGAGTTAGCAATCCTATGGACATCTTCGAGAACTCAATTATGCACTACGTCGCCGCAGATCACTCTACGCTGGTCATCCCACAATACGACCTCGGGTCGGGCTGGGCCTCTCTGGATTTTCTCGGCGTCAACTCCAAAAAACAGATCATTCACTTGATCGAGGTTACTTCAGCGGCAAATATTTGTCATCTGCTGAGAAAGACCAAGGAAGCATTCTACTCCAAAGGGCGTGTTGAGAGGTTGAAGCAGCAGCTTCATAAAGACTACGCGGGGCAGTATGATTCGTGGGAAGTTCGCCAGGCGATTTTCATTCGGAAGGAGAACCGTGATCGATTTGAACAGGAGCTGCCTCCCGTCACAAGACAGCGAGTCGACGTATTCTCAATTGAAGAGTGTGTGTTCCCTTGGGACTATTGGGAGCGGATCGTGGGTGAAGACAGAAGCTGGGATCGGCCCGCCAAACTTTCGCGGAATCTTACAGCCTAAGTCCTGATAAGTCGGGTTATTGGACATGTAGTTTTTGGGAGGATTTCACTTGTCCGGTTTGCGCGTTAATCAGGCATGTGGATTGTTTCCGAGTAGCCCGTCACTCCGGAACAACCGCCAAGTTACCCCGGGTGCCCAGACGTCCATTTTACGTCTGGGTCTTTCAACAACCCCAACGGCTGGGGCTCGATGTCTCCACCATCGCAGCCCATCCTTAAGAATCGTAGCCGGGGCCGCCAGGCGACCCGCACCCTTTCCACAGCTTCTCCCAATTCCAAATCCCGGACGCCACCTCTGTCGGCAACGGGAATCCAAGCTGATGCGCGAGCATACACACCTGCCCGCGATGGTGCGCTTCGTGAGAAAGCATGTAGCACAGCATTTCCACGCCAACCGGCCAAGGCGCAGCCCAGCCGTCTCTGCGAAACTTCTCGACGCGGCCCCCACAACCGCCCAGCGCTTCAGCGAGCATCTCCGCGCAGCGAGCGGCGCTCTCCGCCAATCCCGCGCGGGCCTGCTGCGGCGTGCAGTGCGCGCGGTTGAGCTGTCGTGGAACCTTCAGGTGCGGAGCGGTAAGCCTGACCCACTTGGAGCGGACATTGTGCATGTGCGTGAAGATCGCCGCAATGGGGCGGACCTTGCCGGGCGGTTTGGCTCTCCAGGCCGTAGGGTCAAGATGTTCGATAAGAATCTGGTTCATGCGATCATTGGCGGCAAAGATCTGGACTGCGGCTCGGCCCATTTGAGCGCAAAGTCGAGTGTGAAGTTGACTGTGAACCTTGTGTTGACGCGTGGTCACGGCTTCCTACTCCTCGACCTATAATACTTCCGGGCGTCGGCCATCCGAAAGTAATCCTCAAGATTGCAACGGGCAAGTTCACGACTCCTGATAGGTAGGATTACTGGACATGTGGCCCAGCGAAGGGTGCGCCGCTTGCGTACCCACGGAGCGGCGCGTGCTTCTCGATGACTACTTGCCCGAGTTCGACGTGCGAACGAGCTATGCCACCCGCATCGCCGCGTCTCCGGCGAGGGTCTATGCAAGCCTGCGGACCGCTAACTTCGACCATTGGGGGGTAACGCGGGCACTGTACGCAGTACGTACGCTCCCATCGTTTCCGGCGCGACCGCGTAAGACATGGCACCGCTTCCGCGACGAGCTGTTTCGCCACCGCTTTACTCTCGACGGCATGCTCTCGGAAGGCTTCGCTCTGCTTGAGGAGCGGCCCGGAGAAGAACTCGTGCTCGGCACAGTGGGTCGCTTTTGGCGTGCCCGTGGAGAACTGTGCGCAGCCAGCCCAGTTCGATTCCGTGCGCCCGCCCCTTCGGGAACCGCGAAGGCGGCATGGAACTTCGCAGTTGGTCTACGCGCGGACGGCGCCACGGAGCTTAGGACCGAGACTCGAGTATTGTGCGCGGACGTCGCGACAAGGCGACGCTTTCTCGCGTATTGGATGCTGATCAGACCATTCAGTGGCCTGATCCGGCAGGAGATGCTGGCCGCGGTCCGAAGTGCAGCGGAGTCGGGTCAGAGTCGAAATGCTGATCCCCAATAAAAGATCGTCTGAGCGCGTTACGCCCCTTTCTTTCTTGTTTTTGCGAACGGCCTCGCCTGCAAACCATTCAATTCACAGTCTTTAATTTCCTACTTGACAATGGTAACGGATGCGGTAACCTCTAACACAAGGTTCAGCTGACAGTGTCCCCGTTTCGCTCCCTCCTTCTTCCCCAACCTCATGTGTATCCGCGAGCTTCCGTAACTTCAAGGTTGCTCGGCTTAGCAGTTCACGGGTCACCACTCGCGAATCACCAGTCACGCGTTTTCATTCGCCCTTTGTTTTCATACTCTTGCGAATTGCTTTTCTCGCAACCCTTTCGTTTTGACATTCATCCCTTGCCCGGGGGTGCACCCGCTTCGCTCCCGCTCGGTGGCTCTGTGGCAATTTGAATTTTCGCGCTTCAAAAAGGAGAGCTGAAGAGCGTTACAGAAAACCGAAAGGCGTTAACACCCTTTAGAATCAACACTTGCAAAAGTGTAACAAAACAAAAGACTTTAAATCCGTGCAGAATCAACACTTGTGCAAAAACCGGGGGAGGGGGTCCCACTCCCCAGCTCCGACCGACCGCCCTGCTGTGGAATTTGCTTGTGTAGCGCCCACCTTCTGAGGTGGGCATCTTTCTAGGTGAGGCCCCGGTGTAAGATGGAGTGCTTCAACTTTAAGGACTAGACCATGACGCAGACTACCGATGCTAACGACCGCATGAATCGCCCGCTCGATGCCGTCGATCCGCAAATCGCGGAATTGCTTCGCGACGAGGCCAAGCGGCAGGCCACCACGCTCGAGCTGATTCCTTCGGAGAACCTGGTCTCCGAAGCGGTGCTCGAGGCCATGGGCTCGATTTTCACCAACAAGTACGCGGAAGGCTACCCGGGCAAGCGCTATTACGGCGGCTGCGAGTACGCCGACAAGGTCGAGCAACTCGCCATCGATCGCGCCAAAGAGCTGTTCGGCGCCGAGCATGCCAATGTGCAAGCGCATTCGGGAACCTCCGCAAACATCGCGGTCTACATGGCCACACTGAAGCCCGGCGACACCGTGCTGGGCATGAACTTGTCGCATGGCGGCCATCTGACCCACGGACATCCGCTGAATTTTTCGGGCCGCATGTACAAATTCATCGCCTACGGCGTGCGCCAGGAAGACGAGCGCATCGATTACGACGAAGTGGAAAAGCTCGCGCATGAACACAAGCCGCGCATGATCGTGGCGGGAGCCAGTGCGTATTCGCGCATCATCGACTTCGAGCGCATGGGCAAAATCGCCAAAGCAGTCGACGCGATGTTCTTCGTCGACATGGCCCACATCGCGGGCTTAGTAGCCGCGGGAGTGCATCCGAGCCCCGTGCCGCACGCGGACATCGTCTCGACCACCACGCACAAAACGCTGCGCGGCCCTCGTGCTGGCATGCTGCTCTGCCGCGCCGCCTTCGCCAAAGAAATCGACCGGCTGACATTCCCCGGGATGCAGGGCGGCCCGCTGGTCCACATGATCGCCGCGAAAGCGGTGTGCTTTGCAGAAGCCATGGAAGCGGGTTTCCGCGACTATCAGAAGCAAGTCGTCGTCAACGCGCGGGACCTCGCGGCATCGATTGCCAAGCAGGGATTTCGCATTGTGACCGGCGGAACGGACAATCACCTTTTCCTCATCGAATTGCACTCCCGCGGCTTGACCGGCAGCGATGCGGAAAAAGCGCTCGACCGCGCCGGAATCACCGTAAACAAAAACGCCATTCCCTTCGACCCGCTCCCGCCTATGAAGGCCGGCGGAATCCGCCTGGGCAGCCCCTCGATAACCACGCGCGGAATGCGTGAGCCGGAAATGGACCAAATCGGCGCGTGGATCGCCGAAGTTCTCCTGCACATCGGCGACGCCGTCGTCGAGCAGCGCGTGCGCAAGCAAGTGGCGGAACTCGCCGCGCGCTTCCCCATCTACCAATCGCGCCTGAAAGCCTCGCCAAGCCGCGCCGGATTCGCGCACGTATAGCGCGCGCTGCGATCGCGGACGGTGCGCGATATCGAACAAGGACAGACCTGAACCGATGACTCACAGCATGTCCTTTTGGCAGGCCCAAAATTGCGGGCGTTCCGCTGTCCCAAGACTGGACCACCGGTCAGTAGATTGAAGCAAGGATTCCGCGTAGCTTCCCTAAACGGGGATGAATAAGCAACTTGCGACGCGAGGATCGTTTCAAGGTCTCCCAGGCTCGCCACACATCGCTGAAGCGCCTCGGAGAAATGCCCACCCAGCGGGCAGTGCCGATGCCGATTTGCCCCGCGCCGCGAAATCCCAAATTCCTCTACGTCCCTGGAGGTGAACTGATGCTCGATACGGAAGCCTTCCGCGAATTCAAGCAAGGCCTGACATTTCTGCGCGACGATTACGCCATAAAGGCGCTGCCGCACATGCGCCGCGCCACCGAACTCGACAAGAACAATCCATATTACATGTCCTATCTGGGCGTGGTGCTGGCGCGCTCCGAACAAAAATGGGGTGAAGCGGAAAGACTGTGCGACGCTGCCGTGCGAATGAAGCGCAACCAGGCGCAGCTCTATTTGAATCTTGCGGAAGTGTATACCGCGGCCGGACGCCGCGAAGAAGCGCTGGAAGTGCTCGAAGCCGGCCTCAAATATGCCCGCCGAGATATCCGGCTCACTATCGCGAAGAACCGGCTGGTGCCCCGCAAAACGCCGGTGCTCGCGTTTCTTTCGCGCCAGCATCCGGTAAACCGGCAGCTCGGCAGGTTGCGGCATCGCGCGCTGCAGGCCTTTGGGCAAGCATAAATATTCAGAAATTCCTCCACCCCCAAACACAAAGAGAAGGCGTTTCGGCTCTGCCGGGACGCCTTTTCTTTTTCCAGGCAAAAGTTTTTTGTTCAGGTGGGCAGGAAAATTATTTGCGGGGTGGCGGCGGTTCGAAAGAATAGGTGTGGTGCGGGCCAACTTCGAGAAGGATCTTGACGCCAATTCCCGTCAAGCCGTTGGGAAGAGAATCCTTTCGAACGACTTCCGCTAAATATTCGCGGTTGGTCGCGCCGGGATCCTGCGAGTACGGCATGATGAGAAACAGCCGCATACCAACTTCGTAGCCAGTTTCGCTGGTCTGGAAGTAGACGCCGGTGCGCGAGACGCTGATGGTGCCGCGCATATCGTCAAAGTGCAGCCTCTGCGGATCGGAAGGACGAATGCGCATGAGCTGCGTGAATTTGCAGCGGCGGCTGGAGCGGCGCTCGGACTTTCCGCGCCTGGGAGAAACCGGATATTGCGTGAGCTTATCCATTCAATTCCTGAACCAATCCCGAGCCCGCACAGTTTACTGGATCCTCAGCCACTCCGACGGAGCGGGTCTCCGCGTTGGTAAGCCTAAGCCAAGCGCAACAAGAAGCCTATAGAGGAGGCGTACCCATTGCGATGGAACGTCTCCGGCCGATGGTAGTACGGAAGTACCGGGAAAGGAAGGGTCGGTAGCGAAACCATAACGAAGACTTTTATTGGTTGACGCCAGTTTCGAACTGAAATCGTAACTCGGTCTGGTACCGGAATGGCACTGCCGCTTAGGGAACGCGCTGAAACGCCTGCGCTAACTATTAGCGACAAACGAGATACGTCCGCATGGAGATGAGAAGGTCCTCACGGATGCGGCTGTGGAATTGCAGCGAAAGCCGACCTGCACGTGCCAGGACGATCTACTGGCCTGCTGAGGGTAGGGGGAAGCCAAATATTTTCGGGAGAGGGTCTCACCATGAGTGCAAGCGCGCGGAGAAGTCTGGCAACTGACACGGCGGTGCGAAGTGCAAGACCGAATGGAGCGACGCGAGCAGCAAGAAATCACCTGGAGGGAAAACCGGGTTCGGATGCCGGCGGAGAGTCGGCGGCAAAGCTCAGCGTGTTTGTCGCCGCGGACAATCGCCTGCTGCGAGAAGCTCTGGCGCGTATGCTGACGAAGAAAGGCAACATTGAGGTAACCGGTTTGGAGTCGGCCGCGCCGCCGCAAGCTGAATCCGTGGCGCAAACGAATGCGGATGTATTGCTGCTCACATCGCGAGGGGCGCTGAATGATGATTTGCTGATGATTCAGCAAGTGCGCGCGGCAGCTCCGGGAGTGCGCATCCTGCTGCTTGGCATGGCTAAGAATAGCGGTGAGTTTCTGCAATGCGTGCGCGCGGGCATCAGCGGATACCTGTTGCATGATGCTTCTTCCGACGAGGTGCTGGAGGGAGTGGGCGCAGTACATGCCGGTGAAGCCGTTTGTCCCGGCAAGTTGTGCACGGCGCTGTTCCGGTATTTTGAAAGCGAAGGAGCGTCGCTGCCCTGCGCCAGCGCGCGGCGCAGGTGGGGCCTCACACGGCGAGAACAGCAACTAGTCCCGCTGGTCGCAAGAGGCCTGACGAACAAGGAAATCGCCAATCATTTTTCGCTTTCCGAACAAACCGTAAAGAATCACCTCTATCGCATGAAACAAAAGACCGGCGCGGAAGACCGGCTGGATATTGTGCAGCTGTACCGAACACAGGGTTTTCTCGTCTAGCGCAGCGGTAAAAGAACACAGAAGAAAGTGCCCTGTGGTTAGCGACGCTCGACGATTGAGAGATGTTCACTTCAGCTTGTTGTATTCGGATTTTGCGGCGATCAGGATGGGGATGTCGGGGTCGGCATCTTTCCAGAGCAGGAGGAAATCCTGATAGGCCGCCTTGGCCTTAGCGGTGTCGCCGTGCATGGCATAGGCGCGTGCGAGACCGAGATGGGCGAGTGCGCCAACTACATCATTTTGTACAATCTCTCGATGGTCGAGGATTCTCTGAAACTCAGTAGCAGCTTCAAGGCCTCTGTGTGCGGCGAGATACGCCTGCCCTCGCTGATAAGCAGACATTAGCGCATCAGTTCCCATCTCATAGGGAATAGCGGTTCTCAGAATCTCGATGGCATTCGACGCGTCGTTGCGGTTCAAGGCCAATTGTGCGCGAATCTCAGGAAGATAAATCAACTGAATGTATGTATCTTCTGGGGAATCCCTGTTCAATTCCTCGGCCAGAGTTTCCCCGAGAGTTGAATCTCCGCATAGCGCAATTTCAAGAGCCGCCAAAAATCGCACGCGACTGTTAGTCTTCAGCGCGATTGCCTTCAACGCTTGAGCTTTGGCTTCGGACACATTTCCCAAAAGGGCCTCTGTTCTCCCAGAGTTCACCAAGGAAAGTCCCAAGGACCAAGCGTCTCCTCGGCTGACGGATTCCCCCGCTCGACGGTACCATTCACGGGCTTTGCGAACTTTTCCTGCATAAGCTTCGGTAGCAGCCTCCCTTCGGAACAGCCCGTCCGCTGCTTCATGGTTAGCCTCTCCCCACGCCGCTTGTTGGGACATGGCGGCAGAATCTTGTTGAACAAATGCAAGCTGGTACATTAAGGCGTGCAGCAACGGAGAATCATGATGCTTCGTTTCGGCTTCTCTGCCGATGGTCTTCGCCTCCTCCAGCCGATTTAGGCGAAGATAGGACGCGAAAAGAAGGTCATAGTTCCAACTGTTTTCGGAGTCGAGATGCACGGCCTCTCGACTTCGCTCAAGGGCTTTCTCATGTTGGCCCAATTCTCCGTATAGAAGACTCAAGTTATACAAAGGGAAGGAATCGCGAGGGCTGGCGGCAATCTGGAGTTCCAATATCTGACGAGCTTTTTGTCGGTCTCCGGTCACCTGTCCAAAGTAATTAGACTCAATAGCGAGCCTCTCTCGCTCACTTACGTGGTCGCGCAGTTCGTACGCTTTCAGATTACTCTCTTTTGCGTTTGCTAGCTGACCGAGATTGAAGTATGCATTCCCAAGGAGACGGTAAGCGGCTGCAAATTTCGGGTCGAGTTCGATAGCTCTTCCGAGATAAAGAACAGATTTTGCATAATCCCTTTCCCGCACGAAAGTTTTACGACCCATGCTGTAAGCCTGAAGGGCTTCGAGCGACGACGTAGTTACTTGTTCCAGCGGCATGTCGTTCTTCTCGACCATGCTCAGTGATTCCCCCAAACCCTCTCGCAGCTTTGCTGCCGCATCAGTGAGCACCTTCAATACGTGTTCCTTGCCAGCAGCTGACAATTGTTTCTCGGCCAGTAAATTCCCACTACGGCAATTTACCGCCTTGAGGCCGAGCACGTACTGGCTGCCGAGACTCGCAATCGAGCCGCTGATTACAGCGGCGCTTCCCGTTCGTTGACAAAGTTCGCGAGCAATCTCTGGCGTAAGTTTTGTGTCGGGCGGCTGCTTCATCATCTTCAGTGTCTGTTGGATTCGCTGCTCAGTTATGAGGCTAACGTATGGAGATTGTTCGAGTTGCACTGCGAGACCTTGCCGTAGGGTGCCGTCAAAAACGGGGTCTCCTGTCGTGTTTGCGAAATCCCCAAGTACGACGGTGTCGTTTTCCGTTAGGGCGTGCGCCTTGCTCGTGTGGAGGAACCAGCCAGCCACAGCCAGTCCAACGGCAACTACTGTTGCGCCTGTGGCAGCCGCCCATCGAAACCAAATGGATTTTGGAGCGGGCTTCAATCCAACCTCAACCCTCGAAACTGCACGGCCTGACTCTGTATCGCGCTTCAGACGCTGCAAGTCAGTGCGAATTTCCGCGGCGCTTTGGTAGCGGAGCTTTCGGTCTTTTTCTAGCGCCTTCCCGATGATTTCGTCCAGCTTTGGTGGGAGTCCTTGGTTAGCTTGTGACGCCGGAACAGGTGTGCGGTTTAGAATTCCATCATGAATTACCGCAGCACTATTTCCGGGAAAGGCCATCCGGCTAGTCGCCATTTCGTACAGAACCGCGCCAAACGAGAACAAGTCCGTTCGCGCATCCAGTTCTTTCCCTCGCGCCTGCTCCGGAGACATGTAAGCCACTGTGCCTACCGTGGAGCCGGGGCTTGTCAGCAAAGTGTCCTGAGTAGCCGTCTGCGTCGCAGAGACACCAACACTCTCGGCGACAGGAGCAAACTTCGCCAAGCCGAAATCGAGGACTTTGGCGTTGCCCTGCTTGGTCACGAAGAGGTTTGCTGGCTTGATGTCTCGATGGATTATCCCTTGGGCGTGTGCTGCCCTGAGCGCATCGGCAATTTGAATCGCAAGTTCCAGCGTCTCGTCGAACGGAAGCGGCTTGCCGGAAATGTGGTGCTTCAAGGTCTCGCCGTCGAGAAACTCCATGGCAATGAAATGCTGGCCGCTCTGTTCGCCAATGTCGTAAATGGTGCAGATGTTCGGGTGGTTCAATGACGAAGCGGCCTGTGCTTCGCGGCGGAAGCGTTCCAGAGCAGCGGAGTCGTGGAGCATTTCGGCAGGCAGGAATTTCAAACCGACCGCGCGGTGGAGCCGTGTGTCCTCGGCTTTGTACACGACACCCATACCACCACCACCGAGCTTTTCGAGGATGCGGTAATGCGAAATCGTCTGGCCAATCATGAGGGAAAGCGACCTTCGTGGCGGTCATCTTAGGTTGCCGCGCGCAGACAGGTCAACATCATGCGCTGGAAGGCGAGCCGAGAATGCGTTGGTCGACTTTGCGCGACGCTTGGTCAGGGTGGTAAGGCCCGACGAATCAAGAAATCGACTCACCGTTTTCTCGCAAAGGAAATGCAGCGGCGAAGGCGGCCCTTCTTCTCAGGTATGGCGAAGAAAATTCGATGGACACGTGAAAGAGATCAGCGCCACTCGTAAATTTTACAAGTACCAGTGAAATTTACTCCTGCGAGAAAACGCCGCCTCTCTTCATCATCGTTATAACATGCGGATTATCAGCCACTTAAAAGCCCCCTCGATTTGGAACCCGATGAGCACATCAGGCACTTCGTCCAGCTCATCTCACTCTTTCTCGTCCCCCAGAAAGCGGAGGCAGGGGCCTCCGAGACCACGGCTTGGAGACCGAAGGCAAGTCGGATCTCTAACCAAGACGAGACGTGTCGCGCCGGGGGAAATCTTACGAAAACCCCTGTCGCGTATTGAGATGTTAAGAGGGACTTATGCGCCCAATCATCTTGCTTGTTGATGTTGCTTCTGCAGACCGCGCGAATTGGAAATCATTCCTTCAGAATCAGAGTTATGAAGTATTTGTGGCGGGAGACGGAGATACAGCGCTGCGGCAGTGTCCCGTCCTTCAACCTGATCTGGTTATTCTGCATGATGCGCCGCCGGAAATTGACGGCTTCGAACTTTGCCGCCGTCTGAAGGAAAATCCCCTCAATCAACTTGTCCCGGTTGTTTTGATCAAGCCTTCATCATCGGATCCTGCTGATATTTTTCGCGGATTCCACGCAGGTGCTGCCGACGTCTGGGGAACTTGCACTTCGCTCGAGGGAGGGCTGAGCCGCGTCCAGGCGCTTTTACGGCTTCGGAACTATATCGACCAGCAGGCGAAGTCGGTAGTGCTTTCGTTGGCGCGAAGCATCGAGGCGAAAGACTCTTTGGCCGACGGCCATTCCGACCGGATGGGAGAGTATGCGGTTCAGCTTGGAAGGAGTCTCGGCCTGCAAGAACAGGAATTGCAGGAATTACGGATCGCATGTTTGCTTCACGACGTCGGCAAGGTTGCGGTCCCGGATAGCATCCTTCTGAAGCCAGGGCCGCTCGACACTGAAGAAATGGAAATCGTGAGGCAGCATCCGGTCGTTGGAGAAAACATCTGTGCGCCGCTCAGATCTCTCCGTGGCATTTTGCCAGTAGTCCGGCACCACCACGAGCGCATGGACGGAAGCGGGTATCCCGACGGTCTCCGCGGAGAGCAAATTCCCCTGCAGGCTCGCGTTTTGCAGATCGTGGACATCTATGACGCGCTGACCATTCATCGCCCTTACAGGATTGCGCTTTCCCCAGAGGACGCGTTGCAAATCCTTCACCAAGAAGCCGCGCGCGGTTGGCTTGACGCTTCCCTGGTAAGCGAATTCTCAGGGATCCGCCGATCAGGTGAAACCTTGCGGGAGAGCGCCAGATCCATGCTGGCTTCCTACTACGGCATGCCACAGCCAGTGGCGTTTTTCTGAACAATTCCAGGTTGCGAGCGTTGGCGTCCGTCTGAAGGTATCGACCCTACCCGCGTAGCACTCGAGATGACATCGCCGTGCAGTTTGTGCGATGCTGCCTGCTCGACGTGTGTGAGGGCAGCGAGAATGCTGAAAAAATTCAAGGATTTGAGCGAGCGGGAAATTCTGGCGCTGGCGATTGCTTCGGAAGAAGACGACGGCCGGATTTACGCTGAGTTTGCCGACGCCCTGCGGGAATCGTATCCGGCAACGGCGCAAATGTTCGAGGGCATGCGCGAGGAAGAAGCGGGGCATCGCGATCGACTGATTGAAATGTTCCGGCAGCGCTTCGGCGAGCACATCCCGCTCATCCGGCGCGAGAACGTAAAGGGCTTTTTGCGGCGAAACCCGACGTGGCTGGTGCGGCCGCTGGGCGTCAACGTGGCGCGAAGGCAAGCGGAAGTGATGGAGATGGAAGCGCAACGCTTTTATCAACGGGCCATCACGCGCACAACGGACGCATCGACGCGTGAATTGCTGAACAAGCTGGCCGACGAAGAACGCAAGCACACGCAAACCGCCGGCGACCTGGAAGAAAAACATCTGACGCTGAGCGCGAAAGCCGCGGAAGACGCTTCGCACAAGAAATTGTTTCTGCTGCAAATCGTGCAGCCGGGGCTGGCCGGACTGATGGACGGATCGGTTTCGACTCTGGCGCCGCTTTTCGCCGCGGCTTTTGCGACTCACAATAGCTTGGACGCCTTTCGGGTGGGGCTTGCGGCCTCTCTCGGAGCGGGAATTTCGATGGGATTCGCGGAGTCACTCTCAGACGACGGATCGCTGACGGGACGAGGGTCGCCTTGGATTCGTGGATTGGCTACGGGGTTGATGACCACCGCGGGCGGGCTTGGGCACACGCTGCCATTTCTAATCGGCAATTTCCACGTGGCGACCCTAATCGCAATCATTGTTGTTTGCTTCGAACTTGCCGCCATCGCCTACATTCGGCACCGCTATATGGATACACCTTTCCTGCAGGCTACGTTTCAGGTAATCGTGGGAGGGTTCCTGGTCTTCCTGACGGGTTACTTGATCGGCAGCTCGTAGCAGGAATCACCGAAAACAGAAGGCACTGTACAGCGAAATGCCGGAGTTCGGAGTAGCTTTGGCCGCTTTCGTGCCTTCCGACTGCGCGTCGAGCTCGCTGCCGAAAAACGTACTTCCGGAGAGAAGGCGTTCCACGGCGAGGATCAGGTCGCGCGCCGCTTGCGATTTTTGCACGTAGCCGTGAGCGCCCGCTTCGCGAACGTCCGCGGCCAGGCGCGGCGATTCGTGCATGGTAAAAATCAGGATGCGAGCTCCGGTGCCGAGCCCTACGATGCGAGAGGCCGCTTCGAGGCCGCTCATCCCGGGCATGCTGATATCCAGGATGACCACAGCGGGGCTGAAGGTGGCGGCCGCGTGGACCGCTTCCTCACCGGTACTCGCTTCGCCGCAAATTTCCCATTCCGGTCGCTCGGCCAGGATAGAACGTACTCCCTGACGCACGACGTCGTGGTCGTCAACAATCAGAATTGTGGCTGACATCGCGTCTTCACCTGCTTATGTCCCAAACGGATGATCCGGCCCATGTCGCAAAGCTGCCTTTGGCAGGGTCAATTCTTGGGAATCGCTTAGGAACAGGAGCTTTCAATCTCACAGGGCAGCGAAGCACTGACGGTCGTGCCACCCTCAGAGAGCAAAGCAAGGGTACCGCCGAGTTGGCGCACGCGTTCGCTCATGCCGCGCAGTCCAACGCCCATAGTGCCGAGCGCTTCGCGGGACGCGTCCAAAACATTTGGCGGTATCCCTTTGCCGCAATCCTTGATTTCCAAATGAAGGGAACCGCCTTCCAAGCGGACGCGAATCTCCGCGGTAGCGCTGCCGGAATGGCGGTGGACATTGGTGAGGCTCTCCTGCAGCACGCGGAAGGCGGCCAGCTCTACGTCGCGAGGCAGACGGCGAAGAGCTGGACAGATATCGAAGCGAACATCGATGCCGCTGCGTTTGGAAAAGCCTTCTATATACCACTGTATAGCCATCTTCAGCCCCATCTCTTCGAGCATGGGCGGATACAATAAATAAGACATCGTGCGCAGTTCTTTGATGGATTGCTCCGTCAAGTTGAGGCAATCGCTCAAGCGCCTGGAGGCAGCATCACCCTGCAGCGCGCGGCTGGAATTCAGGGAATCCAGACCCATTTTCAGAACGGCGAGGTATTGCCCGACGGTGTCATGCAACTCTCTTCCCAGGCGATGGCGCTCTTCGTCCTGCGTGCGAAGCAGGTGGCCGGAAAGCTCCCGAAGGGAGAGTTCCGAATCACATAACCTGCGTTGCGTTTCGCGGCGCTCGGCGACTTCCTTTTCCAGCTCTTCCTTGGTGTGGCGCAGGGCCTGGAGGAGAGCCTTCTCAGTTTCGAGAGCTTCGGCCTTTTGCTGCAACTGCGCGATGTTGCGGAGGCGGTCCTGATCGGTGCGGAGCGCGGTGTAGTTTTCTCCCGGAATTACGGCGGAATGCTCGGAGCAAATCCTCAGAAAGGGTTCGGCATGCGTTTCGTCGCAAAAAACGGTGAGGGGATAGGCGCAACGCAAAGAGAATGAATGGGTCCGAGCCAAATTATTCCAAAGCTGCTCAAGCCTAATAGCCGCATGAGCGTTTCCGTCCGCCCATAGCAGGGAGACCATTTCTCCGAAGGCGGCCACGCGAGGATTCTTACCCTCGGCGGCAGCGCTGGCTCGCGCGACAACGTGCCCAACGGTGTTGGCGAAGAGCTTTGGATCGGGCTGCCCATTGCGCATGAACTTCGAGAGCGTCTCCGCAGCGTCCAGTGCAACATAGCGACCGCGTCGCGCGGACTTCGCGATGTCCAGGCCGCGCGCTCGGAGGCGCTGGGCGAGGCCGTCGAGGTGGGCTTGCGTGGCGATGACGATTGCGGAGTCGCCGGCTCCTAAGGCCGTGCCGACAAACTTGCTCAAAGCATCAAGGAGGAAGGAATCATCCGAATAGAACTGGACCACGTGTGCGTTGCTTTCGCCATCATGCCAATGCGCGACAGGCGCAATCGCGACAGGCAATCTGGTCGTTAAGCTAGAAATATCGCTCGTACTCATGTCCCTGGCGTGACAGGAAGCGCTGGGTCAAAGGGGCCGACAACCGTCTTGACCCTGTGCGGCATGCGGCGCGCTCCAATTCTCAACGCAAGTAGAGGTTTGGCAAATACGGTAAACCCTGTAGAAAGGGCCGCCAAAAAATGGAATAGCTGTACCGCCGTACAGAATCGGGGCTAAAGGGTGCCCCCGTCTTTACTCAGAGCAATACCTTAATTCGAGTACATACGGCTTTCAGTCGGAGTGCGCTGGGAGAGGAGCGGGAGCGGCGCCGCGCGCGCGATGGCCTTGCAGCCAGGTCTGAATGCGATCCATATAAATGTAAACAACGGGGGTGGTGAAAAGCGTGAGCATCTGGCTGAGGATCAGGCCGCCGACGATGGTGATTCCCAGGGGACGGCGCAGCTCCGAGCCGACGCCAGAGCCGAGAGCGAGCGGGAGAGCGCCGAGGAGCGCGGCCATGGTGGTCATCATGATGGGGCGGAAGCGCAGCAGGCAGGCCTGGTAGATGGCTTCGACCGTCGGCTTGCCTTCCAGCCGCTCTGCTTGCACGGCGAAGTCGATCATGAGGATGGCGTTTTTCTTGACGATGCCAATCAACAAAATGATGCCGATGAGCGCGATGATGTTGAGATCGGATTTGGCGAACTGAACGGCGAGGAGGGCGCCGATACCGGCGGAAGGGAGCGTCGAGAGAATGGTGATGGGGTGGATGAAGCTCTCGTAAAGGATGCCGAGCACGATGTAAACGGCGAAGAGCGCGGTGATGATCAGCACAGGCTGATTAGCGAGCGAATCCTGAAAGGCCTGCGCTGTTCCTTGAAATGTGGCGTGGACGCTGGAGGGGACGCCAAGCTCGCGTTGCGCCTGAACGATGTGCTGCACGGCGGGGCCAAGCGAGGCGCCTGGCGCGAGATTGAACGAGAGCGTGATGGATGGGAAAAGACCCTGATGGTTCACGGACAGCGGAGTGTTGGAGTACTCGTAGTGTGCGAAGGCACTTAGCGGAACGAGCTTGCCGGATTTCGCGGGAACGTAAATCGCTTTCAGCGCATCGGGGCTCTGCTGCGCTTGCGGGGCGACTTCCATGACGACGTGGTATTGGTTCAGCCCTTTGTAGATGTTGGAGACTTGGCGCTGGCCAAAGGCGTCGCCGAGGGTATTGTCGATGTCCTGGACGCTCACGCCGAGGCGGCCCGCGGTGTCGCGGTCTATAACAATGTTACTGGCCAGGCCGCGCATCTGTTGGTCGGAATTGACGTCGCGTAATTCAGGGACTTTGCTGATGCGCTCCTGGATGATGGGCGCCCAGTGGGTAAGATCGGTCAAATTATCGGCCTGCAGCGTGTATTGGTATTGCGCGCCGCCGAAACGCCCGCCGACGGTCAGGTCCTGCACCGCTTGCAGATAGAGCGCAGCTCCGGGAACGTGCGAACTCGCCCTGCGAATGCGCGCGATCACCTGGTCGGCGCTCAGTTTCCGCTCATTGAGAGGCTTTAACTGCGCGAACAGGCGCGCGGTGCTGCCGCCGCTGCCGCCGCCGGTGAACGAAGTAACCGAATCGACGGCCGGATCTTTCGCAACGATATCGGTAAACACGCGCATTTTCTGCGACATGGCCGCGAAGGAAAGGTCCTGATCACCTTGGATCATTCCGTTGAGGCGTCCGGTATCCTGCTGCGGGAAAAAACCTTTTGGAGTGGCCCAGAAGAGGTAGACGTTCAGGCAAACGGTGCCGATGGTAACCAACAAGATCAAAAATTGGTGGCGCAAGACCCAGCGCAGGCTGACGTCATAGGTGCGCAGCAAACGGTTAAACATGCTCTCGGATATACGATACGCGCGGCCGTGCCGGCCGGTGTCGTGCTTCAAGAACCGCGCGCACATCATCGGCGTAGTGGTCAGTGAAACAAAGAGCGAAACGCCGATAGCCACGCTGAGCACCACGGCAAATTCCCGAAACAGCCGGCCTACGATGCCTCCCATCAGCAAGATAGGAATGAAAACGGCCACAAGCGAAGTGCTCATGGAAAGAACGGTGAAGCCGATCTCGCTGGCACCTTTTATCGTGGCTTCCAAGGGCTTCATGCCCGCTTCGATGTGGCGCGTGATGTTCTCGATGACCACGATGGCATCGTCGACAACGAACCCGGTGCAGATGGTCAGGGCCATGAGCGACAGATTGTCCAGCGTGTAGTGGCACAGATACATGACGCCGAACGTGCCGATGAGGGAGAGCGGCACGGCAACGCTGGGAATAATGGTGGCCCAATAGCTGCGCAGGAAAGCAAAAACCACCAGGATTACGAGCGTGATGGAAATAAGCAGCGTGATTTCCACGTCATGCACCGACGCGCGGATGGTGGTCGTGCGGTCAATGGCCACATTCAGGTGCAGCGACGGAGAAATCGACGCGCGCAGACGCGGCAGCAAGGCGAAAATGCGATCTACGGTTTCGATCATGTTCGCGCCGGGCTGGCGGAAGATGGCCAGCATCACCGAGGGCTGTCCGTTGGTGAGGCCGAGGTTGCGCGTGTCTTCGACGGAGTCGTTGACCTCCGCAATATCCCGCAGACGCACTGGCGCGCCTACGTGTCCGGCCACAATCAGCGGCTGATATTCGTAGGCTTTGAAAAGCTGATCGGTGTCGCCAATGCTCCACATTTTCGTGGAATCGGATACCGAACCCTTGGCTAGATTGGCGTTTGCCGCTTGCAGCGAACGCCGAATCGTTTCCAAGCTGATGTTGTACGCGTTGAGCTGAGTCGGATTTACTTCCACACGAACCGCTGGGCGAGAGCTGCCCCACGTGAAGACTTGCCCAACGCCTTCCACCTGGGCCAGCTTCTGCGCCAGGATGGAGTCAGCAGCATCGTAAATTTGCGCCGGCGGAATATTTTCTGATGTAAGCGAGAGCAACAGGATTGGCGCGTCGGCAGGATTGGCTTTGCGATAGTTCGGCTGGCCGGGTAGGTCGGGCGGGAGCTGGCTGCGCGCCGCGTTGATGGCGGCTTGCACATCGCGTGCGGCGGCGTTGATGTCGCGATTCAGGTCGAATTGCAGCGTGATTCCCGTGGAGCCGAGGCCGCTGGAGGAAGTCATCTGCGTGACACCGGCGATGCGGCCGAACTGGCGCTCCAGCGGAGTGGCCACGGCCGAGGCCATCGTCTCGGGACTTGCGCCGGGGAGGTTCGCGCCCACGGAAATTGTCGGAAAATCCACCTGGGGCAGCGGCGCAACAGGAAGAAAGCGAAACGCCACCAGGCCGGAAAGAAGGATTGCCAGCGTGATCAGCGACGTCGCCACAGGCCGGCGAATAAAGGGAAGGGAGAAATTTGAGGAGACGTTCACGACTTAGTCTCCAGTGGCGCCCGCAGGGTCTTCGATGGGATTTCCAATATGGAATTGAAAGCGGCGAGCGACCCAGTCGAACGCAAGATAAACGACGGGAGTGGTGTACAACGTGAGAATTTGGCTCAGGATCAAGCCGCCGACGATTGTGATTCCCAGCGGCCTGCGAAGCTCGGAGCCTACGCCAGTGCCGAGCGCCAGCGGCAAGCCGCCGAGCAGCGCGGCCATAGTGGTCATCATGATCGGGCGGAAGCGCAGAAGACACGCTTCGTAGATAGCATCGAGCGGCGCCTTCCCTTCCCTGCGCTCCGCCTCCAGCGCGAAGTCAATCATCATGATGGCGTTTTTTTTCACGATGCCGATCAGCAAGATGATGCCGATTAACGCGACGATGCTGAATTCGGTGCGGCAAAGCAGCAAGGCCAAAATTGCGCCCACGCCCGCGGACGGCAGCGTCGACAGTATCGTGATGGGATGAATGTAACTTTCGTAAAGAACGCCGAGGACGATGTAGACCGTCACCAGCGCGGCCAAAATCAAAATCGGCTCATTGGAGAGCGAGCGCAGGAAAGCCGCGGCGGTTCCCTGGAACGTGGCCTGAATGCTCGGCGGCATGCCGATTTGTTCTTTTGCGCTGTTAATGGCGTTGACGGCCTCGCCCAAGGAAGCATTGGGAGCAAGGTTGAAAGAGACCGTGACCACCGGGAATTGCCCCTGGTGATTGATGGTCAGAGGTGTGCTGCTAGGTTCAAATCGGGTGAACGCGCTGAGCGGAATCTGCGTCGTCGGCGTCGAGCTGATGGGCACCGTCGTCGCGCTGATGGAGGTGCCAGACCCGGAAGAAGGCGCTTGGCCGCTCGACGAATGTACATAAATGTTTTTGAGATCTTCCGGGTTCTGCTGAAACTGCGGGTCGACCTCGAGAACCACGTGATACTGATTCAGCTGAGTGAAAATGGTCGAGACCAGGCGCTGTCCGAAAGCGTCGTAGAGTGTGTTGTCTACATCGGCAGGAAGAATTCCGAGGCGCGATGCGGTGTCGCGATCGATGGTGAGCACCGCGAGCAGACCATGGTTCTGCTGATCGCTGGCGACATCACGCAACTCGGGCAGTGTCTTGAGCTTATCCATGAAGCGCGGGACCCAATACCCCAGCTCCTTCGCGTCTACGTCCTCCAGGCTGTATTGAAATTGCGTGCGACTGACGCGATCCTCGACGGTCAGGTCCTGCACCGGCTGCATAAAGAGCGAGATGCCGTCCACCTTGGCAAGCTCTGGCTGAAGGCGCCGGATGACGTCGGAGGCGGAAATCTTGCGCTGCTCGAGCGGCTTCAGGTTGATCTGAATGCGGCCACTGTTGAGCGTTGTGTTGATCCCATCAACGCCGATAAACGACGATAGGCTCGCGACGGCAGGGTCCTTCAAAATCACGTCCGCCAAAGCGCGCTGCTTGCTCACCATAGTTTTGAAAGAAGCGTCCTGCGGGCCTTCCGAAACTCCAAGGATCACGCCGGTGTCCTGCACCGGGAAAAAACCCTTGGGCACGTAGATGTACAGAAGAATGGTGCCAACGAGCGTTGCTGCGGTGATCAGGAGCGTGGTGGTGCGAAAACGCAGCACAAATTTCAGAGTACGGCCATAAAACGCGATGATGGAATTAAACGCATGCTCCGATTTGCGGTAGAACCAACTCTGATCTTCTTCTCTCTGATGGCGCAGCAATTTGGCGGACATCATCGGCGTCAGCGTCAGCGAAACGAAAGCGGAAACGATGATGGTAACGGCGAGCGTTACGGCAAATTCACGGAACAGCCGCCCCACAATGTCGCCCATGAACAAAAGCGGAATGAGCACGGCGATCAGGGAAACGGTCAGCGAGAGAATGGTGAAGCCGATCTGCTCCGAGCCTTTGAGGGCCGCTTGCAGAGGCGATTCGCCTTCTTCGATATAGCGGGAAATGTTCTCGATCATGACGATGGCATCATCGACCACGAAGCCGGTGGAAATGGTGAGCGCCATCAGCGAAAGATTATTCAGACTGTATCCGAGCAGGTACATCACACCGAATGTGCCCACAATGGAAAGCGGCACGGCAAAACTGGGAATGATGGTCGCTCGAACACTGCGCAAAAACAGGAAGATGACCAACACGACGAGCGCAATTGTCAGCATCAACGAGAACTGCACGTCCGCAACGGAAGCGCGAATGGTGATGGTACGGTCGGTGAGTATGTCCACCTGCACCGCGGAAGGAAGCGCGGCCTGCAACTGCGGCAGCAATTTTTTGACGCGGTCCACCACCGCGATGATGTTGGCGCCGGGTTGGCGCTGAATGTTCAAGATGACGGCGGGATTCTGGTTCGCCCAGGCCGCTTGCTGCACGTTTTCCACGCCTTCCAGCACGGTGGCAACATCGGTCAGCCGAACGGGCGCACCATTTCGGTAGGCAATGATCAGCGGCCGGTAGCTGTCGCTCGAAATTAGCTGGTCGTTAGCGCCGATGGTGTAAGCCTGATGCGGACCGTCGAAGGTTCCTTTGGCCTGATCGACGTTGGCTTGCGTCAGCGCGGTACGAAGATCTTCGAGGCTCAATCCATACGAAGCCAGCGCGGTGGGATTGGCCTGGATGCGCACCGCCGGACGCTGTCCGCCGCTGATGCTGACGAGCCCTACCCCGGTGAGCTGCGAAATTTTCTGCGCCAGCGTCGTGTCTGTAAGGTCTTCGACTTTGGACAGCGGCAGCGATTTGGAAGTAATCGCCAGCGTGAGGATCGGCGAATCGGCGGGATTAATCTTGCTGTAGATCGGCGGGTTGGGCAGCCCTTGCGGCAAAAGATTGGAAGCGCCGTTGATGGACGCTTGCACCTCCTGCTCGGCCACGTCGATGTTGAGATCGAGAGCGAATTGCAGCGTGATGATCGAGCTGCCGTAAGAGCTCGTTGACGTCATTTGGTTCAGTCCCGGCACCTGGCCAAACTGCCGCTCGAGCGGCGCCGTCACCGAAGACGCCATCACGTCCGGGCTGGCGCCGGGATAAAATGTTTGCACCTGGATCGTCGGATAATCGACTTGCGGCAAAGCAGAGACCGGCAACTGACGGTACGCCACAAAACCCACCAGCAAAATCCCCACCATCAGCAATGTGGTGGCGACCGGCCGTAAAATAAACGGCCGTGATGGACTCATTGCGGCTTCCCAGCGGAGTGACCCGGTTGCGGAGCTTCCGTGCGCCCCCGCGCGCCCGCGCCGCCCGGCGTGTTGCCTTGCTGCGACGAAGGCGGTTGCCCTCCGTTGGCGTTCTGCGCATTTGGCGCTGTCGCGGGCGCCGCGGTGGGATTGACCTGGCTGCCGTCTTGCAGCTTGTCTTGTCCATCGACAACCACGACGTCGCCAGCATTCAATCCCGCGCTCAGCCCAACGGTGTTCGCAGTCGTTTGTGCGATCGTGACGGTTTGGATCTTGGCGGTGTTGCCGTTCTGCACCACATACACATACGTTCCCTGCGGCCCACGCTGGATGGCCGAGGCGGGCACGATCACCAAATTCTTTTTCACGTCGACGAGCAGATGCACGTTCACAAATTGATTCGGGAACAACGTGTTTCGATCGTTGTTAAAAACGGCCTTGAGCTTGTACGTGCCGGTGCTCGTATCGATTTGGTTGTCGATGGTCAGCAGCTTGCCCGATTCAATCTTCGTCGTGTCGTCGCGGTCATAGGCATCGACGATCAGTTGCTCACCCTTCTGGAGCTTCGTCGCAACCTCCGGAAGCTGATCCTGCGGCAGGGCAAAGATCACCGCGATGGGCTGCAACTGCGTGATCACCAGCAGGCCGTTGGAATCGCTGGCATGCACGATGTTTCCGACATCGACCAGGCGCAGGCCGATGCGCCCGCTGATCGGCGCGATCACACGCGAATACACCAGTTGCAGCTTCGCGCTGTCGATCGCGGCTTGATCCACCTTGATGGCGCCTTCCGATTGCCCCACCTGCGCCCCCTGCGTATCGACTTGCTGCTTGGGGATCACGCCCTCTTTGTACAGAAGCTGAAAGCGTTCGTAGTTCACTTGCACGTCGCGGAGCTGTGCTTGATCCTTGGCAAGCTGTCCTTCCGCCTGTTCGAGCTGGACCTGATACGGGCGCGAGTCAATTTCCACCAGGCTATCGCCCTGATGAACGAATTGCCCTTCCTGGAAGTTAATCCTCGTGATTTGTCCGTCCACGCGGCTGCGAATCGTCACGGTGTTAAATGCGGTTACGGTGCCAAGCCCGTTGAAGTAAACCGGAAGATCGCCGCGCTGCGCGGTGGCGACGACCACCGGTACAACGAACGCACCCGCTCCCTGGCGGCCTTGGCCCTTGCCACTTCCGCCGGGCGCTGCTGGTCCTTGCGCTTCGGTGCTCGCGCGCGATCCCCGGAAATACCAAAAGCCAACGCCAATAAGCGCCGCCAAAGCAACGATCCACAACCAACGATGGCCCTTCGACTCAGGCTCGCGCCGCACAGACCCCTCGCTCGAAGGGGTCGGCCCGGCTGGATTAGCCCTCAAATGGCCCATTCATATGCTCCCGTATTGCATGGTTGTAAGAGCAAGTCTGCCACTGGCAAGACAATCGGGGAAGACGCCAGGGGGCTCCAAGTGACCGGCCAAAGCCTATCGGAAAACCGTGCTCATTCCTAGAATAGGACGGCCCCCGGACGGAAAAAGTTACGAAAGCCGATGTGACCTTTCCTCAGTTTGCGGTGTACAAATCGGCGTGCACAAACGTCTTCAGGACAGTACACTATCGCCCGTTCGGTGTCTCCGTTGTGACGCGAGTGACAATCTCGACCTAGCGGCAGGCCCTTCGACAATTGACGCGGGAGAATAGCGGATTATGCTCAAAGCCTTTGTGATCGGGATATTGATCGGCGTGCTGTTGGTCGTGGCGGGCATCTGGTTTTACTTCACCTCGGGGCGCGCGCCTGTTGCCGCGGCCGACCCCCCGATGCCGTTCGAGAAGAAGCTCTCCAGTGCGGCGTTGCACGCTCGGATCGACAAGGATCCACACACCGATCCTCCACCGGTCCCAGTCAATGAATCGACCTACCTCGCTGGAGCTGACATCTACAAGCAGAACTGCGCCGTGTGCCACGGATTGCCAGGCGAACCCCAAAGCGCAATTGTGCAAGGCATGTTCCCTAAACCCCCGGAGCTATTCCATGGAACCGGGGTGACCGACGATCCTGCGTGGGAAACGTACTGGAAAGCCAAGAACGGCATTCGCCTGAGCGGCATGGCCGGCTTCAAAGGGACGCTCAATGATACGCAGCTTTGGCAGGTCAGCGTTTTGCTGGCGAATGCAGACAAGATTTCGCCAGCGGTGAAGGCCATCTTGACCAGCGCGCCTCCTGCCGCCATCCCGGCCGCGTCTCCTGCTCCCGCTCCAGTTAAAAAATGACGGTGTCTGCCGAGCCGTCGGCGCGCGAGGCAATCCTGCGGTTCCAGTCGCAAATTGTGGGATTCCACTCTCGTCTGAGGTCACGCTGAAAGAATTCTCAAGACATCTGAAGTCTTTGGCCAAGAAGTTGAACGGCGAAAAGGTTTAAAAATTTGGCGGACGGGCCTGTAAGCCGGATTCTGTGCGGCAAGCAAACGTAACGTCTGCGCGCCGCGGCGATCATTCCTCTAGGTCACGACTCGCGCCGTGACTCCAGCAGCCTACCCGAGGGTTCTCCTCCGCAAAGACTTGCGTCTTCGCCGAGGGAGCGGCATTCACTTTCGCGAACGCGCGCTCATCGAGCCGGGCCGGCTCTCCCCTCCTATTTGGCCTTGCACCACGCGGGGTTTTCCAGGCTCCCGATATTGCTACCGGGACGGTGGGCTCTTACCCCACCTTTTCACCCTTGCCAAACGAACCAGCTTTGCGAAGACGTCTCGCAGGTTTTCCTGCGCGATGCCACCGTGCTGTTCCGCCGGCGGTATATTCTCTGTGGCACTTTCCGTAACTGAGCCGCACCGCATCGAGCTAAGCTCGACGCCACCCGTCCAAGTGTTTAACTGGGGCGAGTAACTCCACTTTGCAGCGGAGCCTGCGTGGCCGTCCCCTGGCGTTACCAGGCGCGTTGCCCTACTTCGTCACCGGCTCTTGCGAGCCTACGACGACGGTGTCCGGACTTTCCTCCCGTCCCGATTGCTCGGGGCCAGCGATCACCCGGCCCGTCCGCCAATTTCATTATAGAACAAGATTCCAATCTGCCGCAGAGGCACAGAGGACGCTGAGCCGGAAAAGCGCAATTTAGTTAACAATAACTCCCCCCTTCCCTGGGTTTTTCGCAAGTGTTGATTCTAAAGGAGGATAAAGTTGGTTGTTTTGATACACTTTTGTAAGTGTTGATTCTAAAGGAAATAGAGATATAAGACGTAAGGGAGGTAAAGGACGTAAAGGAGGCACCCCAGGTGTTTCGTAGATTCGTCTCCGGTACAGGGAGTCTTCGTCGACTCCCACCGAGAGTCCAAAAATCGGATCGGGATACCCCACCCCTGGTATTTTGGGAAAAGAGGCTGGAAGTTATTGAAAACAAAGAATGGCGATCGAAAAAAGAGAGGCAAGAGATTTCAAGGGGCGGCAAGTTCTTGAAAGATTGAGGGTTAGAGGGATAGCGAGGAAGTGGATCAGGAAGGTTTGTTCGAGATAACACACGCAACCATATAATAGATCTGGACGTATGTCAATAGTAAACTTAAATTCAATGGTTTGAATGGCGTGGAAGGACAGTTCAAGAACCGCACCCTTCGACAGAACACGAAGGGGTGCGGCACCTAAAGTCTTTTCAACCTGTTTGCCACCCGCCGGTTCTCTACCTTTCCTTCCGGTGTCTGCTGCACTACGACCTTGTGGGCGAGCATCTGGGAATTGAACCAGAGCGTGCATTGCGCATCGCATCGGACGCTCGCGCTCACGGTGACCGCTACTTCTCCGGCCAGTATTGCTGTGACCACAAGAGGTGAAGACAGGGGCAAGGAATCACTTCGATTCCTGCCACGTCCTCTTATTGTTCAAATTCGTTCCACGCTCATCCCGCCGTAAGAGTTCCCCTCCTGAATACGTTCTGCCAAGTAAGACTCGGGCGTTTAGTTAAGCGTCGTGGCAGCTCACGGCGGACGCTAAGTACTTATCAACAGGTGGCTTGCCTGAGGCCTGGAGCCTTCGCCTTGAAATGGACCGGCCTTCTTATGTAGACTTACGTAAAAGGGGATGTGCGTTATGGCAAAGTATGAACTACGCGTTGATGTTACCTATGGCACTCTAGTCGTGACATTTGATTCGACCGCCGAATTGGAACAGCGATTAAAAGAGCTCGACGTTAGTGGTGTGTCGCGGATTGTCGAAACACACTTAAGGGCAGTAGCGAAGGCTGAACCCCGCAATGTCAAGCCTGCACTCGAGGGCATCTGTGCCTTCCGTGCTGACGGTAGGTTGGAACTGCTAAAGCCTGCGGGTAGCAAGATCGAGGCGATGGGCCTCGTCCTCTACGCCCATGATCCGGACCCCGTGGCTCTTGAAGTCATCAGCGGCTTAGTCTCTGAGAAAAACCCTGCCGCCTACTTAGGTGCAAAGCAATACGCAAAGCTCTTTCACAAGGTGAAGGCCGGTTTTTACACGTTATCGCAAGACGGCAGGGTATGGGTCGCGTCAGAAGTAATTCCAAAGTTGAGAAAGGACGCTGCAAATGCCGCAGGCGCGGATTAAGACAACGTTCGGGGAGATCGTCATCCCCTACTCTGACGTGGACGAACTCACCAAGGAATTGGAAAAGTTGCCTAAGGCTATTGCCCTGGTGCAAGCCAAGACTACGGGCTTGGTGCCGAGCGAGTCGCGGAAACCCAAGACGGGCTACGAACACCTTTACGAATTTGATTCCAACGGGCGACTGCGCCTGCTGAAAAAGCCGAGCAAGCAGGTGGCCCTCGCGGCTTTGGCGCTCTGGGCTAGCGACCCTGACCCTTTGAGTCCGGACGATTTGGAACTCCTGACCGGCATTACCGAGGTCGTGAAGTCCGTACTTAGCCAGACCAACAACAAGAAATACTTCGTGCGGCGAGGAGATGGAAGATACGGCTTAACACCCGAAGGATTCGAGTGGGTGTCAACGAAGGTAGCGCCTTCGCTCAAGTAGGAGTGCTCGTGAAGGCGTGGACTGAAGATGCGATTGAGCAAATAGCGACCGCCGAATTGTTGAATGCGGCGAACACCAGCACTGGTGAAAGACTAGCGTTAATCATCTGTGACAACGCGGTCGAGTACATGATGATTGCGTACACGGCCGTCGAAAAGAATCTCATCTACAGAGCGATCACACCTAAAGCATGGGAGGAAACAAAACGAGAGTTTCACAAACTCCTGGGCTTCACAGTCACGCAGGAACCTGCGCTGGTTGCGCATGCAAGTGACATTCAGAGCTTCCACAAAACAAGGAATGACCTCTATCACACCGGCACACCTCTCACGGTGAAACCCGCTCACGTCAACAAGTATCTGACCATCGCAAAGGCGTGCGTTGAGATCCTGTTGGGTGAGAAGCTATCGAGCGCTGACTGGGACAAGAAGCTGGCTGCACTCAATCAGGCAATCTCCGGTAAGACCGGGAAGACCATTAAAGCAGCCCTGAAAATCGCGGCTAAAGACGGCGTAGTGCAGGTGGAGAGTAATGCGACTTTCAACAGCTACGAGATGCTTTGCGTGGTGATTGACGCTTTCATTTCCACCGTGGGTATGCCACCTACTGCGGGGCAATTAGAAAAGTCCCTTTCGCTCAGTCACGCGGGATATCTATCGGGCGAGAATCTCTCTAAACGAATCTACGATGCCCGAAAGAAGGGCCTAATCCTGAAGGACAAGTTGGTGCTTACGACCAAAGGACACAAGCTAGTCGCTCAAAAAACCGTCGCCGGAGCATGACGCAGGTAGCAAAAAAGAGAAATGCGTATCACCCGTTGTTACACTTCACGTGCGGTCCCCTAACACCAGCATCACCATGCCGGTCCACGAGCGCTCGGCGATCTTCCCGCCGAGACCGTTATTGACGACAGACTTCGCTCAGCCCCGGCCCTGCTAGGCTTCCCACAAATTATTCGGACGGAGTAATGCGTTCAGTTCTCAACATCCTGAGGAAATCTCGAAGGCCCACCCATCACCAGTCGATGAATGGCCCAATTACTACGCTGCTGTTCGGCAAATTGCCTGTGCGATTACTTTTTCTGCGGTGCTGGCGGAGCCTGTTCGCTCGTCGGGGGAACAATGTTCTTGAGCCGCATGTAGGTGACGAGATTGCCGTAGTGTTCCATGTCGTGCGCGTTGTTAATGTTCAGCACGCCGAATTTGGGCATGTCCATGCCGAAGAGCTTCACGGTTTGTGTGCCGGACGCATCGGTCATACCGTCATAGGCCTTGTCACAATAGGCGAGCGCACCTTTGAGCGCGGCAACGAGATCGGCTTTGGTGGTCTTGGTCTCCTCGATTTTGAGGCCGGGATTGGTCTCTCCGAGCGCGAGGGAACAAAAGTTATATTGCGCGTCGGCGACGTGTCCCACGATCTGGCCATAGCTGCGGACGGCCTCCGTGGGCTTGAAGTTGTAATTCTCTTCGGGCATTTTTTCAGCGGAACTGACGAGGATGGTCTTCATCCTTGCGTAAAAGATTTTATTGTACGTGCTGAACGGATTGGCTTGCGAAGCCTGTTCTCCTTTGGTGTTCGAGGACCCCTGCGGAGTTTTGGAATCCTGTGCAAAAGCCGCCGTGGATACCAGGAACAGCACCACTGCCGACGCCATAGCGTGGAATTTCATTTCATTCTCCTAACTGTGCAGATTTCGCGCCGACACCTGGGGCGCTGCTTTATATATACGCTGTTGGGTCCCGTTTCATTTCAGGCGAAGACAAGAATCGGCGAGTCCCAAAAACAAAGACTTTCTTCAGGGGCCCTTCGTTGCCTCAGGACAAGCCGAAGCCCGTTGTGTTTTGTGCTTGTTCGTGGCGGCTGAAGCCGCCAACTCCTAAAGACTAAGGCAAAGGCGCCCGCGACGGTCCGCGGCCTCTACACAGCAAAAGCGAGGATGGCGAGGCGAGCTCGCCGCTACATCGGACGCGAAGCGCAGCTGCGGCCGGATAGCGAACGGCTGTGGGGAAAGATGAATCCGGGGCAGATGCTGGCGCATTGCTCGGCGGCGATAGGGATGGCGGTGGGGGAGACGCGTCCGCCGCGAGTCTTGGTTGGACGGCTGCTGGGCCGGCTGGCGAAGAAGTCGCTGATCACGAACGGGACACCGATGCGCTCGCCGCTAGGTCCGTAGCGAGTAAACATCGGCTCCGCGCGGCGTCGATTTTGCCTGGTATGCATTTGTGAAGCGAACTCGGAACAGCCAGAAAATCATCAATAGCAGAGGCAGGAAAGCCGGGATAAAAAGTAGGTTTGTTTTGCGTAATGCCGCGGGGAATACTTGTGGCTGTCCCAGGAAAAAGGACCCTGCGGCGATAAACAGCGCAAAGCACATGCGCCGCAGATGCCGGGCGATACGTTGTGTGCCAGAAACACCGCCGCGCACGAGCATGCGAACGTCGCCCGCGGCAAAAAACAGAGCCATGGAACCAAAGATGAAGTAGGCCGCAGCGGGATATCCACCTTTTGACCCGGTCTGGCTATTCGCCGCCGCCAGACCATAGGTATAGAGCGTAGTTCCAACCGCCAAGGGCACGATAAGAGCGGCCCAATCGAAAATGCCCGTTTCCCCGTCTCTGCGCCTGGCAGTCCACCATGCGGTTGCGACCAGATAGAACGTGAGAATGCCCATCATGCCATTCAGAATTTGGTGTTTCGTGAACCCCAGGTAAGCGCCGCTTACGGCCAGGCTGAGCATTGCTATGACGAATACGTTTCCGGCTACGCGGTGCCGGTGGGAACCTTTGCGAAATGACATTGCCGCGGTGCCGGAGAGCATCCCTAAGGTCCCGGCGCTAATATGAAAAACTAATACAGGCGAGAACGACATTTTTCCGTCCTTTAGGTACCCTTCATCCTTCCATGGCGTGCGGCGATTCGTGCGAGAAATTACGCGAAGCATTGAATCAAGTGCATGCGAATCAGATTGGTCCTTGATAGCGGCGCAGGCGGACCGCTGCGGCTAGGAATGCCGCGGTGAGTGCCAGGCCGATCCACAGACCTGGGCTGATCAGGAGTTGAACCACAGCGAGGTGCGTCGGCGAATCCATCGACATGCTGCTCGCTGGGAACCCGGCACCTCCCGGGTCGCCGCCCAAGCGGTACCCCAGCATGGCGGCGAAATGCGAAGTGTTGAAGGCGATCTTCTCTACGGCGCCGATGGCGAGCAGGGGTAACGCGGCCCATAGAAATGGCGCGCGGCGCGCCCAGGCTGAGACCAGCAGCAGCCAGCCGAACATTGGCGCATACCAGAACCCGTGAATGGCTAGAAGGTGGTAGAGCAGCCCCAGCGACATGTGGAACAACGGCACGTGGGTCCATAGCGTCGTGACGCTTAGACCGCTCCCCAACAGTACCGCGGTGCTAAACAGCAGCATGATCAACTGCGTGACAACGGTGATCGCGAAGGTGAGCAGCGGAAGAACCACGATCGGAATGCTCGCCTTGGAGAGCACGGTAGTAAGATCGGAAACGGGCAGCGACTTCCAGAACAGGATGCTGCGATCACGACGTTCGCCGTGCAGCGCGTCGAGACAGTAGAACACGGCGACGATAAGAGTCGTGGCCATGATCAGAAGCGCAGCGAAGTCGTACGGCTGCTCGATGAGCTCGTGCTGCTGCTCCGGGTTGAGCGCCACCGCAGCACGCATCTTGTCCGGCAGGTGAATCGTGCTGATGAGGAATCCGACGAGAAATAGCGCGGCGACGGCCAGGGGCGCGATATAGATCGAACGGCTCTCCCACAATTCGCGTCGCACCGACCAGTACATGCGCCGAGTCGCGGGGATTTCCGCGGGTGCGATGACTTGCGTGTTGATTCCGCGCGATTCCGACTCGGGTATGGCGTTCGATTGACTAGTCATCGGGCCGCTCCTTGTGCCTGGCTGGCCTGATCGCCGACCACAGCGACGAATAAATCGGCGATGCTGGGTGTGCGCACGTCGCCGAGCGCGGCGAGTTGCTGGCGATCGACACGATCGAACAGCAGGATGTTGCGACCGAACACCTGGCGCTCGTGAATTGGCTTAAGCGCCCGTGCTGCGGCGACTTGGTTGGGATGCACCATCAATTCCAGATAGCGCGACTCGACTTCTTCCATGCTGCAACTGAGTACGATGCGACCGCGGTTGATGAACATGACATCGGTGAGGACGTCCTGGATCTCTTCCACTTGGTGTGTGGTCACGACGATAGTGCGGCTGCGATCAAAGTAGTCGTTGAGCAGCGAATCGTAGAACTGCTTGCGATACAGGATGTCGAGGCCAAGGGTGGGCTCGTCCAGCACTAGTAATTTCGCGTCAATGGCCATGACGAGAGCGAGGTGCAGTTGGGCGACCATGCCCTTCGACAATTCCCTGACCTTGCTGGCGTGCCTGATGGTGGTCTTCGCGAGAAAACCTTCCGTCTTCGCGCGATCGAATCGCGGATGCACGCCGGCGACGTAATCGAGCGCCTGCGAAACGCGGATCCACCGCGGTAGCACGGCGACATCGGCAACGAAGGAGACATCGCGCATCAGAAGATCGCGCTCGGTCCAGGGATCGCGTCCGAGCACCTTCAGTTCTCCCTGATATGGAGTGAGGCCGAGAATCGCGTTGAGCGCGGTGGTCTTGCCTGCGCCGTTGGGACCGATTAGTCCGAGGATGCGGCCCTCTTCGACACGCAAATCGATGCCGTCCAGCGCGATGGTTGTTCCGAAGGCCTTGCGCAGGCCGCGGGCTTCTATGCATGTCATGGCTTTAGCGTTCCTCCTCGGGGGAATCCGACTCGATGTTGTTCGACGTTGCGGCATCCGAAGACGACTCGCGGGTTGACCCGTCCAGGAGCTCTTCCGCCTTCAAGCCTAGCCGCTGAATAGTTGCGTGGATTCTAGGCCAATCTTCCATGAGAAATTTCTGGCGTTCGCCCTGCAGCAGCAGACTGCGCGCACCGGCCCTGACGAACATGCCGAGACCTCGCTTCTTCTCGACTAGCTGCTCGTCGACCAGTTGTTGATAGCCCTTGAGAACGGTGAGTGGATTGACCCGATCTTCGGCCGCGACGTTGCGCACAGAGGGCAGCGGATCGCCTTCCTTGAGCACGCCCTCGAGTATCATCGCGACGACACGGTCGCGAAGCTGGCGGTAGATCGGCTGACTGTCGTTCCACTCACGGTCCATCAGGTTTTCCAGATAGCCTTAGCAAAGATACGCTTCCCGTTATTTTGTGCGCTGCAAATCGAAGTGCGCATGGACTGGCTTGCCGCCAGGTAACATGTAAGTCCAGTCCTCGGTGTGATGGTTGGCGTCGATGATGGTGAACACCGAGTGGTACATGTGTCCGTACTTATTGCTGCCGGAAAGATCGGCAAAATCGAATTCCAGCGTCTTTCCGTCCGGCGATATTTTCCCGGTCATGCGCGGCCGGTTCCCCGCGTCGCAATAGTGGACCAGCGTGAGCCGGTCTGCGTCGACGTCGACGTACAGCATCGTGACGGGATGGTCGTACTTTGCCGGGTCCAGCGGCGTTCCCGCTTCCTGGAACTCGTGCACGAGGACGTTTCCCCGCGAGGTCACGCGCATCGAGACGTGCAGCGGCTTAATGTCCACCTTCGCCGCTACCGGCATGTCGGTCTTCACGGGGCCTTCCCAATCCCCCGCGAGGGTTTTCATGGTGTCGAAGGAAGTCTGCGCCTCGGACTTCGGCGCGGGAGTCATGGGCGCGTCCATCTTATGCGCGTCGGACTGCGCGAAAGCCACGGTGGAGAGCGACATCAGCACAACGGACAGCACAAAACGAAGGGATTTCATGTTTCATTCTCCTTAAGCTTCTTTACTCTCGGGTCAGGGCTTTCCCTCGCGTACTGCGAGCGATCACCTTTGATCGTCCTATAGTGTTATAGTGAACTATAACACTACCTCACGTGTCAAGCTTTTTCTTGGGTTACTTTGCTCGCCCTTGCCGCTCCCGTCCGCATGGGGACGAAAGGCTCTCGTTGCGAGGTAGTGCAAACAGGCATTTCACTGATGGGAGTTCAGGCTATTACACCCTGCTGATGGGCTGAAATTTTTCAGGCCAATTCACTGCTCGCGCAGCAGGATCATAGGATCGATCGACAGCGCACGTTGCGCTGGGATCCACGTGGCCAGTAGGCCCAGCAATGACATGGCTAGAACAACACCAACTAATACCAGCGGATCGCGGGGAGTTGCCTGATACACGATGGAGGCCAGGACCCGGCTCGCCAAAATTCCGAGGAGCAAGCCTGCTGCGGAGCCAAAAGCAAGCAATTTGAATGGGCGTCCCAACGCTGCCTGTAACAGTTCCCTACGTTGCGCGCCCAGCGCCATACGAATTCCCAATTCCTTCATCCGTTTG
>DATNMD010000063.1:0-54926 GCA_035602505.1 Candidatus Acidiferrum sp.
GTACAATCTTATTGTTGTCGAGGACGCTTGCCAGGCGCATGGGGCCGAGTACTTTTCGAAAAAGGCGGACACTTGGAGAAAAGTCGGCAGCATCGGTCACGCAGCGGCCTTCAGTTTCTATCCTGGCAAAAATCTTGGAGCGTGCGGAGAAGCCGGCGCGGTAACCACCAAAAACGAACCCATGGCTAGGACGATGCGCATGCTTCGCGATCACGGCCAGGCGCAGAAGTACTATCACCAAATGGAAGGCTACAACGGTCGCCTCGATGCCCTGCAGGCAGGCTTTCTCACCATCAAACTTCGCCATCTCGCCGGCTGGAATCGCAAGCGCCAGGAGGTTGCCAAGCGCTATGACCAAGCGTTTGCAGCAATGGATGGCGTCGTCGCTCCCTTTTGCCCTGATTTCGCGCGCGCCGTCTATCACTTGTATGTGATTCGCGTTCGTCAGCGAGATGCTCTTCAGAAGCACCTGGCCAAATCTGGAATTGGAACTGGCATCCACTATCCAGTTCCTCTTCATCTCCAGGAGGCCTATCGCCATCTTCAATGTCCGAAGGGAAGCTTTCCGGTCTGTGAGCAGGTTGCCTCGGAAATCTTGTCACTGCCCATGTATGCTCAGCTTGACGCGGAGCAGAGTGAGCGCGTCGTTCGCGAGGTAGCCGCGTTCCTTTCTTCCCGGCCGGCAGCCCACGTCGAACAGGCGCATCCGGTAGCGCTGTAACGCGGCACATTCTTCCCGGTCATATGCCCGACTCCATAGGTCCGCACCATAAACCGATGAAGATCTGCATGCTCGCGTACTCGTTCTACGAGACAGACGCGCGCATCAAGCAGTACGCGACGGCTTTAGTCGAACGTGGCGACACCGTTGACGTCATCGCACTTCGTCAGCCCGGTCAGCGGGTGCGCTCGGTCTTGAATGGCGTAAATGTCTTCCGCATTCAGACCAGAATGATCAATGAGCGCGGCCCCTTAACGTATCTTTTTCGCATATTGCGGTTTTTGCTTTTATCCGCCGCACTCATCGCACGCCGTCACTTTTCGGAGAGATACCAACTCATCCATGTGCACTCCGTTCCGGATTTTCTGGTGTTCGCAGCGATTTTCCCTAAGCTCCTAGGAACTCCGGTTATTTTGGACATTCATGACGTTCTCCCCGAGTTCTACGCCAGCAAGTTTCGCGTCGCCTGCAGCTCTTTCCTGTTTCGTTGCCTGGTCCTGGTAGAGCGATTGTCAATTACTTTTGCGGATTATGCCATTGTGGCTAATCATCTGTGGTGCGAGCGTGTCGCCAAGCGCTGTGGAATGCCGAAAAAGTGTTCGCCTATTCGCAATTATCCCGTGCGCGGGCTCTTCAACCCCAACATCCGCACCAGAGGCAACGGCAAATTCCTAATCACTTACCCGGGCTCGCTGAATTGGCACCAGGGCGTTGACGTGGCGATTACGGCTTTCGCCAAGATTAAAGACCAAATGCCGGACGCTGAATTCCACATTTATGGCGAAGGCCCGGCAAAGGAATCCTTGATCCGCTTGGCGGACTCTCTCGGCCTTGGCAATCGCGTCGTCTTTCATGGGTTGCTTCCGACGGAGCAAATTGTCCAAGTGATGGCGGACACGGACCTCGCCGTCGAACCCAAGCGCGCGGGTTCGCAATTTGGGAATGAAGCGCTCAGCATGAAAATCTTCGAGTTCATGGCTGTCGGCGTCCCGCTTGTCGTATCGCGGACCAGAATTCATCAGTACTACTACTCCGAGACGTTGGTGAAGTATTACGACAGTGACGACGAAGCGGAGCTCGCCGCCAATATGGTTCTCCTCAGGAAAAATCCTGCCCTCCGCCAGCAACAAGTGGCTAACGCCTTGAAATATGTCGAAGCCCACAACTGGGACGTCGAGAAGTATCAATATCTCGGAATTGTCGATTCTCTTGTGGCCAAGGAACCGGTGCTTCAGTCTTCGCCCGCACCGCTTGAGCCCTGCGCCTTTTCTAATTCCAAAACGAATCAGGGGTAAATACGAATGCAAATCTCAGTCATCGGTGCTGGTTATGTTGGATTGACGACCGCCGCTTGTCTCGCGGAAATAGGCCATCAGGTTCTCTGTGCGGATAACGACCTGAACAAGCTAAAAAAGCTCAACGCTGGTCGCCTGCCCTTTTTTGAGCCCCATCTGGACCTGCTGGTCAAACGCAACGCTGCTGGTGGTCGCCTGCAATTCACGTCCCCCACGGAAGCCATAGAGAAGGGAAGCGCGATTTTTATCTGCGTCGGCACTCCCCCCTTGGAAAACGGTGAAGCTGACCTCAGCGCCATTGAATCCGTCGCTCGCACCATCGCCTCCACCGCGCACGGTTATCGCTTGGTGATTGAAAAGAGCACCGTACCTGTGCAAACTGCAAAGCGTCTCTGGAAGCATCTTTCGATTTACAACGTCAACAGCCTCGAGTTCGATGTCGTCTCCAACCCGGAATTCCTTCGTGAAGGTTCAGCTGTCGGCGACTTCTTTCATCCCGACCGCATCGTCATTGGAGCCGAGTCTCCGCGGGCCATTGCAATGATGAAAGAAATCTATCGGCCGGTCCTCAAGTCACCCTCCACGTGCCCGGTACATTCGCAGTGTCCGCCACCTCACGAAATCCCGCTCATTGTGACTGACACGAACAGCGCCGAACTCGTAAAGCACGCCTCCAATTCATTCTTGGCTATGAAAATTTCCTTTATCAATTTGGTGGCGGATGCCTGTGAGGCCGCGGGCGCCGATATCGCAAAAGTTGCCGAGGGAATTGGCAGCGACAAGCGTATCGGACAAAGTTTCCTCAATCCAGGAATTGGCTTCGGGGGCTTTTGCTTCCCCAAAGATCTGCAGGCCTTCGTTCGCATTGGCGAAAAGCTTGGATGCGACTTCTCTCTGCTGAGGGAAGTGGAAAAAATCAATTTGCGTCGCGCCGAGCAATTCGTGGCCAAGGTGAAGAAGGAGCTCTGGGTCCTGCGGGGTAAGACCCTTGCTGTCTGGGGGTTAGCATTCAAGCCAGACACCGACGATGTACGCTTCGCTCCGGCGTTAAATATTGTGAGGCGTCTCCTAGCCGAGGGTGCCAGCGTCCGCGCCTATGACCCGCAAGCTATGCAAAAAGCAAAGGACGAGCTGCCGGAGATAACCTACTGCCTGAGCCATTACGAGGCCACCCAACAAGCCGACGCTATTCTCGTCCTCACCGAATGGGACGAGTTCCGGCGTCCGGACTGGGACAGTCTCGCCAAGAACGTCGCTCACCCGTTGCTGATCGACGGTCGCAATTTGTACTCCGCGGATGAGGTTACGGCGCACGGGTTTCAATACGTTTGCATCGGAAAGGAGCCTTACGCCGCTCATTTCGCGCATTCGCGAGCCGGCAGCGATCGGCTCCCGGTCGCCTCAGGTCTGGGTTCCGGTGTCTCTCCGCTCGCTCCGTCGCCGTCTCATGGAGTTTCTTTGCAGTCGCGGCCCTAGCTCGATCCAAGGTTATTTAACTCATTGGCTAACTTTGTCAGGAAGGCAGTTCACCCCTGCGTACTGAACGCCTACCTGTCCTCCAATTGTTCCTATGTACAGTAGAAGTGGGCTTTCCTTGTCTGTAGCCTCTAAACCACAGGAAGTTGCATTTCACAGAACGAATGGTCGGAATCTCTCGTTCTCACGTCCCAGGTCGGCCTTGCTCACGGGTTAGGCGGCCTATCCTCGTCCTCTCAAGAGAGCTTTCCATCGAGGGGGCAAACAAACGATGCGTAGCTTCAGTTTAGTTCTTGCATTCTTGTTTTTCGCATTACCCGTTGGAGCAAAAGACTTCTACATCGCGGCAAAGCAGGCTGGCACCGGAACCGGAACGGGTTGTTCAACCGCCCAACCTCTCACTTGGCTCAGCAATGCGGCCAGTTGGGGGACGGGCGCCGGCCAAATCGGCCCTGGAACCACCGTGCATCTCTGCGGCACTTTCACCGGCACACCCGGTCAGCAACTTTTTCTGGTCCGCGGCAACGGCACCAGCACTAGCCCGATCACCATTAAATGGGAAACCAATGCTGTCCTCACTTCTCCGTATTGGTCTGCCATGGGCGCCATTTACGCGGCGGGCCGAAGCTACATCGTGTTTGATGGCGGCACAAACGGGATCATCCGCAACACAGCTAACGGCACCGGTCGCGCCTACGTCCAAAACAGTCGCGCTATCTATGCCGACACCTGCAGTAATTGCACGGTCAAGAATCTGACCATTGCGGACATGTATGTCCGGACCTCAAATTCCGACGTGGCTGTCACGCAGACCGACGTGAATTGCGTTCACATGCTCGGCGCCACTAATTTCACCATCAGTCATATGACCTGCCACGACGCTGGCTGGGCTGTTGCGGGCGCCGGGAATAACTTCACGCTCGAATACTCCAATATCTACAACATCGATCACGGCCTCGCTTTCGGCGCGCAAGGCAAAACTTCAGGCTTCTGGATTCACGACAATCACATTCACGGCTACACTAATTGGGATTCTCCGACGAACGCCTATCACCATGACGGTCTGCATTTGTGGGGGCAGAATGGCGGGACTGTTACAAATGGGGCTATTTACAACAATCTTTTCGACGGAGATTCCGGCGTCAACATCACTGCGCACATCTACCTGCAGGATTCCATCCAGAACGTTACCGTCTACAATAACGTCTTTGTCGCCCCGGCAAATCGCACCATAGTCGTGCTGTGGTTTGCGGCTCGTTCCACCAGCGGCATGCCCGGTGGGAGTGCTATCGGGAACTCGGCTTACAATAATTTCATCAATGCGGGCGGCCACGCGCACGGGTCTGCGCTCTACATTGAGAGCCAGCTCAATTTTAGTGCCCACAACAACGTACTCATGGGCGGGCAGTCCGATATCACCATACAGGGTGGCGGCACGCTTTCTTCTACCGGCATCAATCGCAATGTTTATCTGGAACTCGCGGACTATGGAGACCGCAACACGTTCGGCCATAACGGTCTCGTTTACCAGACCCTTGCACAATGGCAGAGCGTGTGCCGCTGCGATACCAACTCAAAGCTCGTTCACTTATCGCAGATAAACGCGAACAGTCTGGGCCAATTGCTTTCTGGCTCTGTTGCAATTAGCGCTGCCACCAATCTCATTAACATCACGACTGGCAATTTGGCGGCTTTGTCCAAGGACAAGGTCGGAGCTGCCCGGCAAGTAACCGGTAATTGGGATGCTGGTGCTTACAAGTATGGATCGGTCGCTCTGCCTTCGTCGCCGACTGGTCTCAGCGCTACGATCCAATAACACGTTGCGATTCTTCGCTTCTGCAAACTAACGTAATTTGACAACGAAATAACAACGCAAGTTCATGGGAGTGGATCGCTGTTCCACTCCCACCTTTGTTCGCATTGTCAGTTCTTTTTCCCTAAGCTGCGGAAGTCCTAAACCCAAATAAACTCAGTGGATGATCACAAACAGCGCGGCAGGCGTCTGATCGCCAAGAACAGCATTTTCAATTTGGTCGGCCAGATTTTGCCCATGCTCGTCGGCCTTCTCACCATTCCTTACATCGTTCGAGGCTTGGGGACCGCGCAATACGGAATCCTTTCCATCGCCACGATCCTTCTCGGCTATTTCAGCATTTTCGATCTTGGCCTAAGCCGCGCGACGGTAAAGTTCGTGTCGGAGAATCTTAGTCCCGAAAGGATTCACAAAGTACCCGAACTCGTCTGGACTTCTCTCTCGCTTCTCGTTGCCTTAGGAAGCATCGGGGGCATTCTGGCTGCGCTCTTTGTCCCTGTTTCTGTGACGCATCTCTTCAAAATGCCCCCTTCGCTCGCTGGCGAGGCGCGTATTGCTCTGTTTATCCTTTGTGCCTCCATGCCTATCATGCTCGGCAACGATGCGCTTCGTGGCGTTTTGGAAGCTTCCCAGCGCTTTGATCTGGTGAATTGCGTCAAAGTGCCCGCCAGCGTCCTCTTCTATTCGGTTGCTGCCCTCGTCATTCCACTGGGTGTCCATGTCGCCGGAATTGTCTCGCTCATGGTCGCCATTCGCCTGGTTTCGGGCCTTTTTTATCTTAGCTTCTGCCTGCGCGTTATTCCGGGTCTCCGATCAAATTTTCGTGTCTCGCGCGCCTCTCTCGGACCGCTGGCGACTTTCGGCGGATCGATCATGGTTTCCAATGTGACCGCTCCGCTGCTCGGCTACCTCGAACGGTTCATGATTGCTTCTCTGTTGTCGGTCAGTATGCTCACTTTTTATTCTGCGCCCTACGAGCTCGTCTCCAAGCTCCTAATTTTCCCCATGAGCATAGTTCCTTCGCTGTTCCCTTATTTCAGCTATCACGGTGCCCAAAAAAGCTCCGAGGTAGCCGACGTTACTTCGCGGGCCGTAAAGTACCTCTTCCTCGTGCTTACGCCTCCGGCCGCGGTTTTTATCTTCTTCGCCCGAGACATTATGAACCTCTGGCTCGGACCCCAATTCGCTGCCCAGAGCACTCTCGTCCTTCAGCTTGTGACCATGGTGTTTTTTCTAAACGCCTTCGCCATTATCCCGTTTACCTCTGTGCAGGCTCTCGGCAGGCCGGACCTTAAGGCCATTCTCGACCTGCTTACCATTCCCGTTTACGTCGCTGTCGCCTGGTTGCTCATGCGTCGAGCTGGCATTGACGGCGCTGCTCTTGCAAAGCTGCTCGTTACTATCTCCGATGGTTTTTTCTTGTATATTTTCGCCTTTAGGCTAAAAGCTTTCTCCCTGCGGGACTGTGTGTCTGGTCCACTGTTTCGCGCGATTCTCACAAGCGCGGGGCTGTTCCTCGCTGTGTTTTCCGTTCACTCCATGCACCTGAAATTGTTGGTGACCGCTCCTCTGATTCTCCTTTGCTTTGTTGCTTACGTTGTTGCGTTTTGGGTTCTTGCAGTTGACTCCGAAGATCGAATCACTATCTTCGGCCTTCGTGACAGAGCATCGGCCCTTTTGAGCGGTAGGAGTGCCGTTGTTCCTGCCGCGGTCCAGCTGACCGGCAACGATGCTGCGGACTGAAACCGTAGAGCTGCTGAAACATCAAGCACATCAAAATCCGATGAAAATTAATTTTCTCCTCCCCTGTTATGCATGGGCGCCCTCTGGCGGGTTCAAAATCGTCTATGAGTATGCCAACAGATTGGTCGCTCGGGGTCACCAAGTCACCGTCATCCACCCGCGCCGTCTCAAATTCCCTCCGCCGGAGAAGTTCACCCTTCGCAAGCGCATACGACTAGCTCGCTTGTGGTTCAAAGAGATTCGCTCAAAGCCCCTCGTCCACTGGCATCGCATCGATCCTCGAGTCCGACTTCTCTACGTGCCTAGCTCCGATGACTCCTACATTCCGGACGGTGACATTCTCTTCGCTACCGCCTGGCATACCGTCCGCTCCGTCATGGAATGCTCCTCAAGCAAGGGCGCAAAGTGCTATCTAATTCAGCATTATGAAACTTGGCAAGGTCCCCAAAATCTGGTAGACGAGACATGGCGGGCCCCTCTGCGCAAGGTAGTAATCTCCAAATGGCTCGCTCAACTCGGTGAAGGACTCGGGGCTGGCGAAATTGCCCGCATACCCATCGGCATCGACCACCAAGTCTATCGGCTGAGGCATCCGATCGCGCAACGTCGTCGCCAAGTCGCCATGATGTTCTCGTATGTCCCCTTCAAGCGCTCTGCCGATGGCATCAAAGCTTTGAAAATTGCTAAGCAGCAGTTCCCAGACCTTCAGGTTATTTTATTCGGAGTAGCTAGTCGCCGGCCCCCGATTCCCGGATGGATGACATACCTTCAGGATCCCCCCCAACAGCACCTCGTTGAGAACGTTCTAAATACATCCAGCATCGTTCTGTCGCCAAGCCTTGCAGAAGGTTTTGGTTTGCCACCTGCCGAAGGCGCTGCCTGCGGCTGCGCCATGGTTGCAACCGACAGCGGAGGCGTTCGCGATTTCATCATTCACGGCAAGACCGGCTTGCTTTCACCTCCTGAGAATCCTGAGACTCTCGCCCGAAATCTCTGCCTGTTGTTGGCGAACGACGACCTCCGCATCCGACTAGCGGAAGCAGGCCGCGCCTTCATCGCCGGTTTTAGTTGGGATCGCTCTACCGATCTTCTCGAGTCTTTCTTGAACCGTGTAGTGCAAAACGAGTTTCCCGATCATTCTTCAGTAGCTGTGACCCATTCTCCTCAAATGCAAGGTCATCGATTGGAGATGAGCTGATGCAACCAGAGAATTTTAGATTTGGCGGGGGTGCCTCCGAAACGATTCTGCACCCGATCGTTCTTGTCGCGATGCTTATCGCTATCGCGCTAATCTTCTTGCTCTCGCGCAAGTACGTCATCTGGCCGGTGTTTTGCACCGCATTCCTGATACCGTTCGGCCAAGAGCTTCTGATCGGCGGTCTCCACTTTTTCGTTTTCCGCATCGTCATCCTCACCGTCGCCGTACGCATGCTCGTCTCGATGTTCTCCTCTCCGGAAGGGATCTTCGGGGACCGTCTAGGCGTTCTCGACGTCGTCTTCGTTTTGTGGACTCTCTTCCGCGCTTTTGCCGGCGTGCTGGTCTTTTCCTTCAATTCAGGTGCCATGGTCTATCAAGCCGGCTTCCTGCTGGACGCCATGGGCGGTTACTTCGTTCTTCGTTACCTGATTCGCGACGAAGATGACATTTATCGCACGCTGCGCGCCTTCGTCGCCATCGCTTGCGTAGTCGCTGTCTGTATGATCTTCGAAAAGATACATCAGGTAAACGTCTTCGGACTCCTCGGCGGAGTTCGTGCCGATCCCGAGATCCGCAACGGCACTGTTCGCTCCCAGGGACCTTTCCAGCACGAACTTCTTGCCGGGACTTTCGGCGCCACTCTTCTGCCGCTGTTCTTTCTCCTCTGGAAGAGCGGCAAATCCCATGTTCTCGCAATTCTTGGAGCGGTTTCCGCAACGATCATGGTCTTTACTTCTCACTCGAGCACTCCAGTGCTCGCCTATGGCGCCGGCCTCCTCGCCATCTGCGCGTGGCCTCTCCGCAGGCATATGCGCGTGATTCGCTGGGGCGCCGTCATCGTTCTCGTTTCTTTGCATCTGGTAATGAAAGCCCCTGTGTGGTTCTTGATCCAACGTGTGGACGTTGTGGGCGGTTCATCCGGTTATCATCGCGCCAGGCTCGTCAACGACTTCATCATGCATTTCCGCGATTGGTGGCTGGTTGGCACTACAGAAAACGCCCGATGGGGATTCAACATGTGGGACATGTGCAATCAGTTCGTCGCTGAGGGCCAAGTGGGCGGCTTGGTCACCTTCGCCTCCTTTGTGGCTCTGATCTGCATTTGTTTCTCAAGGATTGGAGCTGCCAGAAGCGCCGTCGCTGGCGATTCAAGCAAAGAGTGGTTTTTCTGGCTTTTTGGCTCAGCGCTGTTTTCGCACGTCGTCGGCTTCTTCGGGATCAGCTATTTCGACCAGACGCGCTTCGCCTGGTTCGCGCTGCTGGCAATGATTGCGACCGCAACGGCGCTGCACGTCCTTGCCAGGAAAACCGCGCCACGACCTGTTCGTCCCGGCTTCCGCCGTCCACTTCCCGCCTACGCTCCCTCTGCATGGCGCTCGAAAGGAATTCTTCCGCTGAAGCAACAACCCCAATTCAAGTCGCGGCTCACCTAGCAATAGCCGCTTACGGTTACTGTTCAAACGTAGTTTTACAAACACACCAACGAAAACAGGTCAGAGCACCCCCGTGATGAGCGTCCACGCACACAAATACATCGTCATAACTCCCGTTCGAGATGAAGAAGCCTATCTGAGGTTTACGATCGAGAGCATGCTCGCGCAGACTATTCATCCCTGCGAATGGGTCATCGTGAATGACGGCTCCACCGACGACACCGCCGCGATCATCGATGAATATGCTGCGCAACATCCCTGGATTCGCGCCGTGCATCGCGTCAATCGTGGCTTCCGCAAAGCTGGGGGTGGCGTTGTCGAGGCCTTTAACGATGGCCTCCGCGCCGCAAGCGCGGACGACTGGGGCTTCCTAGTCAAAATGGACGGCGACTTGACCTTTGAGCCGACTTATTTTGAAAGGTGCCTGGAAAGGTTCGAGCGTGACCCCCGCCTCGGCATCGGCGGCGGAGTCATCTGCTACATCGAGGACGGTGCAAAACGCTTCGAGTTTTGTCCGGAGTTTCACGTCCGGGGAGCAACAAAAATCTATCGCCGGGAGTGCTGGGATGCCATCGGCGGCTTTTGGCCCGCGCCGGGCTGGGACACCATGGACGAAGTGAAGGCCAACATGCTCGGTTGGGGCACGCGCAGTTTTCCCGAACTTCACTTACACCACCATCGCTACACCGGCACCGCTGAAGGCATTTGGGACGGCATGGTCAAAAATGGGCGCGCCAACTATATCTGCGGCTATCACCCTTTATTCATGGTGGCGAAATGCTTTCACCGTCTCCCACGCAGACCGTATGTCATTGGTTCGATCGCTCTGTTCTATGGCTTCATCACGGGCTATCTAAAACAGATTCCCCAGGCCAACGATGTCGCGACCATAGACTTCCTTCGCCGCCAGCAACTCGGTCGGCTGTGGGGAAGGCAAACCATCTGGCGTTGAGTCCAAGCGAATTAACGAGGCGCCCTAAATGTGCGGCATCTGCGGAAAACTAATCTTTGATCCTGCAGCGCGGGTCTCGCCATCTCTCATTAAGAGCATGGCCGACACGATCAGTCATCGCGGCCCTGACGACGAGGGCTACTTCGTCTCCGGCTCCGTCGGCCTTGGTTTTCGCCGCCTCTCCATCATTGACGTCAGCGGCGGCCACCAGCCGTTATCCAATGAGGACGGCACCATTCACATCGTTTTCAACGGCGAAATCTACAACTATCAGGAGCTTCGCCAGTATTTGCTCGGCCGAGGCCACGTTTTCAGAACGCAAACCGATACCGAGACAATCGTTCACTTCTATGAAGAGTTAGGCGAAGCCTGCGTTGAAAAACTCCGCGGAATGTTTGCCTTCGCCATTTGGGACCATCGCAGCAAATCGCTGTTCCTGGCCCGCGATCGTGTCGGAATCAAGCCTCTCTATTATTCGCAGTCGCGTAACTCGGTAATCTTCGCTTCGGAGATCAAAGCCATCCTCGCCGATCCCGAAATGAAAGCGGAAGTTCGCCCCTCCATGATCGACAGGTTTCTCACGTTCGATTACCTCCCCGGTGAAGAAACTCTCTTCAAAAACATCTACAAACTAGCCCCCGGACATTCCTTGTCCTTTCGCGCCGGGAACTCTTACAAGCGCCAGTATTGGGATCTCCATTTCGAGCCGTCGCCCACGACTTTCCGCCAAGCGAAATCCCGCCTCCTGAACCTTCTCGAAGAATCCGTCACCCTGCACATGATTAGCGATGTTCCAGTCGGCTTTCTCTTGAGCGGTGGCCTTGACTCCACCGCAATGCTGGGATTGGCAGCCGGCAAAACATCTCATGCCATCAGCAGCTACACCATCGGCTTTTCCGATTCCCAAACGACGGACGAGCGCCCCTATGCTCGTCTGGCCGCGCAGAAATATGGCTCCGAGCATCACGAAACCACCATCAATGCCAACCAATTCGCCGAATTCCTGCCGAAATATATTTGGCACATGGAGGACCCAGTCTGCGAGCCTCCTGCAATCGCCTTGTACTATGTCTCCAAGCTCGCCAAGGACTTTGTAAAGGTCCTGATTTCCGGAGAAGGCGGCGACGAAGCTTTTGCGGGCTACTCCAACTACCGCTCTCTCCTCTGGATCGAACGGCTGAAGCGCTTACCGACGCCACTGCGCCAGCTATTTTCCGCGAGCTTCTCCGTGCTCACGCGCTTTGGCTCGCCTGGTTGGCCCGAAAAATCTGCGCAGTTCCTGCACTCTCGCCTGGAAGAGTCATACTACGGCCGAACTTCGCATCCCTCGCGCTTCTTCAATCGCCGATGGCAGCAATTCTATTCAAGCGACTTCGCCCGCATCGTCGACAAAAAATTCTCCGCGCACGCCGCCACAAAACACTTCCGCAATGGCCATCGCGCCGGGCCGCTCGGCAAAATGCTCTACGTCGACACGAAAACCTGGCTCCCGGACGACCTCCTTGTCAAGGCCGACAAAATGACCATGGCTAATTCCATCGAGCTCCGTGTACCTCTGCTCGACCATAAAATCCTCGAATTGGCTGCCTCCTTGCCTCAAAACTTTAAAGTCCGCGGTTTCACCACTAAGTACATCGCCAAGAAAATCCTCAGCGGCCGCGTCCCTCGCGAAATTCTCGATCGCAAAAAAGCTGGTTTTCCCGTTCCGTACGAAAAATGGCTTCGTGAAGACTTGAAGGACTGGGTTCACGCCCTTCTTCTCGACTCCAAAACTACAGCCCGCGGTTATTTTCAGAAAAGGGCTGTCGAGCGAATGCTTTCCAATGACATTAGTTCCGGGGGCTACTCCAAAGAAATCTTTGACCTCACCGTTCTCGAACTTTGGCACCGGGAATTTCTGGAAAAGGGGAAGCCAGCCCTTCAGCCGCAGCCTTCAACAGAGCCGCCGTGCTATTCCGCAGCCGGCACCGTAGCTTGAATGATTGTCTCGAAACAAATTCAACCGAAACCACACATGAAGCCCCAACTAAACTCAAAGGGCGTCCGAGTCCTCTACAGCTTCCCGCACAAGATCGGCGCAAACCGCATCTGCTATATCGCCTGGCAGCAGGTTAAGGGTCTCGTTGACGCTGGCGCGGAAGTCACCGTCTTTCCCGGTGCTGTCCATCGGCCGCTTCCTTCCGATGTAAGGGTTCAGCCTACCCTTGCGCGGGGAAAGATGCGCATCCCCTACAAAATGCTGGGCGCCATGCGCGCCTTCGCTCTTCACGACCACATAGTCGCTCGCCGCCTCGAACGCCTGGAAGGCCAGATCGACATAATTCACACTTGGCCGCTAGGTGCGCTGGAAACACTAAAGGCTGCGGCGCGATTAGGCATTCCCACCGTGCTGGAAAGGCCGAACGCTCACACGCGTTTTGCTTATGAAGTTGTGCAAAAGGAATGCGATCGCATCGGCGTGAGTCTGCCTCCCAACCACGAGCACGCCTACAAGTCCGACGTCCTCAGCAAGGAAGAGGATGAATATCGCCTCGCGGACCGGCTTCTGTGTCCATCAGAGTTCACCATGCGAACCTTTCTCGATCGCGGTTTCTCTGCCGCACAATTAGCGCGCCATATCTACGGGTACGACGCGAACGTATATTATCCAAAGAATGATGCCGCTCCGGACCCACATGGCGGGCTCACAGTTTTGTTTGTTGGTGTCTGCGCCGTACGAAAGGGGCTTCACTTCGCTCTCGACGCCTGGTTGCGCTCTCCCGCTCATCGGGACGGCACCTTCCTCATTGCTGGAGAATTTCTCCCTGCCTATCGGGAGAAGCTCGCCGCGCAACTCTCGCATCCCAGTGTCCGTGTTCTCGGCCATCGCAACGATGTCCCTGAGCTCATGCGTAAGAGCGACATCCTCGTTCTCCCTAGTATCGAGGAAGGTTTCGGGCTCGTCTGCGCCGAAGCTATGGGCAGCGGCTGCGTTCCGCTCGTCTCCGAAGCCTGCACCGATCTCTGCAAACATATGCACAACGCACTCGTTCATCCCATCGCGGACGTCGACGCTCTCACCCAGCACATAACTTTGTTACACGAAAATCACAAATGTCTCGCGAGACTAAAGGCCGAAGCATTGCGCTCTGCGGCCGACTGCACCTGGACGGTCGCGGGGCAGAAGCTCCTGGACGTCTACCGCGAAGTCCTCGCCGTTACCTACCGAAGGGACAATGCGCGACGCCTAGACGCGCCCAGTGGCGATAACCTAATTCCCGCGACGAGTTTCTCCGTCTGAGATTGAATCTGTGTGCGTTTACAAGCTCAATCCGTTGCAAGACCCGCGTTGGCAGAACTTGGTCGACCGTCATCCGCATGGTTCGGTTTTCCATACCGTTTACTGGCTTGAAGCTCTGCGCCGCACTTACCGCTACGAACCTGTCGTTTACACCACCACGCCACCTGGAAAAGAACTCTCGAACGGCATCGTTTTCTGCCACATTCGCAGTTGGCTGAGCGGCGGCCGTCTCGTCTCTCTTCCATTCTCGGATCACTGCGAGCCTCTCGCCGGCGCCGAGGAAATGGCTGAGCTCATGGACTGGCTCAAGGCTTCACGCCATCGCAAACAGTGGAAATACATTGAACTGCGCCCGCTTTCTCCTGATGGTGCCGCGCGAGCCTGTAATCTCACCAAGAGCGAATCATTCTCCTTGCAGATGCTCGACCTTCGCCCCAGCATGGATACGCTCTTCCACAACTTTCACAAAAGCTGCGTGCAAAGGAAAATTCACCGCGCTGAACGTGAGAACCTCACCTATGAAGAGGGACGCTCCGACGCGCTTCTCAAAAAATTTTATGATCTGCTGTTGCTCACCCGTCGCCGCCACGGCCTACCGCCGCAACCTTTAGTCTGGTTTCGCACTGCCGTTGCATGCCTTGGTGGCCGCATTCTCATCCGCATCGCTTCAAAGGATGGCCAACCAGTTGCGAGCATAGTCACCATCCAATACAAGGACGTGCTCGTTTACAAATACGGATGCTCCGATTGTCGCTTCAATAAGCTCGGCGGAAACTCACTTCTCTTCTGGAAAGCCATCCAGGACGCCAAAAGGAATGGTGCCCTCAAATACGATTTAGGCCGATCAGAGCCAGACAATTCCGGCTTGGTCAGCTTTAAAGAAAATTGGGGCGCCGCAAGCGTGCCCCTTGACTATTATCGTGTTCCCGCGCAGCAGCCATTCCGTCTGAACTCCGCTTGGCGCACACGCGTCGCCAAAGGCGTCTTTTCCATGATGCCCGACGCCCTTCTCGCCGCGACCGGAAGGCTCCTTTACCGCCACATAGGCTAACGGTACTGCGTTAAGCAAATGAACAAGCAATTCCTGGAATATTTTCGTTGTCCCTCGAACTACGTGGACTTCCGTCTTAAAGCAGAACTCCTTCCGCAGTCGGGTTTCTTCCGCGTCGGTCCTGACTTAACGTGCTATGGCAAAATCTCCGCCGGCCAAACTCGCGGCGACTCGTCTGGCCCACTCGACGATGTTTCCTCTGCCGTGCGCGTCGAAAAGAACGCGTGTGTTCTGCCGTTTGATCTTGACGAAGTGGTGCAGAATTTGCGGTTCGAGCGTTATAACGGCGCGATGCCCGTTGCTCGCCGTTCCGTTACCAAGGCTGTCGGTCGCAAAACCTACTATGCCATGCGCCCCTTCCTGCCGATCCCCGTACGCAAACATCTGCAGCGCATGGCCCTCCGCGGATGGGATCGCGCACGCTTTCCCGGTTGGCCCGTCGACCAGACCGTCGATCGCTTGTTCGATCGCATGATGGCCTGCGTCATACGCGCCCATTCTGGCCAACGCGTCCCTTTCATTTGGTTTTGGCCGGACGGTTATACAAGTTGCGCCACTATGACCCACGATGTCGAAACGGCCGTAGGCCGCGACTTCTGCAACACGCTCATGGATCTGGACGATGCCTTCGGCGTCAAAGCCTCCTTTCAGGTTATTCCTGAAGTTCGCTACGAAGTCTCCGACGAGTTCCTGCGCACGCTCCGCGAGCGCGGTTTCGAGATCAACGTCCACGATTTCAACCACGACGGTGACCTCTTCCAGGATCGTGACGAATTCCTTCGCCGCGTCGCTCGTATCAACGACTACGGCAGAAAATTCCGTTCCGCGGGCTACCGTTCCGGCGTCCTCTATCGAAATCTCGATTGGTACGAATTCTTTGACTACTCGTACGATATGTCCGTCCCCAATGTTGGCCATCTCGACCCACAGCGCGGCGGCTGCTGCACCACGAAGCCTTACTTTATCGGCAAAATCCTGGAGATCCCGGTTGTGGCGACGCAGGACTACACTCTGTTCAATATCCTCGGCCAATACTCTATGGACCTCTGGGACCAACAAATCGAGCTAATTCTCGAACAAAACGGCTTAATCAGCTTCATCGTCCATCCCGATTATTTGCTCGATAAACGCGCCCGCGACGTTTATTCCACTTTGCTGGCTCGCCTCGCCCAGCTTCGCAGTCAATCGAAAATGTGGATTTCTCTTCCCCGTGAGCTCAACGATTGGTGGCGAAGCCGAAATGAGATGCGCCTTGTCCAAGCGGGAAGCGGCTGGCAAATTGAGGGCCCGGAAGAACGCCGCGCGCGTATTGCCTACGCGAGCTTGGAGGGTGACCGCGTCATTTACAGTTTCGATTCCGAGTTCCAGCCTTGTATCCTCCCAGCACTCGCCAGCTCGCAGCCAAGTCCAGCCGCTTGATTATTCGTACAAATGCTTTGCGACGTCGCCATAATCGGCGCGGGCCCTTACGGCCTCGCGGTTGCCTCATATTTGCGTCAGATCAAGGGGCTGAGAGTCTCCGTGTATGGGGAGCCCATGTGCTTCTGGCGGACTGGCATGCCCGCTGGAATGCTCCTCCGTTCCTCCTGGTCCGCTTCACACATCGCCGACCCCGACGCTGCCCTCACACTGGACGCCTACAAGGTGAGCAGTGGTAATCATCAAGCTGCCCCTATTACTCTCGAGCGCTTCGTTGACTATGGCTTGTGGTATCAGCGTTCCGCCGTGCCCGACGTGGATTCGCGGAAAGTGTGCTCCGTCGAGCTCTACGCTGGAAAATTCAAAGGCACACTCGAGGACAGCGGCAATTTCATGGCTTCTCGCGTCATCGGTGCCGGCCAGAGCGCCCTTGAATCCGCCGCCCTCCTTCACGAACTCGGCGCCGAAGTCGAAGTCATCGTTCGTAGCACCCGCGTGCATTGGCTCGGCTGGAAGGAGCGTTTGCGACCTCTGGGTGCAGGCTCAGCCTTGCTTTTTTCTCGCGCGGACGTTGGCCCCGCCGGAGTTAGCCCCCTCGTAGCTGCTCCCGACCTACTCAGGAAGTTTCCGCGTAGCCTACCTGACCGTAAAGCGCGGCTTCTGATTTTCTTGGAGTGTGACGATGGATGCCGCCTTCAACATAACCTGCGTAGCTGAATTGGTCCGAAGTTTCGCGCTCAAGTGAGCAAGGCCGAAGCCGCGATCTTCTCCACTCCCCCCGACCACTCCCAGAATCGTAAGCTCCAATTCTCGCCCGCGGCCACAACAGCTCCGGCAAATCCCGGCGCCGGTTCTACGGCATAGCAACTCCACCGCCCTCCGGCTTCATCCAGCAGCACCTGATCGCTCTCGGCGAATCCGACCGTGAAGCTCCGCAGCGGAATGCTTAGCCCCGCTCCGTGCGCTTTGACGTAGGCCTCCTTCCTCGTCCAGCAACCGAAAAACGCCTCGTCTGCTAATTTCGGCGGTAGCTTTGCCAGTCCGGCAATCTCCTCTTCTGAAAAGAAACGGGATGCGATCTCCATTCCCCTGAAGTCTCTTCTTACCTGTTCAATATCCACGCCAACCTCGCAGCCGCTGGCAAACGCAAACAAGCCCATTCCGTGAGAATGCGATACGTTGAAGGAAATCTTCGAATTGTGCGCCGGCGAAAGGGAAGGTTTGCCCTGCGGCCCATGGCTCAGCGCGACGTTGTCGGCGTCGAGTCCCAGATAGGCCCCCAATAATTCGCGCAGAATCCCCCGCGCCGCAAGGAAGCGCTCGCGAGCTTGCGGAACTAAGAACTTCTCGGCGCGTTCCCTCTCTTGCACATTCAGCGTGCTTTCGACTCGTTGGAGGACAGCAGGTGACAGCTCTAAGATTGCTCGCCATACGTGCAGTTCATTCTTGGCAAGCGTCGGCGGTGTGGCGGCAGGCAACCACGGAAAGGAATTGGCCATAAGAAAGAAACTAGGAGCTGACTCGGGCATTTGCCCGCATCGCCCGCTCTTCCACGTTTCGCAAGCAAGTATTCATCTTGCGCGCGAGAGCGTCCACATTTGGCTGCATATAAATCGTATAGTGGTTGCCAGGTGTCTCGCAGATCTTCAGGTCGTCCCCGAGCAATTCCGACCATCCCAAATCCAACACTCGCCCGAATCCGAACGTCCGCTGCGTGCTGCGGATCAGCACCACACGCCCGCGATACGGTTTCGGATGGTAGGTTGCTGACGCTGCATATAGCACGTCCAGCGGGTTCCCCGAAGCAGGATCATCCAGCTCCGGATAAAACTTCGCCGCCTTCAGCGCGCGGCGCAAGGATTGCTTCATTCTTGCGAGTTTCTGCGAGGTTCGTCCCGCGATGTAGTCCCTCGTTTGCGTGGAGTTCAACTGCTGCAGGTATGCGTACTCAAACTTAAGCAAATGAAACTTCAGTTGCGCCCGCGCGATCGTTCGCTTCCAGCCGCTGTACTGTTTCATCCGCACAGGATTCGCTGTCTCCAGCAGCAAAACTTGCGCCACTTCTTGTCCCTGCGCCTGCAACTGCCGAGCGGTTTCGAAAGCCAGCAGCCCGTGCGCGCACCATCCACCCAGCATGTACGGACCCTCCGGACGGCGCTCCCGTATGCTATCTACGAACTGCTCCGCGATGCATTCCAGCGAACTCGGATCCCGCAGCTTCGCAATCAATGACATTCGCAAACCCAGGCTATGAAACTCGCGCAGCTCACTAAGCCGCTGCGAAAGCGGCCGGAATGTTGGGTCGCCGCCAAGAAAGAAGAAGGGAAGCTGCCGCGCAATCTGTTGCTCGTTTCTGCCGCGATCCTCTGCGCTGCGATTTCCTCGGTATTTCCTGACGAGCTGCGCTTGGCCTCGCACCGTGGGAGCTTCCAGCAGGGAAGCAAGCGGCAACTCCACTCCAAGCGAATCCTCAATCCGCGCCATCAGTCGTGCCGCCAGCAGGGAATGCCCGCCCAAGTCGAAAAAGTCATCGTTCGCTCTGACCGGCTTCGTGTTGAGCACCGCTTCCCAAATCGCAATCAATTCTTCTTCAGCGTTGTCACCTGAAACGGTTGTATCCTGCGAAGTCTGCGTCGCGGTCTGCTTTTCTCGCTGTTCTGTTCCCTCGACATGTTCCGCTGCCAGCTCGGTCACCCGCACTGCCAACTGGCACATACCTGCGAGGTCCGTGATCGCTTGCTGCACGTCCACTCGCTGGCTTAGCGCCGGATGCAAACTCCACACTAGCTCGCACTCGCGCTTGTCGGTTAGAAGTAGAGCACAGCGCATCGGCGGAAAGCGCTGCGCGGAGATCCCCTGATGCCCGTCTGTTTCTAGAAAGGACCTGATCCACTTGCGTGCTTCGTCCCGCGGTAAACCGCGAAGATCATGCTCCTGCCAAGGAGCCTGCCTTGCCGTACTTCCCGCCCCGTTACCGTTTCCATTTGCCCCCTGAGACTCGTTCGCTCCGCTCGAGCTTGCCACCACTTTCTGCCAAGCCGACCGCAAGCGCGTTGCTTCAATTTCGCCTTCCACCAGCAAATGGACTTGCATCGGACGCTGCACTTCACTTGCCGCCCTTCGCCTTTCGCTTTCACCTATCATTTCCGGAGACACGGGTTCCGTCACGACGAAATTGGACTTGGACTGCGCCTGCACTTTCACTCTGGATCTCCACCCAAACTCGCTCGCTTCATATGCAATCTCTGTGGGCGCGCGAATTCACACACTCCTCATGTCGACAGATTATGGAGATTGCTATTCGGAGGCAATCCGGTCTTCTACCAATACTTATCGGGTAAATGCCTGACGATTCTGATGGCAGGTGCTATCCGCTAAGGCAGCCGAAAAACGATAGTAATGTCCGCGAGCGTCTCTGCCGGATCCCCGTCGATAAACGTCGGTTCGTAGCGCCACTCGCGCACTGACGTGAGGGCCGCTGAGGTGAGCAGTCCGGGCCCGCTGACTGGCGTGACACCAATAACACCCCCCGTGCGCCCTACCCGCGCCCGCAACTCCACGCTTCCCTCAATACGCAGCCTCCTGGCTTCCGCAGGATAAAAAGGCTCGCTGTGCGATATCAGTTTCCCGATAATCACCCGCTCGGGCCGGCCAGATGCGCCCGAGTTTCTTGGTAGGATTTCTATACGTCTTCGTGCACTGATCGCGATGGCCGCCGAAGCGCTGACTGCTTCTCCCGGAAGGTTCACATAGAAAGGACGATTCCCCGGCTCCGGCGCGTTCACCAGAATTGAATGCTCCGTAGCTATTCTGCTGAGCTCAGCGTCCGTTTCACCGTTGTTGCGGGGCATTGCATTTTCTATGGAATGTAGCCGCCGCCCTTCATTGCTACCCGGAACTATCGCGCTCCGGGCCGTGGAATCCCCTGTCTTCCCGCCGTCCGCCGTCGAGTCACCCGTTGGCTCTTCTACGCCTTTCTTCGCTTCGCTGGGTACCTTGCCAACCTCCGAGTTTCCCGCCGTCCCGGATTTCGGATTCGCACCGTCTTCTGCTTTGGTCCGAACATCGTCTGCTGCGCTATTCGCTTCCTTCTTATCCTCAACTGCCCCGGGCGCGTCAGCCTGCTCTGGTGGGGCAGGCGGCGTAACCTTTGGTGGAGTCAGCATGAACTGCTTCTGTGTCCAGTCTCCAAACAGAGCAATCCACCGGTCCACGGTTTCCCGTCCGACCGTCGCACCCAGCGCAAAGAACAGCGCCGCTAGCAAAAGCCCCAGTAGCGCTGCGCCGCCCCAGTTCCCTCGTCGCCGCACCGGCTCCGTCCAGACTGCTTCTTTTGCAGGGACTGCTGTGAACATCGAGTATTCCCCGAATCGAAAATCCTGCGGCGGCGGTTCAACGGCCGCCACGGCCACAGCTTCCCTCTGCGTCGTTCGCCCGCGCTCTTTTTCCGTTTGCGCCGCGTTTCCCGGTGTGCCGCGCGCGCGCGCCGGTTCGTGACCACCTCCGGCCCCCCGATAAGGCGTGTCAAAAATTTGCTTCGACGTTTCCCCGGCTCCTTTGGCAGCGGGAATTCTTTCCCTTGCTTTCTCCGGATCGGCTTCTGCCGAAACCCATTTGTGAATCTCTTTCCGTGCTTCTCCTGGCAGTTCTGTGAATTGAATCCCAGCTTCCTTTTTCGAGTCGCTCATCCACACCATGCGACCGCTGGCCGTCAACCATCCTTGAAACGCAGGCACTTGAAACCGCAGCTCGGGAAACTCACGTGCGGTCAGCGTGAGCGCCGACTGCACCGCAAAACCGCCCTCGCTCAGGTTCAGGAGAATTCCTCCGTTTTCCTGCCCCAATTCCACGTAAGCCATGGGCGAAAGCTTCCGCCGCATATGCGCGCGGTCCCCGTGTGGGCGCGCTTCGGCCCTATCTATGGACTGTTCAGGTTTTGCCATGGCTGTGCCAGTTGCGCCGGGTGGGTGGAGCGCAACGCCGTCAACTACTTAGCTGCCTTAGACTTAGCGACTCCATTCTACTCCCGGAGAAGTTGCCCTTCAAGGACTCTGTGGCTGTCCGCTAACTTACCTCAGCAGTTCCGTCGCATACCGCGCCGGCACTGCCAAGTTCGACCCCCCGAAGCCCTTCAGTATTGCGAAGTTCACACCAATCACTTTTCCGTCGCGATTAAACAGCGGCCCACCTGATCCGCCTGACGTAGTCGCTGCGTCGTAAACAATTTTGTCCTTCAGCACGTCGCCGATATGACCCTGTGTCGTTGTTGGTCGTATCAGCTTCTGCGCCGCCAATTGCGCGACCATCTGGTTTACACTCTGCGTGCTATCCGCAATCTTCTGCGCCACGACTGGTCCCGCTCGCGCCAAGATCCCTTCGATCCCCGTCGGATATCCGATCAGCACCACTGGCTCGCCAGATACGCTGGCCTCGTTGCGCTCGTCCAACTCCAACAGCGCCGCATTCGCCGGCATCGGCGCATCCAGTTTCAGCGTCGCCACATCTGCGCTGGACGACACCTTGTCCAGCTTCGCCGAAATTCCCTCCGAGCTCCCAGGAAAATATGCCTTGTATGAAAGCACATAAGCCGCCGCCCCATGATCGAGCAGCTCCTTCAGCTCGTCGCTGTTCCACCACGGCTCCGCCACGTGGTGATTCGTCAGAACCCTTCCATCCCGCCGCACTAGAAATCCCGTCCCAAACACATCGATCTGCAAATGCGGGCCCGCTCCGCCCGCGTCCAGCCGCACCATTCCTTTGTCATCGACCTGCGGTTTGCCCATTGCGTCCAGCGCAATCTGGATTGGCTTCCCACTTTCTTTGTCCAGAAACTCCACGACTACATGCAGCAAGCACACGCTCGGTCCATAACTATGCACAATCGTTTCCGCGATCTTCCCTTCATTCTCCAGCAACTTCAGCCGCTTTTGCGTATCCACGAGTTGCTGCTTCAGTGACTGTGCATCCGGTCCCTCTGCCGTCGCCATCTTCTTGCGCAAATCGACCGATTGCGCCCGCAGGGTATCGCGCGCCGCATAGTCGGATTTCGCGCGCGCATCCAGCGAGTTCCGCGCCAGCTCCGTGCGCTGCAAAAGTTGATCATGCAGGCCGAGCCCGCTATTCAGCCGTGCAATCTCCGCACGCAGTTGCAGCGTTTCCTTCCGGCTCCGTCCCGTCGAAATCACGATGAACGCCGCCGCCAGAATCGCCGCGGCGCTCACCACAAAAACCGCCGGTATCAGCCAGAACCGGTGCTTGCTGACTGCCCCGCCGCTCAATGATTCCACCGCGATGTCCGCCATCTGTTCGCGCTGCACCGCGTACTTCAGCATCGTCTTCAAATCTTCTTCCGGCTGCCGTTCCCGGAACTGTGTCCGCACCCGCGCGGCAAACTCCACACCTTCAAACGGGAACGTGATGACATCATCTGCGCCCAAATCCAGAGCCCGCGCTCGTTCCAGAGCCCCCCCTCGCACCACCATCACAATCTTCACCGCCGCCCGCGTGTCCGACCGCGCCTTCAATTGCGAGATCATCCCGCAGCAGCTCAAATCCGTCGGCGAGGCCTCCGTAATCAGCACCTCGGGCGAGAGCGCCAGCACCTCGTCCACCGTCAGGGCGGATTCCGTCGCGACCTCGTAGCCTTGGCCCGCAAGGGCGCTCTTCACCAGGTCATTCGTCTCGGAACTCAGATTCAACAGGAGTACGCGCATAACTCGATAGTCTATCATTCTCAATGAATGCCCGCCCTCATCCGCCTACAGCCACATGCCCATTTCTTTTTTCGCCCTTTGCGTTTATCCTCCTGCATACTTCAGGCGCGACTTCGCCGCCGGCCTTTCTTCTTATGCGTCAGCGTGATACAAAAAGCGTAAGCCTCGCGACGGATGACGGGCTCTTACTTAAACTCGAATTGCACAGCGATCCGCAACTGCTCTGCGTCGTACGTGGCGCGCTCGAACGCCTCACCGAGGTGTTCGGTTTTTCTCCGCCGGATCGCCGTTCCGTCACCCGCGCGGTCGACGAAGCTCTGACCAATATCATGCGCCATTGCTATAACGGACAGACCGATCAGCCCATCGAAGTGTATTGCAGGCGTGTTCGGCCTCGCGCTTCCGAGCGCGCCGACGGCCTCGAAATTTTGCTCTGCGACCAGGGTCCTGCCGTCGACCCCGCAAAGTTGCGCGGCCGCCGCCTCGACGAAATCAAGCCTGGCGGCCTGGGCTTGCACTTTATTCGGCAGAGTATGGATACCGTCGAGTATCAGCGTGCTGGCAGCACTAATCAGTTTCGGCTGGTCAAATACCTCCAGCCATCGACGCAGTCGCGTACATCTTGATTACCCAAAGGAGGACTTCCGTGCAGATTTCCGCGCGGCATACCGATAACACCACGATCTTCGACGTCTCCGGAGACATCGATTTAGCCAACTCGCCCGAAGTGCGCAAGGCTCTTCTCCGCGAGGTTCGCGAAAAGCGCACCCCTCGCGTGGTCATGAATCTCAGCAAAGTCCGCTACATCGATAGCTCCGGCGTTGCCTCTTTGGTCGAAGGCCTCAAGGCCAGCCGCGATCTCAATCTGCGCTTCATCCTGTTCGGCCTGAGTCCCTCCGCGCGCGAGGTCCTGCAACTCTCGCGCCTCCTGAAGATTTTTGAAGTCTACGACAACGAAGATCAGGCCTTGTCCTCCTGAATTTGACTTTTGTGCGGTGGTGTAGGGGCGTGCTTTAGCGCGTCCCAGTTGTTTAGAGCCGTTCCGGATTTCGATTTTTCACCCGGCTCTTGAGAATGAACATGCAACTCCTCTCCCAAGTCGGCGGTTCCGTGACCAACGGCCTCGCTTACGTCGGTGCTCTCGCCTCTCTCGGTGGCCGCGCCGCCTACTACACCTTCGTTGCTCCCTTTCAAGGCAAACCTATTCGTTTTCAGCGTGCCGTCTCGCAAGCGCTCGACGTCGGCGTCCGCGCTCTCCCCATCCTTTCTCTCATCACTTTCTTTATTGGCTTAATCCTCGCTCTGCAGGCCGCCTACGAGCTCCGCCGGTTCGGTGCCATCAGCTACGTCGCCACCGCCGTCGCCATCTCTATGTCTCGTGAACTCGGCCCCCTGATCACCGCTATCGTGGTCATCGGTCGCTCCGGCTCTGCATTCGCCGCCGAAATCGGCACCATGAAGGTCACGGAAGAAATCGACGCGCTGGAAACCATGGCCATCAGCCCCGTCCATTTCCTGGTCACCCCCAAATTCATCGCCATGGCCGTCATGTTGCCCTGCCTCACCATTTGGGCCAACACAATGGGCATTCTTGGCGGCTCGCTCTTCGGCGTCGCACAAGCCGACTTCACCTTCACCCGCTATATCTCCGCCTCTCTTGACTCGCTCTTCCTCCGTGATATCGTCACCGGACTCATCAAGAGCGTCATGTTTGGCATCACCATCACCGCCGTCGGCTGCCTCGAAGGCCTCTCCACCGGGGCCGGCGCAGAGCAAGTCGGCCGCTCCACGACCCGCGCCGTGGTCATGTCTATTTTTCTGGTCATTGTCGTCGACCTCGTTTTCACTGCACTGTTCTTTTTTATGAGCGACCATTAGGAAATCGCGCATGGAATCATCGCTTACAGATTCGCTCGAGACCACCGCCACGATTTCCGTGCGCGACCTCCGCGTCAATTACGGCGAGCGCGAAATTCTTCACGGCATCAGCTTCGACGTCAATCGCGGCGAAACCCTGGTTATCCTAGGCGGCTCCGGCTCTGGCAAAAGCACTCTCCTACGCACCCTTGTCGGCCTCGAACAGCCCAGCTCCGGCGAGATCTGGATCAAAGGCCAGAACATTACCGCCATCTCGCAATCCGAAATGGACGCCATCCGCAAAAAAATCGGCATGTCATTTCAAGGCGGCGCTCTCTTCGGCTCCATGACCGTCGGCGAAAATGTCGCCCTTCCGCTTCGCGAGCATACCCGTCTCGAGGAATCCACCATCGAAATCATGCTGCGCTTGAAGCTCGAGCAGGTCGGTCTGCAAGGCTTCGAATACTACATGCCCTCGCAGCTCAGCGGCGGTATGAAAAAGCGCGCCGCCGTCGCCCGCGCTCTCGCCATGGATCCCGAAATTCTTTTCTTCGACGAACCTTCGGCCGGTCTCGACCCCATCATCGCCGCCGGCATCGACCAACTCATCCTCGAGCTCAAACAAGCCTTCCGCATGACCATCATCGTCGTCACCCACGAGCTCGCCAGCGCCTATTTGATCGCCGATCGCATGGTCTTGATCGACAAAGGTAATATCGTCGCCATCGGCACCACCGAAGAAATGCGTGCCAGCACGCAGCCGCGCGTCCGCCAATTTCTCGACCGTGTCGCTGAGCCCGAAGTCGCTCGCGAGCTGGATTATTTGCAGATGCTAACGGAGGATCGTCGCTCCAGATGATGGCTGCGGCAGGGAAGGGAACCAATGAATCCTAAAAGCGAACAAGCACTCGTCGGTCTTTTCGTCATCGTTGCTACTGCCGTCCTGATCGGCACTGTCTTTGCCATTAGCGGAGCCTTCGGCCGCTCCACGCACACTTACCACGCCTATTTCCCATTCGCCGGCGGCATCGAGTCTGGTTCCGGCGTCCGCTACTCCGGTGGACCCAAAATCGGCCGTGTTGACCGCGTGCGTATCGATCCGCAAAATCCCGCGCGCATAGACATCAGCTTCAAAGTGCAATCCGATCTTCCCGTCAAAATCGACAGCCACGTCAAGATCATGAGCCTGAGTCCACTCGGCGACAATCACCTCGAAATTCTGCCCGGCACTCCCAAGGCCGCCATCGCTCCCGACGGTTCTCAGCTCACTGCCGAAAACTACATCGATTTCAACGCCATCACCGCGCAGATCAATGAACTCGGTCCCCACGCTCAGCAGCTTATTGCCACCTTGAACGATCGCGCCAGCGAGTTGAAAGTCACCGTCGAGCGCGTCAACGACCTTCTCAGTGTTCAGAATCGCGCCAATCTTTCTGCCACGCTCGCCAACACTCGCGGCCTGTTAGAAGAGAATCGCCCCGCCATCCATGCCACCCTTCAGCACATTAATTCCGTCAGCGAAAAGCTCGAGCCTCTTCTTTCCGATTTCCGCAAGACTTCGGGCGAAGCCAATAAAGCCATCGATCACATCGACTCTCTCATCGGCGAGAATCGTGCCGACATTCGCCAGGCCGTCGCCGAACTCCGCCGCACTCTCACCAACATGACCGATCTAACTGCGCACCTGAATCAGACTCTCGACGTCAACTCCGAAAATATCGACGAGCTCCTCGATAATTTCCGGCACGTCTCCGAAAATCTCAAGGAATTCACCGCCACCATCAAGGCGCGTCCCTACACGCTCATTCGTTCATCCAATCCCCGCGAACACAAGCCCGGGGAACAACAATGAACGGGCTCCACCCACGTATTTTTCTGCTTTGCGCCCTAATTGTAGCGGGATGCGGCGCCGCCCGGCCCGCAAAGTATTATCAACTCTCCGCCCCCAGCGACAACGGCGCCGACCCGCAGGGCGATGTCTACCCCGTCACCATTCTCATGGGCCCGCTGATGTCCTCGCATCTCTACCGCGAAGACCACATCGTCTACAGTTCCAGCGGCGAGAACATGGGCACCTATGAATACCAGCGCTGGGCCGAGCCTCCCACGGAAATGATCCAGCAAGTTCTTTTCCGTGCTCTGCGTTCCTCCGGCCGCTACCACTCCGTCTACGCTCAACGCAGCAGCATCCGCGGAGACTACCTTCTCCACGGCCATCTCTACGATTTCAAGGAAATCACCGGCTCCACCATATCCGCGCGTCTCGCACTCGAACTCGAACTCCGCGACACCAAAACCGGCAACACCGTCTGGACTCACCTCTATAACCACGACGAACCCGTCAGCGGCAAAGATGTTTCCGCCGTCGTCGCCGCTCTCAATCGCAACGTCCAGCGCGCCACGAACGAATTCACCGCCAGCCTAATCCGCTATTTTTCTGCCCATCCACCGGCCCGGCCGCCGCAGTAACTCAGCGAAGCGCCAATTCTCCGCCTCAGCTCACGCGCCGCAGCGTCAGCAGCGTAACGTCGTCCTCCAGCTCCGCCCCGCCGCGATACGCCTGAACGCCTCCCAGCAACGCCTGCGAAAACTCCGCCAAACTCGCCGGCTCCCTCATCCCGCGCAATGTCTCCTCCGCCAGCGAAAGAAATCCCGTGTGCGCCAACTGTTCCCCGGCCGGCGATTGCGCCTCCGTCGCCCCATCGGAAAACGCCACAATCATGTCTCCCACGTTCAGCCGAATGCTCTGCTCGCTATACTGCTCTCCGGTAATAAATCCCAGCGGCAAATTCTCCAAGCCTTCCCCTAGCTCACAAAATCGCTCCTCCCGCGCCCTCCACACCAGCATCCGCGGGTGCGCCGCGTACGCGAAGTTAAACTCCCCGCTCATCCCGTCGTACGTGCCCGTAACCACCGTGGTCAGCCGCAATCCTCCCGCATCGTCCGCCGTCCCCAGCGTGAACTCGTCATTCAGCGCCCCCAATAGCCCCGCCGTATCGCGAATGTCATGAAATTTGTGCAGCAAGTGATGCACGTGTCGCGCCACCTTGCTCGCCACATACCCGTGCCCCACGCAATCCGCGAGCACCACGCGCGCCACGTTGTCGCTGCAAGAAAAAACCGCCGCCAGGTCTCCGCCCTCATCGCCGCCGGACGGCACCGCGATCACGTCGCCTTCCAGCCCTGCGAGCTCCAGTGAACGATGTGCCCTCTCGTTTCCCGCCCAAAGCTCCATGCACCCAAACGGCCGCACGGCCGAAGTCGTGCACTCCAACCCGTCCGCCTCAATTTTCTTGAATTTCATGGCCAAAATAATGTAGCACACCACGTTTTGGACTGCGTTGATCGTCCCGCCGTTTTCGAAGCGTCAGCTCTTCGCATTCAACGTCCGGTCCAAGTTAAACGCCGCGCTAATCAGCGCCAGATGCGTAAACGCCTGCGGAAAATTTCCCAGCGCTTCTCCCTGCGAACTCGTCTGTTCCGCGTACAATCCCAAATGGTTCGCGTATCCCATCATGCGCTCAAACAGCAGCCGCGCTTGGTTCAGCATTTCGAGGTCGGCCATTCCTGCGCGTGTCATCGCCTCCACCAACCAGAATGAGCACATATTGAATGTCCCTTCCTCTCCGGGCAGCCCATCGATGCGCGGATCCGGCGGATATCGGTACACCAACCCGTCGCTGACCAGCCCGCCTTCCTTTGGGCTCTTCAGGATTGCTTTGATCGTGTTCACCATCCGCGGGTCGCTCGGCGCCATAAAGAACACCAGCGGCATGAGCAACACCGAAGCGTCCAAGTCTTCGCTTCCGTAAAATTGCGTGAACGCCCGCCGCTTCTCGCTCCATCCCCGCGTCATCACCTCCTCGTAGATCTTGTCCCGGTCGCGAATCCACTTCTCGCGATTTGCGGGAAAGGAACGCTTGTCCGCCAACCTGATCCCGCGGTCCAGCGCCACCCAATTCATCAGCTTCGAATAAACAAAATGTTCTTGGCGGTTGCGCATCTCCCAGATCCCCTCGTCCGGGTTTTGCCAGTTCTCGCACACCCAGTCGAGCTGATGTCGGATCCGCGTCCAGAAATCGTAGGAGATCGGCAGCACATACTTGTTGTACAGGTACAGCGAGTCCATCAGCTCGCCATAAATATCGCTCTGGTATTGCTTGTACGCATCATTGCCGATGCGCACTGGCCTCGACTTCTTGTAGCCTTCCCAGTGCTTCAGTTCCTGCTCCGGCAGTTCCGGATTGCCGTAAATGGAAAATAACGATGGTATCTTTTCACCGGGCCGCGTATGTTTTGCAACGTAGTTCCTCATCCAGTTTACGAACCCCGCCGCTTCTTCCGTAAAGCCGATGCGCACAAACGCGTACACCGTGAACGCCGCATCCCGCAACCATGTATACCGGTAGTCCCAATTGCGAGGGCCGCCGATTACCTCCGGCAGGCTCGTCGTCGGTGCGGCTATGATGGCCCCTGTCGGCTCGAAGGTTAACAGCTTCAGTACCAGCGCCGATCTCTCCACGCGCTCGCGCCAGCGTCCACGGTAGGTACACGCCGCAAGCCAGCGGTGCCAGAATTTCACGGTCTGCTGGAACAGTTCTTCGCCTTCTGCCTCCGATGCAGGGCACGGTGTATCGCTGTCAGGTTGCTCATCGCTCACCGTGAAAACATGCGACTTGCCTTCCTCCAGCACAAATTCCGTAACCACGCTTCCGTCTTCACCGCGCCGCAGCTGCTCGCCGCAGCAAAGGTGCAGGCATTGCTTTGCCGACCGGAACGTCGCCCCATTCTGGTGCAGCTTCACTTCGTGCGATTCTCGCCCGTAGTCAAACGCCGGTTTGCATACCACCCTGATTTTCACCGTGCCACGTACGCATCGAACTCTCCGGTACAAGTGGTGGTACCACTTCGACTCCTTCGGCAATCCCACCGGCATGAAATCTTCCAGCTCCGCGATTCCGTCCTCGTGCAGGAATCGCGTGACCAGGATATTCGTCGATGGCCAATAAAATTGCCGCGACTTCAACTGCTCCGCGACGGGCGCGATCTTGAATCGTCCTCCCTTTTCGTCATCCAAAATCGCCCCAAACACGCTCGGCGAGTCGAAATGTGGCGAGCAATACCAGTCAATCGAGCCATTCATGCCCACCAGCGCTGCTGTCCGCATGTTCCCGATAATTCCGTAATTCTCAATCGGCTGATAGCTCATGAATCTTCGTCTCTCATCAGATTTCCTGGTGCAACTCCGCCACAGAAGTAGATTCACCAACCACCCCTATTGACGCGCGTAGGGGCGCAGCACGGCTGCGCCCCATCTCGGCACGACTTTCCAAGGTGGCGTCTCTCGTTATGTCAGAGCCCCTGTCATTCTGAGGTCCCGCGCTTCTCAGCCGGGCCGAAGGATCTCAACCGATCCCCCGCTGGACCTGCTGTCACCCACCGCATCGCCCCTGTATATTGGAGCCGCCCCATGGACCTCCGCCCCGCCTCCGTCCTCTGCTGGCTCTTCGACCCCGAGCACGGTGCGCGCGACCGCCTCATCCCGCGCTGGCTTTTTCTCCGCGCGCTCGGCGTGATCTATTTCTCCGCATTTTTCTCGCTGATCTTCCAGATCCGTGGCCTCATCGGTCCCAACGGAATTCTCCCCGCCTCCGAATACTTGCGCGCGGTCACTAATTCCATCGGCTTCGCCCGCTTCTGGTACGCACCCACTCTCCTTTGGTTCTCCACCGGTAATCACATGCTCATGGCCATATGCTGGGCCGGCCTCCTCGCTTCCATCCTTCTCACCATCAACATCTTCCCGCGCGGCATGCTTCTCCTTTGTTTCATCTGCTTTCTCTCCTTTGTCAGCGCCGCCTCCGATTTTTCTGGCTACCAATCTGACGGCATGCTCCTCGAAGCAGGTTTCATCTCGCTCTTTCTCGCCCCGCCGGGATTTCGTCCTGGTCTCGCACCAAACAGCCCGCCCATGCGCGCCAGCATTTTTCTCCTTCTCTGGGAATGGTTTCGAATTTACTTCGAATCCGGCATCGCCAAAATCGCCGGCGGCGATCCCCAGTGGCGCCACTTCACCGCCATGGACGAGTACTATCAAAACGGTCCGCTGCCCACCTGGATAGGCTGGTACGTACAACATCTGCCGCACTGGTTTCATGCCGCCGCTGCCTTCGCCACTCTCGCTCTCGAGCTTGTCTTTGTGTGGATGCTTTTCTTTCCTCGCCGCATCCGTATCCTCTGCTTTTTCATCGTCACGCCCTGGCAAATCGGTATAATCCTCACCGCCAACTATACCTTCTTGAACTACCTCGTCCTCGCGCTCGGCATTTTTCTCCTGGACGACCGTTTCCTTGCCCGTTTCGTCCCGCAGTCATGGAAAGCGCAACTGGCGCAACCAACACCAGCAGCCTCCGAAGCGGCTACCTCGCATGAAACCGCAATGCCAGCCTGGCAGCGAACCTGGGCTCGGTACTTGGCCAATCTCAAACTCGCCCTCACCGCACTGATGTTCGCGTGGCTCTTCTACTCAAGCACCGTCCTTCTCCTGTGGATGGTTTGGCCTGGCGCGCCATTTCCGTTCGGGCCTGTCGGTGCGCTGCAGCCATTTCGCGTTGCCGACCGCTACGGCCTGTTCGCGGTAATGACGCGCGGCCGCTACGAAATCGAATTCCAAGGCTCGAATGACGGCCAGAATTGGCTGGCCTACAAGTTTCGGTTTAAGCCGCAAAATCCCTACGAGGCTCCGCGTATCTATGCCCCGTATCAACCGCGTTTTGATTGGAATCTATGGTTCGCATCGCTAGGCCACTGGCGCTCCAATCCCATCCTCCCGCGCACAGAAGAGCGCCTCCTCGAAGGCAGCCCAGACGTCCTCGCCCTCTTCGCCGGCAATCCGTTTCCGCAGCCGCCGCGCCAGATTCGCGTTTTGCTCTGGCAATATTGGTTTACCTCCATGCAAGAAAAACGCGAGCAGGGTTTGTGGTGGCGACGCCAATTGCTGGGCAACTATGCGCCAACCCTCGGGCGCGATGCGAACGGCCGCATCATCGCCGTCGAGTGGCCACCAGAGCTTCCGCCCCGCCAATGACTTCACCCGCTCAGAGCACCCGAGCCTGCGTAGTGGGCGCCGGGCCTAACGGCCTCGCAGCCGCCGTCACCCTCGCGCAACGCGGCGTGCGCATTGACGTCTTCGAAGCGCAACCGCAAGCGGGCGGCGCCGCGCGCACACTCGAGCTCACCTTGCCCGGCTTCCTCCACGATTTCGGCTCCGCCGTTCATCCGCTCGCCGCGGGCTCCCCGTTTTTTACTTCGCTTCCACTGGAGGCTCACGGTTTGCAGTGGATTCACTCGTCCGCTCCCCTGGCGCATCCTTTCGATGACGGCACCGCCATAACTCTCGAGCGCGATCTGCGGGACGCCGAATCTGTTCTTGGGGCGGACGGCAAACGCTGGCGCCGCTTGATGCAGCCGTTCGTCGAGCGCTGGTCTGTTCTCTCCGCCGAAATCCTCCGTCCGCTCCATTTGTTGACCCCCCATCCGTTCTTGCTTGCGCGCTTCGGCCTCACTGCTTTCCCTTCGGCAAAAACACTTGCGCATCTGTTCCGCAGCGAGCGCACCAAGGCGCTCTTCGCTGGTCTCGCCGCGCATTCCTTCCTGAGCCTTGATGAGCCGCTGAGCGCCGCCTTTGGCGTAGTTCTCGGCGCAGCCGCGCATGCGGTGGGCTGGCCCATTCCACGGGGCGGCGCGCAATCGATCACCGATGCTCTCTGCCGGCACCTCGCGTCGTTCGGCGGCACAGTCAAAACTTCCGCGCGTATTGAAGCCTTGTCCGCGCTCCAGGATTACGACGCCATTCTCTGTGACGTAACCCCACACCAGTTGCTGCGCATCGCGCGCAACCGTTTCCCTCCGCGATTCGCCCGCCGGCTCGCGCAATACCGTTACGGTCCCGGCGTCTTCAAAGTCGATTACGCGCTGCACCACGCCATTCCCTGGAAAGCGGCGGACTGCGCGCGAGCCGCCACTGTGCATCTCGGCGGCAACTTTCAGGAAATCGCCGCGTCCGAACACGACACGCGCCATGGCCGCCACTCCGAGCGGCCCTTCGTCCTGCTTGCCCAGCCGAGCCTCTTCGATCCCACCCGCGCCCCGGCAGGGAAGCACATCGCTTGGGCCTATTGCCACGTACCCAACAGCTCCACCGTCGACATGCTCGAAGCCCTCGAGTCGCAAATCGAGCGTTTCGCTCCCGGCTTCCGGGATTGCATCCTCGCCCGCCGCGTTTTCTCGCCCGCCGCCCTCGAAGAAATGGACTCCAACCTAATCGGTGGTGACATCTCCGGCGGCGCCATGGATCTCCGCCAATTCTTCTTTCGCCCCACCTGCCGCCATTACGCCACACCCCTTCGCAACGTCTATATCTGCTCTTCCTCCACTCCACCCGGAGGCGGGGTTCACGGCATGTGTGGCTATCACGCTGCAAAACTGGCCGCCTCACGTCTGTAGTGGGTCGCCGCGGAGCACCGTCCCGTTCAATGCGCCCAGCAACCATTCAACCCCGAAAATCCCCATTCAATGAATTACGCTTCCGTTATCTTCCGTCATCATGCTATCGTTCCTCATGTCTGCCTCTTTCCAGCTCCCCCATCGCGTCGAGTTCCAAGGTTTGTCTTTGCCACTTCTTGCCGTCTCATTTTTCTCAATTCTTTTGTTTTCTGCCGGTTGGCGCCTCTTTGCGCTATCTTTTGGTCTCTTGGCTCTCTTTTTTAACGTCGTGTTGTTTGTTTTCAGCGACTTACAGCCTCTTTTTGCAAGACACCCGGGGTGGGGGGTACCCCTCCAGTGAAAGCCTGCGTCCTCCAATCTCCCGCCCCGATTGAAACCAACCCCCTGGTTTTTGCGGATTACCCTACCCCACGGCCCGCGAGTGGGGACGTATTGGTTCGCGTTTCTTACTGCGGTGTCTGCCGGACTGACTTGCACGTAGTCGAAGGAGAATTGCCGCCGCGCAAATCGCCGGTGATTCCGGGTCATCAAGTCATCGGTGTGGTTGAAAAGCTGGGAGCCGGCGCAAGCAGGTTCCCCGTCGGTGCACGCGTAGGAATTGCCTGGTTGCATCACACCGACGGCACCTGCGAATTCTGCCGCTCCGGCGCGGAAAATCTTTGTGACCACCCCACTTTCACTGGCTATTCGGTGGACGGCGGCTACGCAGAGTACATTGTCGCGCCAGAAGACTTCATCTATGCCATGCCGGAGCAATTTCCCGACGAGCAAGCCGCTCCGCTGCTCTGTGCCGGAATTGTCGGGTTTCGCTGCCTCCGTCTGTCTGGGATTAGGCCCTACGGCAAGTTGGGCTTCTACGGATTTGGCGCCGCCGCCCACGTTGTGATCCAGGTTGCCCGGCACTGGCATATCGAGGTCTACGCGGCCACTCGCGACGCGCGGCACCAGAAGCTCGCTCTCGAGCTAGGTGCAAAATGGGCCGGCGGCACCTTCGCCGATCCTCCTGTCAAGCTCGATGCCGCCATCGTGTTTGCCCCGGCAGGGGAGATAGTTCCCGCCGCGTTGAAAGCGCTGCGCAAAGGAGGCACCCTCGTTCTTGGCGGCATCCACATGAGCCCCATTCCATCCTTCGACTACGACCTGCTCTATCAGGAGCGCGTGATTCGCAGCGTGGCTAACAACACGCGCCAGGATGGGGAAGATTTCCTGCGCGTCGCAGCCGAAATCCCCATTCGTACGCGCACGCAACTCTTCCCCCTGCGCGAAGCCAACCATGCCCTCAACGCGCTGAAAAACGACGCAATCCAGGGCGCAGCGGTGCTAAAGGTGGAGGCATCAGATCGAGCGTAACGGCGGGCGACTGCTAATGTGTTCGCTCCTGGGACGACGGTTCCCGCAATCGGTCAGAGGTCTCATGTCAACGTGCTGGAACAGCGTGTAATGATTTGAAAGAACGGCGGTTAACACGATTTTGCGCTGGAAGGGAGACTGCCTTACAGCTATCGTCAACGAACGCTGCGGGCGAAAGGGGCAATCGGCGACATGTTAGCATCGATGTCCGAGACTCCCACTGAAGTGAGAACCATGCTGTCGCGAATTTTGATTGCCGACGATCAGCCCGACGTGCTGCGGGCTTTGTGCCTCCTGCTAAAAGGGCACGGCTATTCCACCGAAACGGTTACCTCGCCGTCGGATTTGCTGGAGGCGCTCCGGCGTAGGGAGTTCGACCTTTTGCTGATGGACTTGAATTACGCGCGCGATACAACTTCCGGCCGTGAAGGCCTGGATTTGTTGGCGCAGCTTAAAGCGATAGACAGTGTGCCGCCGATTGTGGTGATGACCGGTTGGGCCACCGTCGGCATCGCCGTCGAAGCTATGCAGCGCGGCGTCACCGACTTTGTCGAAAAGCCCTGGACGAATTCGCAATTGCTGGAAGTCTTGCGCAAGCAGATCACGCTAGGGCGCGAGCGCCGGGAATCCGCGCGACTCGCGGTGCAGGAAACGCAAGCACAGAAAGTAATCGCTTCGCAGTTTCACGAGCAGGAGCACGAAATTGCGGAAGCGCGCGCGATTCAAGAAGGATTTCTGCCCAAGGGAATTGCGCAGCTTGCCGGATACGAAATTGCCGGCGCGTGGCAATCCGCCCGCGTCGTCGGCGGAGATTATTTCGATGTGCTTCCTTTTGATGAGGAACGCATTGGACTGTGCATCGCGGATGTAGCGGGTAAGGGATTGCCGGCGGCGTTGTTGATGTCGAATTTGCAGGCCGCCGTGCGTGGCTTGGCGTCGCCTTCGGTAGCCCCGGAGGAATTGTGCGCACGACTGAACGCTCTGCTGTACCGCAACATGGCCAGCGATCGGTTCGTCACTCTGTTTTACGCGCAGCTCGATGGGCGCGCGCGTCTGCTGCGCTATGTGAGCGCCGGGCACAATCCACCCTTTGTTTTGCACCGCGATGGCTCGCACGAGCGCCTGCGTGAAGGCGGCGGCGTTCTGGGTGTTTTTGCAAATCAGGCGTTTAAGTGCGGCGTAGCGCAATTGCAGAGCGGCGACCGCATGGTCCTTTTCACTGATGGCGTCACCGAAGCGTGCAACGCCGATGAGGAAGAGTTTGGTGAAGAGCGGCTGCTGACGGTGCTCCAGGAAAATCGCAGGCGGAGCGCTGTGGAGATTCAGAAGGAGATTTTGCTGGCAGTGTCCGGCTTCAGCCACGGAGTCTGGCACGATGACGCCACGCTGCTGGTGATCGCAGTAGATTGAGGCGCGCTTGTAGGAGTGTAGCATTGCTACGCCCCAGCTCGCCGAAGGTAAGCATTGACGAGCGCACGCCTCTTCTGTGTGGCGCAGCATGCTGCGCCAGTAGTTAAAACAGCCTCGTCGCTACGAATTCGGCGATGGCGCCGAGAGTTAGATTTGGTTGGTCGCGGTGCGGAGAGTGGCCGCAGCGAGGAAGAATCAGCGTTTGCGCCGCGGGTACACGACGCTGGATGCCTTCCACTTGAGCTAAAGTTCCGTACTCGTCGTTCTCGCCTTGGATCACGAGCGTGGGGCAAGTGATCGCCTCGAGGTACTCCTCGATGTTCCAGTTGCGAAAATGCGGATCGAGCCAGATGTCATTCCATCCGCGAAATGTTTCGTCGATGTGTTCGTGGTAGCGCGCCAGCTTTTTCGCTAGGTCGGTGGATTCGTAGAGCTCGCGAATCGCGGTGATGCTCCGGATGCTCAGATCCTCAACGAAAACATGCGGCGCCTCGAGAATGAGCCCGCGCACAAGCCCAGGCCAAGTGCCCGCGTAAATTAAAGCGATGGAGGCGCCATCGCTGTGTCCGAGAAGAATGGGCTGCTGAATCTCAAGTTGCCGCAGCAGTTCTGGGAGCACCATTTTCGCTTCGTGATGCATGAAGTCGAAGCAGCGTTTTTCGGCGAGGCGCTCCGATTTCCCGTGGCCATACCGCGAATACGCCAGAACGCCGCAGCCCGTCGCGTCCGCCACGCGCTCCGGGAAATCCCTCCACATGGCGATAGAGCCGAGACCTTCGTGGAGCATGACAATGGTTGAATCCGCACCGGCAAGTGCGTACCGCAGCGTTTCCAGCCGCTTGCCGTTCACAGTGAGGTATCTGAATTCTGGAGTGGCGGCCAAAACCGGATCTCCTAGAATCGCATTAGAAAATCGATTCTCTGGGACGCGAAGATGGAGTATGCTCAACCGCGCCTGAAACGCTTAGTCCTGTATTATATGCGCGCGAGGTCGAGGCACTCCGCAAAAACTCAATTCTCACGGGGGATTTATGCAGCGTCGTGACGTTTTGAAAATGCTGGCGACGGGGGCGGTGCTCCCGGTTTTTTCTTCGCCGCTGGCGGCTTTTTTTAGACAGGCGCAGGCGCAGACCGGGCCGGGATACAAGCTGCGCACGCTGAATCCGCACCAGAATTCCACGGTGGTGGTGATGACGGATTTGATCATTCCGGAAACAGATACGCCGGGGGCAAAAGCGGTGCGGGTGAATGAATTCATCGATGTGATTTTGACGGAATGGGCCACGCAGGAAGAGCGGCAAACCTTCCTTGGTGGACTGGCTGGCGTGGACAAGCAGAGCAACGAGCTCTTTGGAAAGAGTTTTGTCGACGCTACGCCGATGCAGCAGGTCACACTGTTGCGCGCGTTGGATGATTACTCTGCGACGGAACGGGCGCAAAAACGGGAGAAGCACGGCAATACAGTCCCCGAGCTGGACGCGCAGTTGAAGGGAAACTTCTATGACGTCTTCCGCGGAATTACGCTGCATGGCTACTACACGTCTGAAATTGGATTCACGCAGGAATTAAAGCTGCAAATTATTCCCGGCGCGCATCATGGCTGCGAGAAGCTGGGTCCCGGGCTCGGGGACGCGTAGGACAGGGGGCGAGGAGAACATGGCGGCGACAAACACCTATGATGCGGTCATTGTCGGTTCGGGAATAACCGGAGGCTGGGCGGCGAAGGAGCTCACGCAAAAAGGGCTGAGTGTGCTGGTGTTGGAGGCGGGGCGCACTATTTTGCCGGAGCGCGATTACGTCGAGCATGTTCCGGTGTGGGAGTTGAAATATCGCGGCTGGGACAATCGCGCGGAGCGCGCAGGGACGCAGCCGATTCAGCGAGAGTGTTACTACGCTTGCGACGAATACTCGAATAAGTTTTTCGTCAACGACAAGGAAAACCCATATTCTACCGATCCGAACAAAAAGTTTTCGTGGATCCGCGGCCGGCAGGTCGGCGGAAAATCCATCACTTGGGGGCGGCAGAGTTACCGCTGGAGCGATCTGGATTTTGAAGCCAACCAGAAGGACGGCATCGCGGTGGATTGGCCGATCCGCTACGCAGACATCGCGCCCTGGTACGACTACGTGGAAGAGTTTGCAGGAATTAGCGGCCAGGCGGAGGGCTTGCCGCAATTGCCCGACGGAAAATTTCTGCCGCCGATGGAAATGACTTGCGTCGAGCGAGACATGCGCGACGCGCTGGCCAAAAGGTTTGATGATCGCATCATGACCATCGGGCGCTCCGCAGTTTTGACGCAGGTGCACAATGGTCGTGCGGCGTGCCATTACTGCGGCGTTTGTCACCGGGGATGCATCACCGGATCGTATTTCAGCAGCATCAGCGCAACGCTGCCGGCGGCGCAAAAAACCGGGCGACTCACACTTCGTCCTTACAGCGTGGTGCACAGCCTGATCTTTGATCCCAAGACGCGGAAAGTCAGTGGCGTGCGGGTGATCGATGCGCAAACGCGGAACGCCATGGAATTCAAGGGCCGCATCTTTTTCATCAATGCGTCGGCACTGGAGTCCACGCGCATCCTGCTGAATTCTGCAACGCCGGAATTCCCAAATGGATTGGCGAACAGCAGCGGGGAACTAGGCCACAATTTGATGGACCATCACATGGGCGCGGGCGCCAGCGGAACCATGCCGGGGCACGAAGACAAAATGCCGTTCGGCAATCGTCCGAACGGAATTTACATCCCGCGCTTCCGCAATGTGAAAGCAAAACAGAAGGAATTTTTGCGCGGCTATGGCTACCAGGGCGGCGGAAGCCGCGAAGGCTGGGGCCGCGGCATCCGCATGAGTGGGTTTGGCGCGGATTTCAAGAACGCGCTGAAGAAGCCCGGACAATGGCGCATGGGCATCGGCGGATTCGGTGAGTGCCTGCCAAATCATGACAATTACGTGGAAGTACAGAAGGACAAGCTGGACGCCTGGGGCATTCCGACTCTGAAGATCAACTGCGCGTGGGGCGAGAACGAGCACGCTATGTCGCGCGATATCGCCGTACAAGCCGCGGAGATGTTAGCGGCGGCCGGCGCGAAGGACATTTACGTGTTCCAGGAGATTTCACCGCCGGGTTTGGCGATTCACGAAATGGGAACGGGGCGCATGGGGCGCGATCCAAAAACCTCCGTGCTGAACGAACACAATCAGGCCCACGACGTGAAAAACCTGTTCATGACCGACGGGGCCTGCATGGCCTCCAATTCCTGCGTGAACCCATCGCTGACCTACATGGCGCTGACGGCGCGGGCTTGTGATTTCGCTGTCTCCCAGATTCAGAAGAACGAGCTCTGACGAGCCGAAAAGCAAAGCAGCTAGGCGCGACGAGGGACAGGCAGCCGTCCGGCGTCAACGGGCCGTCACGACGCGCAGCGGCTTCCGAGCCGCTAATTCCAAATGCACCTGTGATTTCGCCTCCGCCGAGGCGAACAGAAGAAAAAACTCACAATCTCAGGTCCTACCCCCGCATTCATGGTATTGCAAGCAGCGCTAAACCGTATTGTTCTAGGAGTTCCTGACGCGAAATATTTTTTCGTGAGGGAAAATTTACCAAAGCTCGTGAGAAGAGCTTTGAGGAGGCAAAGCCATGGCCGAAGTTGGAACGAAGAGACAACGCGAGCAAGAGCAGTCCACGAGCTTGACACCCTCGGAACGCACCGAAGGGCGCACCAGGCAGTCGCAGGGGATGGAACGCTACCAGCAGGGGCGCTATTCCCCCTCGGTCTTTTCCGTAAGCCCAGGTGAATTCTTTACCTTGAGCCCCATCACGTTGATGCGCAGGTTCACCGAAGACATCGATCGAGCGATTGGGCTTGCCGTCGGTCGGAACCGCGGGGACACCGACATTTCGGAGGAGGATTTCACGTGGATTCCCGCGGTAGAGGTTTGCCAGCAGGGCAACAATCTGGTGATTCGCGCGGACTTGCCGGGATTGTCCGAGAATGACGTGCAGGTGGAAGCGACCGACGATGGCTTGGTGATCCAGGGCGAGCGGAGAAGGGAGCAAACCGTAGAGGATAGTGGGGTAATACGCACCGAAAGGGTCTATGGGCGCTTCTACCGGCTGATCCCGCTGCCGGAGGGCGCCAAGATCGAAGACACCAAGGCTAGCTTCCAGAATGGCGTGCTGGAAATCGTGGTGCCGGTGCCAGAATCCGAGAAAAAGAACCGGCAGATACCGATTGGGGCTTCGAGCCAGCCGAGGCAGTCCGCTCAATCAAGCCAGTCTGCTCAGTCAAGTCAGGGCAGTCAGTCTAGCCAATCTTCGACATCGGACCAGGGAAGTTCCGGAGACCGCACGCGGACGGCGACGTCGAGTCGTTAGGCGGAGAAAAAAGCGGCGGTGACTGCGGGAAGGGCCGGGCGAAAGTCCGGCCCTTTTGTTTCGTGGCTGCGTCACCGGAACGCACGCAAGTTACCGCTGGACGTTATAACTCTCGGAGGGCCACCGCCACTGGCCGCCAGGCGGCACGCATGGCTGGAGGGAGGCCGCCGAGTAGGCCCATTAACAAAGCGAAGATTATTCCAGCGATCAGCAGGCCAGGTGTGATTTTAAAGGCGAAGGCAAGATGTGAGAAGGTTTGCCAGTTCATGGCGCCGGTGGTAAGGCCATTAAGCGGAAGCACCGCGACAGCGCCGAGGGCGCCTCCGATGAAGGAAATTAAGAGCGCTTCAATCAAGAATGAAAATACGACGGCTGCGCCGCCGAAACCGAGCGCGCGCATGGTGGCGATCTCGCGGCCGCGCTCGGCTACAGCGGAGTACATGGTATTGAGCGCGCCGAAGACGGCGCCGATGGCCATGACGGCAGCAACAAGTCCGCCGAGAATGGTGATGAGTTGGGTCATGCGCGTGGATTGTTTGGCGTAGTAGTCGATTTCGCGGCTAACGTCGAAGTTGAGGCGCGGGTCGGCAGTTACGGCGTCTTTGAATTGCTGGAGGGAATCCGGCGAAGTGAGATGCACGGTGACGGATTGGAATACGTTAGTGGGGCGCTTGTAAACGTCGTCGAGGACGCGTGCATCGCACCAAACTTCGGAGTCGAAGGCGCTGCCTCCCGCATCAAACACGCCCACCACGCGCCAGTGCCCGCCGCCAAAGTCAACGGTGTTTCCCACGGTCAAGCCAGAATAGGTGGTGTTCGCGTTTTTTCCCACGACGAGCTCGGAAAGGCCGGGCGAGAACATGCGGCCTTGCACGACCTTGATGTTGTTGCGGATGGTCAGAACGTTTGCGGAAACACCGCGGACCTGCACGTTGGCGTCGGTGCCGGTGCTGCGCAGCGGGAAAGGCGCAACGACAACAACTTCGGATGTGACCAGGGGACCCGCGGAGCCACGCGCCACGCCAGGTGCATCCTGAAGGATCTTGACCTGTTCGAGGCCGATGCCGCTCATCATTTCCGATGTAGCGCCAGCGCGCATGATGATGGCGTTCTCGTTGGAGCCGGAGGCGACGAGCGTGGCCCTGAAGCCACGGGCGAGCGAGAGCATGGCGATGAAGACGCCGACGGTGCCAGCAATGCCGAGGACGGCGACGATGGCGGAAGTCCAGCGGGCTTTGACACTGCGGAAATTGTAGATAACCGGAATCGCCATGTCAGACCCTCCGCAGCGCGTTGACGACACGCATGCGCATAGCGCCGATGCCGGGCAGCAGCCCGCTGATGCCGCCCACGAGAACTGCCAGACCGAGGCCCATCGCGAGAATCGCTTTGGACAGAATCAGCGTCGGAAGCAGCCCATTGAGAGCCGCGCCAAGAGCGGGAACCGCCAGCGAGGCGAGGCCCAAGCCCAGAAGGCCGCCGACAAGGGCGATGGTGAGAGCTTCGGCAAGAACAAAGAACAATACCGAGCGATCGGTGAAGCCGATGGCTTTGAGGACGGCGAGTTCGCTCACGCGTTCGCGAACGGAAATGGCCATAGTGTTGCCCGTAACTAGCAAGAGCGTGAAAAAGACAACGGTGCCGATGGTCATAATCAGAAACTGGATGTTTCCGAATTGCTTGACCCAGCCGGCGGCAAAGGCGGATTCGGTTTCGGTTTTCGTCTCAAACGACGAGTTGGCGGCCATTTCGTCGATGGCCTTGGCGACGCTCACCGCATAGTCGGGGTTATCAAGCTTGATGACATACCAGCCTACATTGCCCTTGAAACTCTGGGGCATGCGCTCCTCGAAGTAATCCCACTGAAACCAGAATTGGCTTTCGTCGCCACCGGCACGTTCACTGTTGTAGATGCCGTCGATATTGAAGTCCCAGGTGGGCCCGCCGCCGAACAGGGAATTCTTGATGGGAATGCGGTCACCGATCTTCCAGCCGAAGCGCTTGGCGGTTTTAGCGCCGACGATGGCGCCCTGGCGATCTTTTACAAAAGCATTCCACTGATCGTCCCGCACCTTGAGCTCGGAGATGACCTGGCGCTGATTTTCGATGTCAATTACAAATTGCGGGAAGAAGTTTTTCTCTTCTTGATAGACCCCGCCAAACCAGTTGTTGTGGGTGACGGCTTTTACACCGGGAATGCGCAGGATTTTGTCGCGATAGGACAGCGGGAGCGGTTGAATGATGGAGATGCGATTGATGACGACGAGGCGATCGGCACCGGCAATATCGGCGCCACGATTGAAGGCGCCGCGCACGACCGCGAGGAATGCGAAGAGAAAAAGCGCGACGGCGAAGGAGCCAATGGTGAGGATGAGGCGCAGCTTCTTGCGGAAGAGGTTGGCGAAGATGAGGCCGCGAAATTTCATGCGACACCTCCAGCGGCGACGCCTTGCAGCTCGCCGGCTTCGACCAGCACTCCCTTTTCGAGGTGCAGAGTCAAGTCGGCGCGCTTGGCGACGACCGGATCGTGCGTGACCATCAGCACGGTCTTGCCGAATTCCTTCACGAGGCGATGGATCAGCTCCATGATTTCATCGGCGCTCTTGCGGTCGAGGTCGCCGGTAGGCTCGTCGCAGAGGAGAAACGTGGGATCGGCCACGATGGCGCGGGCGATGGCCACGCGCTGTTCCTGTCCACCGGAGAGCTGACGCGGATAGTGATTCATGCGTTCGGTGAGTCCAACAACCCCGAGCGCGGTTTCAACATGCTTGCGGCGGTCAGCTTTGGAAAGTTTGGTGAGCAGCAGAGGCAGCTCAACGTTCTGATAGGCGGTGAGCACGGGGATGAGGTTGTACATCTGGAAAATGAAACCGACGTGACGCGCGCGCCATTGCGTGAGCTTGTTGCCAGACATGTGAGTGATTTCGTCGCCGTCGACGGTAATGCTGCCGTGAGTGGGGACGTCGAGGCCGCCGAGCAAATTCAGCAGCGTGGTTTTGCCGGAGCCGCTGGGGCCCATGAAGGCGACGAAATCGCCTTTGTCGACGTCGAGATTGAGGCGCTGCAGGACCTGGATTTCTTCGCCACCGCGGCGGTAGGTTTTGTCCAGGCCGCGGACTTGGATCAAGCTGTTGGATTTTCCCGTGCTGTCGACTCGGACCATCGGTTCGCTCCCTTGCTCGCAGGGCGTAGATTTAGTGCCCTGTGAAAAGTTTACTTCCTAATTTCCACGGACTGGCCGTCGCGAAGATTCCCCGGGCCTTTTACGACTAGGGTGTCTCCAACGCTGACGCCTGCGATGACCTCGGTGTCGGAGCCGCGACTGCCGCCGAGGGTTACCGCGCGGCGCTCGGTTTTGTCGTCTTTCACAAGGAAGACGATGTTCTTGCCGTTCTCATCATGCACCGCGCTCTTGGGAATCAGAATGGCAGTGGCCTCGGCGCCAGCCTGTTTTCTTTGTTCGGCGCCCAGGAAAGTTACTTTGATTCCCATGTCCGGCAGGATGCGCGGATCGAGTTTGAGAAAAGAGATGCGCACCTTCACTGTGGCTTTTTGGCGGTCCGCGGAAGGAATGATGGTGCGGACACGGCTGGGAATTTGCCAATCGGGATAGGCGTCGAGGATGGCGGTGACGGGCTGACCGGGTTGCACGCGGGCGATGTAGGACTCGTTGACGTCGACTTCAATTTCATTGGAGTTCATATCCACGATGGTGGCGATGCCGGTGCGGGTGAAGCCACCGCCCGCGGAATTCGGCGAGACCATTTCGCCGACCTGCGCGTCCTTGGAGACGACGATTCCTTTAAAGGGCGCCCGGATCGTGCAATTGTCAACCGCCTGCTGGGCTACCTGGATTCGGGCTTGCGCCGCATCCACCTGCGACTTGGAGAGGTTGATCTTGGCTTCGAGGCTGTCCGCGGCAGTGCTGGCATTGTCCAATTGCTCTTGTGTTTGCACGCCGGCTTTCTGCAACTGCTCCGCTCGATGGAGGGTGATTCTCGCGTTCCTCAGTTGGACTTGAAGGTCCGCAATGGCGGCTTGTGCGGACTCTCGATCTGCCCTGGCTGAATCGAGGGCTTTGCGGACGTCGGAATCGTCAAGCGTGGCGAGCAATTGATTTTCCGCGACGGGCGTTCCTTCGTCGAAGAACACGGCTGTGACACGACCAGTGATTTTCGCGGCGATGGTAGCGCGGCGGCGGGGGGTGACGTAGCCGCTGGCGTTGAGCAGAGCTTCGCGACCGCCGTTATTGGCGGATTTTTGTACTACCGCGACTTCCACGACAGGTTTCTGATTCCAAAAGGTGAAGACGCCCCCGGAAAGGCCGCCAAGGACGACGAGCAGGCCGAAGAAGATAGCGAGACGCTTTCCCCAACTGCTACTGGAACGGTGACGGTCGTCAATGCGCAGAGAACCGAGGTCGTGTACGGGCGCGTTTGCTGGCATGGCCATGCGTGCGGCGATCCTTAAGGGAGTCACATACCTACTACGCAGGGCTAGAGTGAAGAATATCAAGGCCGCTGCATAGCTCGGACGATACACAGCATTTTACTTGAACGGGTGACTTGCGGAAAGCCAGCGAATGGCTTCCGAGAGCCACCTCACGGATTGCAAAATTGGGCCTGAGTGCTAGATGCAGCCCCTTGCCGCGACGTTATGAGGAAAGATTGGTTCCGGGACCTGGACTCGAACCAGGATACTCAGCTCCAAAGGCTGATGTCCTACCGATTAGACGATCCCGGAATGGCTAGAAGAAATTGTAGCAGAGGGATGCAAGTGTGCACAGACAGCGGAGAGGAGAGGGTGAACGCGGCAGCGCGGGTTGAGAGGAGTTCAGGGGAGAAGCGGCGTGTGCGTGTGCTGACCGTTTCTGCTAAATTGTTAAAAGCCTGTTCACCGCGGAGAGGTGTCCGAGCGGTTTAAGGAGCACGCTTGGAAAGCGTGTGTAGGAGAAATCCTACCGTGGGTTCAAATCCCACCCTCTCCGCCAATTTTTTTCGCTACGCAACCCCCTGGGTATTGCACTGAGCTTCAGATGTGACAGGAGGCTGCGCCTCGCTTTTCGAGATAGCGCTGGTGGTAGTCCTCGGCCCGATAGAAAGGGCCGGATGGAGTGATTTCCGTGGCGATGGGCTTGCGGAATTTGCCGCTCGCTTGCAACGCGGCCTTTGATTTTTCCGCCGCGGATTTTTGCTCCGGCGAGTGGAAGAAGATCGCGGTGCGGTATTGCGAGCCGGAGTCAGGGCCCTGGCGGTTTACCTGTGTGGGGTCGTGCATTTGCCAGAAGGCGTCGAGCAACTGTTCGTAGCTCAGCGTTGACGGGTCGAAGGTGACTTGCACGACTTCGGCGTGACCGGTGTCGTCGGTGCAGACATCTTTGTAAGTGGGATTTTCGGTGTGGCCGCCACTATAGCCTACCGCGGCGTCGACAACTCCAGGGATGCGGCGAAACGCAGCTTCGATCCCCCAAAAGCATCCTGCTCCAAATGTTGCGGTTTCGGTCATAGGCATCTCCTCTTGTAAGGTCTATTCTACTCGGATTTGTGCACGCTATTCGATGCAGCAGGGACGCGCCGCGATTCGTGACGGCGGCATTTGACGGGGCGCGACGTTTCGCGAGAGCATGGAAGGTTTGGAGAACACCGGAAGAATGGACTTGGGACTACAGGGCCGCGTTGCTATCGTCGCGGCGGCGAGCAAAGGGCTGGGGCGGGCCGTGGCAGAGGAACTGGCACGCGAGGGGGCGCACGTCGCGATTTGCTCGCGTGAGGCGAAGAATATCGAGCAGACTGCGGCAGAGATTCAGGCCTTGACGAAGCAGCGGGTATTTTGGCGGGCGGTGGACGTCAAGCAAGAAGAAATGATTGAGGCGTTTGTCGCCGATGTGGAAGAGGAATTTGGGCACGTCGATATCTGCGTCACGAACTCCGGCGGACCGCCGTCTCACTCGTTTGCGGAGACCACGCCGGAGGAGTGGCGGGTTGCGGTCGACCAACTTCTAATGAGCACGGTTTTCTTTGCGCGTGAGACGCTGCCGCGCATGAAGAAAAATAATTGGGGAAGATTCATCACCATCACTTCGTCGGCGGTCAAGCAACCAGTGGATGGGTTGCTGCTTTCCAATTCTGTGCGAGCTGCGGTGACCGGACTGGCGCGCACGCTTGCGAACGAGTATGCGCCGTACGGCATCACTGTAAACAACGTTTGCCCGGGGTATACGCGCACGGCACGCCTCGATAATCTCGCTAAAAGTATTTCCACGCGCTCGAACGTCAAACCAGAAGAGGTCTTCGCCGGCTGGGCTCGTGAGATTCCCGCAGGCCGTATCGGAACGCCCGAGGAGTTCGCAGCAGTGGTCGCATTTCTGGCCTCGCAGCGCGCCAGCTACGTAAACGGAACATCCATTGCGGTGGATGGTGGGTTGGTGCGGAGCCTCCTCTAGCGCATGAGCGAATCCAATCGCCGTTTTGATCTAACTGCGTTGCCGGGTTCTTTTGCGATCGTGCGTCTAGCGGCAGATGCGCCGTTGCCGCCGTGGGCAACGCAAGGCGGATTTTTCTCGGTTACGCGGACCGCCGATGAGCTTTCGGTGGTCTGCTTTGCAGGGCAAGTTCCTGGCGGTGTTGCCGCGGAAACGGGATGGCGCGCGCTCCAGGTGAAAGGCCCGTTTGCGTTGTCGGAAATCGGCGTTTTGGCAGCGCTGGCGGCTCCGTTGGCTGAGGCGAAGGTAAGTCTCTTCGCCATTTCCACCTTCGATACGGATTATTTGGTGGTCAGCGAAAAACAGTTACATACCGCACTTGCGGCACTCAGGCGCGCCGGGCATCGCATCGCGGGGAACGTCGCTCCTTCTTAACAGGGTTGTCATGGAGAAAGGAAGAATGATGATTGCATGGTGTCGAAACGCGAATCGAATTCGCTGGGCAATTCTCACGCTGGCCGCGGTTGCAGCAATTGCCGTTCTGTCCGGGCACCTGTGGGCGGACGAACCCTACGCGCGCAATCGCGAATACGACTTACAGCATTCGAAAATCGCGCTGCGGTTCGATCTGGAGCAGAAGAAGGTTATCGGGGACGTCACGCACACGCTGGCGATTCTGCGGGATGGCACGTCGAAAATCACGTTCGATTCCGTCGGCTTGACCATTCAAAGCGTCACGGTAAACAAGACGCCGGCGAAATTTGAAAGCATTGCTTCGAAGCTCATTGTTCCGCTGCCCGCAGCCGCGCACAGCGGGGAAAAATTCGATGTGGACATTCGCTACGAGGGTAAGCCGGCGAAGGGCATGTACTTCATTCTTCCTGATAAGGATTATCCCAACCGGCCCAAGCAAATCTGGACGCAAGGCGAATCGGAAGACACGCGCTACTACCTGCCCACTTATGACTATCCCAACGATCGCCTGACCACTGAAACGATTCTTACTGTTCCGGCTTCCTGGATCACAGTGGCAAACGGCAAGCTGATCAACCTCAGCAAAACCGTGGACAACATGAAGACGTGGACCTGGCGTGAGTCTCTGCCGAGTTCGACATATCTCATCACCGTGGTTGTCGGAGAGTTCGACGAAGTGAAGCAAACCTGGCGCGGCCTGCCGGTAACCTATTACGCACCGAAGGGTCGCGGCGACCGTCTGTTGCCGAACTACGAGCGCACGCCCGCGATGATGGAAGTGTTCAGCAGGAAACTCGGCGTGGAGTATCCCTGGGAGAAATACGCGCAAGTGATGGTGGACGATTTCGTCGCCGGCGGAATGGAGAATTCCAGCGCCACGACGAATACCAGCAGTTCGCTGCGAAATCCGAAATTGATACCGGAATTCCCCGGCGACGAAGACCCGCTGATTTCGCACGAACTGGCGCACCAATGGTTCGGCGACCTGGTCACCTGCAACGATTGGGGAAACATCTGGCTGAATGAGGGTTTCGCAACGTTCTTCGAGATGGTGTGGACCGAATCGCGCTATCCCAAGGAGCAGGCTGACTACGAACGATGGAGTATGGTCCAGGAGTGGCTCGGGCAGACCAACTTATACGGCAAGCCGATCGTGCGGCACGATTTTGACGACTCCAGCGAGTTTGACGGAAACGCTTATGGAAAGGGTGGGCTGATTCTGTACATGCTTCGCCAGCAGATTGGCGAGGATGCTTTCTACCGAGGCTTGCGGGACTACCTGGAAGTCTATCGCGGGAAAAACGTGGTCACCGCGGATCTCATCAAGGCCATCGAGGAATCGAATCACCTCAATGTGCAGCAGTTCTTCGACGAGTGGATTTATGGCGCAGGCGCGCCGAAGTTTGACGTCAGCTACACGTATGACGACGGCAAGCATCAGATTGCGCTGAACGTGAAGCAAACGCAGAAAGTCGAAGGCCGCGTCGGCGTTTTCCATGTGCCCGTGGATGTCGAGATTACGACTGCATCCGGCGCGAAATTGCACAGGATTGGGGTTTCGAAGGAGACGGAAACTTTCCTGCTACCTTCTGATGGCGCTCCCTTGATGGTGCTCTTCGATAGAGGCGGGCAGGTTCTGAAATCGGCGGAGTTTCACAAGGAAAAGAAGGAGTCGCTGTACCAGTTGAAGAACGCTGCGGAGCTTGCCGACCGCGCGGAAGCGGTGCAGGCGCTGGCAAAATTAAAGAATGATGATGAGGCAGTGGCCGCTCTGGGCAGCGCGCTGAACACAGACAAAGCGTGGGGCCTTCGCGATATTGCCGCTGACGCGCTTGGGCGCGTCGGGAATGCCGGCGCAGGCAAGCAGTTACTGGACGCACTGGATTCCAACGAGCAGCCTTACGTGCGCAATCACATCGTCGCCGCGCTTGGTAACATCAAGGATGAACCGAAAATCGCGGCGAAGCTTTCGGCCATCGCTCGCGACGATGCATCGTATCGCGCGCGCGCCAATGCGCTGCAATCGCTCGGCAAGCTGAAAGCAGCGAACGCTCTTCCAGTGCTGACTGCGGCGGTGAATGCGGATTCGCCGGACGATTTCCTGCGCAACGCCGCGCTGCGTTCGCTCGGCTATCTTGGAGACGACAAGGGCGTGCCGCTGCTTCGCGAATGGTCGGCGCCAGGTAAAGCGATCGAAACACGCGGCGCCGCGATTGCAAGCCTGGGTCGCCTGGAAAAGGGCAACAAGGAGATCACCGCCCAAATCGCCAGCTATCTCACAGAAACCCATTACCCCATTCGCTACGCAGCCATTTACGCGCTGGGCAGCCGCGGCGATGCGTCTGCGATTCCCGCGCTGCAATCGTTGCTCAAAAACGATGATCTCAGCATCGAAATGGCGCCTACCGTCAAGCAGCAAATCGCACGGCTGCAGAAAGGCGAAAACGGCAAAGAGGCCAGCGGCGGAGAAGGTGACGGCGAGAAAACCGGCGAGGCGAGCGATCAAGGCGTGGCGCAGCGTTTGGAGAAGCTGGAACACCTAATCCAGGAAATGAGCGACCGGCTGAAATCGATCGAGAGCCGTCTTTCTCAAAAATAGGAAGACAGAACCCTCGCGGCCTTGGCAGCCCCCTCCTTTTTGCAGCCTCCTGGTTGTTAGGGTTCTGAAAGCAAGATTCGCAAGTCCCGCAAATTGTTTCCCGTTGGGCCGGTGATGATAGCGTCGTCCAGCCGCGCGAAAAAAGTAAACGCATCGCTGCGTCGGAACGCGTCTCCGGGGTTCAAGCCCGCCGCCATCGCACGTCCCAGCGTTTCACCGTCGGCCACGGCGCCTGCGGCGGGGCTGTTGCCGTCGATGCCGTCCGTGCCGGCGCTGAGCACTGCGACGCGGCGGCCGACAATATTCTCCACGCACGCAAGCACAAACGCAGAATTCCTTCCGCCAATCCCATCGCCGGTAACGGGCGAGCTGACCTCGCCGTCGGCGATCAAGGCCACAGGCCGGCTGGGATTCGCCGCCTGCAGAGCGCTGAGCTGCGCGAGCAGATACTCCGCAGCTCTCTCCACCGGCCAGTCGTCGGTCCAATTATCGCAACAGGTGAAGAAGCCCTTGGCCTCCGAGGCGTAGTGCGCGGGATGAAACAAATCATCCATTCCGAGGAGCAGTACAAAATACGCGTTAGCGAATGCGGGGTCCGTTTCCTTGGGCGTCTCGCTTATCTTTCCTTCTTCCACACAGCGGCGCAGCGATGAAGGAAGTTGTTGGAGTATATTGAATTCCGAGAGGATGTGATGGACGTCCGCGGTCGTAGTAGGGTCCGGCAGGGAAGGGCCCGAGGCCAACGCGGACTCCTGGCCCGCAGGCACGTCGGTCACCGCTAGGGTAATCTTTGTGGCGCGCTCCGCAGCCGCAGCGAGCCGGCCGCCTTTTACCGCAGAAACATGTTTCCGGACGGCATTCATCGCCGCGATGGGCGCGCCGCACGTCACCAGCGTGCGATAGAACTGCTGCACATCTTCCAGCGTCAGCCGGGAATCGAGGGGCAATTCCGCGAGCGCCGATCCGCCGCCAGAGAGTAGAAAAAATACGAGCGTCGTTTCATCACATGTTGCCAGCAGTGAAAGGATGGCTTCGGCGGCCTCCCAGCTTTCAGCATTCGGGATCGGGTGGCCTCCGACAAAATATTGGATCCCCGGCGGCGGACGGTCCGGTGGCGTTGGCGCGGACACGACGCCTTGGAACTCTATGTCCTGAGGGAGTAGCGCGCGCAAGCCGCCCAGCATGGCATGCGACGCTTTGCCGATAGCCACGACGCGGATTTTCGAGAAAGCGCGCAGTTCAATCGCAGTGGCGCCGCAATGCAACAGCGAGCCTTCGACGCGTAGCTTGCGCTGCATCACCACAGGGATATCAATGGCCGCCAACGTTTCGTGGAAAATGAGGCGGGCGAGGTGTTTCAGGTCCGCCATGCGAGGATTACCGGCACGCGCTTCAGCTTACTTTCAGGACTTCGGGATTTAAAATATTCTGCGGCCGCCGGCCTTTGAGGAGCGCCACGACGTTTTCCGCGGCCATGCAGGCCATCTTTGTGCGCGTCTCAAGCGATCCGGAGGCAATGTGTGGCGCGAGAACAACGTTGCGGCGCTTCAAGCCCGCGTGGATGAGCGGTTCCTTTTCGTAGACGTCTAACGCGGCGCCTGCAATCTTCTTGCTTTCGAGCGCCTGCACCAACGCCGCTTCGTCCACCACCGGACCGCGCGAGGTATTGATCAAAAACGAAGTGGGCTTCATTTGCGAGAACGTCTTCGCATTGAAGAGTCCGCGCGTCTCCGGCAGCAGCGGCACGTGCACGCTGACAAAGTCGGCTTCGCCGAGCAGCGCGCTTAAATCGCGGTACTCCGCGTGGAAACCTCTCTCGACGTCCAGAGGCGCGCGTACCGCGTCGTGGTAGATGACCTTCATTTGAAAGCCCGCAGCACGGCGCGCCACCGCCCGCCCGATGCGGCCAAAGCCGACCAGCCCAATCGTCTTGCCCCAGACATCGGTGCCTACAAGCTGATCGAGGTCCCAGCCTGTCCATTCGCCGGAACGCGCCAGCGCTTCGCCTTCGCCCAAGCGGCGAGCCACGGCCATCAGCAGCGTCCAGGCAAAATCGGCGGTGGTTTCGTCGAGCACGCCGGGCGTATTCGTAGCCGCGACGCCCCGCTTTGTGCAATCGGCCACAATGATGTTGTCGTAGCCCACGGCGACGTTGGCCGCGATGCGCAGCTTTGGCGCGGCCGCGAGCAGTTCTTCATCTACCTTTTCGGTGAGCAGACACACCAAGCCTTCTTTGTCTTTAATACGGCGCAACAATTCATCTTTGGAGATACGCTCCGGCTGCGTCCAGTAATCGACTTCGCAGTTCGCATTTAAGATTTTCTGCGCCGCCGGAAACAGCGGCCGCGTCGCCAGCACTTTCGGTTTCGCCATGTGTGCCTCTTCGCAAATGCGCGGAAAGTTACACTATCATGAAGATTGAATGTAATGAAGCAATGGCAACGACCGCGTTCAGTTCTAATTGGAATGCCCTGGTGGACCGGAATAGAACACCCAACGTCAAACCCGCGTTGGCCCCTCCGAGTGGGAGAGACTGCAGAATGGCTAAAAGAATCTTCGGCCTTTTTGGTTCAGTTTCCGATAATCCGACGCAATATAAAAAGACGTTGACAACCTGACCACCGAACAAATCGGGCCTGAGGATTACTTCCGGTTTGCCGACAAGCCGGGAAGTACTCCATTTAATGGACGCAAGCGCGTTTGTCGTTACCGATCGCAACAACTAAAGATTACTTCCGGATTGCCCGTCATCCGGGAGCAATCCCGGCAATTGAGTTCCGCACGACCTACAGCCCGACATGGCGGTTGCGATCTTTTCTACCCGGGAACCGACCTGGAAGCTCCGAAGCATCTGGCCCGGATCGTGCACAACCTCTATTTCGAACCGTTTCCGCCAATTTGAGGAAAGGCGAGGTCAACCATGAAAACACAGGCGTATTCTTTGTGGCTAGCCCGCACAGCGGCATCATCTCGTCTCCGCATTGCCCGTGAAAAAGTTGCACAGGCAGTCGACCGCGGGTACGCCGGGTCCGTCACCCAGTAGAAAGGTAAACGCTACGGCGTTTTCGGCGGGCTATCGACCCCGCAGCACCCGTGCGGTCAGGTGTTTTGCGTCCAAGCGATCAGATCGGAAGCGCGGCTGGAGCCGCCATAAAGGCCCATCGGTCGCTTGGAGTTTCAAATACTTCTCTTCGAGCGCAGCAAAAAACGCCTTGGAGAGCCGCACGAAGTCGGCTTCGCTGAGCTTCACCACATCGCCCACCTTGAGCTTTAGAACGGACTTCTCCGGCGGGAGCTTGAGCGATCTTCCGCCAGACATCGGCCATTCTGGAAGCGTCTCAACCTGCAGCTTTCCGCCGTTCAGCAGGATCGAATTGCACAGAACGCGGACTTCGTTCAACGGATTGCCGTCCTTACCTTCGATATAACTGAGCCGATGCACGAACATGTAATCGAGGAGCTGAACCGCGCGATTGAAAGCCACGGCAAGCGCAAGTAAAGCAAACCCTTTAAAGATTAGTTTTTTATTATAAAATATTGGCAGAGAAAGCAGCCAAGAAGGCCAAGAAGAGAAGCTCAGCGGGAAAGCAAGCACTCATCATGAAAAAGAGTGGTTCCCAGAGAGTCGAATCTGCATCTCGACTGATAGACGCGAGAATCCAGGAGTTAGGCGACTGGCGCGGAGAGATGCTTTCCCGCCTCCGCGCTTTGATCAAGCAAGCCGACCCTAAAGTCGTCGAGGAGTGGAAGTGGAGGGGGACACCTGTGTGGTCCCACGACGGGTTGATCTGCACCGGCGAGACCTACAAGAATGTCGTAAAGATGACATTCTCCAGGGGCGCCTCGTTGGATGACCCCTCAGGTCTCTTCAATTCTAGTCTCGAGGGTAGAGCGAGGCGTGCCATCGACTTCCGCGAAGGCGACAAGGTTAACGAGAAGGCTCTGAAAACTCTTATTCGCGCCGCCGTGGCCCTGAACACGTCCTCGGCCTCAGATGGCTGAGGGAGTCCGTTTTTCAAGATTGATGGCCTTACTCGGTAAAAGACTTAGGGTTTATAGGCAATGTTCGCTGCTCTCGTGTTTATACCGGCCTGCCGTTTTTCGCTGGAATGAGGATGCCGATGGTACGGCTTTCCGGTCGAAGGGCCCACGATGCCACAGCAAGAACAGCAAGGAAGAGAGGGGCGAGGATGTGAAAGGCGTAAACGCCGTAACCGCCGACCGCAGCGCAGGATGCGGCCGCGCCTGTCAGGTCAAAGAAGATGCCGGCATACGCCCATTCCTTGAGCCGCGGAAAACGCGGCACGAGTATGGCAATGGCTCCAAGCACCTTCCAAAACCCTAGGATGGTCATGAAGTAGAGCGGGTAGCCAAGGACAGGCACCGTGCCCTGGACGTTGCCCCGCAGAAGTGCCAGCTGCGCAACGCCCCCGCTTCCGATAAAACTCGCTACGAGTGCGGTCGTAGTCCAATAGGCAATGATTTTTGCTTTCATGGTCAGTGCAACCCCTCAACGACACGCTCCAGGCTGCCGATGAACACGAATGGACCACCCCCCAGAACTGACTTGGCACACTTCGAGAAACTCAAAGAACAGGTTCTGGTCAAATTGTCGGCTAACCGGAAGGTATCCGGCTTCTACGGTGTTGATTAGTCTTGAGAAGTCGGCATCTCGTCAGGAAATCAAGCACTGACGAGATGCGCGTTTCACAGGACTAATGTTGAGTTCGGTAAACATTGGTCGCTGAGCGCATTGGCCTGAAGGCAACAGTTGAGCCAAGGGTCACCTAGCCGGAAATGCGACTATTCGGCCAAGCGACGAGAAGCCCGTTCTAACTTAA